>NZ_JBKBQG010000048.1:0-31122 GCF_046292825.1 Salinarimonas sp. | reverse complement strand
AGCAGGGAAGCGAGCCGGGCAGGAAGGGCGCCCCGGCGGCCGGTCAGGGTGGCGGCGAGGCGCCGTCCCCGATCCCGCCGCCGCTGCGCCGCGAGCGCTCGGCGCGGCGGCCGAGCGCCTCGGGTACGCGGTGCGCCGCGCCCTCGCCGGTGCCTTCCATCCCCGCCCGCAAGCGGGCCGCGGAACGGCGTGCCGAGAGCCCGCCGCCGGCACCCGTTCGGCGCGCGCCCGACACGCGTGCACCCGTCGTCGAGGACCTGCCGCGGCTGCCGCGGGCGACGCCGTTCGTCCTGCGCCGGATCGACACCGAGGGAGATTGGCGATGACCACCGGTCGCGGCGCTCTCGTGCGCAGCCTCGACGCGACGCTTCCCGCCGCGCCCGCCTCGCCTTACGCGCGGATCCGCGGCATCGCGCTCGCGGGCAACGCGCTGATCCTGGTCTTCGTGCTCGGCTTCGGCGCCTGGGCGGCGATCGCGCCCCTCGAGAGCGCGGCGATCGCGCCGGGGATCGTCGAGGCGGAGACGAGCCGCAAGACGATCCAGCATCTCGAGGGGGGCATCGTGCGCGAGGTGCTCGTGCGCGACGGCGACGTGGTCGCGGCGGGCGATCCGCTGCTGCGCCTCGACGATACCCGCGCGCGCACCCGCCTCCAGGCGCTGCGCATGCAGGTCTGGGAGGCGCGGGCCCGGGCCGCGCGGCTCGCCGCCGAACGCGACGACGTGGACGCGATCGTCGTCCCCGCCGCGCTCGAGGCCGAGCGCGCGCGCGAGCCGGCGCTCGCCACCTTCCTCGCCGCCGAGGCGGCTCTGTTCGCGAGCCGGCGGGAGGTCGCGAATGCGCAGGTGGCGATCCTGCGCGAGCGGCGGGCGCAGATCGAGAAGGAGATCGCGGCGCTCTCCGCGCAGGAGGAGGCGGCAATGCGGCGCGTGGCGATCGTCGCGCAGGAGATCGCGGGCGTGCGCTCCCTCGTCGAGAAGGGCATCGCCCCGCGCCCGCGCCTGACCGCGCTCGAGCGCGAGCTCGCCGAGGTCGAGGGCCGGCGCGGAGAGGGCACCGCCCTCGTCGCCCGCGCGCGCCAGTCGATCGCCGAGATCGAGGCGAACCTGATCAAGCTGAAGATGGACCGCTTCCACGAGGTCGCCCAAGCGCTCGCCGACACGCAGAGCACGCTCCATCAATTGCTCGAGCGGATGGAGGAGGCGCAGGACGAACTCGCCCGCACCGTCGTGGTGGCGCCGAATGCCGGCACGGTCGTCGATCTGCGCGTGCGCACGCTCGGCGCCGTGGTCGCGGCGGGCGCGCCGCTCCTCGACCTCGTGCCGCGCGACGACCGGCTCGTCGTCGCCGCCCGCTTGCGGCCGGAGGACATCGACGTCGTCCGTATCGGCCAGCCGGCGGAGGTGCATCTCGTCGGCACGGGCCGGCGGGAGCCGCCGCTCGCCGGCACGGTCTCCTATGTCGCCGCGGACCGGCACGCCAATCCGCGCGATCCCGAGCCACATTTCACCATGCGCATCCGCCTCGACGACGAGCGGGTGGGCGCGCCCGGCGGCGTCGCGGTCCTGCCGGGCATGTCGGTCCAGGTCTTCGTCAAGACCGGGGAGACGACGGCGGCGCTCTACGCGCTCGCGCCGCTCCTCGACAGCATCGACCGCGCGTTCCGAGAGCCGTGAGGGAGGACCGCCATGGGCTATGCAGCGGGTGCGAGCGGCATGATCGGCGACAGCGCCGAGCTCGGCCATCCGGCCGACACGGTGGAGGGTGCGCGCTCCGCGCTGGAGCGACGCGAGCGCGACCGCCGGGGCGGCTGGCGCTATCTCGGCCAGCCGGGCGACGCCTGGCTCCTCTTCGGCGCGCTCGGCCTCGCCGCCTTGGCCGACCCCATCGCCATGCGGGCGATGGGCGTCGTGCGCGAGAGCACGGCGGCCGGCGGGCGCTCGGGCGATCTCGGCGAGGCGCCGGTTCCCGTCGCGCGCGCGGGCGCCGTCGCGCTTCCCGCGGCCGCGGAGGCGGAGCCCGCGGCGGCGGGGCCGGTCTTCGGATCGAGCGGAGGGCCTGCGCCCGCCTTCGGCGGCGGCTTCTCGCCGGCGGTGGGCAGCGTCGCGTCGGCGCCGGGCATCGCCGGCGGCGGGCTCGGGATCGGCATCGCGTCGGCGAGCGGCGTCTCGGTCCTCTCCTTCGGCGAGGCCGGCCTGTCCGCGACGATCGCCTTCTCCGCGAGCCTGCCCCAAGCGGGGCCGGCGCCGATCCAGGTCCTCCAGGTGGTGGTGCCGCCGCCGATGGTGGTGCAGGTCAACATGTCGACGAGCGATCACGACGCGGTCGCCGTCGCGGTGGCGATCACGCGGATCGAGACGATCACCGACAGCATCGTCTTCATCGGCGGCAACACCGCGATCGCGAGCGCGGTGAACATCGCCCCGGTGATCCAGGCGAACGGGCTCGAGGCTCTGTTCGGCAGCGGCGGTTTCGGGGGATGGGGATCGTCGGGATGGGGGGCGGGGCCGGGTTCCGGCTTCGAGGCGACGCAGCTCAACCTCTCGCGCTCGGACAACGACGCGGTGGCGATCGCGATCTCCGCGAGCTTCGTCGGGACGGCGGTCAACAGCATCGTCGTCTTCCTCGGCAACGACGCGCAGGCGAGCGCCTTCAACTTCGCGCCCGTCGTCCAGTCGAACGATCTGGCGGTCGTCGCGGGCGGGGCGCCGACGGGCGGGGCCGCGCCGCTCCCCCGGCTCTTCGCCGCCTTCGACGATGCGGCCTTCGGGGCGGGGCACGAGGCCGCCTTGCCCGGAGCGGAGAAGCTCCCGGACGTCGCGAGCGCCGAGCGGGACCTCCTCGGCGACGCGCTCGGCACGGCCCTCCGCAGCGCCGACGACGTCGCCGACGCGCTCGGCCCGCTCCCGGAGGCCACGACCGCGGGGATGTTCCCGTCCGATCTCGTCGAGCTCGCGGGGCTTATGGAGACGTGAGAGTTCGAAAATCATTCCCCGCCCGTCATTCCGGGGCGCGAAGCGAGCCCGGAATCCAGACTCCCGACCTCTGATGAGCAGCCTGTAGGCTGCGTCCTTCGAGGTATCAGTTGTCTCGGGGTGCGGAGCGAGCGCGCATGCGCGCTCGGACGATCGTTGTGGATCTGGGTTCCGGGCTCGCTTCGCGCCCCGGAATGACAACGTGGAGAATTTGGGAGAATGATTCACAAACTCTGAGTCTGAGGCTCAGAGCAGCCCCAGCTCCACCAATTCCCGCCGCAGGCCCTCGGGCATCTCGGCGAGGCCGTGCGCGGCCTCGCGGCCGAGATCGGCGGGGGCGTCGTTCGCGTCGAGATAGCGCCAGCCCTGGAACGGGCGGCAGGGGCGGGGAGCGACCGGCACGACGACGGGCTCGAGCACGAGGTGGCAGCGCCCGATCCCGGCTGGATCGGTGAACGGCCGGATCGCCAGCACGCGCTGGCGCGCGCAGAGCTGCCCCTTGATCACCCAGAACAGCGAGCCGCGCCCGGCGATCTCGTCCATGCGCTTGGGCACCATGCGGGTCGTGTGCGTCTGCTCGTAGGAGCGCCCGGCGCGCACGGCATGAAGCCGCATCTCCTCGATCCAGGCCTCGAGATCCTGGATCGACTCGGCGCCGACGCACAGCTTGAGGAGGTGGAGGGGAGGGGGCTCGCGCATGATCGACGGATGTAGCCGGGGCGCCGCGCGAAGTCGATGCGGCGGGGTGCGCCGTCCACCGCTTTCAGGGGCGCCGGTAGGGCGCCGCGAGCGCCGCGAGCGCCTCTTCGCCGCTCACCGGGCGGTCGATCGGCAGGATGTCCCAGCGCGCTTCGTAGGCGAGCGCCTCCCCGAGCAGGCGCTTGTATTCCCGCCGCGAGACCTCGGTGGCGCCGAATTGCGAGAGGTGCTCGGTGACGAATTGCGTGTCGAGGAGCATGTAGCCGGCGATGCGCAGCCGCGCGACGAGATGCACGAGCGCGACCTTCGAGGCGTCGCGCTCGCGGTGGAACATGCTCTCGCCGAAGAAGGCGGCCCCGAGGCTCACCCCGTAGAGGCCGCCGACGAGCTGCCCGTCCCGATACACCTCGACGGTGTGGCAATAGCCGAGATCGAACAGGTCGGCATAGATGCGCCGGATGCGCGTGTTGATCCAGGTCTTCTCGCGATCGGGCGCGGGGGCGGCGCAGCCGTCGATGATCCCGTCGAAATCGGTGTCGACGCGCACCTCGAACACGTCCGAGCGGACCGTGCGCGCGAGCCTGCGGCCGACATGGAAGGTCTCGATCGGAATGACGCCGCGCTCGCGCGGCTCGACCCAATAGATGCCGGGATCGTCCGCGCTCTCCGCCATCGGAAAGATGCCCGCGGCATAGGCCCGCAGGACGATTTCCGGCGTGATCTGGACGATGCCGCTGTGCATCGGGGCTCCGACGAGAGGGAATCAACGCCGCATCGGCGCTTTCGTGCCGATGGACGCGACCGTCATAGCACGGGCGGCGCCGCGCGGCGACGAGACGAAACGCTCATCCCGCCGCGCGGCACGACGACCCCTCAGCCGATCTCGTCCAGACCCCCGGTCTTCAGGAACTGCTCGAGCCAGTGGATGTCGTAGATGCCGTTCTGGACATCTTGGTTGCGAACGAGCGTCCTGAAAAGGGGGAGCGTCGTGTCGATGCCGTCGACGACGAACTCGTCGAGCGCGCGGCGCAGCCGCATCAGGCACTCGTTGCGGGTGCGGCCGTGCACGATGAGCTTGCCGACGAGGGAATCGTAATGCGGCGGGATGCGGTAGCCCTGGTAGGCGGCCGAGTCGACGCGCACCCCGAGCCCGCCCGGGGGATGAAAATACGTGATCGTGCCGGGCGAGGGCCGGAAGGTGACCGGGTGCTCGGCGTTGATCCGGCACTCGATCGCGTGGCCGACGAGCTTCACGTCCTCCTGCCGCACCGACAGGGGCGCGCCCGCCGCGACGCGGATCTGCTCGTTGACGAGGTCGATCCCGGTGATCATCTCGGTGACCGGATGCTCCACCTGGATGCGGGTGTTCATCTCGATGAAGTAGAACTCCCCGTTCTCGTAGAGGAATTCCACCGTGCCCGCGCCGGCATAGCCGAGATCGGCCACCGCCTTCGCCACGATCCCGCCGATGCGCGCGCGCTCGGCGTCGTTGAGCGCGGGCGAGGGGCCCTCCTCCCAGACCTTCTGGTGGCGGCGCTGGAGCGAGCAGTCGCGCTCGCCGAGATGGATCGCGTTGCCGCGCCCGTCGCCGAGCACCTGGATCTCGATATGGCGCGGCTTCTCGAGATATTTCTCCATATACACCGCGTCGTCGCCGAAGGCGGCCTTCGCCTCGGTGCGCGCGGTCACGTAGGCGTGGACGAGCTCGTCCGCCGAGCGCGCGACCTTCATGCCGCGCCCGCCGCCGCCGGACGCCGCCTTGATCAGCACGGGATAGCCGATCTCCTCGCCGAGCCGCAGCGCCTCTTCCTCGCTCTCGATCGCGCCCTCGGAGCCCGGCACGCAGGGGATGCCCAGCCGCTTGGCCGTCCGCTTGGCCTCGATCTTGTCGCCCATGATGCGGATGTGCTCGGCCTTGGGGCCGATGAAGGCGATCTTGTGGTCGGCGAGCACCTCCGCGAAGCGGGCGTTCTCCGACAGGAAGCCGTAGCCGGGATGCACGGCGTCCGCGCCCGTGATCTCGCAGGCGGAGATCAAAGCGGGGATGTTGAGGTAGCTGTCGCGGGCGGTCGGCGGGCCGATGCACACGCTCTCGTCGGCGAGGCGCACGTGCATGGCGTCGGTGTCGGCGGTCGAGTGGACGGCGACGGTGGCGATGCCGAGCTCTTTGGCCGCGCGCAGGATGCGCAACGCGATCTCGCCCCGGTTCGCGATGAGGATCTTGTCGAACATGGGGATCATTCGACGATCATCAGCGGCTCGCCGTACTCGACCGGCTGGCCGTCCTCGAAGAGGACCTCGACCACGGTGCCCGAGCGCGGCGCGACGATGTCGTTGAAGGTCTTCATCGCCTCGATCAGGAGGAGGCGCTGGCCTGCCTCGACCTTCTGGCCGATCTCGACGAAGGGCTTGGCGTCCGGCGAGGGGCGGCGATAGGCGGTGCCGACCATCGGCGAGGTGACGGCGCCGGGATGCTCGCGGGCGGAGACGGGCTTGACGGGAGCGGGCGTCGAGGCCGCGATCGGCGCGGTCACCGGCGCCGCGGCGGCGGCGACGGGCGCGGGCGCCTGATGCCCCTGCACGGGCACGGAGACCACCTGCGTCACCTGCCGGGCGACGCGGATGCGCAGATCGCCCTTCTCCACCTCGATCTCGGTGAGGTCCGTCTCGGCGATCAGCCCGGCGAGCTCGCGCACGAGTTCGGGATCGAAGGGGCTCGTTCTGGCCATGCTCTCAACTCTCCTCAGACATCGTCGGTCGTGGCTTTCTCCTCGCGCAGGATGGCGAGGAGGGCGTCGAAGCCGAGCTCGTAGGAACGGGATCCGAAGCCGCAGATCACGCCCCGGCAGACGGGCGCGATCATCGAATGGTGGCGAAATGGCTCGCGGGCGTGCACGTTCGAGAGGTGCACTTCGACGCAGACCGCGCCGGAACCCGCGATGGCGTCGCGCAGGGCGATGGAGGTGTGGGTATAGGCGCCGGCATTGAGCACGAGCCCCGCGCCGGAGAGCCCCGCCTCCTGCACGAGCGTGACGAGCTCGCCCTCGCTGTTCGTCTGCCGGAACGTCAGCGCCACGCCCGCCTCCCGCGCGCGCTCGGACAGGCGCGCCTCGATGTCGGCGAGCGAGACGTGCCCGTAGATCCCGGGCTCGCGTCGGCCGAGCAGATTGAGGTTCGGACCGTTGAGGACGTGGATCGCGATCATGCGGGCGCGGGCTCTCGACCGGCGCCCCCCATGGACACCGGCGCCGCCCTCTTAGCCGGAAGTCGCAAAGCGGGAAAGAGGAATCGGGGCCGCAGCCGCCGCCCTCAACAGCTCGTGCTGCCGCAGCTGCGCGTGTTCGACACCGCCTCGGCGAGCCGGGCCTGCCCGACGGCGCCGAAGATGACGCTGTCGCCGACGACCCAGGCGGGCGTTCCCGTCAGCCCGAGACGGTCGGCGAGCTGCATGTTCTCGGTGAGCACGGCGCGCACGCGGTCGCTGCGCATCTCGGCGCGCAGCGCCTCCGGATCGAGCCCCATCTCCTGCGCGACCGCGAGCGCGCGGGCGCCGTCGATCTGCCCGCGCGTGCCGAGGAGCTCGACGTGGAAGGCGGCCGCCTGCTCCGGCGAGAGCTTGCCCGTCGCCGCGATCGAGATCTGCGCGGCTTCGAGCGAGTTCTGGCCCAGAACCGGGAACTCCTTGAGCACGACCCGCAGCTGCGGATCGGCCTCGACCATCGCGAGAATGTCGCCCAACGCCCGCTTGCAGAAGCCGCAATTGTAGTCGAAGAACTCGACCAGGGTCACGTCGCCGTCGGGATTGCCGAGGACGACGTCGTGCGCCGACGCGAACAGGGTCTCCTGCTCCTCCTCCAGCGCCTGGCGCTGCGCCGCCTCCTGCGCGACGGCCTGGCGGCGCTCGAGCTCGGCGAACACGTCGCGCATGATCTCGGGGTTTTCGAGGAGGTACTCGCGCACGATCTCGCCGATCTCGGCGCGCTGCGCGTCGTCGAACCGGCGCTCCTGCGCGGAGGCGGGGACGAGCAGGGAGGCGGCGAGGAGGGCGGCGGCCCCGAAAGCGGCAATCTTCTTCATGAGGAGGACGTCTCTCGATCGTTCCGTTGAACCGAATTCGTGTCGGCGCCGTGCCTCACCGCCGCGGCGGCTCGAACTCGGCGATGTCCCGCGCGCGCCGCCACGAGGGCGAGCCCTCGGTGAAGCCGCGCATGGCGCGGGTCGCCTGGGCGCGGGCGCTCGCATGGTCTCCGGCGGCGAAGTGATACTCCGCCGTGGCGAGTTCCGCGAGCGGGATCTGCCCGGTGCGGCCGTATGCCATGGCGAGGTGGCGGAAGGCGTGCGGCCAATCGGGCTCGCGGCGGGTGACGACGTTGAGCTGGCGCACCGCCTCCTCGAGGCTCGCCCCGTCGCCGAGCGCGATCAGCGCCTGGCCGTAGAGCGTGCGGATCGGCATCGCGTTCTCGGCGAGCTGCACCGCGCGCCGCAGCGACGCGACCGCCTCGCGCGGGCGCGCCGATTCGAGCAGGACCTGGCCGCGCAGCTCGTGGAAATAGGGATTGTTCGGCTGCGCCGCGAGAAGCCCGTCGATCAGCGCGAGCGCCTCCGACGAGCGGCCCGTGCGGTGCATCACGATCGAGCGCGCATAGCGGGAGGCGAGCGAATTGTCGTGCGGGGGGTAGCGGTTGAGCACGGTCTCGGGCCGCTCGACGAAGCCGAACAGCTTGGCGCGGGCGAGATCGTGGCGCGCCTGCAAGGCAGGCGGGTCCTTGGCGTCGCGGTAGGGGCTCTCGGCCGCGAGCCGCTGGAGGAGCGCGATGCGCTCGGCCGGAAGCGGATGGCTCAGCAGATAGGGGTCGAGCGCGCGGGTGCGGAACAGGCCCGAATCGGCGAAGCGCTCGAACACGCGGATCTTGCCCATCGGCGATTGCCGGGTCGCGGTGAGATAGCGCACGGCGGCGACGTCCGCCGCCTGCTCCTCGGAGCGCTGATAGGACAGGAGGTTGCGCATCGCGAGCTCCTGGCCGCCCGCGAAGATGCCGGACACGCCCGTCCCCGTATTGCCGATCGTGTCCCCCGAGCGGCTCGCGCCGACCAGGGCGCCCGCGCCCGCGAGCATGCCGACGACGGAGAGGATCTGCGCCGTCGCGATCTCCTGGCGCAGCCGCGCGAGATGCCCGCCGGCGATGTGGCCCGCCTCGTGGGCGATGACGCCGATCACCTCGTTCGGCGTCTCCGAGTCCATGATCGCGCCGACATTCATGAAGATCCGCTGCCCGTTCGCGACGAACGCGTTGAAGGAGCGGTCGGCGATGAGCACGATCTGCGTCGACTGCGCGTTGATGCCCGCCGCGCGGAAGATCGGCGTCGCGTAGTCGCGCAGGAGCGCCTCGACCTCCGCGTCGCGCACGACGGGCAGGCTGCGCCCCTGCGCCGAGGCGGGGGCGGCGGGGGCGAGCGCCAGGAGGCCGGCGAGCGCCAGGGCGCCGATTCGGCGCGGCGAGAGGAGCGCGCGGGCGGGGAGCGAGCGGGAGGCGATCTGCATCGGCGATTCGGCTCGGGGTTGCGGTCGCGACGAGGGTAGGGGTACAGGCTGGGCGAGACGATGGTCAAATCACGCTTTCGGCAAAGAGCGGCGACGCGCCGCGGCCCCGCGAGGTCTCCAGAATGAGCGACGAGACGAATCCCCCGCGCCTGCCTGCGCTCGCCGCCCGCGCGGAGCGCGTGGCGCCGTTCCTCGCGATGGACGTGCTCGCCCGTGCCGCCGCCCGCGAGCGGGAGGGCGCGAGCGTCGTGCGCATGGAGGTCGGCCAGCCCTCCGCGCCGGCTCCGCGTGCCGCGCGCGAGGCGGCCAAGGCCGCGCTCGAGGAGGGCCGGATCGGCTATACGGAGGCGCTCGGCATCGCCCCCTTGCGCGAGCGGATCGCCCGCCATTACCGCGAGACCTACGCCGTCGCGGTGCCGCCGGAGCGGATCGCCGTGACGACGGGCTCGTCGGCCGGCTTCGTGCTCGCCTTCCTCGCGATGTTCGAGGCGGGCGCGCGCGTCGCGATCACCGCGCCGGGCTACCCGGCCTATCGCAACATCCTCGAGGCGCTCGACATCGCGCCGGTCTCGATCCCGCTCGAGAAGGCGACCGGCTACGTGATGACGCGCGCGGCGATCGAGCGGGCGCACGCGCAAGGCGCGCTCTCGGGCGTCCTCGCGATGAGCCCGGCGAACCCGTCGGGCACGATGATGTCCGGGCCCGTCCTCGAGGAGGTGGCGCAGGCCTGCCGTGCGCGGGGCCTGTGGCTGATCTCGGACGAGATCTATCACGGGCTCACCTACGAGGCGCCGGCGCAGACCGCGCTCGCCTACGATCCGGACGCGATCGTGGTGAACTCGTTCTCGAAATATTACTGCATGACCGGCTGGCGCGTCGGCTGGCTCGTCCTGCCCGAGCGGCTGGTGCGCCCCGTCGAGCGGCTCGCCCAGAGCCTGTTCATCTCCGCGCCCTACCTCTCCCAGATCGCCGCGCTCGCCGCCTTCGACGCGGTCGAGGAGCTCGAGGCGGTGAAGGCGGGCTATGCGCGCACCCGCGCCATGCTGCTCGAGGAATTGCCGCGGCTCGGCCTGCGCGAGATCCACCCCGCCGACGGCGCCTTCTACGTCTATGCCGACATCGGCCGCTTCACCAACTCGTCCCTCGATTTCTCCCGCCGCCTCCTGGACGAGGCGGGGGTCGCGGCGACGCCGGGCGTCGATTTCGACCCCAATGAGGGCAGCCATTGGCTGCGCCTGTCCTTCGCCGGCGGCTTCGACCAGTGCCGCGAGGGCGTCCGCCGGCTCGCGGGCTTCTTGCGGTGAAATGTCAGGAGATGCGGCTACGGGCCGGCAGCGCTCTGCCCACCCGGTGAGAGCGCGGTGCCGTCAGCGCGAGGCGCCCGCGACCTCGTTCCAGAGGGGGTAGAGCGGCGGCTCGTCCTCCTCGATCGTGCTGAAGCGGCCGATCTCCTCGAGGAAGAAATTGTCGCCGAAATCGTCGTTCGACTGGCTCACCTCCGCGACGAAGACCGCCCCGCGGCCGCCCTCGCCCCAGAAGCGGTGCTGGAGGCCGCGGGGGATCGTGATCGAGGCGCCCGGCACGATCCGCACCGGCCCGGCGAAGGGATCGACCGCGCGCCCGTCGACGCGCGGCGTCCAGTCGCCCAGAGGAAAGCTCCCCTCGCGCGCGAATTCGACCATCAGGTTGCCGCCGCCGCGCACGATGATGTCCTCGAGCTTCACCTTGTGGGCGTGAAACGGGGTCTCCTGGTCCTCGCCGACGAAGAGGAGCTTTTCCGCATAAGGGCGCTCGTCGGCGCGGCCCTGGATGCCGTTGCGGATGCACAGGAGCGCCAATCCGCGCCGCTCGAAGGCGCCCTGGCCGAAATCGGTGACGTCCCAGCCGATCTGGCGCTCGGCGAGGAAGCGCGACCGCTCGGGCTCGCCCGCATGGTCGGCGAGGCTCCAATCCGCCCAGTCCGGCAGCGCGAAGCCGTGGGCGCGGCAGGTCTCGCGTGCCTCGCGGAGCGCCTGGTTGATGCGCGAGCGCTTCATCGGGAACCCTCCCTCTCAATCGACGAGATAGCGTTGCGCGAGCGGGATCGCGGCGGCGCCGAGCACGCGGGCGTGCGGGCCGACCGTGCCCGCGCGGATGCGCAGGGGCTCGATGCCGGACAGATCGAGCCGCCGGAAGGCGTGATCGGTGCGCGCCACGATCTCCTCGCGCAGATCGGCCGGCAGCCAGCCGTCGATCACGACGGCGTCGAGTTCGAGGAGCGCGGAGGCGCTCAGGATCGCGCTCGCGAGACCCTGCGCGCTCGCCGCGACGAAGCCCTCGCGCACCGCGGGCGAGAGGTCCCAGTCCTCGGGGCTCTCCCACAGGCGCTCGGGGTCGCCGCCCGCCTCCGCGATCCGCGCGGCGAGCGCGCAGAGCGAGGCGATCGAGAGGAGCGGCGCCCCGCCGCCGCCGGGGCAGGGGACGGGGAGGGGGCCGAGCCCCGCCGCATTCCCTCGCCTTCCGGTATAGAGCTGGCCGTTGAGGACGAGCCCGCCGCCGATGAAGAAGCCGAAATAGATCGTCAGCGCGTTCTCGAGCCGCTCGCCGGTGCCGAACACGAGCTCGGCCCCGCAGGCCGCGGTGGCGTCGTTCTGGAGCGTGACCGGCAGCTCGGTGAGCGCGGCGATCTCGGCGGCGATGTCGCGGGTGCGCCAATCGTCGAGCGCGCCCGGCGGCGCGTCGAGATAGGCGCCCCAGTTCCAGAGCTGGAACGGCATGGCGATGCCGAGCCCCACGATCTTGTCCTGAGCGAGGCGATCCCGCCGCCCGGCCGGCAGCGCTCGTCGCAGGGCCGGCAGCCGCTCGGCGACGAAGGCGACGACCGCGTCCGGCGTCGGATAGCGCCAGACGCGGCGATCGGCGGCGACGACGCGCCCGAGGAAGTCGACGAGCGCGAGCTCGATGCTGCGCCGGCCGATCTTGAGCCCGAAGAAGAGGGCGCCCTCGCCCGAGAGCCGCATCGGCACGGAGGGCTGTCCGACGCGCCCGCGCACCGGCGACCCGCGGGCGATCAGCCCGTCCGCCTCGAGCGCACGCACGATCACCGAGACCGCCTGGTTCGAAAGCCCGGTCGCGCGGGCGATCTCGGTCTTGGCGAGCGGGCCGTCGCGGCGCAGGAGCGAGAGGACGAGCCGCTCGTTGTGCGCGCGCATGCCGCTCGCATTGGCCCCGCGAAAGGGCGCGCCCGCGCGTCTCGCGGCGCTCGGCGCGATCTCGTGCTCTGCGCGATCCAAACCCGGCATTCTCCGCGAGGCGTCGGTGCGACGCCCGGCGCGACCTTGGCGCCCGGCACGGCGGGCTGTCAATATTACTTCACTGTGAATTAATCGCTTGACGAGCCGCGACGCTTGGCATTTCCTTGGTCCCGCAGGGAGGAACGCGAGGAAGACGTCGGGCCTCGGCGCACGCGCCGTCCGCAAGGCAGCCATTTCAGGGCCGCACCCCGGCCGCCGCCGCCGTCGCACCGCGCGACCCTCTCCGCACCAGACGAGAGCCTCGAGCGAAGAAGCCAGGCCCGGGAGGAAAACCGTGAGACACATCAAGACCATGGCCATGGTCGGCCTGAGCGCGGCCGCGCTCGCCGCCGCCACCCCCTCCGCCGCCCAGGACATCAGCGCCTGCCTGATCACGAAGACGGACACGAACCCGTTCTTCGTGAAGATGCGCGAGGGCGCCGAGGAGAAGGCGGCCGAGCTCGGCATGCGGCTCTTCGCCTATGCCGGGCGCATCGACGGCGACCACGAGAGCCAGGTTCAGGCGATCGAGACCTGCATCGTCAACGGCGTCTCGGGCATCCTGATCACCGCCTCCGACACCGCCGCGATCGTGCCCCCGCTCCAGCAGGCGCGCGACGCGGGCATCCTCGTAATCGCGCTCGACACGCCGCTCGAGCCGATGACGGGCGCGGACATGACCTTCGCGACCGACAATTTCCGCGCCGGCGAGCTGATCGGCGCCTGGGCGGCGGCAACGATGGGCGATGATGCCGAGAATGCCCGCATCGGCCTCCTCAACCTCAACATCAGCCAGCCGACCGTCGACGTCCTGCGCAACCAGGGCTTCCTCACCGGCTTCGGCATCGATGTCGGCGACCCCAACCGCTGGGGCGACGAGACCGACCCGCGCATCGTCGGTCACGACGTGACGAACGGCAACGAGGAGGGCGGGCGTCAGGCGATGGAGAACCTGCTCGCCATCGACCCCATGATCAACGTCATCCACACCATCAACGAGCCCGCCGCCGCGGGCGCCTTCGAGGCGTTGCGCGCGATCGGGCGCGAGAACGACGTGCTCGTCGTCTCCGTCGACGGCGGCTGCCCGGGCGTGCGCAACGTCGCCGACGGCGTGATCGGCGCGACCTCCCAGCAATACCCGCTGCTGATGGCCTCGCTCGGCGTCGAGGCGATCCACCGCTTCGCCGCCGACGGCACGCGCCCCGAGCCGTCGCCTGGCCTCGACTTCTTCGACACCGGCGTCGCCCTCGTCACCGACGAGCCGGTCGAGGGCGTGCCCTCGATTTCGGTCGAGGAAGGTCTCGACCTCTGCTGGGGGTGAGGCTGGACCGATGTCAGGAGGCGCCGCCGCTCTCCTTCCCCTCAGGGGAAGGTGGCCCGGCGCCGAAGGCGACGGGTCGGATGGGGTTTTTCGCAGCGAAGCTGCGAAGGGGCGTTGTCCTAGAGCTCCTTACGTACGGAGAAGCCCGACGCCCCTTCGACCCTTCGGGTCGAATGACCCCATCCGTCTCCGACCCCTGTCGGGGTCGGAGCCACCTTCCCCTGAGGGGAAGGAGAGAGGAGCACGCCGTTCCGGCGGCGCTCGCATGCGGTGAGAACGACGACGTTTGCCACTCGAGGGCCCCGTGATCGGGCGAGCCCGTCGGGAGACGCCATGCAGAAGGATACGTCCGAGGCGGCCGGCACGGATGCCGCTACGATCACCGCCCCGCGCGAGATCGCCGAATTCGACCACGCCAAGGGCCCGCTCGGGCGCCTGCAGGATTTCCTGCATCGAACGCCCGCGGCGGTGCCGCTGATCGTGCTCGTCCTGTCGATCGCGGTGTTCGGGATCCTGCTCGGGCAGCGCTTCTTCTCGCCCTTCTCGCTGACGCTCATCCTCCAGCAGGTCGCGATCGTGGGGATCGTGGGGGCCGCCCAGAGCCTCGTCGTGCTCACCAAGGGCATCGACCTGTCGGTCGGCGCGATCATGGTTTTGTGCTCGGTCGTGATGGGGCAGTTCGTGTTCCGCTACGGCCTGCCGCCCGAACTCGCGATCCTGTGCGGGCTCGGGATCGGGGCCTTGTGCGGGCTCGTCTCGGGCATTCTCGTCGCGAAGGTCCGGCTGCCGCCCTTCATCGTCACGCTCGGCATGTGGCAGATCCTGCTCGCGGCGAACTTCCTCTATTCCGCCAACGAGACGCTGCGCTCGCAGGACATCGCGGCGCGCGCGCCGATCCTGCAATTCTTCGGCGAGCGCGTCACGATCGGCGGCGCCGTCCTTACCTACGGCGTGATCGCGATGATCGCGCTCGTCCTCGTCCTCGTCCTCGCCTACGTCCTCAAGCACACCGCGTGGGGGCGCCACGTCTACGCGGTCGGCGACGATCCGGAGGCGGCGAAGCTCGCGGGCGTCAAGGTCGACCGGGTGCTGATCTCGGTCTACGTGCTCTCGGGCCTGATCTGCGCGCTCGCCGGCTGGGTGCTGATCGGGCGCATCGGCTCCGTGAGCCCCACCGCCGGCCAGTTCGCCAACATCGAATCGATCACGGCGGTGGTGATCGGCGGCATCTCGCTCTTCGGCGGGCGCGGCTCGATCATGGGGATGCTGTTCGGCGCGCTCATCGTCGGCGTGTTCTCGCTCGGCCTGCGGCTCATCGGCACCGACCCGCAATGGACCTATCTCCTCATCGGCATGCTGATCATCGTGGCCGTGGCCATCGACCAGTGGATCCGGAAGGGCTCGCCATGACGACGCAGCCGATCCTCAGCTGTCGCGGCCTCGTCAAGCGCTACGGTCGCGTGACCGCGCTCGACGGCTGCGATTTCGACCTCTATCCCGGCGAGATCCTCGCCGTGATCGGCGACAACGGCGCGGGCAAGTCGACGCTGATCAAGGCGCTCTCCGGCGCCGTGCGCCCGGACGAGGGCGAGATCCGGCTCGACGGACGGGCGGTGCACTTCCACTCGCCGATCGACGCGCGCAGCGCCGGCATCGAGACCGTCTACCAGAACCTCGCGCTCTCCCCCGCGCTCTCGATCGCGGACAACATGTTCCTCGGCCGCGAGATCCGTCGCCCCGGCCTGATGGGGAGCCTGTTTCGCATGCTCGACCGGCCCGCGATGGAGCGCATGGCACGCGAAAAACTCTCCGAGCTCGGCCTGCTCACGATCCAGGACATCGGCCAGCCGGTCGAGACGCTGTCGGGCGGGCAGCGGCAGGGGGTGGCGGTCGCGCGGGCTGCCGCCTTCGGCTCGAAGGTCGTGATCATGGACGAGCCGACCGCCGCGCTCGGCGTCAAGGAGAGCCGGCGCGTGCTCGAGCTCATCCTCGACGTGAAGGCGCGCGGGCTCCCGATCGTGCTGATCAGCCACAACATGCCCCATGTCTTCGAGGTGGCGGACCGCATCCACATCCACCGCCTCGGCCGGCGCCTGTGCGTGATCGACCCCAAGGAGCACTCGATGTCGGACGCGGTCGCCTACATGACCGGCGCCAAGCGCCCGGCCGAGGCGAAGGCCGCCTGATCATGGAGGAGGGCGAGGCGATCGCGGCCAAGGCGGCGCGGCTCGCGAGCGAGATCCGCGCGCGCGCGGGCGACGCGCCGCGGTTCGTCGTCGGCATCGCCGGGCCGCCGGGGGCGGGCAAGTCGGCGCTCGCCGCGGCGCTCGTCGCCGCCCTGCAGGCGCGAGGCGAGAGCGCGCAGGCGGTGCCGATGGACGGCTTCCACCTCGACAACGCGCTCCTCGACGCGCGCGGCCTGCGCGCCCGCAAGGGCTCGCCGGAGACCTTCGACGTCGCGGGCTTCCGCACGCTGCTCGAGCGGCTGCGGGTGGAGGGGGAGGGGAACGGCGAGGTTCTGATCCCGCTCTTCGACCGCGCCGCCGATCTCGCCCGCGCCGCCGCCGCCGCCGTCGCGCCCGATTGCCGCTTCCCGGTCGTGGAGGGCAATTACCTCCTTCTGCGCGATCCGCCCTGGGATGCGCTGCGCCCGCTCTTCGACCTCACGATCGGGCTCGCGGTGCCCGAGGACGAGCTTCGCCGCCGCCTCGTCGCGCGCTGGCTCGCCCACGGCCTCGACCGGCAAGCCGCCCGCGCCCGCACGGAGGGCAACGACCTCACCAATGCCCGCCTCGTCGCCACCCGCTCCGCGCCCGCGGACATCGTGGTGGATTGAGAATCCTTTTTTCCGTTGTCATCAAGTCAGTCGCGCCGATCGAAGTACGGCAGGGGGGAGCGGCTCCAACGGTGTCATCCCCGGCCGGAGGTCGCTTGCGACCGGAGGGGAAGGGGACCCAGCACGAAAAATGCTTGCGGAGCAAGCGCTTGCGGCGGCGACGAGCCGCCTGGTCGGCGGCACGATCGTGTGCTTCGCACACGTCTTGGTGCTGGGTCCCCTTCCCCTGCGCACGCTACGCGTGCTCCGGCCGGGGATGACACGGGGGAGCTGCGCCGACGGTGTCATCCCGAACTACTCGCACCGGCTCCCTTGAGGAGCGAGCGCGGCACCCGAAATGACGGGCGGGAAGAAGAGCCGCAACCCCTCAATACAGCCCGCCGGTACCCCCGCCGATCGTCTGCATCGCCTCGGGCACCATCACCGGCACCTCCGCGCCGCCGACGATGGAATAGGCGTCGGGCGGGGCGGTGCCGGGCTTGAAGGCTTCGAGGATCACGCCGCCTTCGCCCGCGCCGGCGCGCAGGCCGTTGCTCGCATTGACCGGGATGAGCTTGATGCCGGGCGGGACGCGGAAGGGGGTCGCGGGCTGGTCGGCGAGCGCCATCGCCATGAAATCGCGGAAGATCGGCGCGGCGTAGCGGCCCGCGGTGACGTTGCGGCCGAGCGAGCGGGGCTGGTCGAAGCCGATATAGACGCCGACCGCGAGATCCGGCGAGAAGCCGACGAACCAGACGTCCTTCGCGTCGTTCGTGGTGCCCGTCTTGCCGGCGAGCGGCTTGCCGACCTCGCGGATCACGGTCGCGGTGCCGCGCTCGACCACGCCCTCGAGCATCGAGGTGATCTGGAAGGCGGTGAGCGGGTCGAGCACCTGCTCGCTCTCCTCGACGAGGACCGGCTCGCCCTGGCCGTGCCAGGCCTCGGCGTTGCAGCCGAGGCACTCGCGCCGGTCGTGGCGGAAGATGGTCGCGCCGGTGCGGTCCTGGATGCGGTCGATCATGGTCGGGCGGATGCGCCGGCCGCCGTTGACGAACATCGAATAGGCCGTCGTCATGCGCAGGACCGTCGTCTCGCCCGCGCCGAGCGACATCGAGAGCACCGGCAGCATGTCGTCGGCGACGCCGAAGCGGCGGGTATAGTCGACGATCAGCGGCATCCCGATGTCCTGCGCGAGGCGCACCGTCATCAGGTTCTTCGAGCGCTCGACGCCGAAGCGCAGGGTGCGCGGGCCGGCGGGGCGGCCGTCGTAATTCGTCGGCGTCCAGGGCTGCGCGCCCGGCACGGCGATGGTGATCGGCTCGTCGAGCACGATCGAGGACGGCGTGTAGCCGTTGTCGAGGGCCGCGGCGAAGACGATCGGCTTGAAGGCCGAGCCCGGCTGGCGCAGCGCCTGCGTCGCGCGGTTGAACTCGCTCTGGTCGAAGGAGAAGCCGCCGACTATGGCGTGCACGCGGCCGGTATGGGGGTCCATGGCGACGATCGCGCCCGAGACTTCGGGGATCTGACGCAGCCGGAAATCGCCGTTGTCCTGGCGCTCGACATAGACGACGTCGCCGACCGAGAGCACCTGGGCGATCGACCGGCCCGTCCAGCGCACGCCGTCGGGGCGCACGAGGCCGGTATTGCGCGCCGCGTCGACGCCGCCCGAGATCAGCCGCTCGGGACGCAGGCCGATGCGCGCACCCTCGCCCGTCACCTCGAGCACGACCGCGAGCTGCCAGGGCTGGACGTCGGCGAGCGGGCGCACGGCCGCGACGGCCTCGCCCCAATCGGCCCCGAGCTCGATCTTCTGGACCGGCCCGCGCCAGCCGCCGCGCTCCTCGTCGTAGCGCACGAGGCCGTCGATCAGCGCCTTGCGCGCCATCGCCTGCATGGCCGGATCGAGGGTCGTGCGGATCGAGAGGCCGCCCTCGAGCAGCGCCTCGTCGCCGTAGCGTGCGGCGACCGCGCGGCGGACGTCCTCGACGAAATAGCCCGCGCCGAGGAGGTTCGGCGAGATGCGCCGCGGCGTCACCGCGAGCGGCTCGGCCTTGGCGGCCTCGGCCTCCTCCTCGGTGATGAAGCCGTTGGCGACCATGCGGTCGAGCACCCAGTTCCGGCGGCCGATCGCGGCGCGCTCGTGGCGGAAGGGGTGATAATTGTTCGGCGCCTTCGGCAGCGCGGCGAGATAGGCCATCTCGGCGAGGGTGAGCTCGTGCACCGACTTGTCGAAATAATCGAGCGCGGCGGCCGCGACCCCGTGCAGGTTGCGGCCGGGGGTCAGCGTGCCGAGGAAGATCTCGTTGAGATAGAGCTCGAGGATCTTCTCCTTGGAGAAGGCCTGCTCCATCCGCAGCGCGATCAGCGCCTCGCGAATCTTGCGCTCCATCGTCTGCTCGGAGGTGAGGAGGAAGTTCTTCGCCACCTGCTGGGTGATCGTGGAGGCGCCCTGCGTCGCGCCCGAGCGCAGGTTCGTCAGCGCGGCGCGGACGATGCCCTCGGGGTCGATGCCGTTGTGGCGGAAGAAATTCCGGTCCTCGGCGGAGAGGAAGGCTGCGATCAGCGGCTGCGGGATCGCTTCGATCGGCAGATAGAGGCGCCGCTCGGAGGCGTATTCGGCGACGAGCGTGCCGTCCACCGCGTGCACGCGGCTCATCACCGGCGGCTCGTATTCGGCGAGCTGGGCGTGATCGGGCAGATCGCGGGAGAAATAGACGTAGCCCGCGGCGAGCACGGCGGCGACCGCGAGAAAGGCCACGAAGCCCGCCGAGAAGAGAATGCCGAAGAGCCGCAAGACGAAGCGCATCGTGTCCTGTCCCGTATCCGGCCCGGGCGGGGCAGGGAGCCCGGCGCCGACCGATCGTTCGAAACTATCCCAAAACGCGCGGGGACGGAATCGACCGATGCGCCGCCCCCCGCGCCTGCCCCCTTGCACACCCGATCTATGGTGAAACTGCGGCGCGGACGTCGCCCGTCTGCAACACCTGCGCACGATCGAGGCGCGGGGCGAAGAAGCGCTCGATCGCCTCCGCCATCGCCGCGGTCGCCTCGTCGCGCCAGGCGTCGGAGACGAGGAGCTCGATGTCCTGGCGGCTGGAGAGATAGCCGAGCTCGACGAGGACGGAGGGAACGTCGTGCGCGCGCAGGACGGTGAAGGCCGCCTGGCGGTGGGGATTGCGGTTGAGGCGCACGACGCGCTGCATGCCGTCGACGAGCGTGCGGGCGAAGACGTGCGAATAGCCGCGCGTCTCCCGCGCGGTCAGCTCGCGCAGGATGTCGGCCACCTCGCCGGCGACCTCCTCGCGCGCGACGCCGCCCGCGACGTCGGCGCGGTTCTCGCGCTCGGCGAGCGCGGCGGAGGCGGCGTCGGAGGCGCGCTCGGCATTGGTCCAGACGGTGAGCCCGCTCACCTGCGGGGCCGACGAGATCGAATCGGCATGGATCGAGACGAGCAGATCCGCCCCCGCGGTGCGGGCGATCGCGACGCGCTCCGAGAGGGCGACGAAGACGTCCTCCTCGCGCGTCATCACCACGCGGAAGCGCCCGCTCTCCTCGAGGCGCTCGCGCAGGCGCATCGAGAAGGCGAAGACGATCTCCTTCTCCTCGATCCCGTCCGCCGTGGTCGCGCCGGGATCGATGCCGCCGTGGCCGGGATCGATGACGATCGTCGGCCGCGTGTCGCCCGGCGCGGGCAGGGCGCCGCGCAGGCCGTGCGCGGAGGCCTCGCGCAGGGCGGCGGCGTCGGCGGCGACGGCCTCGCGGAAGGCCTCGGGCGAGGTCGGCGCGAGGGCGAGCGTCATCACCCAGGCGCCGTCGGGGCGGCGGGAGACGTCGAGGCCCGCGATGCGGGCGGGCGCGGCGAGCTCGAGCACGATCCGCGAGCGTTCGGCGGAAAACAATCCGAGCCGCGTCGAGGCCACGAGACCGCCGCTCGGCCGCGTGTCCGCAGGCACGCGGAAGCTCACCCGCGGCAGGTCGACGACGATGCGGTCGGGCCGGTCGATGGCGAAGGCGCGCGCCTCGATCGGCCCGTCGAGGGTCACCGACAGGTGCGCCTCCTCGCCGTGCTCGGCGATCTCGGCGGCGATCGCGACGAGGATCGCGGGCTCGGCGCGCGCGTCGGTCGCGTGGGCGAGGACGGCGATCGCCACGAGGAGCGCGCACGAGGCGGTCGCCAGGAGGCGGCGAATCGCGCCGCGCGGCACCGGATCGGCGCGCCCTGCGATTCCCGCGATCGGCCGGTCTCCCGCCGGATCGTTGGCCATGTCCTCTCCCGTGGCAGGTGGAGGGGCCGTGGCCCGCTCCGGCTCGCGCCCCCCGTCCTGTCGTAACCGATAGGCGGGGCATGGTTAACGGTTGCTTGAACGCCCCGGTTCGGCGGGCCCGGCGGCGTGTTTTTCGTGCAACAGGCACCAAAGCGCTTGCCAAATCCGCAAGTCGCTCTGTAATGGATAGGACCCCGTTCGGCCGAGCCGAATCCGGCGGTGTCGCGCGCGGAGCCGGCCTGGTTGGGCCGCCCGTCCGACGATGCCCCGAGGACTGTGACGATCGAGAGCCGGATGGCGTCGCAGCGCGGCCGCAAAGCCGCGACTCACGCGATGACCGGCATTCCCCGGCCCATCGAATTCGAGAGGATCGTCGGGTGATGCACGCAGGCACGGATTCGGATCGTTCCGTTCGCGTCGCCACGTGCCGCCCCGCATCCGCGGTCAACCCCACGCGCGCCCGTCTCGGGCGCCCAGCGGCGCTTGGCCCGACGCAGACCATGACCCGTCCGATCACTTCGCGCTCGCAGGGCCTCGCCCGCGGCGCAGGCGCTTCGACGGAGACGGACGCACCGGCCAGCGCCATGTCGAGAGTTCTCCATGGCGAACAAGATGCTCATCGACGCCTCGCACCCGGAAGAGACCCGGGTCGTGGTCGTCCGCGGCTCGAAGGTCGAGGAATTCGACTTCGAGGCCGCCAACCGTAAGCAGCTGCGCGGCAACATCTATCTGGCGAAGGTCACGCGCGTCGAGCCGTCCCTGCAGGCGGCCTTCGTCGATTACGGCGGCAACCGGCACGGCTTCCTCGCCTTCAGCGAGATCCACCCGGATTACTACCAGATCCCCGTCGCCGACCGGCAGGCGCTGATCGAGGACGACGCCCGCGCCGAGCGCGAGCGCGACCGCGAGGAGGAGAAGCGCTCCCGCCGCCGCACCAAGGCGAAGTCCGCGAGCGACGACGAGACCGCCTCCGAGGACGGCGACGAGAACGGCGACGACGAGGACAATGTCGACGAGCTCGGTGGCGACGCGATGGAGGAGATGCCCGAGCGTCCCCGCGCGCCGCGCAAGCAGTACAAGATCCAGGAAGTCATCAAGCGCCGCCAGATCCTCCTCGTCCAGGTGGTCAAGGAGGAGCGCGGCACCAAGGGCGCGGCGCTGACGACCTATCTCTCGCTCGCCGGCCGCTACTCGGTGCTGATGCCCAACACCGCCCGCGGCGGGGGCATCTCGCGCAAGATCACCAGCGCCGACGACCGCAAGCGCCTCAAGACGATCGCCCAGGACCTCGAAGTGCCGGAAGGCATGGGCGTGATCCTGCGCACGGCGGGCGCGGCGCGTACCAAGGTCGAGATCAAGCGCGATTTCGAGTATCTGATGCGGATGTGGGAGAGCGTGCGCGAGCTCACGCTGCAATCCACGGCGCCGGCCCTCGTCTACGAAGAGGGCTCGCTCATCAAGCGCGCCATCCGCGACCTCTACAACAAGGACATCGACGAGGTCTACGTCTCCGGCGACGCGGGCTATCGCGAGGCCAAGGACTTCATGCGCATGCTCATGCCGAGCCATGCCAAGGCGGTGAAGGCCTACAAGGAGGTGACGCCGCTCTTCGCGAGCTTCGGCGTCGAGGCGCAGCTCGACGCGATGTTCTCCAACCAGGTCTCGCTGAAGTCCGGTGGCTACCTCGTCATCAATCCGACGGAGGCGCTCGTCTCGATCGACGTGAACTCGGGGCGTTCGACCCGCGAGCACAATATCGAGGACACCGCGCTCAAGACGAATCTCGAGGCCGCCGACGAGGTCGCGCGCCAATTGCGCCTGCGCGATCTCGCCGGCCTGATCGTCATCGACTTCATCGACATGGAGGAGAAGCGCAACAACCGCGCGGTCGAGAAGCGGCTCAAGGACGCTCTGAAGACCGACCGCGCGCGCATTCAGATCGGGCGGATCTCGTCCTTCGGTCTCCTCGAGATGTCGCGCCAGCGCATGCGGACGGGCGTGCTCGAATCCTCCTCCGTGGTCTGTCCGACCTGCGGCGGCTCGGGCTTCGTGCGCGCGACGCCGTCGGTCGCGCTCTCCGTCCTGCGCGCGATGGAGGAGACGCTCCTGCGCTCGGACTCGCACGACCTCAACGTCCGCACGCATTTCGCGGTGGCGTTCTACATGCTGAACCAGAAGCGCGTGCACCTGCGCGAGCTCGAGGAGCGCTTCGGCGTGCAGATCAGCGTCGTCGTCGACGAGACGCTCGAGCACGGCACGCCGTTCGCCATCGAGAAGGGCGAGATCGCGACGAAGCCGGTGGGCCGCGCGACCGGCGTCCGCGCCGAGGCGCTCGCCGCCCCGACGATCGACGAGGCCGCGGAAGCGCGCGCCGACGAGGAGGCCGAGGCGCAGGCCGCGGCGGCCGAGATCGAGCGCGGCGACGAGCGGCGCGAGAGCGAACCCGCGCGCAACGGCGAGGCCAACGGCAACGGCGAGGGACGCCGCAAGCGCCGTCGCCGCCGCCGTCGCGGGCGCGGCGGCGAAGGCCGCGAGGGTCGCGAGGAGACGTTCGAGGCGGGAGCCGAGGAGGTCGGCGACGAGGGCGAGGAGACGCAGGCCGAAGCGGCAGAGGGCGAGAGCGCCGACATCGGCGCCGCGCCGCGACCCGCCGAGGGCGAGCGCGAGGGCTCGCGCCGTCGCCGCGGTCGCCGCGGTGGCCGTCGCGATCGCCGCGAGCCGCTCGACGCGACCGAGGCCGTCAACGCCGAGCCGCTCGACGCGGGTGCCGTGATCGAGGACGCGCCAGTCGCTCCGGAGGCGGCCGAGCCCGTCGCCGAGGCGCCCGCTCCCGCCGAGCCGGTCGCTGACGCCGCCCCGGCCGAGGCTGCGGAACCCGTCGCGGAGGAGGCTCCCAAGAAGAAGCCCGCCCGCAAGCGCCGCACCAAGAAGGACGAGGCCGCGGAAGCGGCTGCCGCCGCCGAAGCCGCCGCAGCGGCCGAGGCCGCGGCCGCCATTCCCGAGGCTCCGGTCGCCGAAGGGGATGCCGGCGCGCTCGTTCAGCCCGCGTCCGAGGCCGAGCCGCAGGCGGGCCTCGCCGATGGGGAGGCGCCGCAGGAGCCCGCCGTCCCCGAGGTCCCGGCCGAGCCCGTCACCGTCGTGCTCACGCCCCCGGACCCGAACCGTCCAAAGCGGGCCGGCTGGTGGTCGCGCGCGAAGTCGGCGCTCACCGGCGAAGGCTGAGAGCTCGAGGTTGTCATCCCGGGCCGCGAAGCGGACCCGGGACCCATACGCTCCGACGATCGTCCGAGCGCGCATGTCGCGCTCGTTACGCTAGGGTGGAGCATCTTTCGTCGGAGAAACGCAGCCTATAGGCTGCGACTGAAGCGTCGTCGGTATGGGTCCCGGATCGCCTTCGGCGTCCGGGATGACACCGCAGCGAAAGTTTTCGAGTTTCGAACCGAGCCGTTCCCGCACGAAAAACCCCCGCGATCTCGGATCGCGGGGGTGAAGTGCGCGTCGGGCTTTGGGCACCCTCGCCCGGCGCGGGGGAACGCTCAGCCGAAGCCGCGGGCCGGGAAGGCGAAGTTCAGGGTCCGGGCGTTCAGGAAGGCCTGCTCGTTGAAGCGCAGGAAGCGCATCGTCTTCTCGCGGCTCTCGAAATAGGACTTCCACACGCGGCGCATGTAGTCGTCGCCATTGTCGTACATGTCCTGCACGAGCTCGCCGGCCGCCTTGCCGAGGCCCTCGAGCACCTCGCGCTCGAGACGCAGGAAGCGCACGCCGTGCTCGGTGCGCAGCACCTCCATGGTGCGGCCGGAGCCGAAATCGTACTCGACCTTCATGTCCTCGTGCATCTGCCAGCAGGCGACCTTGACGATCTCCTGCAGATCCGAGGGGAGGGTCTCCCAGCGGCTGCGGTTGATCATCATCTGCATCATGCCGCCGGGCTCCTGGACGCCGGGGCCGTAGGAGATCTTCGCGACCTGGTGGAAGCCGAGCGCGAGATCGTTGAGGGGGCCGATGAACTCGGCCGCGTCGATCGCGCCCGACTGGAGGCCCGCGAAGATCTCGCCGCCGGGCAGCAGCACCGCCGAACCGCCGACGCGGTTGATGAGATCGCCGCCGAGGCCCGGGATGCGCATCTTCAGGCCGCGGAAATCCTCCATCGAGTTGATCTCGCGCTTGAACCAGCCGAAGGACTGCGCCGCCGTCTGGCCCGCCGGGAAGGCGACGATGCCGAACTGCTTGTTGAGCTCGTCCCAGAGCTCGGCGCCGCCGCCGAAATTGATCCAGGCGATCTGCTCCTGCGCCGTCATGCCGAAGGGCACCGCGAAGAAGATCGAGAAGGCCGGGTTCTTGCCGTGGTGGTAGAACGAGGCGTCGTGGCCCATCTCGGCCGTGCCGTCCATCACCGCGTCCATGCAGCGCAAAGCGGGCACGAGCTCGCCGGCCGCGAAGACGTTGAGCTTCAGCCGCCCGCCCGACATCGCCTCGATGCGCTGCGCGAGCCGGTCCACGCCCGTGCCGGCGCCGGGCAGGCCCTTGGGCCAGGAATGGACGAGGCGCCATTCGATGATGCCGGTGGCGATGGCCGGCGCGGCGATGGTGGTCGCCGCCGCCGCCGTACCGGCGAGCGCGGCCCCCTTCAGGAACTGACGACGTTGCAGCACGGAGTGACCTCCCGATGTTCCGGAGCGTGTCGGTCGGGCCGCGCGCAGGCGCGCGCGCTCCGCCGAGCGGGCGACGGAGGGAGCGGGCGACGGTGATCGCGGCCGTGGTTGGGAACGGGCCTTCGCGGAAGACCCGAACCATCAGGAATTTACCGGACCCGGTCGCCGCCCGAAAATTGATATTGTCAAGTTTCAAGATTGAGGCGAGCAATGCATCCCGTGCATTCCCGCCCTGCGCATGGGGAATGGCGCAAGCTATCCCGCCACGGGTGCGTCACGCGAAATGCCCGCGAAATCCGCGCCCTCGATCTCCCTGCCTTGGCGACGCCCCCGATTTGGAGCCGTTTTCTCGCCGATTCAAACGGTTCGGCGCTCCCGCTTTGACCTGGATCAAAGTGGAGGCAGGCCGAAGGTCTAGGTTCGCTGCGGTGCAGAAAACGGGAGAATCCGATGCGCACGCTGTTCCTTTCCGCCGTCGCTCTGGCCGCTCTGGCGGCCCCGGCGCTGGCGGTCGACGATGCCGCCCTCCGCGAGGAGGCGCTCGGCTGGTTCGAGCCGATACCGATGAATCCCCCCGCCCTCGAGAACAACGTGATGACGCGTGCGCGCGTCGATCTCGGGGCGCAGCTCTTCTTCGATCCGCGGATCTCGCGCTCGGGCCTGTTCTCCTGCAACACCTGCCACAATGTCGGCATGGGCGGCGTCGACGGGCTCGAAGTCTCGATCGGCCACGGCTGGCAGAAGGGCCCGCGCAACGCGCCGACGGTCTACAACGCGATCTTCAACGCCGCCCAGTTCTGGGACGGCCGCGCGCCCGATCTCGCCGAGCAGGCGAAGGGCCCCGTCCAGGCGGGCGTCGAGATGAACAACACGCCCGATCGCGTGGTCGAGACGCTGCGCTCGATGGAGGGCTACGTCGTGGGCTTCGCCGCCGCCTTCCCCGGCGAGGCCGACGCGATCAGCTTCCACAACATGGCGCGCGCGATCGAGGCCTTCGAGGCGACGCTGATCACGCCGAACGCCCGCTTCGACCAGTTCCTGATGGGCGACGACAACGCCCTGAACGCGCAGGAGAAGCGCGGGCTCGCGGCGTTCATGGCGACGGGCTGCGCGAGCTGTCACGGCGGGGTGAATTTCGGCGGCCAGGAATACTTCCCCTTCGGCGTCGTCGAGCGCCCCGGCGCCCGCGTCCTGCCGGAAGGCGACCGCGGTCGCTTCCAGATGACGCAGACCGCCGCCGACGACTACGTCTTCCGCGCCGCGCCGTTGCGCAACATCGAGCTCACCGCGCCCTATTTCCATTCGGGCGCCGTGTGGGATCTCGAAGAGGCGGTGGCGATCATGGGCGTCTCGCAGCTCGGCGCCGAGCTGACCGGCGAGGAGGTCGCCGACATCACGGCCTTCCTGCGCACCCTCACGGGCGAGATCCCGCGCGTCGAGCACCCGATCCTGCCGGTGCGCTCGCAGTCGACGCCTCTGCCCGAGGACATGTGAGGACAGCGCTCGCGCCGCGGAGCACGCTCCGCGGCGCGGCTCACCCCGCGTCGCGCTGCGCGATCCAGTCGAAATCCGGGTGGTTCGCGAAGCGCCAGGCGCGGCGGGGGCCGGCCATGACGTTGAGATAGTACATCTCGATCCCGTAGGGCGCCGCGCAAGGATGGTGGCCGCGGGGCACGAGGACGACGTCGTGATCGGCGACCGCCATCGTCTCGTCGAGGCTCCCGTCCTCCGTGAAGACGCGTTGCAGGCCGAACCCCGTCGGCGGGTCGAGCCGGTGATAATAGGTCTCTTCCAGATAGGTCATGCGCGGGTAGTCGTCCTCGTCGTGCCGATGCGGCGGGTAGGACGACCAATGGCCCTGCGGCGTGAACACCTCCGTGACGAGGAGGCTGTCGGCGACGTCGCGCTCCTCCATCGCGATCGGGTGGATGGTGCGCGTATTGGTGCCGCGTCCGCGGGTGACGGCTTCGACGTCGTCCGGCCCGATCACGGCCACAGGTCGTCCGGGCCGCGCCGGCGCGGTGCAGACCGCGAGCGTCAGGGGCGTGAGCGCCCGCGCGCGCCACGAGGCGCCCGCCGGCACGTAGACCGACCACGGCTTTTCGCGCGCGAACACGCTCTCGCGACCACCCAGCGTCCCGAGCGCGCGCTCGTCCGCCTCGATCTCCGCCCGGCCCTCGACGAGGACGAGGATCGCCTCGCGCTCGCCCGTCCGCGCGCCGACCGCCTCGCCGGGCGCGAGACGGTGGAGGTCGAAGCCGACATAGGTCCAGCCCGCGCGCTCCGGCGTGATGGCGTGGACGTGGCCGCGCGTGCCGCTCGGCCTCACGAGGAGCCGGCTCATCGGACGAGCCCCGCCTCGCGCGCCATCCTTCGCAACGCCTCGAGCCCCATCGACTGGTAGTGGACCGGGTCGCGCACGGCCGGATCCTGCTCGGCCTCGATCACGAGCCAGCCCGAATAGGCGTGCTCTGCGGCGATGGCGAGGACGGGGGCGAAATCGACGCCGCCTTCCGGGTCGCCCGGCACCGTGAAGACCCCGCGCCGCACGCCCTCGAGGAAGCTCAGCCGCTCGCCCTCGACCGCGCGCATGATCGCGGGGCGCACGTTCTTCGCGTGGATGTGGCGCACGCGAGCCATGTGCTTTCGCGCGAGGGCGGTCGGGTCGGCGCCCGCGAAGAAGGCGTGGCCGGTGTCGAGGAGGAGCTTCGTGGCGGGGCCGGTCTCGCGCATCAGCCGGTCGATCTCGGCCTCGTTCTGCACGATCGTGCCCATGTGGTGGTGGTAGACGAGGTCGATGCCGGCGTGCGCGCAATGGGCCGCGAGCGCCTCGACGCCCGCCGCGAAGCCCGCCCACTCGGCCTCCGCCAGAACCGGGCGCTCGGCGAGGGGCACGCGGTCGTCGCCGTGCACGGCGTTCGAGGTCTCGCACACCACGATCACCTGTGAGCCCATGGCGCGCAGGAGGTCGAGCACGGGGTCTATCGCGGCGATCTCCTCGTCGAGGCTGCGGGTCAAAAGGTTCAGCGAGTGCCAGCCGGAAACGTAGGCGAGGCCGTGCGGCGCGAGCGCGGCACGCAGCGCGGCAGCCTCCTGCGGGAACTTGTGGCCCTTCTCGATGCCGTCGAAGCCGATGCGGGCGGCGTCCGCGAGGCAGCGCTCGAGCGGGATGTCGGCGCCGAGGCTGCGATCGTCGTCGTTCGACCAGGCGATGGGGTTGGTGCCGAAGCGGATCATGGTGGTCCCCGTCAGAGGCGCTGCGCGGCGCGGGCTTCGTCGTAGGCGGCGCGGGCGGCGCGGACCGCCTCGCGCTCGGAGGTCTCCGGCACCGCGACGTCCCACCAGGCGCCGCCGGCGGCGGTCGCGGCTCGCGGATCGGTGTCGATCACGATGCCGACGGGCCCGCGCGCGGCCTTCGCCCGCGAGAGCGCGGCCTCGAGCTCGGCGATCGAGCCGACCTTCTCGGCGGCGACCCCCATCGAGGCCATGTGCGCGGCAAAGTCGATGGCGGCGGGGGTCTCGTGCAGGGCGTCGTCGAGGAGGTTGTTGAAGCCCGCCCCGCCGGTCGCCCGCTGGAGCCGGTCGATGCAGCCGAAGCCGCGATTGTCGAGGAGGACGACCGTGAGCTTCACGCCGAGCATGACGGCGGTCGCGAGCTCGGAATTCATCATCATGTACGAGCCGTCGCCGACCATCACCACGACCTCCCGATCGGGCAGCGCCATCTTCACGCCGAGGCCGCCGGCGATCTCGTAGCCCATCGTGGAGTAGCCGTATTCGAGGTGGTAGCCCTGCGGAAGGCTCGCCTGCCAGAGCTTGTGCAGCTCGCCCGGCAGCCCGCCTGCCGCGCACACGACGATCGTCTCCGCGTCGCTCGCGCGCTGGACGGCGCCGATCACCTGCGCGTCGCTCGGCAGTGCGTTGCCCTGCGGTGGCGCGAGTGCGGCCTCGCGCGCGGCGTTCCATTCGGCGAGGAGGGGCCCGGTGTCGATCGCCACGCGCCAGCCGCCGAGCGCCTCCGAGAGCGCGGCGAGGCCCTCCCGGGCATCGGCGACGAGGGGGAGGGCGCCGTGCTTGCCGGCGTCGAAGGCGGCGACGTTGAGCGCGACGATGCGCACGGTCGGATCGCGGAAGAGCGCCCGCGAGCCGGTGGTGAAGTCCTGCAGCCGCGTGCCGACCGCGAGCACCACGTCCGCCTCGCGGGCGAGCGCGTTCGCCGCGCTCGTGCCCGTCACCCCGATCGCGCCGAGGTTTTGCGGATGATCGTGGGGCAGGGACGATTTGCCGGCCTGCGTCTCGGCGACGGGCACGCCGTGCGCGCGCGCGAAGGCGTCGAGCGTCGCGCTCGCCTGCGCATAGAGCACGCCGCCGCCGGCCACGATCAGCGGGCGGCGCGCGCCCTGGAGCGCCGCGACGGCCGCGGCGAGCTCGTCGGCATCCGGCCGCGGCCGGCGCGGGCGCCACACGCGCGGCGCGAAGAAGCTCTCGGGATAATCGTAGCTCTCGGCCTGCACGTCCTGGCAGAAGGCGAGGGTGACGGGGCCGCATTCGGCGGGGTCCGTCAGCACCGCCATCGCGCGCGGGAGCGCCGCGAGGAGCTGTTCGGGGCGGGTGATGCGGTCGAAATAGCGCGAGACGGGGCGGAAGCAATCGTTCGCGCTGACCGTCGCGTCGCCGAAATCCTCGATCTGCTGGAGGACCGGGTCCGGCCGGCGGCTCGCATAGACGTCGCCGGGCAGGAACAGGACCGGCAGGCGGTTGACGTGAGCGAGGGCTGCGGCGGTGACCATGTTGGTCGCGCCCGGCCCGATCGAGCTCGTCACCGCCATGAAGCGGCGGCGCGCGCGCGCCTTCGCATAGGCGATCGCCGCATGCGCCATGGATTGCTCGTTGTGGCCACGATAGGTGGGCAGCCGATCCCGGACGCCGTGGAGCGCCTCGCCGAGCCCGGCCACGTTGCCGTGCCCGAAGATCGCCCAAACGCCCGCGAGGATCCTCTCGCCCGCCTCGTTCTCCTGAGCGGCGAGATACCGGACGCAGGCCTGCGCCGCCGTCAGCCGAATGGTCCTCATCGCCTCACCTCGCGAGACTCGAACGTCGTGGAAGCCGCCGCCCTTCTCCTTCCCCTCAGGGGAAGGTGGCCCGGCGCCGAAGGCGGCGGGTCGGATGGGGTCATTCGCCGCGCGAGCGGCGAAGGGGCGTCGTCGTAGAGCGCCTTACCTTCGGAGAAGCCCAACGCCCCTTCGACCCTTCGGGTCGAAAAACCCCATCCGTCTCCGACCCCTGTTCGGGGTCGGAGCCACCTTCCCCTGAGGGGAAGGAGAGGGGGCGTCGTGTCCGTCTGCACACATCGTGACCTGCGCATCGAACCGAGATCGAAAGGCGCCGCCCTTCTCCTTCCCCTCAGGGGAAGGTGGCCCGGCGCCGAAGGCGGCGGGTCGGATGGGGTCATTCGCCGCGTGAGCGGCGAAGGGGCGTCGTCGTAGAGCGCCTTACCTTCGGAGAAGCCCAACGCCCCTTCGACCCTTCGGGTCGAAAAACCCCATCCGTCTCCGACCCCTGTTCGGGGTCGGAGCCACCTT
>NZ_JBKBQG010000047.1:0-31127 GCF_046292825.1 Salinarimonas sp. | reverse complement strand
CCCCCCACGACCCCATCCGACCCGTCGGCTTCGCCGCCGGGCCACCTTCCCCTGAGGGGAAGGAGAGGGTGGCGCCTCGTGAGAGCGTGCGCTCTCCACTTGGGCCCCACCCGGCCGTTCTCGGCTCCGCCTCGAACGTCCACCCTCCCCTCCGGGGAGGGATGGCGCTTTTCCTTTGCGTGCGGGTCGTCTATCGTCCCTGCCGCACTGCACCGAGAGAGAACCGGCCGAGGTCCCATGCTCCGCGCCACCGCCATCGTCCGCAAGGCCGCCGTCAAGGCCGAGAAGGTCGTCGACACCGTCACGCTCGATCACGAGGGGCGCCATCGCCGCCGCGTCGCGCTCGAGGGCGACGGGGGGCTCGCCTTCCTGCTCGATCTCGACAAGGCGACCGTGCTCGCCGACGGGGACGCGTTGAAGCTCGAGGACGGGCGGCTCGTGCGCGTCGCGGCCGCCCCGCAGCCGCTCCTCGAGATCACGGCGGAGAACCCCACGCGGCTGATGCGCATCGCCTGGCACATCGGCAACCGCCACACGCCCGCCGAGATCACGACCGACGCGATCTATATCGAGGAGGACCACGTGCTCGCCGAGATGGTCCGCGGCCAGGGCGGCAGCGCCAAGCGCGTCGAGCGGCCGTTCCAGCCCGAGCGCGGCGCCTACGATCACGAATGCGGCCCCGATTGCGGCCACGATCATCATCACGACCACCATCACCACCATCATCACGGCCATCATCATCACGACCACGACCACCATCACGATCATTCGCACGATCACGCCCATCACGGCCACAAGCACGGCTGAGACGCGGCGATGGCGGGCGATCTGCCGCTCGAACTCTTGATCTGGACGTCGCCGGCCTTCCCCGTCGGCGCCTTCGCCTATTCGCACGGGCTGGAATGGGCCCACGAGGCGGGGGACGTGACCGATGCCGCGAGCCTCGAGGCTTGGCTCGCCGATCTCCTCGCGCACGGGGCGGCGCGCAACGACGCGATCCTCGCCGCCCGCGCCTGGCACGCCGCGCAGGACGTGCCCGCCCTGCTCGATCTCGCCGAGCTCGGCGTCGCGCTCGCGACCTCGGCCGAGCGGCGGCTCGAGACGGTCACCCAGGGCAATGCCTTCCTCTCGGTCGCCGCCGCCTCCTGGCCGTGCCCGCCGCTCCATGCCTATCGCGCGGCGCAAAGCGGGGACACGCCCTATCCGGTCGCCTTCGGGCTCGTCGCCGGCGCGCACGCGATCCCGCTCGCAGAGACGCTCGAGGCGCTCCTCCTCGGCTTCGTCCAGAACCTCGTCTCGGCCGCGATCCGCCTCGGCGCCATCGGCCAGACCGACGGTCAGCGGGTCGTCGCGGCGCTCCTGCCCGCGATCCGCGGCGAGGCCGCGGGCGCGCGCGAGGCCGGGCTCGACGATCTCGGCGCGGCCGCCTTCCGCTCGGATCTCGGCTCGCTCCTGCACGAGACGCAATATACCCGCCTGTTCCGCTCCTGAGAGGCATCTCGCACATGGCTGAGACCCCCGCCCGCTCCCCTCACGGCCCCTTGCGCGTCGGCGTGGGAGGCCCGGTCGGCTCCGGCAAGACGGCGCTGATGGAGGCGCTCTGCAAGCGCTTCGCTTCGCGCTACGATCTGTGCGCGATCACGAACGACATCTACACGAAGGAGGACGCGCGCCTCCTCACGGTCGCGGGCGCGCTGCCGGAGGAGCGGATCCTCGGCGTCGAGACGGGCGGCTGCCCGCACACCGCCATCCGCGAGGATTGCTCGATCAACCTCGCGGCGGTGGACACGATGACGCGCCGCTTCCCCGCCCTCGATCTGATCCTGATCGAATCGGGCGGCGACAATCTCGCGGCGACCTTCTCGCCCGAGCTCGCGGATCTGACGATCTACGTGATCGACGTCGCCGGCGGCGAGAAGATCCCGCGCAAGGGCGGGCCGGGGATCACGCGCTCGGATCTCCTCGTCATCAACAAGATCGACCTCGCCCCGCATGTGGGCGCCGATCTTTCGGTGATGGAGGCGGACGCGGCGCGCATGCGCGGCAAGCGGCCCTTCGTCCTGGCCAATACCCGCGCCGGCGATGGCGTCGACGCGATCGCGCGCTTCATCGAGGAGGCGGGCGGGCTCGCGGGGAGGGGGGCGGCGCGGGCGTGAGCGCGTGGGGCCTCACTTCATCGGGTCGTGGCCCCAATTCATGAGCGAGTAGCGCCAGCGGCTGTGCGCGCGGTCCTCCTTCGGCCCGCCTTGGGCGGCGTGGCGGCGGACATAGCCCACGACCTTGCGCATATGGGCGTAATCGTCCTCGTCGAGCTCGTCGACGGTCTTGCGCTTGATGGCGACGATGCGCCGGCCCGATTGGTGGCCGACCGCCTCCTCCTCGCCCTCGCGGACCATGCCGACGTCCTGGGACATCGGCGTCTCGAGCCAACGCTCGAGCTCGGAGGGGCTCATGTTGACGGCCTCCTCGAAATCGCGGCGCAGGGCGCGCGCCTCCTCGTCGGTCCGCTTCGCGTCGTCGCTCATGGATGGTCTCCTCGTCGCGGGGAGAACGCAGCACGGGTGGCGTCGGCGCCCGCGGCGCGCGGTCGCAACGGGCCGCGCGGAGGCCGTCGCTTGCGGGCAACGAGCGGGGCCGCCTCAGATTTCGGTTGCGAGGCGCGGGAGGCTCGCTATGGTCCGGGCGCCCTCGGGGAGAGGGCGAGAGGCGGAACGCGGCGGACGCATGACGAAGGCGCTGAGGATCTCGATCGACGCGATGGGCGGCGACCACGGGCCGTCCGTCGTCGTGCCCGGCGCGGCGCTCGCGCTCGAGCGTCACCCCGACATGCGCTTCATGATGTTCGGCGAGGAGGCGCTGGTGCGCCCGCTCCTCGACGAGCGACCGGCGCTCGCGCGCGCGACCGAGTTCCGCCACGCCGCCGTCTCCGTGAAGATGGACGACAAGCCGAGCCAGGCGCTGCGGGTCGGGCGATACAAGTCGTCCATGTGGCTCGCGCTGCAGGCGGTGCGCGACGGGGAGGCGCAGGCCTGCGTCTCGGCCGGCAACACCGGCGCCCTGATGGCGATGTCGATGTTCTGCCTCAAGACGATGGCGCAGGTCGAGCGGCCCGCCATCGCCGCGATCTGGCCGACCGTGCGCGGGGAATCGATCGTGCTCGACGTCGGCGCCTCGATCGGCGCGGATGCGAGCCATTACGTCAATCTCGCGGTGCTCGGCGCGGCGATGGCCCGCATCGTCTTCGACGTGGAGCGCCCGACGGTGGGCATCCTCAATGTCGGCCGCGAGGAGATCAAGGGCATCGAGGCGGTGAAGGAAGCCTCGCGGATGCTGCGCGAGGCGCAATTTCCGCACCTCGCCTATCACGGCTTCGTCGAGGGCGACGACATCGGCAAGGGCACCGTCGACGTCGTCGTGACCGAGGGATTCACCGGCAACATCGCGCTCAAGACCGCCGAGGGCACGGCCAAGCAGATCGGCGCCTATCTCAAGGCCGCGATGAGCCGCACCCTGATGGCGAAGATCGGCTACCTCTTCGCCAAGGGCGCCTTCGACGCGCTCAAGGCCAAGATGGACCCGAGCCGCGTCAATGGCGGGGTCTTCCTCGGGCTCGAGGGGGCGGTCATCAAGAGCCATGGCGGCGCCGACGAGAAGGGCATCGCCGCCGCCATCGATATCGCCTACGACATGGCCCATTACGATCTCATGCGGACGATCCGCGAGATGCTGGAACAGACGCCGGCCGTGCCGCCGGGTTGAAGGACGAGACAGTGAGAACCCTGCGTTCCGTCGTGAGGGGCTGCGGCTCCTACCTCCCGCCGAGGATGGTGTCGAATGCCGAGCTCGAGGGCCTCGTCGACACCTCCGATGAGTGGATCGTGCAGCGCACCGGCATCCGCGCCCGCCACATCGCCGGGGAGGGCGAGACGACCTCGACGCTCGGGATCGCCGCCGCCCGCGCCGCGCTCGCCGATGCCGGGCTGACCGCCGACGACATCGACCTCGTCGTCTGCGCCACCTCGACGCCCGACCACACCTTCCCCTCGACCGCGACCATGATCCAGGCCGGGCTCGGCATGCATCACGGCGCGGCCTTCGACGTGCAGGCGGTGTGCACGGGCTTCGTCTACGCGATCTCGGTCGCCGACAAGTTCATTCGCGCGGGCGAGGCGCGGCGCGCGCTCGTCGTCGGCGCGGAGACCTTCTCGCGCATCCTCGACTGGGAGGACCGGACGACCTGCGTTCTCTTCGGCGACGGCGCGGGCGCGGTCGTGCTCGAGGCGCAGGAGGGCGAGGGCACGAGCGCCGATCGCGGCGTGCTCGCGGCGAAGCTGCGCTCGGACGGGCGCTACCGCGAGAAGCTCTACGTCGACGGCGGCCCCGGCTCCACCAAGACGACCGGCCACCTGCGCATGGAGGGCCGCGAGGTCTTCCGCTTCGCGGTCGGCATGGTGACGGACGTCGTCGAGGCGGTGTTCGAAGCCACCGGCACGAGCGCGGACGAGCTCTCCTGGTTCGTGCCGCATCAGGCCAACAAGCGCATCATCGACGCTTCCGCCGACAAGCTCGGCATCGCCCGCGAGAAGGTGGTGATCACGGTCGATCGGCACGGCAATACGTCGGCGGCCTCGATTCCGCTCGCGCTCGACGCGGCGGTGAAGGACGGGCGCGTCAAAAAGGGCGACCTCGTGATGATCGAGGCGATCGGCGGCGGCTTCACCTGGGGCGCGGCGCTCATCCGCTGGTGACGCAGCCAGGGCGGCGTACGGCGATGTTCCGCCGTCTGCGCGGTTGATTCACGGCGCCGCAGGGCCTAGCGTTCCGCAGAGACGAGCGGCGCCTGGAAAAGGGGGCTTCCATGGCTGGACGAACGGTGACCCGCGCGGACCTCTGCGAGGCCGTCTACCAGCGCGTGGGCCTGTCGCGCACCGAATCGGCGGAACTCGTCGAATCGGTGCTCGGGGAAATTTGCGATTGCCTGGAGCGCGGGGAGACGGTGAAGCTCTCCTCCTTCGGCTCCTTCGTCGTGCGCGACAAGGGCCAGCGCGTCGGCCGCAATCCGAAGACGGGCGTCGAGGTGCCGATCGAGCCCCGTCGGGTGATGGTGTTCAAGCCGTCCAACGTGCTCAAGGCGCGCATCAACGGGCTCGACGGGGCGGGCGAGACGGAGGATTGACATCCGTCGAACGGGTGAGGGGAGGGGACGCCGTGGAAAAGGGACCCAACGCCTTCCGCACCATCAGCGAGGTCGCCGAGGACCTCGATCTGCCTCAGCACGTGCTGCGCTTCTGGGAGACGAAATTCTCGCAGATCAAGCCGCTCAAGCGCGGCGGCGGGCGGCGCTTCTACCGCCCCGAGGACATCGACCTCCTGCGCGGCATCCGCCACCTCCTCTACGGGGAGGGGTACACGATCAAGGGCGTCCAGAAGATCCTGCGGGCGGAGGGCTCGCGCTTCGTCGCCGCGATCGGCCGGGGCGAGGCCGCCGTCGAGCCGGCGCGCCGCACCGGCGCGGAGCAGGGCGAGGCGGGCGCGGCGCCCGGTGCCTTCGAGGAGCCGGAGGAGGAGGCCGATCGCTCGCTCCTCTCGGACGAGGCCGCCGCCACCCTGCGAACCGCCCTCGACGACCTCCTCGAATGCGAGCGGCTCCTCTCGGCGCTGGACGCCCCGGAGCCCGAGCCGACCCGGTGAAGGGGGCGCGACACTCTCCCTCTCGGGGCCACCAAGCCGTCATTCCGGGGCGCGATAGCCAAGCCCGGAACCCAGAACCCCGACGTTGGTCCGAGCGCGCATGCGCGCTCGGACCAACGTCGGGCAATTCAGGAGTCGAAGGACGCAGCCTACAGGCTGCTAATCCACGGTCGGGAGTCTGGGTTCCGGGCTCGCTTCGCGCCCCGGAATGACGACGTCGAAGCACTAGGCGGAAGATTCACAGCCCGTCCGGGAGAGGAGAGCGGGCGCCGTTACGATCGTGCGCAAGCAGGAACCGCGACCCGTGCACCTCGCCGCCTCCGCGCGGCGAGGAGACCGCCTCGCGACGTTTCTCGCCTCGCGAGGCTTGCGCGCTCGCGCGCGAGCTTGTATGTCACCCGGACCCTTCGGGGCGCTTCGAGCCGTCGCGCTCGACGTCCCGGCGATGGTCTTGACGGGCAGTAGCGCAGCCTGGTTAGCGCACCGGTCTGGGGGACCGGGGGTCGGAGGTTCAAATCCTCTCTGCCCGACCATTCAACGATGGTCCGCGTCGCGAGCCTCGCGCTCGACGATCGCGGCACTCCACTGAAAGCCGGGATGGTCCGCCATCCCGGCTTTTTCGTCTCGAGGGCGCCTCGACCGGCCGTGCCCCTTATCCGCCTTTCGTAGCCCCTCCTTGCGGCGCGAGCAGCAGCAGCATAGATGCTCGCGGCGGCACTCCCGCCGCCCCGCGAGACGCACCATGACCGCCCCCCTCGACAAGCCCCGCAGCCTTCTGTCGCTCGTCCTGACGCTCAGCGTCGCCGTCATCGTCGGCGCAGAGGTCTTCGGCATCGCCATCGCCACCGCCTGGGCGGCGGGCGGGCTGTTCCACCTCGGCTCGACCTTCACCTATGCCATCGGCGCCGCGCTCGTCGGCCTCGGGCTGTGGGTGATGGTGCCGTTCACGCGCAACGTCTGGCGCGTCGAACGCACGATCGTCGAGGCCCCCGTCCGCACCGAGGCGGAGCTGCGCGGCGGCTGAGCCGCGTCAATCGTCCTCGTGGGGGTAGACCCCCGCGAGGACGCGGTCGAAATGGCTTCGGACGGCCCCGTTGCAGCCGCAGGAGAGCCGCTCCAGGGCCGCGTCGTCGGCGATGCGCAGGCGCCGCCGGCCGCTCTCGACCGCCCCCGTCGCCCGCAGCGCTCCCATGACGCGGCTGACATAGCTGCGCCCCACCCCGAGCATCGCCGCGAGCTCCTCCTGCGAGACGGCGATCTCGTCCGATCCGGTGCGATCGCGCGCGGCGAGCAGCCATTTCGCCGCGCGCTGCTCGATCGTGTGGACCGCGTTGCAGGCGACCGCCTGGAAGATCTGGGCGATCAGGCAATCGGCATAGCGCGTGAACAGCCGCCGCAGCGATGGAGAGCGCAGCTTCGCCTCTTCGAGCCGCGCGATCGGCAGCCGCAGGAAGGGGCCGGGCACGTGGACGACCGCGCGCGCGAAAGCCGGCAGCCGCCCCTCGCTGACGATGCCGCCGACGGCACCCTCGCGCCCGACGAGCACCGTCTCGACGCTGCGCCCGTCCTCGAGCACGACGAGAAACGAGGCGAGGCTGTGCCCGCAGGGGAAATAGACGTGGTCGACCATGTCGCCGGGCTCGTAGATCGGCGCGCCGGCCTCGCCGCTCCAATCCTGCACGAGCGGGGTGAGCATCGCGAGGTCGTCCGGGCGCAGTGCCCGCAGAAGGTTGTTCTCGAGCGTGCCGTCCGCGCGTCCCGCGGCACCGAACCTGTCGAAGGCCATCGTCGTCTCCCGTCCACCGGGGCCCCGCGCCCTCAACGCACAAGCTAGGAAACTGTTCACTAGTGCGCAGACAGCACGGCCGCGACGTGGCCACATGCCGGCAATGCGATTCGGCGGAGGTGGGTCAACCGCCCCGTCATCCCCCCACATCGAGGCCGAAGCGTGCGCGACCCCCTTGCCGAAGGCACGGCCGACGAGACCGCATCGCCGGCTCTCGGATACGAGGCGGCGTCCGGCGAGGGGCTGTCCGCCTCCTTCGTGTACGATTTGCGCATCGGCGAGGTGATCGCGACCCCCGCCGCCCGGGCGCTCCTCGGCTTGCCGCCGGCCTCGGAGATCACGCTCGCGGCGCTCCTCGCGTGCCTCCATGCCGACGACCGCCCGGTCTTCGCCGCCGCGCAGGGCGCGCTCGTGGACGACGGCTCGGAGCGGGCGCCGCGCGCGGAATGCGAATTGCGGGCGATCTCGGCCGGTTCGGAGCGTTGGCTGCACGCGGAGCTGCGCGTCCTCGCCGACGACGAGGGGCGCACCTGCGGCTTCTGCTGCGTCGTGCGCGACGTCACCCGCCTGAAGCGCGCCGAACGCGCGCTCGCCGACGCGCTCGCCGAGCGGGACGCGCTCGCGGCGCGGCTCGCGCTCGCCGAGGCCCGCGCCGCCGCCGATGCGGAGGCCTACCGGCTCGCGCAGGAGCAGGCGCTGCTCGTCCATCGCGAGCTCATGCACCGGATCAAGAACATCTTCACGGTCGTCTCGAGCCTCGCGACCCTGTCGGCGCGCACGATGCCCGAGGCGCGCAGCGTGGCGGAGGCGTTGCGGGCACGCATCGAGGCGCTCGGCCGCGCGCACGACTACGTCCGCCCGCGCGGCGTCCCCTCTGAGGCGGCGGGCGAGGGCGAGGCGCCCGAGCAGAGCGTCGCGGGCCTGCTCGCGGCGCTCCTCGCCCCCTATGCCGACGAGGGCGAGGCGCGCCTCGCGATCGCCTGCGACGCCGCGCGGGTGGGCCCCCACGCGGCGACGGCGCTCGCGCTCGTCGTCCACGAGCTCGCCACCAATTCGGTCAAGTACGGCGCGCTCGCCGTCGCAGGCGGGCGCGTGCGGATGAGCTGCAGCGTGGAGGAGGGGGCGCGCGCGGGCCGCTATGCCATCGTCTGGACGGAGGAGGGCGGCCCGCCCCTCGACGGCCCCCCGACGCAGATGGGCTTCGGCACGCTCCTCTCGCAGCGCGCCGCGCGTGCCCAGCTCGGCGCCGAGATCGTGCACGAATGGGCGCGCGAGGGGCTGTGCGTTCGCCTCTCGATCCCCATCGAGAAGCTCGCGATCTGACCCGGCGCGCCCGACGTCACACCTTCGGGCAAGGCTCGTTGGTAAAACGCCAGTTCATGACGTTGATCTCGACGGTGCACTCGGCGATCCGCTCGCCGAGGCAGGTGCGCTCGCCGATCTCGTAGGTGACCCCGTGCGAGCGGCACATGCAGGCGTGCTCGCCGATGACCTCGGGCGCCGGCACGAAGAAGACGGAGCGCGGGTGCGGCGCAGCGTTCTCCGCCGCCGCCGGAGCGGCGAGGAGGGCGCCGGCGAGGACGAGCGCGGAAGCGATTGCCGAAAAGAGACGAGCCGAAACGTTCATGACCGACCCCCGAACGACAGGTGAGACTGCACCATGATGTCGTATCGGTCGGCGGTCGTCAATCTTCGCGAGCAGCGGCGCCCTGCCGCGGACGCCCGATCCAGCGGGGCGTATGCTGCGCCCATTCATGGTAGCGCGACCCGAACGCGGCCGCGAGCGCACGCTCCTCGGGGGCGATCACGAAGCGGTTCATCACGGCGACGTACAGGACGATCCCGAGGACCGCGGCGGCCGGCGCGTAGAGGGCGAGGCTTGCGAGCGGGAGGACGAAGGCGAGGTAGATCGGGTTGCGCGTCACCGCGAAGGGCCCGCTCGTGACGAGGCCGGCCGGCTCGCCGAAATGCGGCCGCGCGAGCGCAAGCCCCATCGCCCGTTGCAGCCAGGCGACGCAGCCGATGAAGGCCACGATCGCGCCGGCGAGCGGCAGGACCCCCGGCGAGAGCGACGCGAGATCCGCGACGAGACGCGGGTCGAGGATCATCGCGGCGAGGAGCGCGATCGCGTAGGAGGTCCACGCGACCACGGCGCTGCGGTGGGGAAGGCTCATCGATCGGATATCCTCGTCGGCCGCCATCTCGCGCCATCCTCGCACGGGACCGGTGAACGGAGCGTGCATGCGCGCCGCGCGCCCTCACAGCCGCGCCAGGCGCTCGGTGAGGAGGGCGAAGAAGCCGTCCGCGTCGACCGCGTGCAGCATGGTCGCGTTCGGCTCCGCACCGGTGACGCCCCACCAGTCGACGACGCTCATGCCGCGGGTGAGCGGCGAATCGGTCTCGATCGAGACCGCGACGCGCTTTTGCGCGAACAGGTCGGGTGCGAGGAGGGCGGCGATCACCAGCGGGTCGTGCAGAGGCCCGCCGTCGGTGCCGTATTTCGCCTCGTCGAAGCGCTCGAAGAAGTCCATCCACCCGGCGACGGCGCGTGCGACGCGCGTGTCGAGGGCGCGGATCGCGGCCGTGCGCGCGGCGGTCGTGAGCGCCTGGTGCGTGCAGTCCAGCGGCACGAAGGTGATGTCCGCCCCGCAGGCGAAGACCCGGGCGGCCGCCTCGGGGTCGACGTAGATGTTGAATTCGGCCGCGGGGGTGACGTTGCCGCCCTCGCGCATCGCGCCGCCCATCAGCACGATCCCCGCGAGCCGGCTCGCGATGCGGGGCTCCTTGGCGAGCGCGAGCGCGACATTGGTGAGCGGCGCGAGCGGGCAGAGCGTGACGGTTCCGGGCTCGCGGCCCATCACCGTCTCGACGATGAAGTCCGCCGCATGGCGCTGATCGAGCGGAGCGGCGGGCGCAGGCAGGTCGGCGCCGTCGAGCCCCGTCTTGCCGTGGACGTATTCGGCCGTCACGAGCGGGCGGATCAGCGGCCGGTCGGCGCCCGCGCAGACCGGCACGTCGGCGCGCCCGGCGAGCTCGACGACGCGGCGCGCATTCGCCTGCGTGAGCGCGAGCGGCACGTTGCCGGCGACGGCCGTCACGCCGAGGACCTCGATCTCGGGAGAGGCGAGCGCGAGGAGGATCGCGATCGCGTCGTCCTGGCCGGGGTCGGTGTCGATGATGATGGCGTGGCTCATGCGGGGGCGTCCGTCGAAGGGGGATCGGGCGGCGACCATAGCACCCTCCCGCGCGCGGATGCGAACCTCCGACGTGCGAACCCGCGCGATGCGGGCCGGCGGAATGCACCTCGCGTTGTACTTGCTCGACCCGGGTTGGCAGGGGGGACGTGGGTTGTTACTTTACCCAAGCGTTCGCCAGCGCGCGGCGCGCCTGCGAGCAGAGGAACGCGGATGTCCGGCACCAGGGATTCGAAGCTCCGTCCGCGGTTTCTCGTGGTCGAGGACGAGTATTTCATCGCCGACGATCTGGCCCAGGCGCTCGTCCAGGCGGGCGTCGAGGTTGTCGGCCCGGTCGGCGATACCGAGGAGGCTCTGCGGGTCGCCGAGCGCGAGCGGCTCGACGGCGCGGTTCTCGACATCAGCCTGCACGGCAAGATGGTCTTCGCCGCCTCCCAGCTGTTGCGCGCGCGCGGCATCCCGATCGTGTTCGCCACGGGCTTCGCGCAGAGCATGCTGCCGCCGGAATTCGCCGACGTGCCGCTGTGGGAAAAACCCTTCGACGCCGACGCGCTCGCGCGTTGGATGCGCACCGATCTGTCCGCCGCCTGATCGGCGAGCCGGACGCCGCCACGCGAGAAGAGGAGCGAAGCCGATGCGGGAGGTCCTTCTCCCCGACGGGACGCGCGTGCCCGCCCTCGGGCAGGGCACCTGGCGCATGGGCGAGGATCCGCGTCGCCGGGCCGACGAGGCGCGGGCGCTGCGCGCCGGGCTCGACCTCGGCATGACGCTCGTCGACACGGCGGAGATGTACGGCGAGGGCGGGGCGGAGGAGGTCGTCGGCGAGGCGATCGCCGGGCGCCGCGAGGAGGTCTTCCTCGTCTCCAAGGCCTATCCCCACAATGCGAGCCGTCAGGGCCTGGCGCGCGCCTGCGAGCGCTCGCTCGCGCGCCTGCGCACCGACCGGCTCGACCTCTATCTCCTCCATTGGCGCGGATCGGTCCCGCTCGCGGAGACGATCGCGGGTTTCGAGGATCTCGTCGCGGCGGGCAAGATCCTGCGCTTCGGGGTGAGCAATTTCGATGCGGACGACATGGAGGAGCTCTGGTCGCTTCCGGGCGGTGGCGCCTGCGCGACGAACCAGGTCCTCTACAATGTCGAGGAACGCGGCCCGGAATTCGATCTCCTTCCCGCGCAGGCGGCGCGCTGCGTGCCGCTGATGGCCTACAGCCCGGTCGGGCAGGGGCGCGTTCCGGAGGCGGGTCTCGCCGATATCGCCGCGCGCCACGGAGCGACCCCCCACGCGATCGCGCTCGCCTTCGTCCTGCGCCGCCCGGACGTGATCGCGATTCCGAAGGCCGCGCGCCTCGCCCATCTCGAGGAGAATCGCGCCGCGCTCGACCTCGTCCTCACCGCGGAGGACCTCGCCGCGCTCGACGCCCGCTTCCCCCCGCCCACGCGAAAGCGTCCGCTCTCCATGATCTAGCCCTCTTTTCGACGCGATCGCCGCGCGAGGGGGTAGACAAGCCGGATCGGCACCGCTAATTAGTGCCCATCGTCTCCGGAACCGACGCCGCAGGCTCGGCGTTGAGGAGACGAAGCTGGACGGGACGGGCGACGCCACCCCGTCCGGCGAGAGCCGAAAGGCCCCTGCTGGGGGATAGTTTAACGGTAGAACCGCGGACTCTGACTCCGCTAGTCCTGGTTCGAATCCAGGTCCCCCAGCCATATATCTCGCCCAGGTTTGTGCCCGCCACGCCGAAGACCCGGAACCCGCATTTGGGTGTCTGTTCGGCAAGACGAGCGCCGCTTCGAACTTCGCGATCGCCCTTGCTGCAAGCTCGGGATCCCGGTTGAGGTCGTGCGCGTCTTGGATAGAGCGCATGTCTCGCAACGAGTGGCCGGTGACCGTGGCGATTGCGCATGGTTGATGCGTCAATCGACACGGTCATGGAGCGACGTCCATCGTTCGTGATCTCTCGAGGCCCGGAACGCGAGAGCGGCCCCGTCAGATCCTGGGCACGGCACAAGCCCTTGCAGCGGCCCAGTAGACTAGGCTCGCGAGAATGCCGAGCCCGCACACCGCAACCATGGCGATCCACAACGTCGCGAACGCCAGGCCGTCCGCCGGCATGGCGCCGACGAAATTGCCGATCGTGCCGCCCACGATCCAGGCGATCTGCGAGGCGCCGAAATAGGTCGCCTCCGCGCCTTTGCGGGCGATGTTCGCGGTCTCGGTGTCGGACGCCGTCAGGAGCACGGTCTCCGCGCCCGTGTAGACGACGACGAAGACGACGAAGGCAGCCGGCACGGTCAGCCACGGGGCCGCGACGAACAGGAGGCCGAGCACTGCGTACGACCCGAGGATCAGCTCGATCTCGCCGACCCTGTCGATCAGGCGCAGCAGCGCGAGCGAGAACACGAGCCCGGCGATCCCGTTGGCGATGAAGATGTCCTGCGCCCGGTCGACCTCGCCCGTCAGCGAGAGCCAATACAGGGGGAAACTCGTGTAGAGCTGGGCGAAGACGATCCACCACGGGGTGGTCAGCACGCACAGGAGCACGAAGCGCCGATCGCGGAAGACGCCGATCAGTGGCTGCGCCCAGGCGATGCGGGCGCCCTCGCGCGAGGGCGGGCTCGTCCGAATCGCCATCCGAGCGACCAGGGCACCGAAGCAGAACAGCCCGGCACTCGCGAGGAAGGTCGTCCGGATGTCGAAGACGAGGAGCAGCGCGCCGAGCGCGGGGCCGAGGATGACGCCGAGATTCAGCGCCTGGTTGTTGACCAGGAACAGGAACTTGCGGTCGCGCGTCGGTCTGCGGGCGAGCTCTCCGTAGGCGGCCGTCTCGTAGGCCGCGCTGCCGGTGCCGATCATCGCCGCGGCGACGACGACAGCCGTGGCGTCCTGCGCGAAGGCGAGCGCGAGGAAGCCCGCCGCGCGCAGGAAGAGGCCTCCGGAGAGGAAGAGGCGCGCGCCGATCTGGTCGATCAGATGGCCGGAGACCAGCGGAAGACCTTTCGCCGTGACCAGGATCACCGTCAGGACGGTGCCGATGAGGACGCCGGAATGACCGGCATTCGCGAGCATCACGCTCGTCAGCGGAAACGAGGTGAAGGTCGAGGCATTGACCGCGAATTGCATCGCGATCAACACCTGCGCTTGTCCGCCGAGCTCCCGCACGCGCTGGGGATAGCTTGCCATCGCGTCGCCCCTCATGCGCTCAGCCGCATCGGCTCGGGTCGCGCGCGGCGATGCGCGAGCGCGGCGAGGAAGCGCGCCTCCAGTCGCTCCGCGGCCGCGAGATCGGCGTCGATCGTCATGATCTCGGCCCTGGTCGCGACGCCGCGGCCGAGCTCAGCGAATCGAGCGGCGAGCGCGCGCTGGCGTCCATCGAGTTCGAAGTGCATTATTCTAGCTCCGCGTGTTCGAGGCATCGAAATGCGCCCACGCAGAGTTTCGAACGAAGTCTCGCTAGAGGTGAAACGAGTTCATCTGATCTCGGGCATGAGCATCGCTCATGCGGTCGCGCGCGGCTCGCTGAACGCCTGCGCGATCGCGGCCGCGAGTCGATGAGCCATGCGCGGTGCCTGCGCGCCGATCTTGATCACGATCTCGGCCGACGGCAGTTCCGGGAGACCGTGGTCGGCGCCGAGCCTTCGAAAGATCGACGGGACGACGCGGGCGGGGAGGACCCCGACCGCCTCGCCCGCGGAGATCGCGGCTTCGAGGAGGGCGAATTGCTTCGAGGAGAACGCGACGCGCCACCGCCGTCCAGCCGCCTCGAGCGTCTCCAGAGCCAGCTCGCGAACGCGGCAGCCGACGGGAAACAGCGCGAGGGGAAGCGGTTCCTTCGCAGCGGCCCGACCCGCGCTGTCGCCGATCCAGACGAGCGGCTCATGGACGATGTCCAAACCGCGGATCTCGGCGATCCGCGTGATGAAGGCGAGATCGAGCTCGCCCGAATCCACCATCTCCGCGAGCTTCGGCGACATCTCGGACACGATCTGCAATTCGAGCGACGCGTTTTCGCGCGAGAATTCCCGAACGATCCGCGGGAGCACGAGCTGTGCGTAATCGTCGGGCGTGCCGAACCGCAGAGAGGTCTGCTCGGACGCGTCCGCGATCTCCCGGACCAAAGCGTCGTTCAGCTTCAGCATTGCGATGGCGTAGGCGTGCACGGTGCGCCCCGCCGACGTGAGCCGCACGTCCTTGCCGCGCTCGACGAGGCGCTGGCCGACCATCTCCTCGAGACGCTTCACCTGCAGGCTGATGGCCGATTGCGTTCGAAAGAGGCGCTCGCCGGCCCGGGTGAAGCTGCCGGTTTCCGCGATGGCGACCAGCGTGCGAAGCAAGTCCACGTCGACGTTGACGAGAGGCATTTCGATCGCTCATCCGGTTGATGACCTGATTTCATTTTACTTCAAGTTGCCGCCGGAGGGAAGCTCCTCGGCAGGGACGGGCTGCGGGCCGTCCCTCGCGACATGGAGACAGGACATGACGACCCCCGGCTTACGATTCATCGGGACGGGCGTGGCCCTCCCCGACAAGGTTCTCACCAATGCCGACATCCGGCGCTTCAACCCCGCCGTCGATTGCGACTTCGTCGCCGAGCGTCTCGGCATCCTCGAGCGCCGCGTCGCCGATCCGCAGACGCAGACATCCGACCTCGCAGCGGCCGCCGCACGCGAGGCGCTGGCTCAGGCCGGCGTCGGTCCCGACAGCGTCGATCTCTTCATCCTCGCGACCGCGACGCCCGACCGGCAGGCGCCGGCGACCGCCTGCATCGCGCAGGCCAAGGCCGGACTGGTGAACGCGGTTTCCTTCGATGTCGGCGCCGTCTGCTCGGGCTTCCTCTACGGCCTCGCCACGGCCGCCGCCTTCATCCGCTCCGGACAAGCGCGCCGCGCGCTCGTCGTCGGCGCCGACGTCTTCTCCCGGATCACGGACTGGAGCCGCCGGGACTGCGTCTTCTTCGGCGACGGCGCCGGTGCCGCGCTCGTCGAGGGGCTGGAGCGGGAGGACGGGCTCTTCGACGCCCACCTCCATTCCGACGGATCGCGCAGCGACGCCTTCACCGTCGTACCCGGCGCTCGCCACTTCTCGATGGACGCACCCGGCGTTCTCGAGGCAGCGCTCGATGCGGTGCCGCTCTGCGTCGAAGCGGTGCTCGCGCGCAACGGTCTCTGCGCGCAGGACGTGGACCTCGTCGTACCCCATCAGCCGTCGGTGAACCTGCTTCGGAAGATCGCCTGGCGTACGGGGGTCCCTTTCCAGAAGTTCCGGACGAACATGGACCGGTACGCCAACACGGCGGGAGCGACGATCCCGATCGCCCTCCACGAGAGCGTGCAGCAGGGAGCGATCGAGGAGGGGGATCTCGTCCTGTTCGCAGCGGCGGGCGCCGGCTTCACCGCCGGAGCCGCGATCCATCGCTGGCACTGAGGAGAGACGCCATGACGCTCCTCAAGCCCGATCTGCGGCACGATTACCCCGTCGCCTCCCATGCAAGCGGCGCGCGCATCGTCGCGACCGACGGCCGCACCTTCATCGACGGTGCTTCGGGCGCGATCGCCTGCAGCATCGGCCACGGCAACGCGCATGTCCGCGCCGCCGTCGACGATCAGCTCGCTCGGGTGGCCTTCGTCTACAGAACCCAGTTCGCCAACGAGCCGGCGGAGCGTCTCGCCCGGCGTCTGTGCGACAGGCTCGGTTACGGTGCCGCCTTCTTCGTCAACAGCGGCTCGGAAGCGGTGGAGGCAGCGACACGCATCGCGCAAGCTTTCTGGCGCGAGCGCGGGCGACCGCAGAAGAGCAGGATCCTCAGCAGGAGGCTGAGCTATCACGGCGCCACCTCCGGCGCGCTCGCCCTGTCGGGCCATTGGCCGCGTCGACGCATGGTGGGCCCGCTCGTCGGCGAGCCGACGCTGCCGACGCCCCATTGCTTCCGTTGCCCCCTCGGCCGGCGACCGCACTCCTGCGAGCTGGCCTGCGCCGGTGAGCTCGAGCGGCAGATCGCGCAAACGGGTGCCGACAACATCGCTGCCGTCCTCGTCGAGCCGATCGTGGGCGCCTCGGGTGCCGCGATCGTGCCGCCGGCCGGATATCTGCGCCGCCTGCGCGAGATCTGCGATCGCCACGACATTTTGCTCGTCGCCGACGAGGTCCTCACGGGCCTGGGCCGAACGGGCCGGTGGCTCGCGATGGAGCACGGGGGCGTCGCCGCCGACATCGTCTGCTTGGGGAAGGGCCTCAATGCAGGCTACCTGCCGATCTCCGGCGTGCTTGTCTCGGACGCCGTTCATGGAACGCTCCGGAACGGCTCGGGCCATTTCCCCTTGGGTCACACCCATTCGAACCATCCCGTCGCCGCTGCGGCCGCGAACGCGGTTCTGGACGTGATCGAGGACGAAGGGCTCGTCGAGCGCGCCGCAGAGGTGGGCGCTCGGATCGGGACGCGACTTTCGGCCCTCGCTCACGAGCATGCAATCGTCGGAGACGTTCGTGGCGTGGGCATGCTGTGGGGGCTCGAACTCGTGCGCGACGACGTCGGCTTCGCCCCGTTCGATCCGTCGCTCGCGGCAGCCGAGCGCGTCGTCGCGGCCGCGTTCGACCTCGGCCTCCTCCTCTACCCGTCGGCCGGTTTCGCGGCCGATCGCGGCGGCGACGCGGTGATCTTCGCGCCGCCTCTCAACGCCGCCGACGCCGACATCGAGGAGGCCGTTCGCCTTCTCGACACAGCGCTGGCACACGCGGCCAAAAGCCTGACGCAACGCAAGGAGATGCACGATGCAGCTTAAGCTCGGATTGACCGGCGTTCTCAGCCACGAGGTGACGGAGAGCGATCTCGCGACTCGATGGCGCAACGACGTGCCGGTTCTCGCCACCCCGGTTCTCCTCTGGCTCGCCGAATTGGCGTGCATGCGAGCGATCGACGGCTGCCTGGAGCCAGGGGCCATGACGTTGGGCTACGGCCATTCCGTCCGTCATCTCGCGCCGACGCCCGGCGGCTGGACGGTGCAGATCGAAGCCGAGCTCGTGGACATGACCGACAAGCTCCTCGCTTTCGAGGTCCGCGCCAGCGACGGCAGGGAGACCGTGCTCGAGGGACGGCACGAGCGGGCCGTCGTCGACCGGGAACGCTTCTTGTCGCGCATCGAGCGCAAGGGTTGCGCCGGAGGTATGGCGACTTGACCGCGCTGCGTGCAGATTCGGGAGGAGCCGGCCTCCTCCTCCCGATGGCGGCGCTCGTCGCCGGCGGGGTATGTCTCGGCGTCGCGCCGGTCGCGGTCAAGGCGCTCGATCTCGCGCCGGAGGTGTCGGCGTTCTATCGGGTGCTCCTGGCCGCGCCGGTCTTCGCGCTTTCCGCGATGCTCCTGCCGCGGCCGTCGCCGACGAATGGAGGGAAGGGCGCGTCCGTCGGCCTCTACACGCTCGCCGCCTTCGTGTTCGCCGCGGATCTCGTGGTGATGCATCTCGCGATCCGGATGACCGACGTCGCCGTCGCGACGCTGCTCACCAATTGCGCGCCGTTCTTCGTGGGGCTGATGGGGCTCGTCGGTTTGGCCGACAAGCCGCGTCGATCCTTCTGGCTCGCGCTGCCGATCGCGCTTGCCGGGGCGACACTTCTGATCGGCGCCAATGTGAGCGGCGGCGGATCCGCTCTCGGAGACGCGCTCGCGCTCCTCGCGAGCGCGCTCTATGCGGGCTATCTGGTCTGCGTGCGGGCCTTGCGGGAGCGGGGCGCCTCGACGGTCGCGATCATGGCCTCGGTGACCGGAGCGAGCGCGCTGCTCCTGGTGCCGCTCTTCCTCGCGGCCGGCGCTCCGGTGCCGACGGACGCCGAGACCTGGGCATTGCTCGCAGCCCTCGTCATCGTCGGACAGCTCGTCGGCCAGGGGCTCGTCGTCACGGCACTCAAGGACCTCCCGGTATCGCTCGGTTCCCTCGTCCTGTTGCTGCAGCCCGTGTCCGCGGCGGCCTTGTCGTGGGCGTGGCTGGGCGAGGTGCTCGCGCCGATTCAAGTCGTCGGCATCGCCGTCGTGCTCCTCGCGATCGCGGGGGCGAGCTCACGATCGGGTTCGTAGACGAGAGGCCCTCCGCTATCGCTCTGTCATGGTTGCCGAGGCGTGCAGGTGGCTGGGATGAGCGGGCTTCGCCGCGGCTGGATGCCGCCCGCGCCTGCTCCGACGTGGCAAGTCATCCGAACTTGCGTGATAGTGCACGATCATGCATGATCATGCCGGTATCTTCCACATCATGCCGGCTTCCACCCCATGCTCACCCGAGACCGCCACACCCTGATCGCCGAGCGCCTGCGCGGGCGCGGCAGCGTCGTCGCGAGCGTGCTCGCCGCCGAGCTGGCGGTGTCTGAGGACACGATCCGCCGCGATCTGCGCGCGCTCGAAGCGAGCGGGCTGTGCGAGCGGGTCCATGGCGGGGCGGTGGCGCCGGTGCCGCAGCCGGTGCGGGCGCGCGCCGGGCTCGCGCGCGACGAGAAGGACGTCATCGCGCGCGCCGCCGCGCGTCTGGTGCCGGCGGATGCGCTCGTCTTCGTCGATGCGGGCTCGACCAATCTCGCGATCGCGCAGGCCCTGCCGCTCGACCGTCGCCTCACGGTCGCGACCAACGCGCCGGCGATCGCGGCGCTCCTCTACGATCGGCCGGGGACGAGCGTGATCCTCGTCGGAGGCCGGGTCGAGCCGCATTCGGGGGCCTGCGTGGGCGTCGAGACGGTGGCGGCGATCGCGGACTTGCGCCCGGCGCTCGCCTTCCTCGGCGCCTGCGCGCTCGACGCGGCGAGCGGGCTCACCGCCTTCGGCCACGAGGAGGCGCAGGTGAAGGCGGCGATCGCGCGGGTCTCGGACGCCGTCGCGGTGGCGGTGACGCCCGACAAGATCGGCACGCACGCGCCGTTCCGCGTCGCGCCGGCCGAGGCGATCGCGCATCTCGTGACGCTCTCGCCGAGCCCCGCCTGCGCGGCGCTCGCGGCGGCGGGGGTGAGCGTCCTTTACGTAGGGGAGGGGGGAGGATGACGCAAAGACCAGCTGCGCGCGTGGCGCATGTCGCCTTCTTCACCGCCGATCTCGACCGGCTCGCCGCCTTCTGGGCGGACGCTTTCGGCGCGCGCATCGGCCCGCTCTACGAGAGCGCGCGCCGCCCGGGCTTCCGCTCGCGCTTTCTCACGCTCGGCGATGGCGCCACGATCGAGCTGATGAGCGCCCCCTGGATCGCGCCCGCGCCCGCGCCCGACGCGCGCCCGGCGCCCGACGCGCACGAGCGCGCCGGCCTCGCGCATGTCGCGATCGGCCTCGGCTCGCCCGCGGCGGTCGATGCGCTCGCGGCCCACCTCGAGCCGAAAGGCCTTCTCGCCGCCCACCCGCGCCGGACGGGGGACGGCTTCTACGAGGCGATCGTGCGCGATCCGGACGGGAATCTGGTCGAGATCACCGCGTGAGGGGGAGGGGAGGGGCAGTGGGAGGAATTCGTGTTCAAGCTCACCATGCTCGGGGCCGACATCGGCGAGGCCGCACGCGCTTTTCGCGCACGCTTGCAAATCGTGCTTCCCGCTGAAGACCACGTGTCCGTCCTCGTCGACGGGCACGCTCTGGACCGCGCCCCGACGGAAGCGCTCGTCGTCGCACAGGCACGCGACGTCGCCATTCGAGGAGCGCTGGACGCGCTCGGGCTCGAGGTCTCGACCTGCGATCTGGAAGAGGCCGCGCGAATGGCGGCGATCTGCGACCAAGCGAGCGATCGGCGCAGACTGCCCCTCGATCGGAGCTTGCGCCTGCTCCGCGACTTCCTGGCCGCCTCACCCGCTTCCGTGCTCGACCGACCCGAGGCCGCGCACGCGTGGGCGAGCTTGACTCTCCATGCGATCGAGCACGCGCCCGTGCCTTGGCCGCGCGCGCTGCAACTGGCCGTAAGCCACATCGACACCAACTTCGCCGCGCCGCTGTCGATCGACGATCTCGCCAGCAGGTGTGCGGTCGGGCGACGAACGCTCCACAACCTGTTCCGTCGGCATCTCGGCATGTCTCCGTATGCATTCGTCTCGCGACGGCGCATCGAGCGCGCGATCGACATGCTCGTCGGCGAGCCGGATCTGTCGATCGCGGCTATCGCCCACGCAACTGGCCACAGAGACCAGAGCACGCTCACGCGGATCATGCGATCACGTCTGAACATCACGCCGGCGGCGTATCGGAGGCAGCATCGAGACGTCGGATCCCCGGGTCGACCTCGAAGAATCGCCGAAGCCGGCAAGACATCGTATGTCTGCGACTATAAAGAATACTGATCATACATTAATCGACAATCGTGGTGTTCTTGATGCCTGCCTCGAATTGCCCAACTCGCCAAAAAAAGTGCGCGCGATGCCAATGACAATCACTGCGAGTGTATGCGATTGGTGTCCCTGCGCGATGCAAAATCAAAAATTGCGCAGAGCGTAACCATTCGCGGCTTGGGAGGCCGGTATGATCCACGTATCCACGGCTACGAACCTCTACTATCCCGTGTCCGAGCGGAAGATGGTCCGCGGGCAAGGTATTCGGCTCTACGATGCCGACGGCAACGCGTTCATCGACTGTGCGGCGGCGACCTTCAATCTCAGCCTCGGGTACTCGCATCCAGAGGTAGTTGAGGCCATGAAGGAGCAGGCTGGCCGGCTCATTCACGTCACGTCCTCCTTTCGAACGGACGAGGTCGATGCGCTCGCGCGCAACCTCGCTTTCGTGGCGCCGGAGGGGCTCACCCTCGTCAATCCGAAGGTCGGTGGCGGGTCCGAGGCCAACGAGGGCGCGATCAAGATGGCGCAGCGGGCCACCGGGCGCAGCCAGATCATCACCTTGTTTCGGGCGCACGTCGGGCAGACGCTGATGATGTCTGCCATGTCCGGTAACGCCTTCCGTCGTGAGCCCTTTCCCGTGCAGTTTCCTGGCTCGCTGCAGGTGCCCGACCCGTACTGTCACCGGTGCTTCTACGACAAGAACCCGGAAAGCTGCAGACGTTTTTGCGTCGATAAAATCGAGGACTTTATCGAATACGCGAGCAACGGCCGTGTCGCGGCGATTCTGCTGGAGCCGATTTCCGGGAATGGGGGAAACATCGTCCCGCCGGACGGCTATTTACAGAAGCTGAGAGCGCTTTGCGATAAGCATGACATCATGCTCATTCTCGACGAGATCCAGACCGGTATCGGTCGCACCGGCCACATGTTCGCTGCACAGCATTTCGGTATAAAGCCCGACGCGATCACGACTGCGAAAGGGCTCGGTGGCACTGGCGCTCAGGTTGCCGCCATCATCACGACGGAACGACTGGGCGGACTGCCTTCAGATCAGCATTCCTTCACGTACGGCTCGAACGTGCTTGCCGCAGCCGCAGCGAACAAGACGCTGGAAATCGTTCGGCAGCCGGCATTTCTCGCGAATGTGCGTGCGACGGGGGCGCATATCCTTTCGCGCCTTGCAGGGATGTCCGAGCGCTTCGAGTTCGTCGGAGACGTCCGCGGCGTGGGCCTGATGATCGGCTTCGAAATCGTCGGCGAAGGGAACGCACCCGACGTCGCTCGCACGAACGCGCTCGCGCAGAAGGCGATGGCGTACGGCCTGATCCTTCGCACCTCGCGCTACGGGCGAGGCAACGTCCTGAAGATCCGCCCGCCGCTGATCTTGACGATGGACGAGGCGGAGGAGATCTGCGTCCGCCTCGAGCGCCTGTTCGCCGCGGAGGGCGTCTGACCCATGAAGGACTTCCTCCTCGCCGTCGGCACTCATATCCGAAGCAAGCTCCAGGTCTATCGCGAACACGGGCTCGCTCGCCACGTTCATGGCGTGTCGCCTGGTGGAGACGCTCAATTCGACGTCGACGCGATCGCCGAGGAGGCCGCGCTCGCGTTCATCCGCGAGCATGCGCCGCAACCATTCGCCGTCTATACCGAGGACGGCTCCTTCCTGGAGATCGGTCGCTCGCCGCGCGATCTCCTCATCATCGACCCGATCGACGGAACGCGACCGACATCGGCTGGGCTCGAGATGGGCATGATTTCGATCGCTCAGGCGCCGCTCGGCGACGGAGACCCAACGATCGGCGACGTGGAAGCGGCGCTGCTCGTCGGGATCCGGCATGGCGAGACCCTCTACGGCGATCGTGCCGGTGGAATCGTGGCGACCGGTTTCGACCACCGCGTTCCCAATCTCTCGCGCACGACGCAGATCGACCGCATGTTCTGGTCGATCGAGTTCAACGGCCATCCGATGCGGCTCATGACGTCCGCTTACGGGGAACTCGTCGATCGTTCGGCGAATACCGGCGGCGTCTTCGTCTTCAACAGCGCGACATTTTCGATCTCGCGGATCGTGACCGGGCAATTGGACGCCTACGTCGATGTGGGCAACCGGATCTGGCGGGATCATCCCGCGACGCGGGACGCTTTTCTCGCGGCCGGGCGGGGGGCGATCCTGCATCTGTTCCCCTACGACATAGCGGCGGCGACGCTGCTCGCCGAACTCGCCGGGGTGACGATCACCGATGCGTACGGGGCCTCGCTCGAATCGACGCGCCTCCTCGACATCGCCCCCGAGAACCAGCGTTCCTGCATCGCCGCCGCGACGCCGGAGCTGCACGCCGCGCTCATCGAAGCGATCGCGTGGAACAGTCCCGTTTTCCTGTCCGAGAAGACCGAGGAGGTGTCGCCATGAGAGCCTTGGAGCTTCGCGCAGGACCGACGCTCGCCCTCGTGGATCGGCCGTGGCCGCAGGTGTCGGCGCCGGACGATGTCGTCGTGCGGATCGTGCACAGCGGCATCTGCGGTACCGACCGATCGATCCTGGTCGGCAAGTTCGCCGCGCTCGAAGGAACGGTCCTCGGACACGAATCGGTCGGGATCGTCGAGGCGGTGGGGCCGCAGGTCGATGGCCTCCGAGCCGGCGACCGCGTCATCGTCAATCCGACGCTGTATTGCGGCACGTGCGAGTCGTGTCTCAAGGGGCGCTTGAATTTCTGTACGCGCAAGTCCGGCAACGAGATCGGCATCGATCGAGACGGGACCTTCGCGGATGCATTCCGCGTCTCGGCCCGATTTCTTCATCGGGTGCCCGACGGCATGAGCCTCGACCGTGCCGTCATGGTCGAGCCGCTGGTCTGCGCGCTGAACAACCTGCAGGCAGCAGGTCTGACGGCCGGTGAGACCGTCGTCGTCCTCGGCGGGGGCCCCATGGGCGTCATCACTGCCATGCTCGCTCTGCATCTCGGTGCCGACGTCGTGCTCGTCGAGGCGGATCCGACGCGTCGGCAGCTTTGCCGCGAGATCCTCCTGGAAGCCGACGACGAACGGCTCGCCGTCCTCGCGCCGGACGACGAGGCTCTGAGGGATCGCGCGGACGTCGTCGTCGACAGCGTCGGCAATCTTCTGGAAACCGCCATCGGCTTGGCACGAACCGCGGGGCGCGTGGTCGTGATGGGCTTCGACTCGCGTGCGACGGCAACCGTCGCTCCGCTGGACATCCTGATGCGTGGGCTGCGCATCATCGGGGCGGGCGATTACGACAGCAGCATCTTTCCGCTCGGTGTGAAGCTCGCGGGTGCTCTGCCCCTGGAACGCGTGATCACCGACCGTCTACCTCTCGAGGAGCATGAAGCGGGGTTCGCACGCCTGTCACCGCGGACGGGCGAGCCATACAGAGCGATGAAGGTGCTTCTCGTATCGTCTCAGGCGGACCCGTCATGACGAGGGGCGCATGGCCGGGTCTCGATCGGCACCGCCCGATACTCGTCGGCGAGCTGCCGTATTATCGGATGCGGCCGGAGCGGTGGCGGGCGTCTCTCGAGGCGCTCCGCGAGGCCGGGATCGACGTGGTCTCGTTCTACGTGCCCTGGCGCTTCCACGAACTCGGCGCGTCGGGACAGGAGAGGTTCGACTTCACGGGTCGCACGGACGCCCAGAAGGACGTGGTCGGCTTCATGCGCGCGATCGCCGAAACCGGCCTCGCCGCGCTCGTCAAGCCCGGCCCCTTCATCCATGCCGAAGTCCAGCTCGGCGGCCTGCCGGATCGTCTCTGCGACCCGATGCACGTCGCGCCTTACGAAGGTGCGGACGGCGGGCATCTCATGTCGCAGGGCAAGCCGCTGCCGAAGGTTCACGACCCTCGCTTCCGGCGCGAGGTCGACGCTTGGATGGAGGCGGTGAACGTTTCGCTCATCGAGCCTTTCGCGCATCCCCGCGGTCCGGTCGTCGCCGTCCAGCTCGGAAACGAAGGTGTCCTCGGCGAGGCCTGCAAGCCCGTGCGGCATGCCGATCTCGGCGCCGGCTCGCAGCTGCGAGGCGCCGCCCGCGCACGCGCGGCTGCCGAGCTCACGGTACAGCAATGGAGCCTCTTGTCGTCCCGGCTCCACCCGAGCCCCGTACGCGTCGTGAACGCGCCGCTCGTTCGCATCGGCACCGCCGCCGAGCCGGGTGCGTTCGGCAGCTGGCTCGCACGATCGGCGGCGTTTCGCGCCGCACCCGTCCATCTCGGGCATACGGAATGGGTCGGCGACGCGTCCTCGGATCCATCTGCGTTTCTCGCCCACGCGCTTCAGATCGGCGCCGCGCGAAGCGACGTCGCGGAGGCGAACTGGGGCTTTACCTGGACGACCGGGCGCTTCGCGCAAGGGGCCGCACCGCTCTTTCACGCCCTTCTCGCTCTCGTGCTCGGCGCACGCATCCTGTCGGTCTATACCGCCTGCGCCACGGGGAGCTGGGGCTCGTCGATCGACATGGACGCAGACGGTCTGGTCGCCGACGGCTTCGACCCGACGCTCTATGCTCCCCCGTATTGCCCAGGCGCACCCTTCGACGAGATGGGCGGGCGCAACGTCAATCACGGCTCATTGCTCCGCTTGCGCAGCGCCGTCGATGCCGAAGGCGCCGCTCTCCTCGAGAGCACGATCGAACCCGATCTCGTCCTCGCCGTCGACCCTCTCGCCGCGGCGCAGGCGTCCGAGGAAGGCTCGATGGCGGCGGCGCTCGACCGGCTCGTCGAGCGCATGGGCATGTGGCTCTTCGCCGAGGGCCGCCATGTCGCGATCGCGCTCGATCCGCGGGACGAGGACGTGTCGATGGTCTGGCGTGGAGAGGCCGATACCGACGCCGTCGGCCGGCGCCTCGCCGCCTCCCCGGCGAGGGCTGCTCGTGGGCTTGGGGGGCGGATCGCGCGGTTCGTCCGCTCCGGCAGGGATGCGTCCTTCTTGGGCCTCTTCAATCCCCACGACCGAGCGGACGAGATCGCGCTCCAGATCGCGGACCGCGAACGCCGCTTTCATCTGCCCGCTCGTTCCGGGCTTCTCGCTCGCATCCAGGGTGGAGAGGTTGCCGTCGTCGTCGCCACCGATGCAGGCGCGACACTCGTCGTGGATCGTTGATTGAAGGAGGTCGGGGTGAAGCAGCGCGCAGCCGTTTCGGAGAGCGGGGATCGGGGGATCGAGACGACGGATCGTGCCGCGACGATGGCCGGAATCGTCGCCTCGTGCTTCGGGTTCGTGGTGATCGGGGCGTTGCAGGCCCTCTACGGCCCGGCCATACCGCATCTGCTCGAGACCTTCGCCATCACCCCGGCGCAGGCCGGGCTCGCGCTCAGCGCGCATTTCGTGGGCGCGCTGATCGGGGTTCTCGTCTTCAATCGTGCCCATACCCTGCTCACGAACAGACAGCTCCTCGCGGCGAGCTACGGAGCGATGGCGCTCGGCTGCCTCCTGTTCGCCGCGGCTCCGGTCTGGAGCGTGGCCCTCGTCGGCGCCTTCGTGATCGGGTTGGGTTTCGGCGGCGTCGATTTCGGGTTGAATTTCCTGTTCTCGATCGGGTTCGGCCGCCGCAGCGCATCGATGGTCAACCTCCTCAACGCACATTTCGGCGTCGGCGCGGTTCTCGGGCCGCTCGCGGTGGCGTGGTTCGGACCCGAGAGCTTTCGGGCGATCTTTCTCGCTTTCGGCATTGCCGCGCTCGTCCCGCTCCTCGTCGGCAGTGCGATCTCGAACGATGTCGGCTCGCGCGCGTCCGCTGGAGGCGAAGCTGGTGCGAGCGAGCCCGCCCGGCGGCGCACGACGCTCCTCGTGATCGGCGCGTTCTTCGCGATCTACGTCCTGCACGTGGCCATCGAGACCGGCGTCGGCGGATGGGCCACCACCCACCTCGTCGCGGTCGGGTACGGCGCGGCCTTCGCGGCGGGTGCGACGTCGGCCTATTGGCTCGCGATGACGCTCGGTCGCTTCGGCGCCGCCTGGCTGACGCTGCGCGCGACGCCGGCGCAGATCATGGTCGGCGCCTGCATCGGCATGACGTTGTCGCTTCTCGCCGCGACGAGCGGAACCCTCGCACCCGTCGCCTACGTGCTCGTCGGATTGTTCATCGCGCCGATCTTCCCCACGGGGCTCGCCTGGCTCGCCTCCGTGCATCCCGCCTCGCGCAACGCCACCGCCTCGGTCATCGCCGTCTCCATGGTCGGCGGCATCGCCTTTCCACCGCTGATCGGCGGCGTCATCACGCTCGCAGGCGCGCCTGCCGCCCCGCTCTTCATGGCGGCATTGTCCGCGATCTGCCTCCTCGCCGCGATCGCGATCGTCGCCGCGGTGCGCTCCCGCAGCGCTCGGTGAGGTGCGCGGGCGGGCGCGGGATGAGCCGCGATTACACGCGTGCCGCGAGCGCGGCTCCTCCACGCTTCGGATCGACAGAGGACAGGCGCCGCCCGGCATAGAGATCGGCATGCGATCGGATCGTCTCGACGATCCGGTCGCCGACGGTGCGGATGTGCGGATCAGGACGCCGACGCCGACGCCGGCATGGATGAGGTCGAGGATCGTGGTCGGATTGTTCGCGTAGGCCGCGATCGCAGTCTTCTCCTGACCGTCGGCAAGAGGCGCGAAGAACTGCGGCGGGTCGACGATTTCGCAAGACACCGTCCGGTCCTCGCCCACTATTCGCAGCCGCTCCTCGATGCCTATCTCTTGATCGCCGGCATCGCGTGTTTCGCGGCCGGGATCGGAGCCATGCTCCATGTCATCGCCGCGTCGAGCGAGGCTCCCATGTCGCTCGCCAGCCTTCTCGTTCGGGTCCTGCTCGACGTCGACGATCTGGTCGACGTGGTCGTCGCGACCATGACCCTGCCCGGCGATCGGGTGAACGACGCCTTCAACGTCGCCGCGACCGAGTTCACCACGCTCCGCGACGATTTCCAGGCCGTCTTGGATGCGGCCGGATACGGCAGGCGGATCGTCGCGCTCCCGATTACGGCCACGATCGGCGCGTTGAGAGCGCTCGAGATCACGGGGGCGTCGCCGGTCTACAAGCGCCTGATCTACAAGCTGAGCCGCGACGCCTACGTCAGCACGGAGCGGGCGCAGCGACGTCTCGGCTTCGAGCCGCGGCACTCCAGCCGAGCCGCGATCCTGCGGACCTTCGCCTGGTGGCGCGAGACGAGCCGATCCGGCGCCCTCGCCCGCAAGAGCGGCCGCACCAGCCGCGAGCCTTGGAAGCAGGGCGCGCTGGCGCTCGCCAAGTGCGTGTTCCAGAGCGCCGCCCGCCCCGACGCGCTTCGAGCGGGTGCCGGCGGCGGCTGAGGGACGGGCCCTTCGCGCCTCCAAACGACTTTTTCTCAACAGGAACGATCCGAATGTCGAAAACCATCCTCTTCTTCGCGGTGCTGTGGCTCCACTTCGCCGTCGTGCACGAATTCGCTACCGGAAGGCTGTGGTTCTGGGTGGCGCGTCGGTGGGCAATTGCCGAAGGCTTGGCGAAACGACTGGTTCCTGTTCCGCAACGACCTGCGGCTCGACAGCTTCCGCAGCCTCGATCCGGAGGGGAATTCCGACCATATGGTCCACTCGCTCCACCTGACGCTGACGGGGAGATAGCCCGTACTCGTCGCGCGCAGGCCGTTCTCACGAGCCGCCTCGCGTCGGCGCCAGGACGCGGCACAGACGGTCGATGGCGCGCCGGACCTCCGGCAGGTGTCGATCGTCGCGATGGGTCACCAGCCATTGCTCGTGGGCGAGCTCGGGGATGGTGTCGCCGACGCGGCGCAATCCCTTCTGCGCGTCGCCGAGGAAAGTCGGCAGGAGCGCCATGCCCTTGCCCGCGAGCGCGAGGTCGAGGCTGTTGCGGGGCGCGCTCACCTCGCACGAGACCTCCTCGCCGACATGGGCGTCGAGCCACAAGGCCGACGGCGTGTCCGCGGCCACCTTGATCCACAGACGCGGAGCGCCCGGTGCCGCGAAGGGTGCGAATTCGACGTCGGCGAGCTTGCGCCCCGCGAGACCCTCGCTCGTGGGCCGGCGATTGCGCAAGCCGATGGCGGTCTCCCTGTGCGCGATGTCGAGCACGGCTTCGGCCGAGATGAAGCGCAGCCGGACGTCGGGGGGCGTGCCCACGATGTCGTCGAGCGCGTCGAGGAGGCGCAGAGTGGTCCAGGTGCCGGCGGAGATCTTCACGAGCGGCCGCTCGCCGCGACGGGGCGCGCGCGTCGCGCGACCGATGCCCGCCTCCACCGCCTCGAGATCCGCGAGGAGGCGGCGGCCCTCCGCAGTCAGCTCGTAGCCGCGATCGTGCCGCACGAACAGCTCGCGCCCGAGCGCGCGCTCGAGCGCGAGCATGCGGCGGCCGAGGGTGGCGGGGCTGCAGCGCGCCGTCCGGGCCGCGGCGGACAGCCCGCCTTCCCGGGCGACCGCGAGGAAGAGGCTCAGGTCGCCCCATGCCACCTGCTTTTCATTCATGAAAAGACCTGTTCGAACCCGCTCGTTTCGTGGGCTCCGATTGATCGTTAGGTTGTCTCTCGGGTCAAGAGATCATCTGCGGTTCGCGTCATGCGGGCGCCATGACCCTTCTCCCCGCGATGCGGCGCAGCACATCGCGAGGATTGCGACATGAGAGATCACGTCTACGGACCGCAGGCGAGCCGTCGGTCGGGGCTCGAGCGCCAGCGCGACGAGCGTCGTCGCGACGAGGACGGGTTCTACGAAACCCACGGCGGCTCCGGGCCGCGTCTCGTAGGCCGTCTCGTCCAGGCGCTCGCGCGCGTCGTTCGGAGCCGATCCGCCGACACCCATTCCACGGGAGGACCGTCATGACGAAGGTGAAATGCGAGACCGCGATGCCGACGAGCGCGCTCGGCCATGGGGGCCCGATCGTCTCGCGCCTCGCGCTCGGGACCATGACGTTCGGCGCCGAGACCGACGAGGCGGAGGCCGCTCGGCAGCTCGACCTGTTCGTCGAGCGCGGGGGCACCTTCATCGACACGGCCGACGTGTATGGCGGCGGCGCATCCGAGGAGATCGTCGGGCGATGGGCGCGGCGGCGCGGCGGCTTCGGCGATCTCGTGCTCGCCACGAAGGGCCGGTTCGGGCCGCCTGCAGGGAGCCACGGCGCGTCCCGTCGCAGCATCGTCCGCTGCGTCGAGGCGAGCCTGCGACGCCTGCAGGTGGAGGCGATCGACGTCTATTTCATCCACGGCTGGGATCGTCATACGCCCATTTGCGAGACGCTCGCCACGCTCGGCGACCTCGTCCGCGCAGGAAAGATCCACGACGTCGCCTGGTCGAACGTCGCCGGCTGGCAATTGCAGCGGATCGTCTCGGTTGCGGAGGCGCACGGGCTCCCGCGGCCCGTCGCCCTCCAGCCGCAATACAGCCTGCTCGAGCGCGGCATCGAGATCGAGGTCATGCCCTGCGCGCTCGAGGCGGGCATCGGCCTCACCCCGTGGTCGCCGCTCGGCGGCGGCTGGCTCACCGGCAAATACGCGGCCGACGCGCGGCCGAGCGGCGCCACGCGCCTCGGCGAGGATCCGAACCGCGGCGTCGAGGCCTACGACCTGCGCAATACTAGCCGAACCCACGCGATCCTCGAGGCTGTCGGCGCGATCGCGGCGCGTGTCGAGCGACCGCCGGCACACGTGGCGATCGCTTGGCTTCTGTCGCGGCCGGGCGTCGCTTCGGTTCTGTTGGGCGCGCGCAGCGCAGCGCAACTCGCCGACAACCTCGACGCAATCGACCTCGTCCTCCCGGCGGAGGACGTCGCGGCGCTGACGAAGATCTCCGCGCCGAGCATCCCGGCGTACCCTTACGGCTTTCTCGAGGACTGGTCGGACATGGACGTCTGGCGCCGGCTCGGCGGATCCGGATCGGCGTGAGGCGCTCGCGCGCGGGTGTCGCCCGTGGGTGTCGCCCGTTCTCGAAGCCCCACCGGCAGGAAAACCGCGGCGGCATCCCACGCGGCGCCGAGTTCATCGAGCCGATCGGCGCGAGGGGTCGATCGCGACCGGTGCCGCGCCGCTCGGTCGGGAAATCGCCTGTAACCCATTGGTGCTTCATAACCGCCTTTTCCCCTGAACGGTGACACATGATCTTGCACCTGGCGGGATCATCCGGGATTTGGCGGGAACCGGCGGGAAAGGCTTGGCGCGCAAGGGGCTCCGGCGGCCGAGCTGGACCAGGCGCGGCGACACTT
>NZ_JBKBQG010000046.1:0-31282 GCF_046292825.1 Salinarimonas sp. | reverse complement strand
GGTCCGGCAGGGGCGCCGCGCACCCAGTCCCACCCGCCCCCCCCCCCCCACCCCCCCCCACCCTACCCTCCCCGCCGCTTCGCGGGGGAGGGGGACCTCGGCGTCGGGGCCTTCCTCTCGGCGATCGTCTCGCGATGCCGTCGATGCAGGCCGCGCCGTGATCCCCCTCCCCCCGCAAAGCGGCGGGGAGGGGTTAGGGGTGGGGGGTGGTGGGGCTTGTGAGGTGGTTCGCGAAAGAGCCCCGGCGGAGGGGCCGAGCACGCCTATCCACCCGCTCCACAGGCCCGACCACCCCCCACCCTACCCTCCCCGCCGCTGCGCGGGGGGAGGGGGACGTCGGCGTCGGGGCCTTCCGCCCGCCGCTCGTCTCGCACTCGTGCTCTTCCCTCGCGCTGCGCGCTCGTGCGACAAGCGTGAGCCGAGACACCACCGAGAGCCCCCCGATGCGCGCACTCCTCGCGATCCTCCCCCTCCTCCTCGTCGCGAGCGCCGCCGAGGCCGAATTGCGGGGGCATGGGGGGCCGGTGCGGGCGCTGGCGATCGCGGGGGACGGGGGGCTCGCGGTGTCGGGGTCGTTCGACAGCCGCGCCATCGTCTGGGATCTCGCGAAGGGTGCCGCGGCCAGGGTGCTGCGCCTGCACGACGGCTCCGTCAACGCCGTCGCGTTCCTTGCCGACGGGCGGATCGTCACCGGCGGCGAGGACGGGCGGATCGCGCTGTGGCCGCACAACGGCGGCGAGCCGGAGCGGGTCGAGGCCGCGCACACGTCCCAGATCGTCGGCTTCGCGCTCTCGAGCGACGGCACCCGCCTCGCCTCCGCCTCGTGGGACGGGACGGCGCGCATCGCGCCGCTCGCTGGCGGCGAGGCGCGGGTGCTGACGGGCCATCTCGGCCAGGTGAACGCCGTCGCCTTCGCCCCCGACGGCGCGATCGTCACCGCGGGCTACGACGCCACGCTGCGGATCTGGCCCGAGGACGGCGGGCCCGCGCGTATCGTCCAGACGGGCAGCCCGCTGAACGCGCTCGCGATCGCGCCCGACGGGGAGATCGTCGTCGGCGCGGCCGACGGGCACGTGCGGGTGCTGACGCCCGGCGGCGAGATCCGCGCCGAGATCGAGATCCAGCGCCTGCCCGTGATCGCGCTCGCCCTCTCGCCGGACGGGGAGCGCATCGCGGCGGCCTCGATCCGCGGCTCGGTCTCGGTGATCGACCGCGCGAGCGGCACGGTGGATTTCGTGCTCGTCGGCCCGGGCCTGCCGGTCTGGTCCGTCGCCTTCGATCCGGACGGGCGCACGCTCCTGACCGGCGGGGGCGACGCCGTCGTGAGGCGCTGGGACGCGCGCACGGGCGAGCATATCGGCCCCGTGATGATGGGCGGGGGCGCCGACCCGCTCGCGCGCTTCACCGGCAGTCGCGGCGCGGAGGTGTTTCGCGCCTGCGCGGCCTGCCACACGCTGTCGGAGGACGAGGGCGAGCGCGCGGGGCCGACGCTCGCGGGCATCTTCGGGCGGCGCATCGGCACGGCCGAGGGCTACGACTTCTCGCCGGCTCTGCGCGAGATGGACATCGTCTGGACCCCGCAGACGGTCGCCGAATTGTTCGAGTTCGGCCCCACCGCCTACACGCCGGGCTCGAAGATGCCCGAGCAGCGCATCCCCTCGGAAGCCGACCGGCGGGCGCTCGTCGAGTTCCTGGAGGAGGTCACGCGCTGAAGGAAGGCCGTCGTGCCGGGGCGCGAGGCGGATCTCGATTGCTCAGGCCATCAGGTCGCCCGTCTCGCAGAAGATCACGCCCGCCGCCTTCATGTCGGCCATCGCGCGCGCGAGCGAGCCGTTCGTGTCGATGGCGCGGCAGGCGTCGAGGACGACATGCGTCGCGAAACCCTCCGCCATCGCGTCGAGCGCCGACCAGGCGACGCAGAAATCCGTCGCGAGCCCCGCGAGGAAGAGCCGCTTCACGCCCCGCTCGCGCAGATACGAGGCGAGCCCCGTCGGCGTGCGGCGGTCGACCTCGCGAAAGGCGGAATAGGAATCGATCTCGCGCCGAAAGCCCTTGCGCAGCACGAGCTCGGCGAGATGCGCGCTCTCGAGCCCGCGCGTGATCTCGGCCCCGCGGGTGCCCTGGACGCAATGGTCCGGCCACAGGACCTGCGTGCCGTAGGGCATCTCGATCGTCTCGAAGGGCGCCTTGCCGGGATGGCTCGAGGCGAAGGAACCGTGGCGCGGCGGATGCCAGTCCTGCGTGAGGACGAGATGCGCGCCGCGGGCGACGAAGCGCCGTGCCAGCGCGTCGATCGGCGCGATCACCGCGTCCCCGTCCGGCACGGCGAGCGCGCCGCCGGGCAGGAAATCGTACTGGACGTCGACCGCGAGGAGGACGTCGGTGTCGTCGAGCGTCGTGTCCATGAAAGCTCTCGCGTCAGGGGGAGGTCTCGGGGGGCGTCGCGCCGGGGCGAGCGATCCGTGACGGCAGTTTCGCACGCGCGAAGCGGCGGCGCAAACACGCGCTTCGCAAGGGACTAGTCCGCGCCCGCCCCCGCGAGCGCCCGCACGAGGGCGGCATTGTCGGGCGCGACCCTGCCGTCGGGCAGGTGGAGCACGTCTTCGAGGCCCACCCGCAGGTCGTGACCGGCGGCGCGGGCGCGCTCCGCGATCGGCCAGAAGGCGGCATTAAGGCCATGCGAGAGGATCGGCGGCCCGCGCGTCGCCGGTCCGAACCCCCGCGCCGCGAGACCCGCCGAAAGGTCGTCGAAGACGGCCTGCGCCTCGCGAACGTCCTGCTCGTTCACCTCGATCAGGATGCGGGTGACGGCCCCTGCCCAGGGCATCGCGAGAAAGCGCTCGAGATCCGCGCGCGACCACAGTCCCGCCTCGATGCCGATGCCGCGGGCGCGGACGATCTCGGCGATCTGCGGCGCGTCCGGCTCGCTCAGATTGAGGGAGACGTAATCCGGGATCTCCGTCCATTCCGCGATCGCCGCGTGGCGGGCCTCGCCGCCGGGCGCGATCCAGAGCCCGGTCGAGACGCCGACCGGCACGCCGGGAACGGCGTCGCGGATCGCGCGCAGCGCCCTCGCGATCGTGTCGGCGTCGAGGCTCTCGCGACCGTCCGCCCGGCGCGGATGCACGTGCAGCGCCCCCGCGCCCGCTTCGACCGCGGCCGCCGCGTCAAGCGCGAGCGCTTCCGCGCGGACGGGGATCGCGGGATGGTCCGCCGGCGTGCGGGCGCCGTTCAGCGCGGCCTGGATCAGCCGAGTCACGGCAGGAGCACGGTCGCGCCCGTGGTCGCGCGGCCCTCGAGCCGGCGGTGGACGTCGGCGACCTCGGAGAGCGGCGCGCGGGCGTGGACGGGGATCGTCACGGCGCCGCTCTCGACGACCGCGAAGAGGTCGTGCGCGCTCGCCACCAGATCGGCGCGCTTGGCGATGTAGGTGAACAAGGTCGGCCGCGTGGCGAAGAGCGAGCCCTTCTTGGCGAGGAGCCCGATGTCGAACGCGTCCACCGGCCCGGAGGCCGAGCCGAAGCTCACGAACATGCCGAGCGGGCGCAGGCAGTCGAGCGAGGCGGGGAAGGTCGCGCGCCCGACGCCGTCGTAGACGACCGCGCATTTCTCGCCGTTCGTGATCTCGGCGACGCGCGCGGCGAAATCCTCGCGCGTGTAGTCGATCACGTGGTCGGCCCCGTTGGCGCGGGCGAGCTCGCCCTTCTCGGCCGAGCCGACGGTGCCGATCACGGTCGCGCCGAGATGCTTGCCCCATTGGCACAGGATGAGCCCGACGCCGCCCGCTGCGGCGTGGACGAGGATGGTGTCGCCGGGCTCGACCCGGTAGGTGCGGCGCAGGAGATATTGGGCGGTCAGGCCCTTGAGCATCATCGCGGCGGCGGTCTCGTCGTCGATGCCCGCCGGCAGCTTGACGAGGCGGTCGGCCTCGATCAGCCGCACGTCGGCATAGGCGCCGAGCCCCGCCGCATAGGCGACGCGATCGCCGGGCGCGACGTCCGTCACGCCCTCCCCCACCGCCTCGACGATCCCCGCGCCCTCGTTGCCCGGCACGAAGGGCAGCGGTGCGGGATAGGCGCCCGTGCGGAAATAGACGTCGATGAAGTTCACCCCGATCGCCTTGTGGCGCACCCGCGCCTGGCCCGGCCCCGGCGCGCCGACCTCGACATCCTCGTAGGACAGGACCTCGGGGCCGCCGGTGGCGTGGACGCGGATCGCCTTCGTCATCAGTGCTTCCTCCTCGATTGCCGCGAGCGCGGGCGGCGATGCTAATCCGGGGGGATGGCGGGGAACAAGGGTGCTCGCGCGCGACGGGGAGTGCGGAAGATCGCGAGGCGGGGCCGCTCTTCTTCCGCTCGGAGTTCGTGAATCGTCCATTGCGGTGTCATCCCGGACGCCGAAGGCGATCCGGGACCCATACCCTCGACGCTTCAGTCGCAGCCTGTAGGCTGCGCTTCTCCGACGAGCGCCGTTCCGAGGGTGCGGAGCGAGCGCGGCATGCGCGCTCGGACGATCGTCGCGTTTATGGGTCCCGGGTCCGCTTCGCGGCCCGGGATGACAACGCACCCCTATCTCACGCCGCCCTCCCCTCGCTCACCGGAACGGCGGCTCGTCGAAGGAGCGCAGCTTGCGCGAGTGCAGGGCGGTCTTCTGGCCGCGCAGGATGTCGAGGGCGGAGAGGCCGATCATCAGGTGCTCGCCGACCGCGCGCTGGTAGAAGGCCGAGGCCGCGCCCGGCAGCTTGATCTCGCCGTGCAGCGGCTTGTCGGAGACGCAGAGCAGCGTCCCGTAGGGCACGCGCAGGCGGTAGCCCTGGGCGGCGATGGTGCCGCTCTCCATGTCGATCGCGATCGCACGCGAGAGATTGAAGCGCCGCCGCTCCTGGCTCCAGCGCAGCTCCCAATTGCGGTCGTCATTGGTGACGACGGTGCCCGTGCGCAGCCGGCGCTTGAGGAACTCGCCGTCCTCGCCCGTCACCTTCGCCGCCGCCTGCTGGAGCGCGATCTGCACCTCGGCGAGCGCCGGGATCGGGATCTCGGGGGGCACGAGGGCGTCGAGGATGTGGTCCTGGCGCAGATAGGCGTGGGCGAGCACGTAATCGCCGATCGTCTGCGTCGCGCGCAGGCCCCCGCAATGGCCGACCATCAGCCAGCAATGGGGGCGCAGGACCGCGAGGTGATCGGTGATCGTCTTCGCGTTCGACGGCCCCACCCCGATATTGACGAGCGTGACGCCCTGCCCGTCCTCGCGAACGAGGTGATAGGCCGGCATCTGGTAGCGGTGCCAGGTGGCGCGCGTCATCAAGGCCTCGACGCTCTGCGCGTTCTCCCCGCGCGCGTCCTCACGTCCGACGAAGACGCCGTTCGGCAGGACGATGCGCGTATAGGGCGAACCTTCGCGGGCGAGCTCGTCGAGGCCCCATTGCACGAACTGGTCGACGTAGCGGTGGTAGTTCGTCAGCAGGATCCAGGGCTGCACCGCGCGCCAATCGGTGCCGGTATAGTGCACGAGCCGGCGTAGCGAATAGTCGATCCGCACGGCGTCGAAGAGGGCGAGGGGCCGCGGACCCGCATCGACGTCCCACAAGCCGTCCGCGACCTCGTCGCCGACCTCCGCGAGGGCGGGCGTCGGGAAGTGCTGGGCGAGGTCGGCCGCCGTCACCACGCCGTGCGAGAGCTCGTCCCCGCGCTCGAGCACGTAGGGGTAGGGGATCTCCTGGTCGGAGAGCCCGACCTCGAGCCGCACGCCGTATTCGGAGACGAGCGGGCGCAGCTGCTCCAGCAGGTAGCCCCTGAACTGGCGCGGATGGGTGAGGGTCGTCGTGTAGGAGCCCGGCTCCTGGAGCTTGGCGTAGGCGCGCTGCGTGCGCGGCGGGGCGATCTCGGCGGCGTGGTGGACGCGCAGAGCCGGATAGCGGAAGGAGGCGCGCTCCTGGGCCGACGGCGGCGCGCCCCCGCGCACGAAACGCTGCACCGCTTCCGAGAGCGCGAGCGCCGCGCCTTCGTAGAGCGCCGAGAGGCGGTCGATCGCCTCCTCCGGGCTCGCCACCTCCTCGAACAGCGCGTCGTCCATCGGTTGCCTCGCGTCGCTTCGTCTCGTCGCCCTCTTGTGGACCGCGCGTGTGACGGGCGCAAGGCGCACGCCGACGCGTCGGAACCGCCGCGACGCCGGGCCCGTTCTGCGAACGTCGTGACAGGTCTCTCCCGCCGCCTGCGCCTCGCGCGCTCCTTCGCCCTCCTCGCCGGCGCGATCCTCTCGCGCCGGCCCCCGCGACCGCGCTCGCTCGACGAGCGCCTCGCGATGCTGCCGCGCGGGGACGCGGGGCTCGAGGCGCCGGTCTCGATCCGCTGGAGCGACCACGCGGTTCCCTTCCTCGAAGCGCGCTCGGACCGCGATCTCGCGATCGGGCTCGGCGTCGTCCACGCCCATCTGCGGCTCACGCAGATGGAGGTGATGCGCCGCGTCGCATACGGCCGCGTCGCCGAGATGGCCGGCCCGGCCGCGGTCGATCTCGACCGGGCCCTGCGCACGCTCGGCATCGCCAAGGCGGTGCCCGGCATCCTCGCGATGATGCCCGAGCACACGCGCACGATGCTCGACGGCTTCGTCGCGGGCGTGAACCGGGTCGTCGAGACGATGCCCGAAGACCCGCCCGATTTCGGCCCCCTGGGCCTGTCGCGCACCCCCTGGAGCGCCGCCGACGTGATGGCGCTCGGGCGCGCGGCGGTCGCGGACGTCAATTGGGTAATCTGGATGCGCCTCATCCCGCTGCGGCGCGATCCCGGCTTTCCCGACCTGTGGGACAAGCTCGTCGCCCACGGCACGGGCACGATCGCGAACCTCTCGGGCGGGGATCTCGACGTGCTGGTCGCGAGCGCGCTCGGCTCGGCGCTCAAGGGCTCGAATGCCTGGGCGGTCGCGGGCGCGCGCACCGCCAGCGGCACGCCGATGCTCGCGGGCGATCCGCATCTGCCGATCACGGCGCCGAACATCTGGCTCGCGGCGGGCTTCCGCTCGCCCTCTTACGCCTGCACCGGCTTCATGCTGCCGGGCCTGCCCTTCATGGCCTTCGGCCGCAACGAGCATATCGCCTGGGGCGGGACCGCGCCGCACACGGCCTCCTCCGATCTCTTCGATCTCTCCTCGCTGCCGCACGAGCCCTTCGAGACGCGCACCGAGACGATCCGCGTGCGCGGGGCGGGCGAGGAGCGCGTCGACATTCGCGAGAGCCGTTTCGGGCCGATCGTCTCGGACGCGGTGCCGATGGGCGGAACTTACGCTCTGCGCTGGGTCGGTCACGAGTCCTCCGACGAGCTCACCGCCATGCTCGGCATCAACCGCGCCCACGACATCGAGAGCTTCCGCGCCGCCTGCGAGCACATGGCGGTGCCGGGCCAGAACTGGATCGTCGCGGAGGCGGCGGGCGGGATCGCGAAGCAGATCGCGGCGAAGCTCCCGCGCCGCCCGAACACGCCGCTCGCCGATCTCGTCGCCCGCCCGGAAGCCCTCGCTCATTGGGAGCGCTTCGTCACCGCGCGCGATTTCCCCCTCGAGCGCGATCCGCGACGCGGCTACGTGATCTCGGCGAACGACCGGCCGAGCGAGACGCCGACCCCTTTGAGCTATTTCTACTCGGCCGCGATCCGCGTCGAGCGCATCGCCGCGTTGATCGAGGCGGCCTCCCCCGTGACGCTCGACGCCATGGCCGCGATCCAGCGCGACGTGACGGTGACGACGGCGCTCGACCTGCGCGACCGGCTCGTGTCGCTCGCGCGCGACGCCGGCGATCTGCCCGGCGGCGGCGGGGCGCCCGCGCGCGAGGCGGTGCGCGCGGCGCGGGACGCCGTGCTACCGCTCCTCGCCGCGTGGGACGGATCCTATCCGCCCGATTCGCGCGGCGCGCTCGCCTTCGAGCTCCTCGTCGCCCATATCGTCGAGCGCCATCACAGCCGCACCGAGCGCGCCTTCTACGGCGCCGTCTTCACCGCCCGCACGCTGATCGCCCGCGATCTCGACGAAGCGCGCGACGAGCTCACGGTCGCGGTCGCCCGCGCGCTGGTCGAGACGGCGCGCGAGCTGAAGCGCTACCGGGTCTGGGGCGACGTCCACCGGCTGCGCGTCGCGCATCTTCTCGGCGGCCTCCCCCTGATCGGGCGCCGCTACGTCTATGCGGATCTCCCCGTCGGCGGCACCTCGGACGCGGTGATGAAGACCGCCCACCCCGCCGTGCCGCGCCCGCACAGGGCCTTCTACGGCTCGATCGCGCGCTTCGTCTGCGATTGCGGGGATCTCGACGGCGCGACGGGCGTGCTGATCACCGGCCAGGACGGCTGGCTCGGCTCGGCGAACGCGCTCGACCAATTGCCGCTCTGGCTCGACGGAAAGGCGCTCGCGATGCCGCTCTCGCGCGAGGGGGTGGCGCGCGCCTATCCGCACGAGACGGTGCTCGAGCCGGGGCCGCGGCGATGATCGACGCGACGCCGTTGCTGCGCCTCTACGCCGCCCGACGCCGGCGCCAGCTCGACCGGGAGGACGCGTGGGCGGCGCAGGAGCGGGTGCTCGCGGGCCTGATCGCGCGGGCGAGGGACACCGCCTTCGGCCGCGCGCACGGCTTCGCGGAGATCCGCGACGCCGACGCTTTCCGCGCCCGCGTGCCGGTGCGGGACTACGAGGCGATGTGGGGGGCGTTCTGGCAGGAGCCGTTCCCGACGCTCGACGACACGAGCTGGCCGGGGCGGATGCCGTTCTTCGCGCTCTCCTCGGGCACGACCGCGGGGCGCACGAAATACATCCCCGTGAGCCGCGAGATGGTCGCGTCGAACCGCCGCGCGGCGCTCGACATCCTCGTCCACCATCTCGGCCGACGCCCCGATTCGAAGGTGCTCGGCGGGCGCAGCTTCATGCTCGGCGGCTCGACCGCGCTCGAGACGCTGGCGCCCGGCGTGCGCGCAGGCGACCTGTCGGGGATCGCGACCGCGACGGTGCCGGTCTGGGCGCGCGGGCGCACCTTCCCGCCCGCCGATCTCGCGCTCCTCGCCGATTGGGAGGCGAAGATCGAAGCCCTCGTGCCCGCCTCGCGGGAGGCGGACGTGCGCGCGATCTCGGGCACGCCGACCTGGCTCCTCGCCTTCTTCGAGCGCCTCGCGCAAGCCGCGCCGCGGCTCGGCCCGAGCCTCACCGATTTCTACCCGAACCTCGAGCTGATCATCCACGGCGGCGTCGCGATGGCGCCCTATCGGCAGCGTTTCGAGCGGCTGATCGAGGGCACGCGCGTGCGGCTCGCGGAGGTGTTTCCGGCGAGCGAGGGGTTCTTCGCCATTCAGGACGGGGGCCCCGAGGCGGGCATGCGGCTCCTCGTCGACAACGGGATCTTCTACGAATTCGTCGAGCCCGCCACCCTCGACACCCCCTCCCCCCGGCGGCTCACCTTGCGCGAGGCGGCGCTCGGCGAGGATTACGCGCTCGTCGTCTCGACCAATGCCGGGCTCTTCGCATATGCGGTCGGCGATCTCGTGCGGCTCGTCTCGAAGGCGCCGCCGCGTATCCTCTTCGCCGGGCGCACCGCCTACACGCTCTCGGCTTTCGGCGAGCACGTCTCGGGTGCCGAGCTCGAGGCGGCGATGGTCGCGGCGGCGGGCGCGATCGAGGCGCAGATCGTCGATTATTCCGCAGGCGCCCGGCATCGCGCGCGAGGCGCCGCGAGCGACCACCATCTCGTGATCGTCGAATTGGTCGACGGCGCGATCGAACCCGCCCGGGCCGCGCGCCTGCGCGACGCGCTCGACGCCGCGCTCGTGCGGGGCAATGCCGATTACGCGACCCATCGCGCGGCGCGCCAGCTCGCCGCACCCGAGCTCATCGTGGCGCCCACCGGCACCTTCCACGCCTGGATGGCGGCGCGCGGCAAGCTCGGCGGGCAGAACAAGGCGCCGCGCGTGATCGCCGACGAGGGGCTCCTCGCCAGCCTCGAGCGTGCAGCCGGCTCGGGAACGCGCGTTCCGGCAGGTCGTTGACTGGAGGCGAGTTCCGCCTCGCCCCGCACAGGATGCCGACACCATGCCGCAGATCGCCTTCGCGACGACCTCACCTTTCACCCTCCAGGACGAGGAGCGCGGGCGCGCCCGCCCGACCACCGGCCGCGGGCATCTGTTCACCCCGGTCGCGGCGACGCTGCCGAAGAGCCGGCCCGCTCTGGTGATCCTGCCGGGCCTCGGCGGCATCATCCCCGAGCGCGAATTGCGCTATGCGCGCATGCTCGCGGAGGAGGGCTACGTCACGCTCGCGGTCGACACCTTCGCCGCGCGCGGGCGCGATTACGCCATCCATCCGCGCCGGGCGCTCGCCGTCACCGAGACGATGATGCTGTCGGACGCTTTCAGCGCCCTGCGCTTCCTCGCCGACATGCCGATGGTGGACCCCACCCGCGTCGGCGTGATGGGCTTCTCCTATGGCGGCATGGTGAGCGTGCTCGCCGCCTACGAGCAGATGGCGCGCCTGTTCGCGCCCGACGGCCTGCGCTTTGCCGCCCATGCGAGCTATTACGGCGCCTCGGTGCCGCGCTTCGAGAACCCGCGCACGACGGGCGCGCCGGTCGAGATCTTCGTCGGTGGGCTCGATCGCAACGTCTGCATCGCGCGCTCGCGGGAGATCGCGCAGGATCTGCGCCGCGGCGGCTCCAAGGTCGGCTTCAACCTCTACGAGAGCGCCTACCATCAGTGGGACTCGGACAATCTCGAGCCCAAATTCGTGCGCTTCTCGCTGATCGGCTGCCGCTTCCGCCTCGATGTCGCCAACCGGCTCGTCGACGAGCGCACCGGCATCGTGATCCGCGGCCGCACGAGCCGGACGCTGGCGCTCGCGCTGAACGCGAGCCCCTCGGGCTACCACATGCTGCGCTGCGAGGAGACCTGCAAGCGCTCCGACGAGCGCCTCGCCGGCTTCCTCGACCGCGCGCTCGCCGCGACCCCGCCGATCGCCCTCGGCCGGCGCGTCGGCGCGGCCTTGTGACGGGGTGCACCCGAGACCCCGGCGGCGCTCAATCCCGCATCATCCGCCCCATCCGAAACCGCATGATCGCGTCGATCAGGCGCCGCGGCGCGAGCGGGATCAGCCCCTGCTCGATCACGGGGATCCGCGCGGGGGCGTAGCGCAGGCGGGGATGGCGGTCGGTGAGCGCGCGCATCGTCGCCTGCGCGACGCCCTCGACGGACATGCCGTGGCGCGGGGCGGCCTCGACGATGCCTTCGATCGCCGAGCGGAAGGCGCGGCCCCAGCGCGTGTGGTCGAAGCGCGAGAGATCCTGCGCGCGCACCTTGTCCCAGACCGGCGTCTCGACGAGCGAGGGCGCCATGATGATCACCGGGATGCCGAGGGGCGCGAGCTCGCGTCGCAACGCCTCCGAGAACCCCTCGATGCCGTGCTTCGAGGCGCAATAGCCGGTGACGAAGGGCTGGCCGACGATGCCGCCGAGCGAGGACATGGTGACGATCCGCCCCTTGGGCCCCCTCCGCCCCGGGTCCGTGCCGAGGAGGGGCAGGAAGGTCTTGGCGGTGGCGGCGGTGCCGAACAGGTTCACCTCCACCTGCCGGCGCCATTCCCCCCAATCCTGGCAGTCGAGCGGCCCCGGAATGCCGATGCCGGCATTGGCGACGAGGCCGGCGAGCCTCCCCTCCCCCAAAGCCGCGCCGACTTCCCCCGCCGCCCGCTCGAGGGAGGCGTAGTCGGTCACGTCGAGCACCAGCGGGTGGAAGCGCGCGCCGAGCCGCTCCGCGAGCCGATCCGCATCCTCCCGCCGCCGCGCCGACCCGAACACCCGCCACCCCCGCGCCAGAGCCGCCCGCGCGATCGCCTCCCCGATGCCGCTCGTGGCGCCGGTGACGACGAGGGAGGGGTTTTCGGGAGACGGCATGGGAGGCTCCTCGTCGGGGCGGGCGGGCGAGATCCCTCCCCGGAGGGGAGGGTGGCCTCGGGAGCGGAGCGACCGAGGTCGGGTGGGGCCCGGGTGGAGATCGCGCGGCGAGCGTCGTGCCCCACCCGACCCCTTCGCTTCGCTCAGGGGCCACCCTCCCCTACGGGGAGGGATTCTCCAGGGTCCCCAAGCGAACGCCCATCCGCCCAGCGAGGTCCTGGACGAATTGCCACGCGGTGCGGCCCGAGCGGGCGCCGCGGGTCGTCGCCCATTCGAGCGCCTCGCGGCGCACGCGCTCCTCCTCGACCGCCAGCGAGAGCGCCCGGCAATAGCCGAAGACCATCGCGAGATACTCGTCCTGCGAGCATTTGTGGAAGCCGAGCCACAGCCCGAAACGGTCGGAGAGGGAGACCTTCTCCTCCACCGCCTCGCCTGGATTGATGGCGCTCGAGCGCTCGTTCTCCATCATGTCGCGGGGCAGGAGGTGGCGGCGGTTCGAGGTGGCGTAGAAGATCACGTTCTCGGGCCTGCCCTCGACGCCACCCTCGAGCGCGGCCTTGAGGGACTTGTAGGACGTGTCCTCGGCATCGAAGGAGAGATCGTCGCAGAACACGACGAAGCGATGCGCGTCCGCGCGCAGGATGTTCATCAGAGCGGGCAGGCTCTCGATGTCCTCGCGGTGGATCTCGACGAGCTTGAGCGGCAGGACGCCCCCGTCTCCCCCCTCCCCCGCGAGCCGCGCGTTGACGTCCGCCTGCGCCGCCTTCACGAGCGAGGATTTGCCCATGCCGCGCGCGCCCCACAGGAGGGCGTTGTTGGCGGGCAGGCCGCGGGCGAAGCGCTCGGTGTTGTCGACGAGGAGATCGCGGACCCGGTCGATGCCCTGGAGGAGGCCGATCGGCACGCGGTTCACGCGCGCGACGGGGGCGAGGCGGTGCCCCTCCGGATGCCAGACGAAGGCGTCGGCCGCCTCCGCGCGGAACGGCTCGGGCCGCGGCGGCGCGATCCGCTCCAGCGCCTCCGCGATCCGCAGCGCGGCGGCGAGGAGCGCGTCGGGCGCCGCTTTCGGGTGGTGCAGGGGGGAAGGCTCGTCCGACATGAGGATCACGTATCCGAGAGAGGCGACGGTCGCTCGCTCGATAGCGCCTTGCGGGCGCGCCCGCAAATCGAAGGGCGGGCCGCCTCTCGTCGAGCGCGCCTGCGACGCGGCGTAACAGCCCCTTTCGCGAACCCGCCGCGATCGCCATTTCCCGCGAGGACGGCGCACGATCCGAAGCCGCCTGCGGGAAATCCCTTAAGGACTGCCCGAAAACCACACGATTTGCGCCGAAAGCGTGACGCGTGCGACGGCTCCGGCCCTTGCCTCCGACATGGCCCTGGGATAAGCGTCGCCTCGCATCGCGTCGTCCGATCGAAAGCCGTTCGAAACCGGAGCGTCGGCGCCATGCGGCCACGCGAGAAGGGAGCGTCATGACCTCGCTCTTAGCCGATTATCTGCCGCTCGTGATCTTCATGGGCGTCGCCCTCGTCATCGGAGCCATCCTGCTCGCGGCGCCCTTCGTCGTCGCCTACAAGAAGCCCGATTCGGAGAAGCTCTCCGCCTACGAGTGCGGCTTCAACGCCTTCGACGACGCCCGGATGAAGTTCGACGTGCGTTTCTACCTCGTCGCGATCCTGTTCATCATCTTCGACCTCGAGGTGGCGTTCCTGTTCCCCTGGGCGGTGGTGTTCGGCGAGATCGGCTGGTTCGGCTTCTGGTCGATGATGATCTTCCTCGCGGTGCTCACCGTGGGCTTCGTCTACGAGTGGAAGAAGGGAGCTCTGGAATGGGACTGATCGACCCCGGCAAGACGCGCGATCTCGCCCCGCAGACGGAGGACGCGCACGCGCTGCGCGCCCGTCCGCCGCAGGGCGAGGATCCGTTCTTCACGAAGGTCTCGGCCGAGCTCGCGGACAAGGGATTCCTCGTCACCTCGGCGGACGAGCTCGTCAAATGGGCGCGCACCGGCTCGCTCATGTGGATGACGTTCGGCCTCGCCTGCTGCGCGGTCGAGATGATGCAGATGTCGATGCCGCGCTACGACGCCGAGCGCTTCGGCTTCGCGCCGCGCGCCTCCCCGCGCCAATCGGACGTGATCATCGTCGCCGGCACGCTCACCAACAAGATGGCGCCCGCCTTCCGCAAGGTCTACGACCAGATGCCGGAGCCCCGCTACGTCATCTCGATGGGCTCCTGCGCGAACGGCGGCGGCTACTATCATTATTCCTATTCGGTGGTGCGCGGCTGCGACCGCATCGTGCCGGTGGACGTCTACGTGCCCGGCTGCCCGCCCACCGCGGAGGCGCTGCTCTACGGCGTGCTGCTCCTCCAGAAGAAGATCCGTCGCACGGGGACGATCGAGCGCTGAGATGACGCAAGTGTCCGACACCACCGCGCTCGGCGCGCTCGAAGCCCATGTCAGGCAGATCCTCGGCGACGCGCTCCGCTCGGCGACGATCGCCTTCGGCGACCTGACGCTCGTCGTCGAGCGCGAATCCTGGCGCGAGGCGGTGACGGCCCTGCGCGACGACGGGCACTATCGCTTCGTCTCGTTCATCGACCTGTGCGGCGTCGATTATCCCAGCCGCGAGAGGCGCTTCGACGTCGTTCTTCACCTCCTGTCGCCGAGCCGGAACATCCGCCTGCGCGTGAAGTGCGAGACCGACGAGCGCAATCCGGTGCCGAGCCTGATCGACGTCTTCCCGGCGGCGAACTGGTTCGAGCGCGAGGCCTACGACCTCTACGGCATCCTGTTCTCGGGCCATCCGGACCTGCGCCGGATCCTGACCGATTACGGCTTCGAGGGTCACCCTCTGCGCAAGGACTTCCCGCTCACCGGCTTCGTCGAGGTGCGCTACGACGAGGCGCAGGGGCGCGTCGTCTACGAGCCCGTGAAGCTCACGCAGGAATTCCGGAATTTCGACTTCCTCTCGCCCTGGGAGGGGACGGATTACGTCCTGCCCGGCGACGAGAAGGCGGCGGGCAGGAGCTGAGGAGGCGGCCATGGGCGAGCACGACATCCGCAACTTCTCGATCAATTTCGGCCCGCAGCATCCGGCCGCGCACGGCGTTCTGCGCCTCGTGCTCGAGCTCGACGGCGAGCTCGTGGAGCGCGTCGACCCGCATATCGGGCTCCTGCATCGCGGCACCGAGAAGCTCCTCGAATACAAGACCTACATCCAGGGCACGCCCTATTTCGACCGGCTCGACTACGTCGCGCCGATGAACCAGGAGCACGCCTTCTGCCTCGCGATCGAGCGCATGCTCGGCATCGAGGTGCCGCGGCGCGCGCAGCTCATCCGCGTCCTCTATTCCGAGATCGGGCGCATCCTCTCGCACCTCCTCAACATCACCACGCAGGCGATGGACGTCGGCGCGCTCACGCCGCCGCTCTGGGGCTTCGAGGAGCGCGAGAAGCTGATGGTGTTCTACGAGCGCGCGTCCGGCGCTCGGCTCCACGCCAATTATTTCCGCCCCGGCGGCGTCCACCAGGACCTGCCGCCCGAGCTGATCGACGACATCGAGGCCTGGTGCGATCCCTTCCTCGGCACGGTCGACGACATCGACGCGCTCGTGATGGAGAACCGCATCTTCAAGCAGCGCAACGTCGACATCGCGGTGGTGTCGCTCGAGGATTGCTGGAAGTGGGGCTTCTCGGGCGTGATGGTGCGCGGCTCGGGCGCGCCGTGGGACCTGCGCAAGGCGCAGCCCTACGAGTGCTACGAGGAGATGGACTTCGACATCCCCGTGGGGAAGAACGGCGACAATTACGATCGCCAGCTCATCCGCATGGAGGAGATGCGCCAATCGGTGCGCATCATGAAGCAGTGCATCGCGAAACTCCGCGCGCCGGACGGGCGCGGGCCGGTGACGACGATGGACGGCAAGATCGCGCCGCCGCGCCGCGGCGAGATGAAGCGCTCGATGGAAGCGCTCATCCATCACTTCAAGCTCTACACGGAAGGCTTTCACGTGCCGGCGGGCGAGGTCTACGCCGCGGTGGAGGCGCCCAAGGGCGAGTTCGGCGTCTATCTCGTCGCGGACGGCACCAACAAGCCCTATCGCGTGAAGATCCGCGCGCCGGGCTTCGCCCATCTCCAGGCGATGGACTTCCTGTGCCGCGGGCACATGCTCGCGGACGTGTCGGCCATCCTGGGCTCGATCGACATCGTCTTCGGCGAGGTCGACCGCTGAGATCGAACGGCTCCGGGGCGTGCTCCGGAGCTTCGCACGAGCGCGGGTCGCCTCCCGGCACCCGCGGCAGAGGCAGAGAAGAAGACAGGTCATGGCCGTTCGCAGGCTCGCACCCGACGACGTGCAACCCTCTCAGTTCGCGTTCTCCGCGGAGACCGAGAGCTGGGTGAAGGCGCAGATCGCCAAATATCCGGAAGGGCGCCAGGCCTCCGCGGTGATCCCGCTCTTGTGGCGCGTCCAGAAGGATTGCGGCGGCTGGCTGCCGCGCGTCGCCATCGAGGCGGTCGCCGAGCGGCTGGCGATGCCGTATATCCGCGTCCTCGAGGTCGCGACCTTCTACACGATGTTCAACCTCGAACCGGTCGGCAAGTTCTACATCCAGATGTGCGGCACGACGCCCTGCCAGCTGCGCGGCTCGGACGCCATCAAGGCCGTCCTGAAGAAGCGCATCGGCGAGGCGGGGCACGTCAGCGCCGACGGCCTGTTCTCCTGGCTCGAGGTCGAGTGCCTCGGCGCCTGCTGCAACGCGCCGATGGTGCAGATCAACGACGATTATTTCGAGGACCTGACCCCTGAGAATTTCGAGGCGCTCCTCGACGATCTCGCCGCCGGGCGCCCCGTGAAGATCGGCTCGCAAGCCGGCCGCACCACATCCGAGCCGGAAGGCGGCCCGTTCACGCTCACCGACGAGAGCCTGTTCGACGGCTCGCGCGTCGGCGCCTGGAAGGCGCGCTTCGCCGAGGAGGCGCAGGCCAAGGCGGCGAAGGATGCCGATGAGCGCGCGAAGGCCGAGGCCGAGGCCGCGACGAAGCAGGCCGCGAGCGAGCCGAAGCCCGCCAAGCCCGATTCCGGCCGCGCCATCGAGACCCCCGCGGCCGACGCTCCCGCCCAGCGCGCGGCGGCGGGCGAGGAGCCGATCCCCGCCGACAAGCGCAAGGCGGCCGCGTCGACGAAGACGAAGCGCGCCCGCAAGTCCGAAGATTCATCCGGCAAGAAGCCGGATGGCGACAAGACGTCCTGAAGGAGACCGCCCCCATGCTCCAGGACAAGGACCGCATCTTCACCAATCTCTACGGCTTCCACTCGCCGGGCCTCGAGGCCGCGCGCCGCCGCGGCGCCTGGGACGAGACGAAGTTCCTGATCGACCAGGGTCGCGACTGGATCATCGACGAGATGAAGAAGTCGAACCTGCGCGGGCGCGGCGGGGCGGGCTTCCCCACCGGGCTCAAGTGGTCGTTCATGCCCAAGCAATCGGACGGCCGCCCGCATTACCTCGTCGTCAATGCCGACGAATCCGAGCCCGGGACCTGCAAGGACCGGGAGATCATGCGCAACGATCCCCATCTCCTGATCGAGGGCTGCCTTCTCGCCTCGGTCGCGATGGGGGCGCATGCGGCCTATATCTACCTGCGCGGGGAATACATCGCCGAGCGCATCGCCCTGCAGCGGGCGGTCGACGAGGCCTACGAGGCCAATCTGATCGGCAAGGACAACATCCACGGCTACCCGTTCGATCTCTACGTGCATCACGGGGCCGGCGCCTATATCTGCGGCGAGGAGACGGCTCTGCTCGAGAGCCTCGAGGGCAAGAAGGGCATGCCGCGCCTCAAGCCGCCCTTCCCGGCCAATATGGGCCTCTACGGCTGCCCGACGACGGTCAACAACGTCGAATCCATCGCGGTCGCGGGCACGATCCTGCGCCGCGGCGGCGCGTGGTTCGCCGGGCTCGGCCGCCCGAACAACCACGGCACGAAGCTCTTCTGCGTCTCCGGGCACGTCAACAAGCCCTGCAACGTGGAGGAGGAGATGGGCATCCCCTTCCGCGAGCTGATCGACAAGCATTGCGGCGGCATCCGCGGCGGCTGGGACAACCTGCTCTGCGTCATCCCCGGCGGCTCCTCGGTGCCGCTGGTGCCTGCCGAGCAGATCGCCGACGCGCCCATGGATTTCGATACGCTGCGCGGCCTCGGCTCGGGCCTGGGCACCGCGGCCGTGATCGTGATGGACAAGTCGACCGACATCGTGCGGGCGATCGCGCGGATCTCCTATTTCTACAAGCACGAGAGCTGCGGCCAGTGCACGCCCTGCCGCGAGGGCACGGGCTGGATGTGGCGCGTCCTCTCGCGCATGGCGGAGGGTCGCGCGCAGAAGCGCGAGATCGACATGCTGCTCGCGGTGACGAAGCAGGTCGAGGGCCACACGATCTGCGCGCTCGGCGACGCGGCGGCCTGGCCGATCCAGGGCCTCATCCGCCATTACCGGCACGAGATCGAGCGCCGGATCGACGAATACGCGGCCAATCCGCACGCGGACCCGGTTCCGGTCGCGGCGGAGTGAGGACGAGACCATGCCGAAGATCATCGTCGACGACGTCGAGGTCGACGTCCCCGCCGAATACACGCTGCTCCAGGCCTGCGAGGCCGCCGGCGCCGAGATCCCGCGCTTCTGCTTCCACGAGCGCCTCTCGGTCGCCGGCAATTGCCGGATGTGTCTCGTCGAGCTGAAGGGCGCGCCGAAGCCCGTCGCCTCCTGCGCCTGGGGCGTGCGCGATTGCCGCCCCGGCCCCAATGGCGAGCCGCCGGTCGTCTCGACGAAGTCCGCGACGGTGAAGAAGGCGCGCGAGGGGGTGATGGAGTTCCTCCTCATCAACCACCCGCTGGATTGCCCAATCTGCGACCAGGGCGGCGAGTGCGACCTGCAGGACCAGGCGATGGCCTACGGGGTCGATAGTTCGCGCTTCCACGAGAACAAGCGCGCCGTCGAGGACAAGTATATCGGCCCGCTCGTCAAGACGTGGATGAATCGCTGCATCCATTGCACGCGCTGCGTGCGCTTCGCGACCGAGGTGGCGGGCGTGCCCGATCTCGGCGCGATCGGCCGCGGCGAGGACATGGAGATCACCACCTATCTCGAGCGCGCGATGGGCTCGGAGCTGCAGTCTTGCGTCGCCGATCTCTGCCCCGTCGGCGCGCTGACCTCGAAGCCCTACGCCTACAATGCGCGGCCCTGGGAGCTGACGAAGACCGAATCGGTCGACGTGATGGACGCGGTCGGCTCGGCGATCCGGGTCGACACGCGCGGGCGCGAGGTGATGCGCATCCTGCCGCGCGTCAACGAGGCGATCAACGAGGAGTGGATCACCGACAAGACGCGCCACATCGTCGACGGCCTGCGCCGCCAGCGCCTCGACCGGCCCTACCTGCGCGAGAACGGCCGCCTGCGCCCGGCCTCGTGGTCTGAGGCCTTCGCGGCGATCGCGCGCGCGGTGTCGGGCGCCGCGCCCGAGCGCATCGGGGCGATCGTCGGCGATCTGGCGGCGGTCGAGGAGACCTTCGCGCTTGGGCTTCTGATGGACGCGATCGGGTCGAAGAACCGCGATTGCCGCCAGGACGGCAGCGTGCTGCATCCGCGCTTCGGCCGCGCCTCCTACGTCTTCAACCCCACGATCCAGGGGCTCGAGGAGGCGGACGCGATCCTGATCGTCGGCTCCAATCCGCGCGTCGAGGGCTCGCTCGTCAACGTGCGCATTCGGAAGCGCTGGCGCGCGGCCCCGATCGAGATCGGCCTCGTCGGCGAGCGCGTCGACCTCACCTATCCCCATCAGCATCTCGGCGCCGGACCGGAGACGCTGGAGGCGATCGTTTCGGGCAGCCATCCCTTCGCGGAGATCCTGAACAAGGCCGAGCGTCCGGTGATCCTGGTGGGCCAGGGCGCGCTCTCGCGGCCCGACGGTCTCGCGATCCTCGCGCTCGCCGCGAAGGCCGCGACGACGTTCGGCGCCGCGCGCGACGATTGGAACGGCTTTGCCGTGCTCCACACCGCTGCATCCCGCGTCGGCGCGCTCGATCTCGGCTTCGTGCCGGGCGAGGGCGGGCTCGATGCGCAGGCGATGGCGCAGGCGGGCGCGCTCGACGTCGCGTTCCTCCTCGGCGCCGACGAGATCGAGGTCGGGCCCGGCGCCTTCGTGATCTACCAGGGCACGCACGGCGATCGCGGCGCGCACCGCGCCGACGTGATCCTGCCGGGCGCGGCCTATACCGAGAAGTCCGGCACCTACGTCAACACGGAAGGGCGCCCGCAGATGGCCAATCGCGCCGCCTTCCCGCCGGGCGAGGCGCGCGAGGATTGGGCGATCCTGCGCGCCCTCTCGGACGCGCTCGGCCGGCGCCTGCCCTTCGACACGCTGGCGCAGCTGCGCGAGCGCCTCCACGCGGCGCATCCGCACCTCGCCGATCTCGAGGACGTCCACCCGGCCGATCCGGCGGCGCTCGCGGCGCTCGCGGGAGCGGGCGGCGCCGTCGAGCGCGCGCCTTTCGCGAGCCCGATCGCGGATTTCTACCTGACGAACCCGATCGCGCGCGCCTCCGCGATCATGGCCGAGTGCTCGGCGCTCGCCCAGGGCGCCCGCGCGGAAGCGGCGGAATGAGGACGGACGAACGATCATGACCTTCTGGCAAGCCACGCTCGACGTCCTCGCCATCGCCTTCTTCAGCTTCCTGCTGATGTCGGTCCTGATGGTCTACATCGCCTACATCCTCTACGCGGATCGCAAGATCTGGGCGGCGGTGCAGCTGCGCCGCGGGCCGAACGTGGTCGGGCCCTGGGGGCTCCTGCAGAGCTTCGCGGACCTGCTGAAATTCGTGCTCAAGGAGCCGGTGATCCCGGCCTCCGCGAACAAGGGCCTGTTCCTGCTCGCGCCCCTGATCCTCGTCTTCCTGGCGCTGACCGCCTGGGCGGTGATCCCCGTCGATGCGGGCTGGGTGATCGCCGACATCAATGTCGGCATCCTGTTCGTCTTCGCGGTGTCCTCGCTGCAGGTCTACGGCGTGATCATCGCGGGCTGGGCGTCGAACTCGAAATACGCCTTCCTCGGCGCCCTGCGCTCGGCCGCGCAGATGATCTCCTACGAGGTCTCGATCGGCTTCGTGATCATCACGGTGCTCCTGTGCGTCGGCTCCCTGAACCTGACGGCGATCGTCGAATCGCAGAACACCGCGCTCGGCATGTTCGGCTGGTACTGGCTGTGGCTCTTCCCGATGTTCGTGATCTTCCTGATCTCGGCGCTCGCGGAGACCAACCGCCCGCCCTTCGACCTGCCGGAGGCCGAATCCGAGCTCGTCGCGGGCTTCATGGTGGAATATTCCTCCACGCCCTACCTGCTCTTCATGCTCGGCGAGTACGTGGCCATCATGACCATGTGCGCGCTGATGACGATCCTGTTCCTCGGCGGCTGGCTGCCGCCCTTCCCCTTCGCGCCCTTCACCTGGGTGCCGGGGGTGGTCTGGTTCGTCCTGAAGATGACGGCCGTGTTCTTCGTCTTCGCCATGGTGAAGTCCTTCGTGCCGCGCTACCGCTACGATCAGCTGATGCGGCTCGGCTGGAAGGTGTTCCTGCCGATCTCGCTCGCGGCGGTCGTCGTGGTGGCCTTCTTCCTGAAGCTCACCGGGCTCGCCCCGGGCATGGCTGGGTGATGGACGCGCTCTCCCCGGCCGGTCTGGTCGGCGCCCTCGTGGGGCTGATCGTCGGTTGGGTGAACTACCGAATCGTCGTCGGAGTGGTCGAGGCCAGCCTGCGCAGGCTCGACCGCTCCGCGACACCCGCCGAGAAGGCGGATTTCGAGCGGCGCATCGTCTTGATGCGCTGGCTCCTGTTCGCGGCGACGGTGCTCGCCATTCCGGTTTTCGGCTACCTCGTCGGCCGAACGCTCGCCGGGTGAAGCTCGAGGAGGACGTGATGGGTCTCGACCAATCTGCGAAGGCGCTCTTCCTGAAGGAGTTCGCTGCGGCGTTCGCCCTCTCGATGCGCTATTTCTTTAAGCCGAAGGCGACGATCAACTACCCCTTCGAGATGAACCCGCGCTCGCCCCGGTTCCGCGGCGAGCACGCGCTTCGGCGCTATCCCAACGGCGAGGAGCGCTGCATCGCCTGCAAGCTGTGCGAGGCGATCTGCCCCGCGCAGGCGATCACGATCGAGGCCGGCCCGCGCCGCAACGACGGCACCCGCCGCACGACGCGCTACGACATCGACATGGTGAAGTGCATCTATTGCGGCTATTGCCAGGAGGCCTGCCCGGTGGATGCCATCGTCGAGGGGCCGAACATGGAATTCGCCACCGAGACGCGCGAGGAGCTCTATTACGACAAGGCCCGCCTGCTCGAGAACGGCGAGCGCTGGGAGCGGGCGATCGCGAAGAACATCGCGATGGATGCGCCTTATCGGTGAAGATACGGGCGCGTCTTGCGCCTGTCGTCGGGTTGTGAACCTCACGGCCCTTGTCTATAGACGAGCCGCCCGGTCCCGTTTCGGAATCGGGCGGCTTCCTGCAGAGCCCTGATCGGCTCCGATCCTCGCCGACCCTGCTCCCCTCTCGGAGGCGGGGCCGTCGCGCGGGGGGAGGCGGCGGGCGGGGGAACGAGCGACGAGCATGAGCGTCACGGCCGCATTCTTCTATCTCTTCGCCGGCATCATGGTGGCCTCGGCCTTCCTGGTGATCGCGTCCAGGAATCCCGTCCATTCGGTGCTCTTCCTGATCCTCGCCTTCGTGAACGCCGCGGGCCTCTTCGTGCTGCTCGGGGCCGAGTTCCTGGCGATGATCCTGATCGTCGTCTATGTCGGCGCCGTGGCGGTTCTGTTCCTGTTCGTGATCATGCTGCTCGACGTGGATTTCGCGAGCCTGCGCCAGGGGGTGCTGCAATACCTGCCGATCGGCGGCCTCGTCGGGGCGATCTTCCTGATCGAGCTCGTCCTCGTCGTGACCACCTTCGCGGTCGACCCGCAGCTCCTCGCGGTCGAGGCGCCGGCGGCGGAGGCGGCGATCGCGGCGACGAACACGGCGGCGCTCGGCTCGGTCCTGTACACGCGCTACGTCTACTTCTTCCAGCTCTCGGGGCTGATCCTGCTCGTGGCGATGATCGGCGCGATCGTGCTGACGCTGCGCGAGCGCGTCGGGGTGAAGCGCCAGGACGCGGCGCAACAGGCGGCGCGCACCAAGGAGGCCTCGATCGAGGTCGTCAAGGTGCGCCCGCGCGAGGGCGTGTGAGGACAAGAACATGATCGGCCTGACCCATTTCCTCACCGTCGCCGCGATCCTCTTCACGCTCGGCGTGATCGGGATCTTCCTCAACCGGCGCAACGTGATCGTCATCCTGATGTCGGTCGAGCTCATCCTGCTCGCCGTGAACATCAACCTCGTCGCCTTCTCAGCCTTCCTCAACGACATCGTCGGGCAGGTCTTCGCCCTGTTCATCCTGACGGTGGCGGCGGCCGAGGCGGCGATCGGGCTCGCGATCCTGGTCATCTTCTTCCGCAACCGCGGCACGATCGCGGTCGAAGACATCAACACGATGAGGGGCTGAGGCCAAAGAGCGATGTATCACGCGATCGTCTTCCTCCCCCTCCTCGGCTTCCTGATCGCCGGCCTGTTCGGCCGCGCGATCGGCCCGCGCCCCTCCGAAGTGATCACGACGGGCCTCCTCGTGATCTGCGCCTTCCTGTCCTGGATCGCCTTCTTCGACGTCGCCATGGGCGGCGCGGCGCCGCAGCGCGTCCAGATCGCCACGTGGATGACGTCGGGCGAGTTCATCGTCGACTGGGCTTTGCGCATCGACACGCTCACCGTGGTGATGCTCGTCGTCGTGAACTCGGTCTCGGCGCTCGTGCATCTCTACTCGATCGGCTACATGCACGAGGACCCCTCGCGGCCGCGCTTCTTCGCCTATCTGTCGCTGTTCACCTTCGCGATGCTGATGCTGGTGACCTCCGACAACCTGGTGCAGATGTTCTTCGGCTGGGAGGGCGTGGGCCTCGCCTCCTATCTCCTGATCGGCTTCTGGTATCAGAAGCACTCCGCGAACGCCGCGGCGCTCAAGGCCTTCGTCGTCAACCGCGTCGGCGATTTCGGCTTCGCGCTCGGCATCTTCCTCGTCTTCGTCCTGTTCGGATCGGTCTCCTTCGACGTGATCTTCCCGGCGGTCGAGGAATTCGCGACCTCGCCCGAGCCCTTCACCTATCTCGGCCTCGACCGCGAGGGCGCGCTGACGCTCGCCGCCCTCCTCCTGTTCATGGGCGCGATGGGCAAGTCGGCGCAGTTCCTGCTCCACACCTGGCTGCCGGACGCGATGGAGGGCCCGACCCCGGTCTCCGCGCTCATCCACGCCGCGACCATGGTGACGGCGGGCGTGTTCCTCGTCGCGCGCATGTCGCCGCTCTTCGAGTGGGCGCCCACCGCGCTGACCGTCGTGACCTATGTCGGCGCGATCACCGCCTTCTTCGCGGCGACGGTGGGCCTCGTCCAGAACGACATCAAGCGCGTGATCGCCTATTCGACCTGCTCGCAACTCGGCTACATGTTCGTCGCGCTCGGCGTCGGCGCCTACGGGATCGGCGTGTTCCACCTGTTCACGCACGCCTTCTTCAAGGCGCTCCTGTTCCTCGGCGCCGGGTCGGTGATCCACGCGCTGCATCACGAGCAGGACCTGCGCAACATGGGCGGGCTTCGCCGCCACATCCCCTTCACCGCCGTGATGATGGGCATCGGCACGATCGCGCTCACGGGCTTCCCCTTCACCGCGGGCTATTATTCGAAGGACGCGGTGATCGAGGCGGCCTACGCGTCGGGCAACGCGGCGGGGCACGTCGCCTTCGTGGCGACGGTGGTCGCGGCGCTCTTCACCGCCTTCTATTCCTGGCGCCTGTTCTTCCTCGCCTTCGAGGGCGCGCCGCGCTGGGCGGGCCATGGCGACGCCCATCACGGCGACGCCCATCATGCCGATCCGCACGATTCGCACGGGCACACGGTCCACGAGGGCGTCGAGCACGGCACGGGCGATCAGGATCTCGAGCCCTCTCACGCGGCGCCGCACGAGCACCACGACACCGCGCACGGCCACCATACGCCGCACGAGAGCCCTCTCGTGATGACGATCCCGCTCGGGATCCTCGCCTTCGGCGCGCTCTTCGCCGGCATCCTCTTCCAGTACCGCTTCATCGGCTACGGCCACGAGGCCTTCTGGGGCGGCGCGCTCTATGCGCGTCCCGACAACCACATCATGCACGATTTCCATTACGTCCCGGCCTGGGTCGTGTGGTCGCCGATGGTGATGATGGTCGCGGGCTTCCTTCTCGCCTTCTGGATGTACATCCGCGACCGCTCGGTCCCCGTCAGGCTCGCCGCGCGCCACCCGCTGATCTACCGCTTCCTGCTCAACAAGTGGTATTTCGACGAGCTCTACGACGTGCTCTTCGTGCGCCCCGCCAAGCGCCTCGGCCGCATGCTGTGGCGCACCGGCGACGGGCGGATCATCGACGGGCTCGGCCCCGACGGGATCTCCGCGCGCGTCATGGACGCCACGTCCTGGGTCGTGCGTCTGCAGACCGGCTACATCTACCACTATGCCTTCGTGATGATGATCGGCGTCGCCCTCATGGTCACCTGGTACCTCGTCACGGGAGCCCGCTGAGATGTTCGGCTTCGGCATTCTGTTCGGGCTTCTCGTCCTGCCGCTCGTCGGCGCGGCCTTCATCCTGCTCCAGCGCGGAGAGGACGAGGCGACGCTCGCGAACGTCCGCTTCGCCGCGCTCGCGACGACGCTCGTCACCTTCCTCCTCGCCCTCGTCGCCTGGGCGCGCTTCGACACGGGCACGGCCGAGTTCCAGCTCGTCGAGACGCATGCCTGGATCGCGGAGAACATCACCTTCAAGCTCGGCGTCGACGGCTTCTCGATGCCGTTCGTGCTGCTGACCGCCTTCCTGATGCCGTTCTGCATCCTGGCCTCGTGGGAGACGATCACGACCCGCGTGAAGGAGTACATGGTCGCCTTCCTCGTGCTCGAGACGCTGATGATCGGCGTCTTCGTCGCGCTCGACCTGTTCCTGTTCTACATCTTCTTCGAGGCGGTCCTGATCCCGATGTTCCTCATCATCGGCGTCTGGGGCGGCAAGAGACGCATCTACGCCTCGTTCAAGTTCTTCCTCTACACGCTGCTCGGCTCGGTCCTGATGCTTCTGGCGATGATCGCCATGTACTTCACGGCCGGCACGTCGGACATCGAGCGCCTCCTCGCCTTCGGCTTCGACCCGTCGCTGCAGACCTGGCTGTGGATCGCCTTCTTCACCTCCTTCGCGGTGAAGATGCCGATGTGGCCGGTCCATACCTGGCTGCCGGACGCGCACGTCGAGGCGCCGACTGCGGGCTCGGTCATCCTGGCAGGCATCCTCCTGAAGATGGGCGGCTACGGCTTCGTGCGCTTCTCGCTGCCGATGTTCCCGGACGCGTCGGTCGACTTCGCGCCGCTCGTCTTCGCCCTCTCGGTGATCGCGATCATCTACACCTCCCTCGTCGCTCTGATGCAGGAGGACATCAAGAAGCTCATCGCCTATTCGTCGGTCGCCCATATGGGCTTCGTGACGATGGGCATCTTCTCGATGACGCCGCAGGGCATCGAGGGGGCGATGTTCCAGATGGTCTCGCACGGGCTGATCTCGGGCGCGCTCTTCCTGTGCGTCGGCGTCATCTACGACCGCCTGCACACCCGCGAGATCGCCGCCTTCGGGGGGCTGACGAACCGGATGCCGATCTACGCCGTCCTGTTCCTCACCTTCACGATGGCCAATGTCGGGCTTCCCGGCACGTCGGGCTTCGTCGGCGAGTTCCTGACGATGGTCGGCGCCTTCCAGGCGAATTTCTGGGTCGCCTTCTTCGCGGCCTTCGGCGTGATCCTGTCGGCGGCCTACGCGCTGTGGCTCTATTGGCGGGTGATGAACGGCCCGCTCGACGCCAAGGCCAAGCCCGCCCTCGCCGCGATGCCGGATCTGACCCGTCGCGAGATGGCGATGCTGATCCCGCTCGCCGTCCTCGTCATCTATTACGGCGTGCAGCCGCAGCCGATCCTCGACGCCTTCGCGGCGCCGACCCAGGCGGTCCTCTCCGCCGCGGCTCCCGCCCTCCAGAGCGTCGCCGATGCGGCGCTCGGTGCGAAGTGAGGCCCTGATCGACATGCCCACGCAAGTTGCAAGCCTCCCCGTCTACGCCGTTCCCGCGCTCGGTCCGGCGCTGCCCGAGATCGTGCTCGCGATCGGCGTGCTGGGGCTCGTCCTCTACGGCGCGATCAAGGGGGAACGCTCGACGGGGGCCGTCACCTTCGGCGCGATCGGGCTCCTCGCGATCGCGCTCCTCCTCGTGATCGTGCAGCCGAACGAGACGCAGACGACCTTCTTCGGCGCCTTCGTCTCCGACGTCTTCGCCAAGGTCTTCAAGGTCCTGACCCTGATCGGCTCGATCGTGGCCCTGATGCTCGCGCGCGACCATTTCGCGCGGCTCGGCATCGACCGGTTCGAATATCCGATCCTCGTCGTGCTCGCGACGATCGGCATGATGGTGATGATCTCCGCGAACGATCTGATCGCGGTCTATATGGGCCTCGAGCTGCAATCGCTCGCGGCCTACGTCATCGCCTCCTTCCACCGCGACGACGGCAAGTCGACCGAAGCGGGCCTGAAATATTTCGTCCTGGGCGCCCTCGCCTCGGGCCTCCTCCTCTACGGCGCCTCGCTCGTCTACGGCTTCACGGGCTCCGTGACCTTCGAGGGCATTCGCGCCGCAGTCGAGGGGGGAGCCTCGACGGGCGTCGTGTTCGGCCTCGTCTTCGTGGCGGCGGGCATCGCCTTCAAGATCTCGGCGGCGCCCTTCCACATGTGGACGCCGGACGTCTATCAGGGCGCCCCGACCCCGGTGACGGCGTTCTTCGCCTCCGCGCCGAAGATGGCGGCGATGGCGCTCGCGGTGCGCATCTTCATGGACGCCTTCCCCGCGATCGTCGATCAGTGGCGCCAGATCATCGTCTTCATCTCGATCCTGTCGATGCTGGTCGGCTCCTTCGCCGCGATCGGGCAGACGAACATCAAGCGCCTGATGGCCTATTCCTCGATCGGCAATATCGGCTTCGCGCTGATCGGGCTCGCCGCCGGCACCGTCGAGGGCGTCCAGGGCGTCGTCATCTACATGGCGATCTACCTCGTCCTCACCCTCGGCGGCTTCGCCTGCATCCTCGCGATGCGGCGCGGAGGGACCATGCTCGAGGACGTGACCGACCTCGCCGGCGCCTGGCGCAACCATCCCTATCTCGCCTTCGCCTTCGCGGGCATCATGCTCTCGCTCGCCGGCATCCCGCCCTTCGCCGGGTTCTTCGCGAAGCTCTACGTCTTCATCGCGGCGATCGAGGCGGGGCTCGTGGCGCTCGCGGTGATCGGCGTGGTGCTCAGCGTCGTGTCGGCGTTCTACTACCTGCGGATCTGCAAGGTCATGCTCCTCGACCAGCCGGTCGCGGCCTTCGATCCGATCCCGACGCCGGTCGGCGGGGTCATCGCGGTGTCGAGCGCCTTCAACCTCGTCCTCTGGCTCACGGCGGCCCCGCTCGTCGCGGTGGCGCTCATTGCCGCCCAGTCCTTGTTCTGACGGTGCGGCTCTCGGACGACGCGCGCGCATCGGACTACCGCCTCGAGGCGCGCGACGAGACGGGCTCGACCAACGACGACGCCGCGGAGGCCCTGCGCCGCGGCGATCCGGGGCACGCGTGGATCACGGCGCGGGTGCAGGGGCAGGGTCGCGGGCGGCACGGGCGGGCCTGGTCGTCGCCGCCGGGCAATCTCTATGCGAGCCTCGCCCTCGTCGAGCCCTGCGCCATGCGCGAGGCGCCCCAACTCGGCTTCCTCGCAGGGCTCGCGCTCGTCGAGGCGGTCGAGGCGCTCGCGCCGCCGGGCGCGGCCGATCGGCTCGCCCTGAAATGGCCGAACGATCTTCTGCTCGACGGCGCGAAATGCGCGGGTATCCTTCTCGACGGCGTCGGGCTGCCGGGCGGCCGCTTCGGCCTCGTGATCGGCATCGGGGTCAACGTCGTCCATGCGCCGGAGGGGATGCCCTATCCCGTCGCGCGGCTCGCCGCGCTCGCGCCGGATCTGACGGCGGCCTCGCTCTTCGAGGCCCTGTCGGGCACAATGGCCCGGCGCCTCGCCGCGTTCGCGGCCGCGGATCCGAAGAGCCGTCTCGCGCGTCTGCGTGAGGACTGGCTGTCGCGCGCGGCGCGGCTGGGCGAGAGCGTGCTCATGCGCCTGCCCGCCGGCGACGCGCATGGCCGCTTCGTCGGCCTGGACGAACACGGCCGGCTCCTGCTCGCGTGCGACGACGGCGTCCGCGCGATCGAGGCCGGCGACTTGCAATTCTCCCGTGAGACCTGCGAATGACGGGGTTCGCAATGAGAGATCGAGTGAACCGAAAGCTGCGAGGATAACGAACCGACATGACTGACAGACAAGACGAGCTCGTCTTCCTGCCCTTCGGCGGGCTGGGCGAGATCGGCATGAACGCGGCGCTCTACGGGTACGGCCCGGCCAAGAGCCGCCGATCGATTCTCGTCGATTGCGGGGTGAGCTTCGCGGGCGAGGAGGCGCCGGGCGTCGACCTCGTTCTGCCCGACCTGCGCTGGCTCGAGGAGCGAAAGGACGAACTCGAGGCGATCTTCATCACCCACGCTCACGAGGACCATATTGGCGCGCTCCTCAATCTGTGGCCGCGCCTCAAGGTGCCCGTCTACATGACGCGCTTCGCGGAGGGGCTGATCCAGGCCAAGCGCATGGGCGAGCCCGGCGCGCCGAAGATCCCGATCACCATCGTCGCGCCCGGCAAGCCCGTGCGCGTGGGGCCCTTCTCCGTCGAGTACGTGCCGGTCTCGCATTCGATCCCCGAATCGCATTCGCTGGCGATCCGCACCCCCGCGGGCCTCGTCGTGCACACGGGCGATTGGAAGCTCGACGACACGCCGCTCGTCGGCACGCCCACCGACGAGGCGACCTTCCGCCGGCTCGGCGAGGAGGGGGTGATCGCCGCGATCTCCGATTCGACGAACGCCTTCCGCGAGGGGGTGAGCCCGTCGGAGGCCGACGTGGCCAAGGGCCTCGCCGATGTGATCCGTGCCGCCCCCCACCGCGTCGCCGTCACCACCTTCGCCTCGAACGTGGCGCGCGTGCGCGCGGTCGCGCTCGCTGCGGAGGAATGCGGGCGCGAGGTGGTCGTCGTCGGCCGCGCCCTCGAGCGGGTGATCGCCGTCGCGCGCGAGCTCGGCTATCTCGACGGCCTCAAGGCCTTCCGCTCGGCCGACGTCTTCGACAAGCTGCCGCGCGACAAGGTCGTCGCCCTCATCACCGGCTCCCAGGGCGAGCCGCGCGCGGCGCTCGCGCGCATCGCCGAGGACCAGCATCCGCTGCTCGGCCTCGCCGCCGGCGACCGGGTCGTGTTCTCCTCGCGCCTAATCCCCGGCAACGAGAAGAGCGTTCTGCACATCATGAACCGCCTCGCCGAGCGCGGCATCGAGGTCGTGACGGATTCGCAGGGCCTCGTCCACGTCTCCGGCCACCCGCGCCGCGGCGAGATCGCGAAGCTCTACGAGTGGCTGCGGCCCAATTGCGTCATCCCCGCCCATGGCGAGGCGATGCACCTCGCCGAGCACGCGCGCTACGCCCGCTCGCTCGGGGTGCCGTCCTCCTTCGTCGTGCGCAACGGGCAGATGGCGCGGCTGTGGCCGGGCTCGCCCGAGATCGTCGACAACGTGCCGACGGGGCGCCTCTACAAGGACGGCGACGTCATCGTCGACGAGCGCGATCGCGGCATCCCCGAGCGCCGCAAGCTCGCCTTCGCCGGTCTCGTCTCGATCGCGATCGCCATCGACGACAAGGGCGAGGTCTGCGGGGAGGCCGCGCTCGACGTCATCGGCCTGCCCGCCCGCACCAAGGACGGCAAGGATCTCGTCGACGCGATCGCCGACACCGTCGCCCGCACCCTCGACGGGCTCTCCCGCCAGAAGCGCCGCGACAGCGATTTCGTCGAGACGGTCGTCGGCCGCTCGGTGCGGTCCGTCGTCCAGGCCGCGTGGGGAAAGAAGCCCGCCTGCCACGTGCTGGTGGTGGAGGTCTAAGAAAGCGCTCCCCTCCCTCCCTCCCCGTAGGGGAGGGTGGACTGGCGAGCGTCAGCGAGACAGGCCGGGTGGGGCACGGGGGGAGAGTGTGCTTCGAACGTCGGGCCCCACCCGACCTCGTTCGCCTTCGGCTCCGAGGCCACCCACCCCTACGGGGAGGGATTCGGCTCCCCTCCC
>NZ_JBKBQG010000045.1:0-33974 GCF_046292825.1 Salinarimonas sp. | reverse complement strand
CGCCACGATCTTCTCGTCGCGCTCGGCTTCTGCTATGAGGGATTGCCCGAACACCTTCGTATAGGCCGGCGCGTTGGCCTTGGGCTTGGCCTGCGCGCCCGTCACCACGTCGAAGGTGACGACGCCGTGATACTTGTCCGAGGAGGCCTCGGCCGGCGCGTAGCCCTTGCCCTTCTGGGTGATCACGTGGACGAGGATCGGCCCGCCTTCCGTGTCGCGGACGTTCCGCAACACCGGCAACAGGTGGTCGAGATTGTGGCCGTCGATCGGGCCGACGTAATAGAAGCCGAGCTCCTCGAACATGGTCCCGCCCGTCCAGAAGGCGCGGGCGTATTCCTCGGCGCGGGCGGCCTTCTCCGAGAGGCTCTTCGGCAGGCGCTTCGTCAGCTGCTTCGCCGTCTCGCGCAAGGAGCGGTAGGTCTTGCCCGAGACGAGGCGGGCGAGATAGGCCGACATCGCGCCCACGGGGGGCGCGATCGACATGTCGTTGTCGTTGAGCACCACGATCAGGCGCGAATGCATCGCGCCGGCATTGTTCATCGCCTCGTAGGCCATGCCCGCCGACATCGCCCCGTCGCCGATCACCGCGACGACGTTGTTCTTCCCCCCGTCGAGATCGCGCGCGACCGCCATGCCGAGACCGGCCGAGATCGAGGTGGAGGAATGGGCCGCGCCGAAGGGGTCGTATTCGCTCTCCGCGCGCTTCGTGAAGCCCGACAGACCGCCGCCCTGGCGCAATGTGCGGATGCGGTCGCGGCGCCCCGTCAGGATCTTGTGCGGATAGGCCTGGTGGCCGACGTCCCAGATCAGCCGGTCGCGCGGGGTGTCGAACACCGCATGCAGCGCCACCGTCAGCTCGATCACCCCGAGCCCCGCCCCCAGATGCCCGCCCGTCACCGAGACCGCATCGATCGTCTCCGCCCGCAACTCGTCCGCCACCTGGCGCAATTCTCGATCCGACAAATCGCGCAGGCGGGAGGGGGCGTCGATCGTGTCGAGGAGGGGGGTGTCCGGACGGCGGGGCATGGCGGCGCCTCTCGTGGTTCGCTGCCGCAGGGGGAGAAAGCGGCATGGTCAGTATAGACCCTCACGAGGATTCGGCAAGACATTAACGCCCCACTCGGTAATCAAACGCATGTCTTCGCGGCAGGACACCCGCCCATGCGAAATACACCTCCGACCGGGCGAAGTCTTGATGGGGGCACCGATAGCCGAGAACGAGGGACGACCCGCGCCCGAGCGCGATCGTTCGCCCGCAGCGCCGCAGACATCTGTGCCGCTCGTCACGGCACGGGACGAGATCTCCGCACCCGTCGCGCGAGATCGTAGACATGCGCCGCGAAGGCGACGACGAGGCCTGCCGCGACGATGCCCCATTGCGCCTCGACGAGAGCCGCCCGCGCCGCGACCGCGAGGCCGAGCCCCGCCAGCACGAAGCCGCCCATGTCCCGCAGCCAGGTCCGTCCCGCGAGCGCGCCGACCACGAGCACGAGCCCCTCGAGGATGAGCACCGCGATGACGAGGTCGAACACGGCGCCCGAGACGACGAGCGCGCTCACGGCCGCACGAGCCCGAAGAGATGCGCCAGGTCCTTGAAGAAGATCCGGATATGCGCGATCGGGTCGGAGCGGACGAGCTCCTTGTTCATGTAGGCCTGCCAGGTGAGGCGCTGGACGTCCTTGTCCCGGCAGATCGAGACGAAGCGCTCGCGGCGTTTGTCGCTCCCGTACCAGAAGCGCTGCATGATCCCGAGGATGAAGAACACGCGGCCATGCGCCTTCATGAAGGCGCGCCGCGCGCCCTTCAGCGCCCGTGCGTCGCCCGTCTTCAGGAAGGCGTCGACCGCCTCCGCCGCGAGCCGCCCGCCCACCATGGCGTAGTAAATCCCCTCCCCCGAGGCCGGCGCGACGACGCCCGCGCTGTCGCCGGCGAGGATGACGTCGCGTCCGTTGTCCCAGCGCTTGGCGGGGTGGAGCGGGATCGGCGCGCCCTCGCGGCGGATCGTGCGCACGCCGTCGAGCCGCGCATCCGCCCGCAGCCGGGCGACCGCCTCCTTGAGGCCGAACCCCTTGTGCATGGAGCCGACGCCGATCGAGGCCGTCCTGCCGTGGGGGAACACCCAGGCGTAGAAATCGGGCGAGAGCTTGCCCTGATAATAGACGTCGCAGCGCGTGTGCCCGTAATCGGCGGTGCCCTCTTCCGGCGCCTCGACGATCTCGTGATAGGCGAAGACGAAGGGGACCTTGCCGCGCTGCGGCACCGCCTCGCGCGCGACCGCCGAATTGGCGCCGTCCGCGCCGACGACCGCGCGCGCCCGCACCGAGACGTCCCCGCCGCCCGCCGCGTGCGAGCGCCGCCAATGGACCCGTGCCGTCCCGTCCGCGTCCCGCGTCAGCCGCTCGAAGGTGCCGTCGTGCCGCTCTGCGCCGAGCGCGGCCGCGCGCGAGCGCAGCCATTCGTCGAAGATCTCGCGGTCGACCATGCCGACAAAACCACCCTCGATCGGCATGTCGACGCGCTTGTCCGACGGCGCGACCATCATCGCGCCTTCGATCTGCGCGCAGAGCAGGCCCGGCGGGATCGCGAAATCGCGGATGAGCCGCGGCGGGATCGCGCCGCCGCAGGGCTTGATGCGCCCCGCGCGGTCGAGCAGCAGGACCGAGCGGCCCGCCCGCGCGAGATCCGCCGCCGCGGTCGCCCCGGCGGGCCCGCCGCCGACGACGACCGCGTCGTAGATCTCCTCCTCCGGCATGCCCGCGAGGATCGGCGCGAGGCCGTCGCCCGGCGCCGCCTCGGTCTCGCTCGTCGCCTGCGGATCGGTCATGGCATCGTCCTCCCCTCGGTCAGAGCGCGCGCGGGCGCGAGCCCGGCGGCATGGATGGCGTGTCGGAAAGCCGCGGGAGCGCGGGCGTCGCAACCCGGCGCTCGGCGGGCGCGACAGGGCGCGCCGCGCCCGACGCGATCACCCGGGCGGCGAGCACCGCCGAGACGACGAACAGGACGGCCTCGGCCGCGAACACGGCACCGTAGGCGTGAGCGGGGCTCTCGAGCGCCATGCGGCCGAGATCGACGGCGATCGTGCCGACGAGCCCGCCGAGCCCGAAGGCGATGCCCTGCGCCGCGCCCCACAGGCCGATGCGGGTGCCCTCGCGATTCTGCGTGCCCTCGCGCGCGAGCCGCATCATCGAGCCGATTGCGGCGACCGCGAAGATCCCGTTGCCGAGCCCGAGCACCGCGACGTTCGCGTGAAGCGGCCAGACCTCGCCGACGACGCCGCCGAAGGCGAGCCCGACGAGCGCCGCCGCCGAGAGGATGCAGCCGCCCACCGCCCAGAGCTGCAGGCGCGAGCGCCCGCCGCGGCCGAAGGCGCCGCCGAGGACGCCCGTGAGGATCATGCCGACGAGGACGCCCGCATTCTGCGTGCCGGCGAGCTTCGTCGTCTCGCCCGGCGTCATCGCGAAGACGAGGCCCGCGAAGGGCTCGAGGATGAGATCCTGCGCCGAATAGGCGAGCATCGAGACGAATACGAAGATCGTGAAGCGCCGCGCCGTCGTCTCGGCCCAGACCTCCGCGAAGGCTCGGGCGAAGGGCACTTTCGGCTCGCTCTCGCCGGGCGCCTGGAACGCGCGCCGCCCCGGCCCCTCGAGCCCCGCGATGGCGAGGCTCGTGACGAGGAAGGCGGTGGCGGCGACGCAAGCCGTCACCGCGACGAGGCGCCCCATCGAGAAGGGATCGAGGAAATGGCCGGCGCTCACCGCGGTAACGATGAAGCCCGCGATCATCATCGTCCACACGATCGCCGCCGCCGCCGCCTGACGGGCGGGCGCGACGCGCTCGGCGAGGAAGGCGAGGAGCGAGGTGCCCGACGCGCCGACGCCGATGCCGATGATCAGGAAGGCGAGCACGTTGAGCGCGATGCCGGCGACGAGATTCGTCGCGGCGAGCGCCGTCGCGAGCGCGGCGAGGACGGCGCCGGAGGCTAGCACCGCCATGCCGCCGACGATCCAGGGCGTGCGCCGCCCGCCGACGTCGGACCCGTGCCCGAAGCGCGGACGCAGCAGCTGGACGGCGTAATGGAGGCCCACCAGCAGCCCCGGCAGCGTCGCCGCGAGCGCGAGTTCGACCACCATGACGCGGTTGAGCGTCGAGGTCGTGATCACCACGATCGCGCCGAGCGATGACTGGACGAGGCCGAGCCGCACGATGCTCGGCCAGGAGAGGTGGGCGGGGGCTTGCAGCGCGGACATGTCGCCCACTCCCTAGAGGCCGCGAAGGGCGAAAGCGGTGACGAGCATGCCGGCGACGTAGAGGGTCGTGCCGGTGGCGTTGTACCAGGCGGCGCGCTCGCGCGGGCTCGCGACGAGCCGGCGCATCAGCCCGAGCTGGGCTGCGAGGAGCCCGACCACGGCGAGCCCGTGCCAGGGCGCGCCCCAGGCGAAGAGCAGCGCGATCACCAGGATCTGCGGCGCGGCCATCACGTAGCAGGCGAGGCGCGCCGCGCGATCGACCCCGAGGAGCACGGGGAGCGAATCGACGCCCTCCCGCCGATCGCCCTCGACCGACTTGAAATCGTTGAGCGTCATGATGCCGTGCGCGCCGAGCGAATAGAGGAGCGCCACGATCACGATGCGCCAATCGGGGAAGGCGGCGGCCATGATGGCCGCGCCCGTGAACCAGGGCAGCCCCTCGTAGGAGAGCGCGACGGCGCCGTTCCCCCACCAGCCGTTCTGCTTGAGCCGGATCGGCGGCGCCGAATAGGCCCAGGCCAGCGCGAGCCCGATCACGCCCGCAAGCAGCACCACCGGACCGAGCAGGAAGGCGACGGCGAAGGACAGGGCGCTCCAGAAGATCGCGATGTAGAGACCCCATCGGCCCGGGATGCGGCCCGACGGGATCGGCCGGTTCGGCTCGTTGATGGCGTCGACGTGGCGGTCGTACCAATCGTTCACCGCCTGGCTCGCCGCGCAGACGAGCGGGCCGGCGAGCACGATCCCGGCGAGGATCACGAGCCAGCGCGTCTCGAGCGCCACCCCGGAGGAGACCACGCCGCAGGCGAACGCCCACATCGGCGCGAACCAGGTGATCGGCTTCAAGAGCTCTGCGACGGCGGAGGGTGCGGGTGTCGTCATGCCCGGATGCTATCGCCGGGGCGGAGAAACCGTCAACCGAAATTGACACATCGACATGTCAGGGCGAACCCGGACCGCCTCGCCAGCCGCGATCCCGCAAACGAGCGCGGACGCGCCCCGGGTCGGCTGCGACCCGGGGCGACGCCGTCTCGTGGAGTAACGGAGGTCTCAGCCCTCGTCCTCGTCGTCGAGGCCGCCGAGGCCGTAGCGGCGCAGCTTCGCGTAGAAGCTCTGGCGGGAGAGGCCGAGCATCTCGGCGGCGGAGGCGCGGTTGTCGCCGGTGAGATCGAGCGCGGCCTCGATGCACAGCTTCTCGATCACGTCCGTCGTCTCGCGCACGAGCTCTTTCAGCGACACGCGGCCGACGAGATCGCGCATCTGCGCCATCGAGTGCGGCAGTTCCGGCATGCCCGTGCCGGCCGGCAGCTGGCGCGGCCCGATGGAGCGGATCGAAAAACCGTAGACCTGATCGTCCCCGTCCGGCGCGATCACCGCGGAGACCTCGACGTCCTCCGTGAGGCCGTATTCGCCCTGCACCAGCGTGCCGAAGCGCTGGACCGCGCCGTTCTCGCGCACGCTCGCCACGAGCACGTTGCAATCGACGCTCGAACGGCCGAGCCAGCGGTCGAGCGGCTCGCCGCGGACCTGCTCCTCGGTGGCGAGCTGGACGAGGTCGAGGAAGGCGGTGTTCGCGGTCAGGATGCGGCGGTCGGTATCGGTGACGACGAAGGCGTCCGGCATCTGCTCGACGACGCGAATCACCCGCTTGCTCGCCGGGGAGGCGGGCGCGCGGGCGGCGCCCGGCTGCTCGAGGCGCAGGAGGAAATGCGACACGCGATCCTGACGGAAGAGCGAGGCGGTGACGTTCACGGGGCGCGCATCGGCGAGGTGGAGGCGATGCTCCTCGGTGCGCGCGCCGGAGCGGGCGGAGGCGAGCATCTCGTCGAGGCCGGCGGCCGATTCGGGCGCGAAGAGCTGCGCGAGGGGACGGCCGCTGACCGGGCGCCCGCCGCCGACGAGCTCGGCCGAGGCGGGGTTCGCCTCCGAGACGCGGCGCGTCCCGGCATCGACGACGAGCACCGCCTCGCTCGCGATCTGGAAGAGCAGCCGATACCGCGTCTCCGCATTGCGAAGCCGCGCATATTCGCGCTCCATCGCGGCCTGCGCGTCGACGAGCTTGCGCTGCATGGCGGCCATGCCGCGCAGATCGCGGCCGACCGCGAGGATGCGGCCGCTCGCGCCCACCGGCACGGCGGCGTAGAGGATCGGCAGGTCGGGGCCGCCCGGCGAGGGGTGGTTCACCTGCCGCCAGTGCTGATCCTTGTCGGAGCCCGCATTGCGCAGGAGCGCCTCGATCTTCTCGCGGCTCTCGACGGTGACCGTCTCGACGAAGGGGCGGCCGATCCAGCGCGCGCAATCCTCGCGGGCGAGATCGCGGGAGCCGACGGCGACGTCCTCGACGAGGCCGGCTTCGTCGAGCACGACCGCGAGATCGTTCGTCGCCGCGATCATGCGCGCAGCGCTCGCCGCGTCCACGTCCCCGATCGAACGCTCGGGAGCCCGGAACCGCTGCAGGGCATCAGGAGGTGTGGGGGTATCCATCGAGCGCCGACTTCCTCGTTCCAAGACAGGCCCTCACGAAGACAGCGCGGCGCCTCCTACCCAACGCTGCGCTTTCCTTACGGCATCCAAACCGTCGAACGCAACGAGATCTGCTCCGACCTTGCCGGCGCTTTCCGGACGCTCGTTGAAGTAATTTCCCCCTACGATGACGCCGATGCGATTGTTCCGCGATCCGCGTCGAATTTCGTCGATAGCCGAGCCGAGCCCGGCGAGCAAGCCCTCGCAACTCAGCGAAAAGCCGACGACGTCGAACCATTCGCGCCGAACGAGCCTCACGAGACGGCTCGCGCTCGCCTCCGGCAGGCAGACCACGTCCCATCCGGCGCGCCGCAGGAATTCCTCGACCACGTAGATTCCGAAGGTGTGCCGCTCGCCGGGGGCGGCCGCGATGAGCGCGCGCTTCTCGCCGGGCGTGGGCTCGCCCTCCGCCTCGAAGGGGGCGCTGATCTCGCGCAGGATCTGCTGGAGGCGGGAGAAGGCGATCGTGATGTCGCAGAAATCGCAGCTATCGTCGCGCCACATCTGGTCGAGAATGGCGGCGACGGGGGTGAACAGGTGCAGGAGCACGTTCTCGAGCGTCAGTCCGCGCTCGCGCATCACGTCGACGAACCGAGACGCCACATCGATGTCGTGGGCGATGAGCAGGCTCGCGAATTCCGCCACTTCGGCCTGCGTCGGGCGAAGCTCCGCGCGGCCCGCAGGCGCGTCGCAGCGCGGCGCCTGGTGAGCGAGCATCAGGCGCGGGATGATCTCGGCCTCGATCGTTCGCGAGAGCGCCTGCTCCCGGTCGAGCGAGGCGAACCGATCCTGCGCGTCCGTGGCGTCGACGGCCTCGTCCGTCTCGACGTGCGACGGCGCGGCGCCTCCTCGAAAGCTGGCCATGGACACCCTCCCTGTGGTCTCCGCAACGGCGTCCGACGCTTTGCCCAGCTCGAAAAAATCGTTGATCTTGTTGCTTTTCGTCGTCCGAGTGCTTGGCGGTACAGAACGTCATCATAGGCGCTGCGGACCATTCGGCCAAGGGCCCGGCAGCTACGCACTTCACCCAATCGGGAATATTGTGAACCTGGGTTGACGTCAATTTTGGTTGACACTTTTCCGGGCGCTAGTAGCCTGTCCGCCATTCGTTCGCCGAGTTCAGGGAGGTGCGGACATGCGGCGCGAGACCGGCGACGACCGGCACGGCCTCTACACTCCGGAGGAGCGCACGCGGCGCGACGCCTCGCCGTGGACGCTCGTCCAGGGCGTGCTCGCGCCGGTCCAGTTCCTCGTGTGCCTCGTCTCGATCGCGCTCATCGCGCGCTATCTCGCGACCGGCGAGGGATATGCGCTCGCCACGGCCTCGATCGTCGTCAAGACGCTGACGCTCTACACGATCATGGTCACGGGCGCGATCTGGGAGAAGGAGGTCTTCGGCGTCTACCTGTTCGCGAAGCCCTTCTTCTGGGAGGACGTGGTCTCTTTCGGCGTGATCGCGCTGCACAGCTTCTACCTCGTCGCGCTCTTCACGGGGATCCTGTCGAGCGCCGGCGAAATGGTCGTCGCGCTCGCCGCCTACGCGGCCTACGTCGTCAACGCCGTCCAATTCGTCCTCAAGCTGCGCGCCGGGCGGCTGCAGGAACAGGCGATGCGCGGCCGCGCCGCGCCCGCCGCCGCCGGGCCCGTCGTCGTCGAGGGAGCCGCGTCATGAACCGGCACGTCGTCGTCGACCATCTCTCCGGCGCCGGCTGCGACAGGCCGGACGGCGCCCCGCGCACCGGCCCGAGCGTGCGCGCCGAGCGCGGCCAGCGCGAGGTGTTCTGCGGGCTCACCGGGATCATCTGGCTGCACCGCAAGATCCAGGACGCCTTCTTTCTGATCGTCGGCTCGCGCACCTGCGCCCATCTCATGCAATCGGCGGCGGGCGTAATGATCTTCGCCGAGCCGCGATTCGCGACCGCCGTGATCGACGATCGCGACCTCGCCGGCATCGCCGACGCCAACGAGGAGCTCGATTCGTGCGTCGAGCGGCTCCTCGCGCGCCGCCCCGACATCAGGCTCCTGTTCCTCGTCGGCTCCTGCCCTTCCGAGGTGATCAAGCTCGATCTCGCGCGGGCCGCCGCGCGGCTCTCGGGGCGGTTCATGCCCGACGTGCGGGTGCTCGCCTATTCGGGATCGGGCATCGAGACGACCTTCACCCAGGGCGAGGACGCCTGCCTCGCGGCCCTCGTTCCCGCGATGCCGCAAGCGCCGGCGCAAGAGCGTTCGCTCCTGGTGGTGGGCGCGCTCGCGGACGTGGTCGAGGACCAGTTCGCCCGCATCTTCGAGCGGCTCGGCATCCCCGCGCGCTTCCTGCCCCCGCGCAAGGCCGGGTACCTCCCGGCGATCGGGCCCGGCACGCGCCTGCTGCTCGCTCAGCCCTTCCTCGCCGACACCGCGCGTGCGCTCGAGGATCGCGGCGCGGTGCGGCTCGACGCCCCCTTCCCGCTCGGCGTCGAGGGCACGACCGCCTGGCTCCAGGCGGCGGCGAGCGAATTCGGCATCGACCCCGCGCTGTTCGAGGACGTCACCGGGCCGATGGCGGCGCGCGCCCGCGCGTCCCTCGCCCGCGATCGGGCGAAGCTCGAGGGCAAGTCGATCTTCTTCCTCCCCGATTCGCAGCTCGAAGTGCCGATCGCGCGCTTCCTCTCGCGCGAGCTCGGCATGCGGCTCGGCGAGATCGGCACGCCCTATCTCCATCGGCATCATCTCGCGGACGAGCTCGCGCTCCTGCCGGACGATTGCGCGATCGTCGAGGGCCAGAACGTCGACGCGCAGCTCGATCGCGTGCGCGCGGCGCGACCCGACATCACCGTCTGCGGGCTCGGTCTCGCCAATCCGCTCGAGGCGGAGGGGCTGACAACCAAATGGTCGATCGAGCTCGTCTTCACCCCCATCCACGGCTACGACCAGGCGGCGGACCTCTCCGGTCTCTTCGCCCGCCCGCTCGTTCGCCGCGACCGCTTGAAGGTTTGAGGCGATGAAGCTCACCGTCTGGACCTACGAGGCGCCGCCCCATGTCGGGGCCATGCGGGTCGCCACCGCGATGGAGGGCGTGCACTACGTCCTGCACGCGCCGCAGGGCGACACCTATGCCGATCTCCTCTTCACGATGATCGAGCGGCGCGGCAAGCGCCCGCCCGTCACCTACACCACCTTCCAGGCCCGGGATCTCGGCGCCGACACCGCCGAAATCTTCAAGCATGCCGCGCGCGACGCCTACGAGCGCTTCGATCCCGAACTGATGCTGGTCGGCGCCTCCTGCACGGCCGAACTCCTCCAGGACGATCCGGGCGGCCTCGCCCGCGCGCTCGCTCTGCCCTGCCCCGTCGTGCCCCTCGAATTGCCCTCCTATCAGCGCAAGGAGAATTGGGGCGCGGCCGAGACCTTCCTCGCGCTCGTCCGGGCGCTCGTCCGGCCGCGCGAGGAAGCGACGCAGACCCCGCGTGCCCCCGATGCGAGGGTCTCGTGCAATCTCCTCGGCGCCACCGCGCTCGGCTTCCGCCATCGCGACGACGTCGAGGAGATCACCCGCCTTCTCGCGCGAATCGGCATCGCGGTGAACGTGGTCGCGCCGCTCACCGCCCGCGCCCGCGACATCGCGCGCTTGGGTGACGCGGATTTCAACGTCGTCCTCTATCCCGAGATCGCCGGCCCCGCCGCGCGCCATCTCGAACGCATTCTGCGCCAGCCCTATACGCGCACGATCCCGATCGGCGTGAACGCCACGCGCGACTTCGTCGCCGAGGTCGCGAGCCTCGCCGGGATCGACCCCGCGCGGGCGCTCGCGGATGCCGAGCACGGCTCGCGGCTGCCCTGGTGGTCGCGCTCGGTCGATTCGAATTACCTCACGGGCAAGCGCGTCTTCGTCTTCGGCGACGCGACCCACGCCATCGCCGCCGCGCGCGTCGCCGCCGAGGAGCTCGGCTTCGAGGTCGTCGGGCTCGGCACCTATGCCCGCGAGCTCGCCCGCGAGGTCCGCGAGGCCGCCGCCCGCTACGGCGTCGAGCCCTTGATCACCGACGATTATCTCGAGGTGGAGGACGCGATCCGCGCCGCCGCGCCCGAGCTCGTGCTGGGCACGCAGATGGAGCGCCACATCGCCAAGCGGCTGGGCATCGGCTGCGCGGTGATCTCCGCCCCCGTGCACGTGCAGGATTTCCCCGCCCGCTACGCCCCGCAGATGGGCTTCGAGGGCGCCAACGTCCTGTTCGACACCTTCGTCCACCCCCTCGTGATGGGCCTCGAGGAGCATCTCCTCACGATGTTCCGCGAGGATTTCGAGTTCAACGACGCCGCCCCGCCCTCGCATCTCGGCCACGGCGGCGGCCATGCGCAGCCGCACCTCGTCGAGACGATGGAGCGTGCGGCGCCCGCGCCCGAACCCGCCCCCTCCCCCACCCTCGCCACTCTCGAGCCCGCTCCCGCCGGCCCGGTCGCCCCCGTCTGGGCGCCGGATGCCGAAAAGGAGCTCGGCAAGATCCCGTTCTTCGTGCGCGGCAAGGCACGACGCAACACGGAGAGTTTCGCGCGCGAGCGCGGGCTGTCCGTCATCAGCCTCGAGACGATCTACGATGCGAAGGCTCATTTCAGCCGCTGAGGCGGGCGTCGCGACCGGCGTGACGGAGGCCCGAGAGGCCCCCGCCCTCCGCTTCGTGATCGTCACCCTCGACAACCATCTCGCCGGGCCGGTCGCGCGGGCGCGCCGGACCCTCGCGCGCGAGATGCCGGGCCTCGTCCTCTCCTGCCATTGCGCCACCGATTTCGACGGCGACCCGGCGGCCGTGTCCCGCGCCAATGCCGACATCGCGCGCGCCGACATCCTCCTCGTCACCATGATGTTTCTCGAGGACCACATCCGCGCGGTGCTGCCCGCGATCGAAGCGCGACGCGAGGCGTGCGACGCCCTCGTCGGCGTGATGTCGGCGGGCGAGGTCACGAAGCTCACGCGCATGGGCAAGCTCGACATGAGCCAGCCCGCGTCGGGGCCGATGGCGCTCCTCAAGAAGCTCAAGCCCGCGCCGAAGGACAAGATCCCCTCGGGCGATTCGGGCGCGCGGCAATTGAAGATGCTGCGCCGCATCCCCCAGATCCTGCGCTTCATCCCCGGCACCGCCCAGGACCTGCGCGCCTATCTGATGAGCCTGCAATATTGGCTCGCGGGCTCGGAGGAGAACGTCGCCAATCTCGTGCGGCTCGTGGTCGATCGCTACGCCGACGGGCCGCGGCGCGTGCTGCGCGGCTCGCTGCGCGTCGGCCCGCCGGTGGAGACGGCCGATGTCGGCATCTACCATCCGGACTTGCCGAAGCGCATCGACGAGAAGGCCGACGCGCTGCCGCGCCGGGGCGACGCCGGCACCGTGGGCCTCGTGGTGCTGCGCTCCTACGTCGTGGCGGAGGACACCGCTCATTACGACGCAGTGATCCGCGCGCTCGAAGCGCGCGGGCTGAACGTCGTACCGGCTTTCGCGGCGGGCCTGGACGCGCGCCCGGCGATCGAGCGTTTCCACCTCGATGCGGCCGGGCGCGCCCGGGTCGACGCGATCGTCTCGCTGACCGGCTTCTCGCTCGTGGGCGGCCCCGCCTACAACGATGCGCGCGCGGCCGAGGAGATCCTCGCGCGGCTCGACGTGCCCTATCTCGCCGCGCAGGCGAGCGAATTCCAGACGCTCTCCACCTGGCGCGGCTCCGACCGCGGGCTCCTGCCGGTCGAGGCGACGATGACGGTCGCGATGCCGGAGCTCGACGGCGCGACGGGCCCGATCCTGTTCGCCGGTCGCGACGGCGAAGACGCGACGACCGGCATCGCCGCGATGCGCCCGGAGCCCGAGCGCGTGGCCATGCTCGCCGACCGCGTCGCGAAGCTCGTGCGCCTGCGCCGCACGCCGCGCGCGGAGCGGAAGATCGCGATCACGCTCTTCAACTTCCCGCCGAACGGCGGCGCCACCGGCACGGCCGCCTATCTCGGCGTGTTCGAGAGCCTCCACAACACGATGCGCCGGCTTTCGGCGGAGGGCTATTTCGTCACCGTTCCGGAGAGCGTCGACGACCTGCGTCGCGCGATCCTCGAGGGGAACGCCGCGCGCTTCGGCACGGACGCGAACGTCGCCTCGCGGATCTCCGCCGACGACCACGTGCGGCGCGAGACGCATCTCGCCGAGATCGAGGCCCAATGGGGCCCCGCCCCCGGGCGCCAGCAGACGGACGGCTCGGCGATCCTCGTGCTCGGCGCGCAATTCGGCAACGTCTTCGTCGGCATCCAGCCCGCCTTCGGCTACGAGGGGGACCCGATGCGGCTCCTCTTCGAGAAGGGTTTCGCGCCGACCCACGCCTTCTGCGCCTATTACCGCTTCCTGCGCGAGGATTTCGGCGCGAGCGCCGTCCTGCATCTGGGCACCCACGGCGCGCTCGAATTCATGCCCGGCAAGCAGAACGGCCTCTCGGGCGCCTGCTGGCCGGACCGGCTGATCGCCGATCTGCCGAATTTCTATCTCTACGCGGCGAACAATCCCTCCGAGGGCATGATCGCCAAGCGCCGCTCGGCGGCGACGCTGATCTCGTATCTCACCCCGCCCGTCGCGACGGCCGGCCTCTATCGCGGCCTCGTCGACCTCAAGGCGACGATCGATCGCTACCGCTCGCTGCCGCCCGAGGAGGCGCGCGAGCGCGAGGAACTGGCCGCGAGCGCGCGGGCGCTCGCGACCGGTCTCGACCTGATGCGCGCGGGCGACGATGCGGACGTCGACAATCTCTGGGAGCGCGTGCTCGAACTCGAGACCACGCTGATCCCGCACGGGCTCCACGTCGTCGGCCGGGCGCCGAGCGTCGAGGAGCGCGCCGATCTCCTGATGGCGATCGCGGATGCGAGCCACGGCGTCGCGCTCGACCCTCGCACCGCCCGCGCGCTCGCCGATGGTGCCACCCCCGCCGCCGCATACGAGGCGGGCGAGGCGGTCAAGGGCGAGGTGACGCCCGAGCGGCTCGAGATCCTGCGCCGGCTCGGGGAGGTGAACCGGACGCTGTCGCACGATGCCGAATTGCCCGCGCTCGTCCACGCGCTCGACGCCGGCTATGTCCGCCCCGTGCCGGGCGGCGATCTCCTCCGCACACCCGAGATCCTGCCGACGGGCCGCAACATCCACGGCTTCGACCCCTTCCGCATTCCGAGCCGCTTCGCGCTCAAGGACGGCAAGGCCCAGGCGGACGAACTCCTGCGCCTCCACCGCGCCGGCGGCAATCCGTGGCCGGAGACGGTCGCGATCGTGCTGTGGGGCACCGACAACCTCAAGAGCGAGGGCGCGCCGATCGGCCAGGCGCTCGCTCTGATGGGCGCCGCGCCGCGCTTCGACAGCTATGGCCGCTTGTGCGGCGCGGCGCTTCGGCCGATCGCCTGCCTCAAGCGCCCGCGCATCGACGTCGTGGCGACGCTCTCAGGCATCTTCCGCGATCTGATGCCTTTGCAGACGCGCATGCTCGCGGAAGCCGCCTTCCTCGCCGCGACCGCCGAGGACGAGAGCCTCGACGACAATTTCATCCGCAAGCACGCGCTCGCCTATCAGGCGAAGCATGGCTGCGACATGGAGACGGCGGCGCTGCGCATCTTCTCGAACGCCGACGGCGCTTACGGCGCCAACGTCAACCAGCTCGTCGATTCCTCCGCCTTCGACGACGAGGATGAGCTCGGCGAGGCCTTCTCGCGGCGCAAATGCTTCGCCTACGGCCGCTCGGGCCGCGTGGAGAAGCAGCCGCTCCTCCTCGAGAGCTGCCTCGCGGGCGCCGATCTCGCCTACCAGAATCTCGAATCGGTCGAGCTCGGCGTCACCACCGTCGATCAATATTTCGACAGCCTCGGCGGCGTCTCCCGCGCCATCGCCCGCGCCCGCCGCGAGGCCGGCACCACGCCCGAGGGAAGCAAGGCCTGCGTGCCGGTCTATATCGGCGACCAGACCCGCGGCGGGAACGTGGTGCGCACGCTCGACGATCAGGTCGCGCTCGAGGCGCGCACCCGCATGCTCAATCCGAAATGGTACGAGGGCCTGTTGCGGCACGGCTACGAGGGCGTGCGGCAGATCGAGGCCTCCGTCACCGCGACCCTGGGGTGGTCTGCCACCACAGGCCAGGTCCAGGACTGGGTCTATCAGCGCCTGACCGAGACATTCGTGCTCGATTCGCAGATGCGCGACCGTCTCGCCACCCTCAACCCGAAGGCCTCCGCCAAGGTCGCCAACCGCCTGATCGAGGCGCACGAGCGCCGCTACTGGACCCCGGACGCGGCGACGCTCGCCGCCCTTCGCGCGGCCGGCGAAGCGCTCGAGGACCGGCTCGAAGGCATCAGCGAAGGAGCAAGCCCGTGACCGCTCTCGACATCCGTGCGCCCGTCCCCCGGCGCGCTCCCGCCCGCCGCGACGACGGCGACGGCAGCGTGCAGGTGCACCTCGATCCGCGCCTCGACATGGGCAAGGCCCAGGTCTTCGCCGTCTACGGCAAAGGCGGGATCGGCAAGTCGACGACCTCCTCGAACCTCTCCGTCGCCTTCTCGAAGCTCGGCAAGAGGGTCCTGCAGATCGGCTGCGACCCCAAGCACGATTCGACCTTCACGCTCACGAAGAAGCTCATCCCCACCGTGATCGACGTGCTCGAGAGCGTCGATTTCCATTCGGAGGAGCTGCGCATCGAGGATTTCGTCTTCGAGGGCACGAACGGCGTCATGTGCGTCGAGGCGGGCGGGCCGCCCGCGGGCACCGGCTGCGGCGGCTACGTGGTCGGCCAGACGGTGAAGCTCCTGAAAGAGCACCACCTCCTCGAAGACACCGACGTCGTCATCTTCGACGTTCTGGGCGACGTCGTCTGCGGCGGCTTCGCGGCGCCGCTCCAGCACGCCGAGCGCGCGATCATCGTCACCGCCAACGATTTCGACTCGATCTTCGCGATGAACCGCATCGTGCAGGCGATCAAGGCGAAGTCGAAGAATTACGAGGTCCGCGTCGGCGGCGTGATCGCCAACCGCTCGGCGGCGACCGACCAGATCGAGCGTTTCACGGACAAGGTGGGGTTGAACATCCTCGGCCGCCTGCCCGATCTCGACGCGATCCGCCGCTCCCGGCTCGGCAAGCGCACCCTCTTCGAGATGGGGGATGAACCCGATGTGGTGGCCGTGCAGAACGAGTACCTTCGGTTGGCGCAGACGCTTCTCGACGGCACCGAGCCGCGGATCGTCGACAGCCTGAAGGACCGGGAGATCTTCGATCTCCTCGGCTTCGATTGAGACGACGGGGGATCCGATGCGCAGCGAGACCTTCGTCACCCGCCGCCACCAGCTGCAGCATTATTTCGACCGCACCGCGGCGCAGGCCTGGGCGCGGCTGACGTCGGACGCGCCCGTGAGCCGCATCCGCGAGACGGTGCGCGCGGGCCGCGAGGAGATGCGCGCGACGCTCCTCTCCTGGCTGCCCGGGGAGATGCGCGGCATGCGCCTCTTGGACGCCGGCTGCGGCACGGGCGCGCTCGCCGTCGAGGCGGCCAGGCGGGGCGCGCAGGTCGTCGCCATCGACGTCGCCGAGAGCCTCGTCGCCATCGCCCGCGAGCGCGCGCCGGCCGACGTGGCGGAGGCGATCGAGTTCCGCGCCGGCGACATGACCGACGAGGCGCTCGGGCGCTTCGACTACGTCGTCGCGATGGATTCGCTCATCCATTATCGCGCGCCCGACATGGCGGCCGCGCTCGCGGGCTTCGCCGCCCGCACCGAGCGCGCCGTGATCGCGACCTTCGCCCCGCGCACGCCCGCCCTCTCCCTGATGCACGCGACGGGCAAGCTCTTCCCGCGCGCGGACCGCTCGCCGGCGATCGAGCCCGTCTCGGAGGCGCATCTCGCCCGCCTCCTCGCGGAGGAGGCCGACGCGCGCGCCTGGCGGATCGCGCGGATGCGCCGCGTGCAGCGCGGCTTCTACACCTCGCAAGCGCTGGAGCTCGTCCCGGCATGACGCGAAAACCCGCCATCTCCGGAATCTGGATGCGGATCGGCACGCGCTTCCTGCCCTTCGCCGATGCGGCCACGCGCGAATTGCCGCTCGGGCGGCTCATGCGCCTGTCCCTGTTCCAGGTCTCGGTCGGGCTCGCCATCGTGCTTCTCACCGGCACGCTCAACCGGGTGATGATCCTCGAATTGAACGTGCCGGCGTGGCTCGTCGCCGCGATGATCGCGCTGCCCGTTTTGTTCGCGCCCGCGCGCGCGCTGATCGGCCACCGCTCGGACCACCACCGCTCGCTGCTCGGCTGGAAGCGGGTGCCCTACATCTGGTTCGGCTCGCTCCTGCAATTCGGCGGGCTCGCGATCATGCCCTTCGCGCTCCTCGTGCTCTCGGGCGGGGGCGAGGGGCCGGTCTGGGTCGGCCAGCTCGGCGCGGCGCTCGCCTTCCTGCTCGTCGGCGCGGGCCTGCACACGACGCAGACCGCCGGGCTCGCGCTCGCGACCGATCTCGCGCCGCCGGAGGCGCGGCCGAGGGTCGTCGCCTTCCTCTACGTCATGCTGCTCGTCGGCATGGTCGGCGCGGCGAGCGTCTATGCGCTCCTCCTCGAGCCCTATAGCCACCTGCGGCTCATCCAGGTGATCCAGGGCGCGGCGGTCGCGACCATGGTCTTCAACATGATCGCGCTCTGGAAGCAGGAGGCGCGCGATCCCGCCCGCACGCGGCTCGACGCGCCGCGCCCGGCCTTCCGCGAGAGCTGGGGAGCCTTCATGCGGATGGGGCGCGTGCGCCGCACGCTCGTCGCCGTCTTCATCGGCACGCTGGGCTTCTCGATGCAGGACATCCTGCTCGAGCCCTATGGCGGCAAGGTGCTGGGGCTCACCGTCTCGCAGACGACGATGCTCACCGCGCTCCTCGCCGGCGGCACGCTCGCGGGTTTCGCCTTCGCCGCGCGCCGGCTCGGGCGGGGCGGCAATCCCTACCGGCTCGCCGCGCTCGGCGTCCTCTTCGGCATCGCGGCCTTCTCCTGCGTCGTCCTCGCGGCGCCCTTCGGGAGCGCGAACATGCTGCGCGTCGGCGCCGTCCTGATCGGGGTCGGCGGCGGGCTGTTCGTGGTCGGCACGATGACGGGCGCGATGGCGCTCGCCGACCGCGCCGGCAGCGGGCTCGCGCTCGGCGCCTGGGGCGCGGTTCAGGCGACCGCGATGGGGCTCGGCATCGCGCTCGGCGGCGCCTTGCGCGACATCGTCGGCGCGCTCGCGGTGTCGGGCGCCTTCGGCGAGGCGCTCGCCCATCAGGTGACCGGCTACAGCTTCGTCTACCACCTGGAGATCCTTCTCCTCTTCGTCACTCTCGTCGCGATCGGCCCTCTGGTCGCGACCGCCTCGGCCGGTCATTCGGCGGCCCCGAAGCGTTTCGGTCTCGCCGACATGCCAGCTTGATCCTCAGGAGGTCGTCATGGAGACAGGCGCCATCACGAGTTACATAGACGTCGCGCAGGTGACGCTGTACGTCTTCTGGTTCTTCTTCGCGGGGTTGATCTTCTACCTGCGCCGCGAGGACAAGCGCGAGGGCTACCCGCTCGTCTCCGAGCGCTCGGAGCACATCCTCGTGCAGGGCTTCCCCGCGATGCCCGCGCCCAAGACCTTCCTCCTGCGCAACGGCCACGCCTACCAGGCGCCTCCCGGCCACGTCGACGAGCGCGAGCTCAAGGCGCGCCCGATGGAAGCCTGGCCCGGCGCCCCGCTGGTGCCGACCGGCAATCCGATGATCGACGGCATCGGCGCGGCCTCCTACGCGCTGCGCGAGGAGGTGCCCGAGCTCACCGCCGAGAACGAGCCGCGCACCGTGCCGCTGCGCGTCGCGACCGATTTCTTCGTGCCCGAGGACGACATCTCGCCGATCGGCTTCCCCGTCTTCGGCGGCGACGGCCTCAAGGCGGGTTACGTGCGCGAATTGTGGATCGACCGGTCCGAGCCGATGCTGCGCTATCTCGAGACCGAGGTCGCGACCGATACGGGCCACCGCATGGTGCTCGTGCCGATCAATTTCTGCCGCATCAGGCAGGGGCGCGGCGAGGTGCACGTCGCCGCGATCCTCGCCTCGCAATTCTCCGACGTGCCCGCCATCGCCGATCCGAACCAGATCACGGCCCGCGAGGAGGACCGGATCATGGGCTATTTCGGCGGCGGCACGATCTACGCCACCCCCGAGCGTGCGGAGCCTCTGATATGACCAGGATCGTCAAGAAGGAGGACCTGCCGGTCACGCCGCGCGGCCTCCCCGCCCCCCTGCCGGCCGACGAGCACATCCTCTGGCAGGGCAAGCCCGCATGGCGCACGCTCGCGCGCCGCGCCATGCACCTGCGCGGGATGAGCCTCTATTTCGGAGCGCTCGCGCTGTGGCGGGGCATCGACGTGTCGCTCTCGGGCGGCACCGTGCTCGACGCGCTCGCCTCCGCCTCCTTCCTCCTGACGATCGGCGCCTGCGTGATGGGCTTCCTGATCCTCTATGCGTGGGCGGCGGCGCGGGCGACCTATTACACGCTCACCGACAAGCGGGTGATCATGAGCTTCGGCGTCGCTCTGCCGATGAGCATGAACATCCCCTACGGGCTCGTGGAATCGGCGGCGCTCAAGCTGTGGGCGAACGGCAGAGGGGACATCCCCTTCGCGGTGCGCTCGAAGCGCCGGCTCTCCTACATCCTCCTGTGGCCTCACGTGCGTCCCTGGCGGATGACCAGGGTCGAGCCGATGTTGCGCGCGATCCCGGACGCCGAGCGCGTCGCCGCGCTCTTCGCCGAGCAGCTTCGGCTCGCGCAGGCGACCGAGGTGACCGCGCAGGCCGTCCCCGAGCCGGCGCCCGCCCGCGAGGAGACCCGCACGCCGCAGGCCGCCCGCCCGCTCGCGCCGACCCCCGCCCACGCCTGATCGACGCCGCGACCCGAAGGATCTCCCCCCATGCAAGCGGAATTCGGCGCCGCCACCGCCCAAAGGGCCGCTCCCAAACGGGACACGTTCCCGAGATCGGCTCTCCTCCTCGTCTTCGGCATCATCGCCGCGGTGCTCGCCACCGTGGCCGTGATCCGGGACACGGAGCGCGGACCGCGCGATCTGACGGACGCCGTGCGCACGCTCCCGATCCGCTTCGAGGACCGGGCGGACGGCGCCGTCGTGGTGCGGACGGGCGCGAGCGCTCGGCCCGCGGAAGGCGAGGTTCTGCAGGTCTTCGATCCGGGCACCAACGGCTTCGTGCGCGGGGCGCTGCGCGGCCTCGTGCGCGAGCGCAAGCGCCGCGAGATCGGGCCGGAAGTGCCCTTCGTCCTCGTGCTCTGGCCGAGCGGGCTGATGTCGCTCGAGGATCCGACCACCAACAACACCATCGATTTGTCCGCGTTCGGGCCGAGCAATGCCGCGCCCTTCGTTCAAATCCTGTCGAGCGAGGGAGGCTCGCGATGATCTTCCGCAAGAAAATCGAAGTGCCCTGCACGGTCGAGATCGAGAACACCTTCGACAGCCTGCACGCCCATGTCGACCTCGGCGATGTCGAGATCGGCCCCGGCGACGAGGTGATCGTCCACGACGCGCCGACCATGGTGCCGCGGGGCGAACGCCGCGTCTTCCAGAGGCGCGCGACCATCCAGCGCGCGTCGCTCTTCGATCGGCTCTTCGCCAAGGGCGAGGGCTATCTCGAGCTCACCGAGCTCTACGAAGTCGGCTTCGAGGGGAAGTGACATGATCTCGATGGAAGGTGGGGTCGGCCAGACCCGCAAGAGCGAAGACCGGCGGATCGACGCCCGCAAGGTCAACGACTCGACGCGCCGCGCCCAGGAGAGCACGATCCTCTCGCCGCGCTTCTACACCACGGACCATGCGGCGATGGATGCGCTCGACGTGACGCCCGTGCGCGCGGAATGGGACGCGCTCATCAAGGAGATGCGCGACGACCCGAACAAGGGCCATTTCAAGCGCACCGCCGAATGGGACGATTTCGACCTCTCCTCGCTGCCGGAAGACCTGCAGGAGGAATTGAAGGAATTCCTCGTCTCCTCCGTCACGGCCGAGTTCTCGGGCTGCGTGCTCTACGTCGAGCTCAAGAAGCACATGAAGAACGCCGACGTGCGCGAGCTCTTCGCGCTCATGGCCCGCGACGAGGGCCGGCACGCGGGCTTCATCAACGACACCCTCAAGGATCTCGACATCGCGGTCGATCTCGGCTTCCTGACGAAGGCGAAGAAATACACCTATTTCAAGCCGAAATTCATCTTCTACGCGACCTATCTGTCCGAGAAGATCGGCTATGCGCGCTACATCACCATCTATCGCATCTTCGAGCGCAATCCGGAGCTGCGCTTCCACCCGATCTTCAAATGGTTCGAGAAGTGGTGCAACGACGAGTTCCGCCACGGCGAGGCCTTCGCGCTCCTGATGCGCGCGAACCCGCATCTCGTCTCGGGGCTCAACGCCTATTGGGTGCGCTTCTTCCTGCTCGCGGTCTATGCCACGATGTATGTCCGCGACCACGCCCGCCCCGCCTTCCACAAGGCGCTCGGCATCAGCCCGACCGAGTACGATTACCGCGTTTTCCGCATCACCTCGGAAGTGTCGAAGCAGGTCTTCCCCTGCGTGCTCGACATCGACCACCCGGCATTCCGCCCCAATCTCGATCGGCTCTGCGCGATCTCGAAGGGCATGGAGGAGGCCGCGCGGCAGGGCGGCATCGCGGGCAGGCTCAAGAAGACCTGGCTCTCGGCGAAGGCGGCGGCGATCTTCGCGCGGCTCTATTTCATCCCCGTCAAGAGCAACGAGGCGCCCGCCCAGGTGCGCCTCGAGCCGGCCTGGTGAGGGCGCGGGCGCGATGACGACGCTCCTCCTCTGCGCCTTCTACGCGCTGTTCGTCTGGTGGTTCGCCACGGGGCTGATCCTGTTCCTCGATCAGCTGCCGCGCGAGACGCACGGGCGCAGCACGATGGCGGCGGCGGCGCTCTCGGGCGCGGCCGCTCTGGGGCTCGCCTGGTCGGCGGGGGAGACGACAATCGCCGCCTCGTTGTGCGCCTTCACCTGCGCGCTCGCGATCTGGGGCTTCAACGAGCTCACCTTCCTCACGGGCGCCGTCACCGGCCCGCGCAAGGAGGCCTCGCCGCCGGGAACGCCGCCGCTCGCCCGCACCCGCCACGCGATCGAGGCGATCCTCTGGCACGAGCTTGCGCTCCTGGCCGGCTTCGCCCTCGTCCTCGTACTCACCTGGGGCGGGCCGAACCAGATCGCCGCTTGGACCTACGGCCTCCTGTGGGTGATGCGGCTGTCGGCGAAGATCAACATCCATCTCGGCGTGCCCAACCACGCCGAGGAATTCCTGCCGCCGCACCTCGCTTATCTGAAGTCCTGGTTCACGCGAAAGCCGATGAACCCGTTCTTCCCCGTCTCGGTGAGCGCGGCGACGGTCGCGCTCGCGCTGATCGCCTCGGCCGCGCTCGCGCCGGGGGCCACGCCCCACGAACAGGCCGCCTACGGGCTCGTCGGCGCGCTGCTTGCGCTCGCGATCCTCGAGCATTGGTTCCTGGTCATGCCCTTCCAATCGATCGCGCTCTGGCGGTTCGCCGCGCGCGACACCTCCGCGGAGACCCCCGTCCCGCGGCGCGAGCCCGATCCGGCGCCCGCGCCCGTCGAGACCAAGCCTGCCGCCTTCAGCCTGTGGAGACGATGATGGATTACGAGTCCTTCTTCCGCGCCGAACTCGACGGCCTGCACCGGGAGGGACGCTATCGCGTCTTCGCCGATCTCGAGCGCCGCCTCGGCCGCTTCCCGAAAGCCGTCTGGCGCAAGGACGGCCTCGAGCGCGAGGTGACCGTCTGGTGCTCGAACGATTATCTCGGCATGGGCCAGCACCCGGACGTCGTCGCCGCGATGCAGGAGACGCTCGGCCGATCGGGCGCAGGCGCCGGCGGCACGCGCAACATCTCGGGCACCGCGCATGCGCACGTACTCCTCGAAGAGGCGCTCGCCGAGCTCCACGGCAAGGAAGCGGCGCTCCTCTTCACCTCGGGCTACGTCTCGAACTGGGCGAGCCTCTCGACGCTCGGCGCCAAGCTCCCGAACGCGGTGATCGTCTCGGATGCCGGCAACCACGCCTCCATGATCGAGGGCATCCGGCACTCGAAGGCCGAGCGGGTGATCTTCCGCCACAACGACGTCGCCGATCTCGAGGCGAAGCTCGCGGCGATCGACCCCGCCCGGCCCAAGATCGTCGCCTTCGAGAGCGTCTATTCGATGGACGGCGACATCGCCCCGATCCGCGAGATCTGCGACGTCGCCGATCGCTACCGCGCCATGACCTATCTCGACGAGGTCCATGCGGTCGGCCTCTACGGCCCGCGCGGGGGCGGCATCGCCGATCGCGAGGGGCTCTCGCACCGCCTGACCCTCATCGAGGGCACGCTCGGCAAGGCCTTCGGCGTGATGGGGGGCTACATCGCGGGCTCGGCGGCGCTCTGCGACTTCGTGCGCAGCTTCGCCTCAGGCTTCATCTTCACGACCGCCCTGCCCCCGGCGCTCGCCTCGGGCGCGCTCGCGGCCGTGCGCCATCTGATGGCGAGCGGGACGGAGCGCGCGCGCCACCAGGAGCGCGTCGCCAAGGTCCGCCGCCGCCTCGACGAGGCCGGCATCCGCCATCTGGCGAACGAGAGCCACATCGTGCCGGTGATGGTCGGCGATCCGGTGCGCTGCAAGCGCATCTCCGACATCCTGCTCGAGCAGCACGGCATCTACGTGCAGCCGATCAACTACCCCACCGTCCCCCGCGGCACCGAGCGCCTGCGCATCACGCCAAACCCCCTCCACTCGGACGCCGACATCGACCACCTGATCCGCTCGCTCAAGAGCGCGTTCGCGAGCGTGGGGGTGGAGGTGGCGGCGGCTTGAGGCGCGCCTCCTGCGCTGGGAGTTCGCATCATTCCCCGCCCGTCATTCCGGGGCGCGAGAGCCGAGCCCGGAATCCGGAACCTCCGCAGAAGCCCCACCTTGGTTCGAGCGCGCATGCGCGCTCGCTCCGCAAACGCAGGCAATCGATGCGTCGACGGGCGCAGCCTGTAGGCTGCTCGTCGGGCGTCTGGGTTGCGGGTTCGCTTCGCGCCCGAAACGACAACTTCGGGGCTAAAGGACGGAAAACGACAAGCTCCGAGCCGCCACCCCCACGGGCCCCCGCTTAAGGGCCCGCCCTGAATTGCGGGCGGCGCGCGTCTTCTGGCAACGGATGGGGACGGTCCCGATCCGCGAGCGAGAACACGCATGGCGACGGCGCAGGCACGAACGATTCGATCCGGCCCGGCCGTCCTGAGCCTCGGGCTGCGCCCCTTCTTCCTCGCCGGCGCCCTGCACGCCGCCTTCGCGATGGCGCTGTTCGTGCCGTGGTATCTCGGCATGGTCGCGCCGCCGTCGGCGCTGCCGCCGCTCGCCTGGCATGCGCACGAGCTCCTGTTCGGATACGTCCCCGCGATCGTCGCCGGCTTCCTGCTCACCGCCGTGCCGAATTGGACCGGTCGCGCCCCCCTCGCCGGGCCGCCGCTCGCCGGCCTCCTCGCGCTCTGGCTCTTCGGGCGCCTCGCGATCCTCATGGGCGCGGGTCTGCCGCCCGTCGCGATCGCGCTCGCGAGCCTCGCCTTCCCGCTCGCGCTGACGGCCTTCGTCGCGCACGAGATCCTGCGCGCCGGCAATCGCCGCAACCTGAAGATCGTCGGCATCCTCGTCGTCCTGTGCGCCGCGAAGGCCCTCTTCCACGCCGAGCTCGCCGCGACCGGCGCGGCCGAGACCGCGGAGCGGATCGCGCTCGCGGCGATCGTGCTCCTCGTGAGCATCGTCGCGGGGCGCATCGTGCCGGCCTTCACCGGCAATTGGATGAAGGCGGCGAGCCGGGGACCGCTGCCCGCGCCGTTCGGCCCCCTCGATCGCGCGGCGATGATCCTCGCGGGCGCCGCGCTCGCGGCCTTCGCCGCGATCCCGACCGTTCCCGCCATCGCCGCGCCCGCGGGCGCGCTGCTTCTCGCGAGCGGCACCATCCATCTCGTGCGCCAGCTGCGCTGGGCGCCGCATCGCACGCTCCCCGAGCCGCTCGTGACGATCCTGCATGTCGGCTATCTCTTCGTGCCCGCGGGCTTCGTGCTGCTCGGCCTCGACGCCCTCCTCGGTCTGCCGGGGGCCGGGAGCGCGGGGCTGCACGCGTGGTCCGTCGGCGCGATCGGGGTGACGACGCTCGCGGTGATGACGCGCGCGAGCCTCGGCCATACCGGCCGCGCGCTCTGCGCCGACGGGGCGACCGTCGCGATCTATGCCGCCATCGTGGCGGCCGCGATCCTGCGCATCCTCGCGGCCCTCGATCCGGCGCATGCGGGGCTCCTCCTGCCCGCCGCGGGGCTCCTGTGGATCGGCGCCTTCCTCGGCTTCGCGTCCGCCTATGGGCGCAAGCTCCTCGCCGATCGGGTGGACGCGTGATGCGCGCCTCCCACGAGCCCCCCGCGCCGCTGCCCGTCGACGGCGCGGTCGCCGCCGCGATCCGGCGCGTCGGCGCGATCGTGGGCGGCCTCGAGCTCGATTGCGCCTGCCGCGCCCGCGTCGACGAGGCGCTCGCCCGCTTCGCGGCGTTGGAGGAGGCCCGCGCGCGCCGCGAGCGCATCCTCGCCGCACGCGGCGAGCTCGCGCGGATCGAGGGGCTCGTCGGGCTCCTCGCCGAGCTGCACGAGATCGGCGCGGCCGAGCCGGACACGAGCGTCTTCGCCGAGCTCGAGCGCCTGTTCCTCGACGTCTCGGACGCCGCCGCGCGCGCCGCCGCGGGCATGCGCGAGGCGCAGACGACACCGACCCGACAGGAAGGACACGCACCGTGAGCGACCCCGAGACGCCGCCCCCGCCCCTCTCGCCCTCCCCCGGCCCGGGCGATCGCCCGCGCCCGGCCGGCGCCCCGCAGCGTCCCGAGCCCACGCCGCAGCCGGGCCCCGACGAGGGGCGCCCGAGCGTCGAGCCGCAGGCGCCCCCGGACGACCAGCGCGATCCGCGCGGGGCACGCGCCGACGGCGTCGATCTCGCCTCGCCGCCCTGCCTCGCCCACGAGGTCGACCCCGCTTACATGGGGCTCGCGCCGATCCGCGACGGCGACGAGGAGGAGGGCTGCGCGCTCAGCCCTTCGCGTTCGTGATGTCCTCGATCCAGGTGAGCGCGCGCACCGCCTGGGGGAAGCCCAGCGTCGGGATCGCCATCAGCGCGACCTGCTTCAACGCATCCGGCGCGATGCCCTCCTCGAGCGCGCGGCGGGTGTGGGAATGAACGGCGCCCTCCGAGAGCGCGCCGATCGCGAGCGCGAGCTTGACGAGCCGCGCGGTCTGCCCGCCGATCGGGCCCGCCTGCGAGCAGGCGCGGCCGAGATCCGCATAGGCGGACCAGATCTCCGGATAGGCGGCGGCGACCTTTCCCGCGCCGGAGGGGAGCTTCGTCGGATCGTCGGTCATGGTTCTTCCTCCTGTTCGTTCGGCTCCGAGCGTCGGGACAAAGGCGGGACGCCCGCCGTCGTTCCCCGCCGCCCGCCCGCCGCCTCGCATCCGACCGGCCCATGATCGAGTTCCTCGCAGCGCTCGCCGCCTTCCTCGCCGCCCATTCCCTGCCGGCCATGACCGGCACGAAGGCGCGCCTCGTCGCGCGGCTCGGCCGCGGGGGTTATGTCGCGGCCTATTCCGCGGTCTCGCTCGGCCTCCTCGTCTGGCTGATCGACGCCGCGCTCCGGGCGCCCCATCTCGCTCTCTGGGATCCGGCACCCTGGCAATGGCACCTCGCCATCGCCCTGATGCCGCTCGCCTTCCTCTTCCTGATCGCGGGCGCGGCCGCGCCGAACCCTCTGTCGGTGTCCTTCCGGCGCGGCGAGGAGCCTGGGGCGATCGTCGCGATCACCCGCCACCCGATCCTGTGGGGTTTCGCGCTCTGGGCGCTCGCGCACGTGCCGGCGAACGGGGACGCTGTCGCGCTGATCCTGTTCGGCGGCATGGCCGCCTTCTCGCTCCTCGGCATGCGCATCGTCGACGCGCGGGCGCGGCGGCGGCTCGGGCCGGAGCGCTGGCGGGCGCTCGCGGGCAAGACCTCGGTCGTGCCCTTCGCGGCGATCCTCGCCGGGCGCGCGCGCCCGCACGGCCTCGCCGCCGCCCTCCCCTACGCCGCGCTCGCGCTCGTCCTCTATGGCTGGTTCCTCCTCGACGGCCATGCGCGGCTCGTCGGAATCGACCCGCTCGCCGCCGTCGTGCCGCGATGAGGAACCATTTTTCGCGCTGCGCCGTGAATTCTCCCGTGTGGAGTGCTAGACGGGGACGCCGGACCTCGGCGCGGGAGGGCTTTTTGCGTGGCATGAGGAAGGGGAGCGAGGGAGACGGCGCGGGAGCGCCGCGGCCCGACCGGGTCGTCGAATCGATCCCCGACATCGCCGTTCCGATCCTGGACGTGAACGGGATCATCCTGTCCTGGAACATCGGCGCGGAGCGGCTCACGCTCTGGCCGCGCGAGGAGGCGATCGGCCGCCATTTCTCGATCCTCTACCCGCCCGAGGACGTCGCGGCGGGCAAGCCCGAGCGCGCGCTCGCGCTCGCGGTCGAGCTCGGCCGCTATTACGAGCAGGGCCGGCGCATCCGCAAGGACGGCTCGTCCTTCGTCGTCAAGACGACGATCGCGCCGATCTACGATCCGGACGGCCGGCTCACGGGCTACGCGAAGGCGACCTGCGACGTCACCGACGTCGTCGCCGCGGAAGCCCGGCTGCGCCACCGCGAGGCGCATCTGCGCTCGATCCTCGAGACGGTGCCGGACGCGATGATCGTCGCCGACGAGATCGGCACGATGATCTCCTTCTCGGCGACGGCGGTGCGCATGTTCGGCTACACGCCGGAAGAGGCGATCGGCGAGAACGTCCGCATGCTGATGCCCAACCCCTACCGCGACGACCACGACACCTATATGAGCCGCTACCTCGAGACCGGCGAGAAGCGGGTGATCGGGCGCGGGCGCGTCGTCGTCGGCCAGCACAAGGACGGCACGACCTTCCCCGTCGAGCTCGCGGTCGGCGAGATGCAGACGCCCGACGGGCATTTCTTCACCGGGTTCCTGCGCGATCTGACCGAGCGGCAGAAGACCGAGACGCGGCTCGCCGAGCTGCAATCCGAGCTCGTCCACATGTCGCGCTACACCGCGCTCGGCGAGATGGCCTCGGCGCTCGCCCACGAGATCAACCAGCCGCTCACCGCGATCGCCAATTACCTCAAGGGCTGTCGGCGCATCCTCGAGCGGATGGAGGGACCGCAGGTCGCGCTCCTGCGCGATGCGGTCAACGAGGCGGGCGAGCAGGCGCTGCGCGCGGGACAGGTGATCCGCCACCTGCGCGAGTTCGTCGCCCGCGGCGAGAGCGAGCGCCACATCGAGGATCTCCCGAAGCTCATCGAGGAGGCGAGCGCGCTCGCCCTCGTCGGCGCCCGCGAGCGCGGGGTGCGCGTCGCCTATCGCTTCGATCCGAAGGCGAAGCTCGTGCTGGCCGACCGCATCCAGGTGCAGCAGGTGCTGCTCAACCTGATGCGCAACGCCATCGAGGCGATGGAGGAGAGCGCGCGCCGCGAGCTCGTCGTGGCGACGCAGGCTCTGCCGGAGGCGCGCATGATCGAGGTCTGCGTGCACGACACCGGCACCGGCATCGCGCCCGAGATCGCCGAGAAGCTGTTCCAGCCCTTCGTGACCACGAAGGCGCAGGGGATGGGTGTCGGCCTGTCGATCTGCCGAACGATCATCGAATCGCATGGCGGCCGCATCACGGTCGAGAGCGAGAAGGGCGGCGGGACCACGTTCCGGTTCACGTTGCGGTCCGTCGAGGAAGAGGAGTTGTCGCATGCCCGGTGAAGCCATCGTCCACGTCGTCGACGACGATCTGGCCGTCCGGCAATCCCTCGCCTTCCTGCTCGCCTCGGACGGGCTGCCCGTGCGCCTCCACGAGAGCGCCGACGCCTTCCTCGCGAGCGTCGCGGAGACGCCGGAGGGCTGCATCGTCACCGACGTGCGCATGCCCGGCACCGACGGCATCGCATTCCTGCGCCGCCTGAAGGCGAAGGGTTTCGCGGTGCCGGTGATCGTGATCACGGGCCATGCCGACGTGCCGCTCGCCGTCGAGGCGATGAAGGAGGGCGCGGTCGACTTCATCGAGAAGCCGTTCTCGGACGATCATTTCCTCGGCACGATTCGGGGTGCGCTCGAGCGGCGCGAGCGGGCGAGCACGGGCGACGCCCGCGCCGCCGCCTTCCGCGAGCGCATCGCCACCCTCTCCGAGCGCGAGCGCCAGGTGCTCGAGGGTCTCGTCGCCGGCAAGCCGAACAAGATCATCGCCTACGATCTCGGCATCAGCCACCGCACGGTCGAGATCTACCGCGCCAACCTGATGACGAAGATGCAGGCGGGCTCCCTCTCCGAGCTCGTGCGCATGGCGCTCGTGTCGGGCATGGAGCCGGGGTGAGGAGCGGGCGCCTGCCGCCGACGGGGCGGCCCCTGCGGTACAAACCGCTTAAGGGACAGCCCTGAATGGAGGTCTCCCGCGGGGGCGGGCATATAGGGGTTCTGCGCTGCTTTTGCCCGCGAGCGCGACGTTCCGAGACGAGCCCATGCCGCTGAAGAAACCCGATGTGATCGTCATCGACGACGACGAGGCGGTGCGCCGGTCCCTCGCCTTCGCTCTGGAGCAGGAGGGGCTGCGCGTCCTCACCTTCGCCGACGGCGCCGAGGCGCTGGCCGCCGAGCGGCTTCCCGGCGAAGCCTGCCTCGTCGTCGACTTCTACATGCCCGGCCTCGACGGCATCGCGCTCGTCGAGCGGCTGCGCGGCCTGCAGGATCACCTGCCGGCGATCCTGATCACCGCCAAGGCGAGCGACGACATGCGCGCGGCCGCCGCGCTCGCGGGGATCGCCCGGGTTCTGGAGAAGCCGCTCGAGGACGGCTCGCTCCTGCGCGAGATCCGCGCCGTCCTCGCCGGCGAGCACGGGGGGCTCGCCGCGGTCGCGGCCGCGGGACCCTAGCCGCCGCACGCGGAACGAACACGGCCGAGCCTGCGTTTTCCGCGGGCGCCCGTCGCGGTGGCGCGAAATCCGGAGCGGCCCCCGTGCACAAGCGCCTCGGCGAAAGCTTTCCCGTGCCGCGCGAGCGCGTGCTCGCAGACGTCGTCGCCGGGCTCTCGCAGCCCCAGAAGCGTCTCTCCGGCAAGTATCTCTGGGACGAGACCGGCTCGGAGATCTTCGACCGCATCTGCGACACGCAGGATTACTACCTCACCCGCGCCGAGACGGCCCTTCTCGAGGCTGCCGCGCCGGAGATCGCCGCGCGCATCGGCCCGCGCGCGAGCCTCGTCGAATACGGATCGGGCGCGAGCCGGAAGGTGCGCCTCCTCCTCGACGCGCTGCCCGAGCCCGCGCTCTACGTCGCGATCGACATCTCGGCCGATTACCTCGCGCGGGCGGCGGCGCGCATCGCGCAGGCCTATCCCGGCCTCGCCGTCCACCCGCTCGTCGCCGATTACACGCACGCCATCGCGCTGCCGGACGAGGCGCGCGCGCCGATCCTCGGCTTCTTCCCCGGCTCGACGATCGGCAATTTCCCGCCCGAAGAGGTCGTCGCCTTCCTCGCCCGCATCCGCGAGACGCTCGGCGGCGGGCGGCTCCTCATCGGCCACGATCCGAACCGCGACGAGGCGCGCCTCGCGCGCGCCTACGGGGAAGCGGACGGGCTGATGCCGGCGCTGCACCTCAACATGCTGCGCCATCTCGCGCGCAGCCTCGGCGTTGCGATCGACCCCGCCGATTTCCGCCACGAGATCCGCATCGCGCGCGATCCCTTCCGCGTCGAGGCGCATCTCGTCGCGCTGCGCCCCGTGACGATCGCGCTTCGCGATCGCCGCTTCGCGCTCGCCGCGGGCGAGAGCCTGCACACGGACAGCTCCTACAAGATGAGCGTCGAGGACTTCCTGCGCCTCGCCACCGCCGCGGGCTTCGCGCCCGAGCGCTCCTGGCACGATGCCGAGGGCCTCTACGCGCTCCACCTCCTGCGGCCGGAATGACGGTTCTTCGCGGGGGAGAAGCGCCGAGGGTGTCGTCCCCGGCCGGAGCCGCGAAGCGGCGGAGGGAAAGGGGACCCGGCACGAGAATCGCTTGCGCAGCAAGCTCTTGCGGCGGCGACGAGCCGCCTGATCGGCGGCACGATAGTGTGCTTCGCACACGTCTTGCGCTGGGTCCCCCTCCCCTCCGCACGCTCTGCATGCTCCGGCCGGGGATGACACGGTGGAGGGGCGGCCTCGCCTCTACGGCCGGAACGCCGCCACCAAAGCCGGATCCGTCTCGATCCGCGCCGCGCCGATCAGGCCGAGGCAATAGGGGATTGCGGGCATCACGGCGAGAAGCGTCGTGCGGATGGAGCTCGGGCGGCCGGGCAGGTTGACGATAAGCGCGCGGCCGCGGATGCCGGCCGTCTGGCGCGAGAGGATGGCGGTGGGCACGCGCTCGAGGCTTTTCGCGCGCATCAGCTCGCCGAAGCCCGGCAGCATCTTCTCGCAGGCGCGCTCCGTCGCCTCCGGGGTCAGGTCGCGCGGCGCGGGGCCGGTGCCGCCGGTGGTGAGGACGAGGTCGCAGCCCGCCTCGTCGACGAGGCCGACGATGCCTGCATGCACGCTCTCGATGCCGTCCGGCACGATCCGCGATATCGCCTCGAACGGGCTCGTCAGCATCTCGGCGAGGACGGCTTCGATCGCAGGCCCGCTCTCGTCGGCATAGAGGCCGGCGCTCGCGCGATCCGAGATCGTGAGGATGCCGATGCGGGCGGGGCGGTCCATCGTCAGCCTCCCGTGACGCTCATGTGGCGCGCGAGCATCGGCGGGCCGGCGCGCGAGAGGTCGAAATCGTGGCCCTTCGGCTTGTTGGCGACGGCGTCGTCGATCGCCGCATGGAGGAGACCGTCGCCCTCCGAGCCGCGCAGGGCCCGGCGCAGGTCCCTCCCCTCCTCGTGGCCGAGGCAGGTATAGAGCATGCCGGTGCAGGTGACCCGGACCCGGTTGCAACTCTCGCAGAAATTGTGCGACATCGGCGTGATGAAGCCGAGCCGCCCGCCGGTCTCGGCCACGCGCACGTAGCGTGCCGGCCCGCCGGTGCGATCCGCGATCGGGGTCAGCGTCAGCCGCTCCGCGAGCCGCGCGCGCACCGTCTCGAGCGAGAGGAACTGGTCCTCGCGCGCGACCCCGACGTCGCCGAGCGGCATCACCTCGATGAGCGTGATGTCCATGCCCTCGCCATGGGCGAAGCGCACGAGCCGCTCGATCTCGTCCTCGTTGACGCCCGCGAGCGCGACCGCGTTGAGCTTCACCGCCAACCCCGCCGCGCGCGCGGCCGCGAGCCCGTCGAGCACCTGGTCGAGCGCGCCCCAACGGGTGATCGCGCGGTAGCGATCGGGGTCGAGCGTGTCGAGGGAGACGTTGACGCGCCGCACGCCGTGATCCGCGAGCGCCTGCGCGTGGCGGGACAGGAGCGTGCCGTTCGTCGTCAGCGTGATCTCGTCGAGACGCCCCGAGGCGAGATGGCGCGAGAGCCCGCCGATCAGCGCGCGCACGTCGCGCCGCACCAGCGGCTCGCCGCCGGTGAGCCGGATCTTGCGCACGCCGCGATCGACGAAGGCGGAGCAGAGACGGTCGAGCTCTTCCAGCGTGAGGAGATCGCGCTTCGGGAGAAAGCTCATCGCCTCCGACATGCAATACACGCAGCGCAGGTCGCAGCGATCGGTCACGGAGACGCGCAGATAGGTGACGCGGCGGGCGTGGCCGTCGATCAGCGCGCGGGCCGGGCAGCTCATCGCTCACACCCCGTGCGCGTGGCCGCAACCCGCGGGCGCGGCGGGGCGCAGCGCGAAGGCGATCATCGCCGACAGGCAGGCCGCGCCCGGATCCTCCGCGCGGCCGATCTTGCCGATCAGCGACACCCATTCGTCGTCGCCCGCGGAATTGGCGAAGATCGCGACCGCCTGCGCGGCGAAGGCGCTGGGGGTGAGGCCGTCGCGCGCGGCGGCGCCCTCGACTTCCGCGAGAAGCGGCAGGTCGCCGAGCGCGACGAGGGTCTCCATCGCGCGCGTCTCGTCCTCGAGGTCGCGGATCAGCGTTCCGAGCAGCATGGCGGCCTCCTCAATGCACGCCGAGCGCGTCGGGCGCGGGGATGTCGAGGCCGACGACGTTCGCACGCGCCAAGAGGCGGGCGACGTATTGCGCCTGCGCGCGACGCCGCACGGCCTCGCCGAGATAATGGGCGATGCGCGGCGCCACACTCTCGAAGGGCAGGATCTCGCCGTGAATGCGCCGGTCGAGCCGGATCACGTGGTGGCCGTAGCGCGTCTCGACGGGCTGCGCGGTGGTGGCGCCGGGCTGGAGCGCGTCGAGCGCCGCCTCGAATTCGGGCGTCGTCTCCCCGGACCGGACCTGGCCGAGATGCCCGCCCTCCTCGCGCGAGGGGCAGGTCGAGTGCGCCCTCGCCAGCGCGGCGAAATCCTGGGGGCGCTCGTCGAGATGGGCGATGAGCCGCGCGGCCGCCTCGCGCGCGGCCGCATAGGCGGCCTCGTCGGCGCGCGGCGCGCCGATCAGGATGTGGGCGGCCTCGTAGAGGGTCGGCGCGCGAAAGCGGGTGCGGTTCGTCTCGTAGAAGCGCCGGCACTCGTCCTGCGTCGGCTCCGGCACGCTCACCTCGCGCTCGACGAGCGCGCGCATGTCCGCCTCGCTCTGCGTCTCGCGGCGCCCGTCCGCATCGGCGAGCGGCTCGGCCGCGATCCCGAGCCGGCGCACCTCCTGCGCGAGCGCCTCGCGCAGCACGAGCGCGAGCGCAGCCTGCTTCCAGGCGCCGACGGGCGTCTCGGCGGGGTGGTTCTGCACCTCGCGCGAGATCATCGCCTGCGAGATCGGACGACCGCCGACGCTGATCGGACGCCGCGGCGCGGCCTGGGGGCGAACGGAGCAGGAGGACATCGGGGGGTCTCCGGAGGATTGGTGGATGGTCGATGAAGAGCGCGACGGTCTCCCCTCCCCCTTGGGGGAGGGGTCGGGGGTGGGGGTCGTGCAGGAGGCACCGTTACGTTTCATCCTGCACGACCCCCATCCGTCCCGTCGGCGTCGCCGCCGGGCCACCTTACCCCAAGGGGGGAGGACAAGGGCGCCTCGTCGG
>NZ_JBKBQG010000044.1:0-34156 GCF_046292825.1 Salinarimonas sp. | reverse complement strand
CTCGTCGGCGGCGCGCTCGGCGCGGCGGCCGGCGCGATCATCGGCGCGGAGACGACCCCCGCCGCCTGCACCGCGCGCGACCGCCGCGGCCGCATCATCCGCGTCCAGTGCCCCTGAGCCGCGCTCGGGCGCCGGTCCTCCGGCGCCCGAGAGGGTCCGTCCGCGCAGCGTTCACCATTTCTTATCGGCGGGCATGGCAGGAAATGGCTCGGGAGAGAGCCAGCCGTCCATGCTGACACGATCGAGCCTGAGCCGGATCATCTATTACAGCCGCAGCAATCTCGAGCGCGAGCCGGGCCTGCTTCGCGAGCAGGAGCAGCAGCTCGTCCGCCAGTGCCGTCGGCAGAACGAGTTCGCCCTGATCACGAGCATCCTCGTCCACGACCGCGGCTATTTCTGCCAGATGATGGAGGGCGATCGCGAGGCTCTGAACCAGACCTTCCGCAAGATCTCCGTCGACAACCGCCACAAGGACGTGCGCATCGTCGAGTGGCGCGAGATCCCGCGCCGCGAGCTCCTGCCCTCCTTCGAGCTGATCGAGCGCAACCTGATGACCCAGGAGATCCTCGAGCGTTTCGAGATCGACGAGGAGCTGGCGCGCGGCACGCCCAAGCCCTCCCACCTGCACGATTGCTTCCACGCGCTGCAGGCGAACCTCCTCGCCAAGCGCGGCATCGAGGCCCTGACATGAGCGCGTGCCGGGCCGCCCCTCGGGCGCGGAAGGAGGAGGGCTGATGTCCGACGATCCCTTTCCCGCAGTCCTGATCATCGACGACAACGCCAAGATCGGCCGCCTCGTGGCCGAGATCTTCACGCGTCTCGGCTTCTCGGAGGTCGACACCACGCGCTCGGGCGTCGAGGCGCTCGACATGGTGCGCAACGGCAATTACGGGCTGATCGTCTGCGATCTCGATCTCGAACCCATCGACGGGCTGCAGATCCTGCGCACGATCAAGAGCGACGAGCACCTGTTCAAGATCGCCTTCATCCTCACCGAGACGTCGATCACCTTCGAGCAGGTCACGGCCGCGCACGCGGCGGGCGTCGACGCGTTCCTGTTGAAGCCCTTCGACATCGCGCTCCTCAAATCGAAGCTGAAGACGGTGCTCCGCCGCCAGGCGCGCCGCCGCCGCATCGTCAACGACTGGACCCAGAAGAGCCTCCACGAGGTGCTCTGAGGCCCCTCCCCTTCACGCGCCCTGGGCTCGCAGGCGCCGCGCGCGCGCGGTCTCCATCACGACGTTGCCCGCGATCGCCGCGACGACGAGGACGACGCCCGCGATCTGGACGGGGCCGATCCGCTCGGCCAGGAGGAGCGCTGCCGCGAGCGCGGCGACCACCGGCTCGAGCGAGAAGGACAGGCCCGCCGCGACCGCGCTCGTGCGCGCGAGCGCGATGAATTGCAGCGAGAAGGCGCCGACGAACACGACGACGCTCGCCCCCACCGCGACGGGCGCGGCGAGGAGATCGGCGGGCGGGTTCATCACGCCGAAGGCGCTCGCCACGAGCAGGCTCGCGGGCAGCGTCGCGACGTTGATCCACAGGACCTTCACGGTCAGTGAGAGGTCGCGCGCGCGGGCGCCGGCGAAGAACTGCGTCGCTGCCGCCGCGCTCGCGAGACCGGCGAGCGCCACGCCCCGCCAATCGAGCCCCTCCGCCGCCGGCCCGACGACGAGACCCACCCCGACGAAGGCCGTCCCCGCGACCGCGACGAGCGCCGCCGACAGCCGCCGCCCCTCGACGAAGGGGCTCGCGAGGACGATCAGCACCGGGTAGGTGTAGAACACGACGACCGCGACCGTGACCGGCACGAACACGATCGCGCTGATATAGGCGATCGCGATCGCGATGCTCGAGACGCACAGGACGAGCACGACCGCGAGCCGCTCGCGGGGCACCCGCACCGCCTCGCGCGCGAGGAACGCGATCGCGACGACGCCGACGAGCACGATCGCCGTGCGGTAGAACACCAGCGACACCCCGCTCACGCCCGCATCCGCCACGAGCCGCGCGAGCACGATCGAGAGGCCGTAGCAGGTGGCCGAGCCGAGCGCGAGGACGGCGCCGAGGAGCGATGCGGGGGCGCTCATCCGGGCGGCGTCAGGCCGCGCCGGCGCGCAGGAGATCGAGCACGTGGACGAGGCCGACCGGGCGGCCCTCCTCGACGACGACGAGGGCGGAGACCTTGCGCGTCTCGACGAGCTCGAGCGCCTCGCCGAGCAGGATGTCGGGCGCGATCGTCAGCGGCTTTCGGGTCATCACCTCGTCGACGCTGCGCGCGAGGAGGTCGTTGCCCATGTGGCGGCGCACGTCGCCGTCCGTGACGATGCCGGCGAGGCGGCCCGCCGCGTCGACGACGATCGCGCAACCGAAGCTCTTGTCGCTCTGCACCGCGAGCGCCTCGCTCATCGGCGTGCCGGTGGCGACGAGCGGCAGGCGCTCGCCGCGATGCATGATGTCCTTGGCCTGCTTGAGGAGCGCGCCGAGCTTGCCGCCGGGATGGTAGAGCCGGAAATCCTGAGCGGTGAAGCCGCGCGCCTCGAGGAGCGCCACCGCGAGCGCGTCGCCGAGCGCGAGCTGCATCGTCGTCGAGGTCGTGGGCGCGAGCCCGTTCGGGCAGGCCTCGCGGGCCTTCGGCAGAGCAAGGCAGACATCCGCCGCGCGCCCGAGCGTCGAGCCGGCGTCCGACGTGAAGGCGACGAGCGTGACGCCGTTGCGCTTGGCATAGGCGATGAGATCGGAGAGCTCGCTCGTCTCGCCCGACCAGGACAGAGCGAGGATCGCGTCCTGCGAGAGGATCATGCCGAGATCGCCGTGGCTCGCCTCGCCGGGATGGACGTAATAGGCGGCGGTGCCGGTCGAGGCGAGGGTCGCCGCGATCTTGCGGCCGATATGGCCGGACTTGCCCATGCCGGTCACGATCACGCGACCGGGCAGCGCGCGCAGCTTCTCGACCGCGTCCGCGAAGGCCGCGCCGAGGGGCCCGCCGAGCGCGGCGCGCAGGGCATCGAGCCCGTCGCGCTCGGTCGCGAGCGTGCGCAGCGCGCAGGCGACGGCATCGGGCGCGGTCTCGTTTCGGGCGGTGTCGGTCACGGCTCTCATCGGGCTCCATCCGGGACGACGCGCGGGCGGGCCGCGCGCGCCGGTGTCTAGCACGCGCCGCGCGGGGATGCGACCCGTGACAGGAGACGGTCCGATGAGAGGCCGCCCATCCTCCCCCTCAGAACTTGAAAAAGCTGTCTCCTGCCCGTCATTCCGGGGCGCGAAGCGAGCCCGGAACCCAGACTCCCGACGCTGGTTCGAGCGCGCATGCGCGCTCACTGCACAACCGACAGACATGGATGCGTCGAGGGGCGCAGCCTATAGGCTGCTAATCCAAGGTCGTGGATCTGGGTTCCGGGCTCGCTTCGCGCCCCGGAATGACGGCGGTGGGGTGCTCGGCAAAAGATTTTCGAACTTTCAGCGCAGGGGAAGGAGAGAGCGCCTCGGGGGCCACGACGAGCTCGCTCTCGTCACCGCGACACAATGAGATGTGTAACCACGATCGCCTCGCGCGAAATATCGCATGCCGCCTCCGGCTCCGCGCAGGCCTCTCGTGCGTTCCTCCGGCTCGGACATCGGCCGCCCGCCCGGCCACGCCTTGCGCATCGCGGCCGCGTCTGCGATCCAAGGGGGCATCGAAAGAAAGAGGACGCCGGGTGCCGAGCCCGGCGACGAGGAGAAATCCATGGACGAGCTCATCGCACGCATCACCGCCCGCACCGGCCTCGACCCGGACACCGCCCGCAAGGCGGTGGGCATCATCCTCGCCTTCCTGAAGAAGGAGGGTCCCCCCGAGGAGGTCGGCCGGCTCATCGCGGCGATGCCCGAATCGGAGCGCGCGATGGTCGACGGCGAGGCGGCGGCCGGGGGCGGCGGCATGATGGGCATGATGGGCGGCATGATGGGCGGCGGCGTCATGGCGCTCGGCGGCAAGCTCATGCAGATCGGCGTCGGCATGAACCAGATGCAGCCGCTCGGGAAGGAATTGTTCGCCTATGGCCGCGAGCAGGTCGGCGAAGACACGCTCGGGCCCATCGTCGGGGCCATTCCAGGGCTGCAGCAATTCGTCTGAAGCGCCCGCGCGCGGCCCTGCGACCGCATCCGCGCGCGGCCACCCCTGGCGAACCCGGCAGGGGGACTATACATTGATCGAACGACGCGCTTTCATTCAGGTCGGGCGCGCTGCCCGAGCGGGCGCCCGACGGCTGAGATGACCAAGAAGACGGGTGTGCCGGCTGCCATGGTTCGGACGAGCTGCGAGACGGAGAGCACGGGCCTGCGGCCTCGCTCGGGCCTGCGGGCGATGCCGACGCCGCGCGATCACGTCGTCGTCGGGGCCGGTGGAGCCGGCGGCGCCGGCGGAGAGGACGATGGGGGGCGTTCGGGTACGGCGATCGTCACGAAGACCAAGCCGCGCACGAAAAAGCCCAATTTGTACCGCGTGCTGTTGTTGAACGACGACTACACGCCGATGGAGTTCGTGATCCACGTGTTGGAGCGTTTCTTCCACAAGTCTCGGGAGGACGCGACGCGGATCATGCTGCATGTCCACCACAATGGGGTGGGGGAGTGCGGCATCTTCACCTACGAGGTGGCGGAGACGAAGGTGACGCAGGTGATGGACTTCGCCCGCAAGCACCACCATCCGCTCCAGTGCGTTATGGAGAAGAAGTGACCCGATTTCCCTCGAGATCACCAGAGGCCAGCCTTGCCGAGCTTTTCCCGCTCTCTTGAACAAGCGCTTCATCGGGCCCTCGCCCTCGCCGGCGAGCGGCGCCATGAATACGCTACGCTCGAGCATCTGTTGCTCGCCCTGGTCGACGACCAGGACGCGGCGGCGGTCATGCGCGCCTGCAACGTCGACATCGAGGCGCTCCGGCGCAATCTCGTGGAATACGTCGACAACGAGCTCTCCAATCTCGTCGCCGATCATCGGGCGGACGCCAAGCCGACGGCGGGCTTCCAGCGCGTGATCCAGCGCGCGGTGATCCACGTCCAGTCCTCGGGTCGCGAGGAGGTGACGGGGGCGAACGTGCTCGTCGCGATCTTCGCCGAGCGCGAGAGCCACGCGGCCTATTTCCTGCAAGAGCAGGACATGACCCGCTACGACGCGGTCAACTACATCTCCCACGGCATCGCCAAGCGCCCCGGCGCCTCCGAGCCGCGCGCCCCGCGCGGCGTCGAGGAGGAGCAGAACGAGCGGCCCTCCGGCGAGGAGGGCGAGCGCGGCGCCAAGAAGAAGGGCGATGCGCTCGACGCCTATTGCGTCAACCTCAACAAGAAGGCCCGCGAGGGCAAGATCGACCCGCTGATCGGCCGCGAGGCTGAGGTCCAGCGCACCATCCAGGTGCTCTGCCGGCGCCAGAAGAACAACCCGCTCCTCGTCGGCGATCCGGGCGTCGGCAAGACCGCGATCGCGGAGGGCCTCGCGCGCAAGATCAACGAGCACGAGGTGCCGGAAGTCCTCGCCGACGCGACCGTGTTCGCCCTCGACATGGGCGCGCTGCTCGCCGGCACGCGCTATCGCGGCGATTTCGAGGAGCGCCTGAAGCAGGTGGTCAAGGAGATCGAGGCGCACCCCAAGGCGATCATGTTCATCGACGAGATCCACACGGTGATCGGCGCCGGTGCGACCTCGGGTGGCGCGATGGACGCCTCGAACCTGCTCAAGCCGGCGCTCGCCGCCGGCACGCTGCGCTGCATCGGCTCGACGACCTACAAGGAATACCGCCAGTATTTCGAGAAGGATCGCGCCCTCGTCCGCCGTTTCCAGAAGATCGACGTCAACGAGCCGTCGATCCCGGACACGATCGAGATCGTCAAGGGCCTGAAGCCCTATTACGAGACCTTCCACAAGCTGCGCTACTCGAACGAGGCGATCAAGGCCGCCGTCGAGCTCGCGGCGCGCTACATCCACGACCGCAAGCTGCCGGACAAGGCGATCGACGTGCTCGACGAGACCGGCGCCTCGCAGATGCTGCTGCCCGAGGCCAAGCGCAAGAAGACGATCGGCGTCAAGGAGATCGAGGTGACCATCGCCTCGATGGCCCGCATTCCGCCCAAGACCGTCTCGAAGGACGATGCGGAGGTGCTCGCCAATCTCGAGACCTCGCTCAAGCGCGTCGTCTACGGGCAAGACGCGGCGATCGGCGCCCTCGTCTCCGCGATCAAGCTCGCCCGCGCGGGCCTGCGCGAGCCGGAGAAGCCGATCGGCAACTACCTCTTCGCCGGCCCCACCGGCGTCGGCAAGACGGAGGTGGCGCGCCAGCTCTCGAAGGCGCTCGGGGTCGAGCTCCTGCGCTTCGACATGTCGGAATACATGGAGCGCCACACGGTCAGCCGCCTCATCGGCGCGCCTCCGGGCTATGTCGGCTTCGACCAGGGCGGTCTTCTGACCGACGGCGTCGACCAGCATCCCCATTGCGTGCTGCTGCTCGACGAGATCGAGAAGGCGCATCCGGATCTGTTCAACATCCTGTTGCAGATCATGGATCACGGCAAGCTGACCGACCACAACGGCAAGCATGTCGACTTCCGCAACGTCATCCTGATCATGACCACCAATGCGGGCGCCGCCGATCTCGCCAAGCAGGCCTTCGGCTTCACGCGCACCCGCCGCGAAGGCGACGACCAGGAGGCGATCAACAAGCTGTTCGCGCCCGAATTCCGCAACCGCCTCGACGCGGTCATCTCGTTCGGCAACCTGCCGAAGGAGGTGATCATGAAGGTGGTCGACAAGTTCGTGATGCAGCTCGAGGCGCAGCTCGCCGACCGCAACGTCACGATCGAGCTGACCGACGGCGCCCGCGACTGGCTCGTCGAGCACGGCTACGACGACGCGATGGGCGCGCGCCCGATGGGTCGCCTCATCCAGTCCGTCATCAAGACGCCGCTCGCCGACGAGGTGCTGTTCGGGCAGCTGAAGGGCGGCGGCGCCGTCAAGGTCGTGCTCGAGAAGAGCGAGACGGGGGACGAGAAGCTCGGCTTCGAGTTCTTCCCCGGCCCCGTCAAGGTGACGAAGCCGAAGGACCCGAATCCCGGTCCGGACGCCGCGCCGAAGAAGAAGAAGCCGCGCAAGGCGAAGCCGGCAGCCGCCAAGAAGCCGAAGAAGCCAGACGGCGGCGGCTCGGGCAGCGTCCGGACCGTGCCGAAGGTCCCGCTGGTCCGCGCATGACGTCCCGCGATCTCGACGAGGCGGTCGCGCGTCTGCGCGCCGCCTCGCTTCGCAACGACCCGCTCGCGCGCGATCCCATCATCGACGAGAGCGCGGCCGATCTCGGCCCGCCGCGCGGCCGTCCCGACGGCGCCGGGCAACCGGTCGTCGATCCGGACATCACCGAGGCGCGCGCGCAGATCGGCCAGGGCCCCATGGTCCGCCTCGACGCGATGCCTGTCGGCGCCGTCGTTCCGCCGTCGCGCCGCGAGCCTATCGTCGGGGCCGCGCCTCCCGTCGATCACGGCGCCTCCCCGAGCTTTTCGGCGCTCGACATGAGCGCGGAGCGGCGCGCCAGGTTCGGTCGCCGCGAGGAGCCCCCCTCCCCCCTCGATATCGCCGACGACGGCGAGCGCCGCGGTGCCGCCGCGACCCTCGTCGCGATCGGCGCGCGCGTTCAGACGTTCCTCGCGACGCAGGTCTCGACGCTCGCCGCCCGCCGCCGTGCGGCACGCGCGGAGAAGGAGGCTCGGGCCGCGCAGGCGGACCAGGTCACCGACGCGGCCGAGACGCTCGAGCCCGATCGGCAGGCCGCCTACGACCTTTCAGGGGAGGAGGCGCCCCGGCGGGGGCGGTTCGGCGCGCAGCGGAGCACGCGCCAGGCCCCGCTCAGCGAGCGGGAGCGCCGCTGGCAGCGCCGCCGTCGGCGCTACGTGACGGAAGAGATCCTCGGCTGGATCCTCGTGCCGATCATCATCGTCGCGCTCTATTTCGGCGTGACCGGCATCCTCACCGCCTTCGGCTACACGATCGACGATCTCGTCGAGGGCGCGCGCATGCTGATGCAGGCGCTGGGCTGAGCCGCAGCGCCTGCTCGTTTTCCAATCGTTCCGAGATCGGCGGGCCTCAGGCGAGCTGCGCGAGGCCGTCGATCAGCTTGTTGAACTGGGTCGGGCTGATCTGACCGTTCTGGGCGACGGAGCCGAACACGTTGAACAGATCCTGCCCCTTCGGCGCCTGGATGCCGAGCTTGTCGAAGAGCTCCCACATCCCCTGCAGGACCTTGTCCGCCACCGGCTGCGAGAAGCCGAGGCGCTCGAGCACGTTGGCGACGGCGCCGTTGACGAGCGGCTTCGCCGCCTTGATGCCGGCCTCCGCCAGGAAGGCGCCGAGATCGTTCGCCGAGATCGAGCCCGCATTGCCGTCGCGCGTCGCGATCTCGGCATAGACGCGGGTGCGATCGTCGAAGCTCGGGGTGGCGATCTCGGACGGCGGCTTGCTCGGGCCCCACACGTCGGGGTCGTAGCCGCGATCGGCGGGCGCGGTCCCGGTCGGCGCGCCCGTGCCGTTCGCCCCGTTCGCCCCGAACATCGAACCGTTGCCCTGAGCGGGCTGGAACATGTTGTTCCCGTTGGCGGCCGGCGGCTGGAACATGTTCGCCCCGTTCGTCGCGGGGGGCTGGAACATGTTGCCGGCGGCCGGCTGCGGCTGGAACATGTTGCCGCCCGGCCGGTTCGCGCCGCCCGACAGGACGTTGGAGAGCCGGTCGACGACCCGGTTGACGATGTCGTCGACGAGGTTGCCGAGCATCCCGCCGTTGCCGATGCCGTTGCCGTTGCCGTTGCCGCCGATCATGTTGCGGAACCAGGCGCCCGTGTCGAAGCCCTCGGGCGTGCGCCCCGGCTGCTGCGCGGGCAGGTTGGCGAGGAAGGAATCCGAGATGCCCGGACGGTTGCCGATCATGATCGGGTTCGGACCCGTGGGCGAAGTGAAGCTGAGGCTCGTCATCTGTGTCCACCCCTCTCGACGTCGAGGCGCCCGATGCGGAAGATCCGTCCGCACCGCTGGCGCCGCTTGCCATGACGAAAGACAACCACAGGCCGGAGCATCGCGCAATAGGTTTCTGCACTATCTATGCATTTTTTATCTCTCCATGCGTCATAATCATATACACCGCTTCGATTTATGATATCAATGCACGCAGACGCTCCGCCTGCTCGCGCAGCTCCTCGCTCGGCGCCATGTCGCCGGTATGCGGCTTCATGGGCACGCCCGCATGGCGGGGGATCACGTGGAAATGCAGGTGGAAGACGACCTGGCCGCCCGCGCTCTCGTTGAATTGCTGGATCGTCAGCCCGTCGGCCGAGAACGCCTCCTTCGCCGCGCGCGCCACCTTCTGCACGGTCGCGAGGACGCAGGAGAGCACCGCTTGATCGGCGTCGAGGATGTTGCGGCAGGGGGTCTTGGGGATCACGAGCACATGACCCGGCGCTCTCGGCATGATGTCCATGAAGGCGAGCGTCGCCTCGTCCTCGTAGACCTTGTGGGCGGGAAGCTCGCCGCGCAGGATCTTGGCGAACACGTTATCGTTGTCGTAGGCGGGTGTCGCATGCATCGGGGGCTCTCCTCTCGGGGCGGGCGCGCGAGCGTGCGACGGGGGCCGCGCCGCCGTCAAGCGGCCGCGCCGGTCACGGCTCGCGCCGGAACGGCAGCGCCGCCTCGAGCTCCTCGGCGACCGCCTCGACATAGGCGCGCTCGCGGCCGAGATAATCTGCGACGGCCCGCCGCAGGCCGGGATCGGCGATGTCGTGGGCCGAATAGGTCTCGACCGGTCGATAGCCGCGGGTGAGCTTGTGCTCGCCCTGCGCGCCGGCCTCGACGCGGGTCAGCCCGTGGGCGAGGGCGAAATCGATCGCCTGATAATAGCAGACCTCGAAATGCAGGAACGGGTGCTCCTCGACGCAGCCCCAATTGCGCCCGTAGAGCGTGTTCTCGCCGATGAAGTTGATCGCGCCGGCGACATAGGCACCGGCCCGGCGGGCGAGGATCAGGAGCACCCGTTCGCCGAGCGCCTCGCCCAGCCGGGAGAACACCTCGCGGTTGAGGTAGGGCCGCCCCCATTTGCGCGAGCCGGTATTGCGGTAGAACGCGTAGAAGTCGTCCCAATGCGCCTGCGTGATCTCGCACCCGCGCACCCACTCGATCGTGATGCCGTCGCCGAGCGCGTCGCGGCGCTCGCGCCGGATGGTCTTGCGCTTGCGCGAGGCGAGGCTGTCGAGGAACCCGTCGAAGCTGCCGTAGCCCTCGTCGAGCCAATGGAATTGCTGATCGACGCGCTGCAGGAAGCCGGCCTCGCCGAGCGCCTGCCATTGCGCCTTGGGCAGGAAGGTCAGGTGGATCGAGGAGGCGCCGGTCTTGGCGCGAAGCGCCCGCAGCCCCGCGACGAGATGCGCCTGCGCGCTCTCGGCGCGCGGCCCGGGACGCACCAGGAGGCGCGGCCCGGTCGCCGGGGTGAACGGCACGCTCACCTGGACCTTGGGGTAGTAATTGCCGCCGGCGCGGTGATAGGCGTCCGCCCAGCCGTGATCGAAGACGTACTCGCCTTGGCTGTGCGTCTTCAGATAAGCGGGCGCGGCCGCCACCAGCGTGCCGGCGGCGTCCTCGACGAGGAGATGGGCGGGAGACCAGCCGGTGCCCTCGCCGACGCAGCCCGCGCGCTCGAGCGCGGCGAGGAAGGCGTGGGAGACGAACGGGCAGGCGGGGTCGATCCCGAGCGCGCCGACATGCGCGCCGATCGCGCACGCGTCCCATGCGGCGGGATCGACGCCGTCGATCCCGGTCGTCACCTTGAGCGTGAATTCCGACACGGCCGCTCCGTTCGCGCGAGGCTCACCGGAAGATAGGCCGGGGCGCGAGCGCATCAAGTCGCGCGGCGGGGCCGATGCGACGCGCGCCGCACCGCCTCGGCCGCGCGCGTCGTCGGGTCCGTGGACCGGAAGCGAAGCGCCTCAGGCGCTCGCGCGCTGCTGCGTCAGGAGCCGCGCCTGGCCGACCCAATCCTCGCGCTCGATGCGGCCGGGGAACGACAGATAGGCCCCCACCCAGCGCGTGTTCGCCTCGTCCCAGGCGGCGATCTGGTCGAGATGGTAGATGCCGAGCGCGTTGAGCTTGGCCTCGTTCGCCGGACCGATGCCGGTGATGCTCTTGAGATCGTCGGCGCCGGCCTCGCGCGGCGCCGCGAGCGCCGGGGGACGGGTGCCGACCGCGTCCGCGCGCGCCTCGACGCTCGCCGGCTCCTCGACGACCGCCTGCGCGTGCTCGACGACGGGCTCGGCGACGGCCTCGATCGTCTCGCCGCCGCCGGTCTCGACAGGGTCCGCGTCGGCGTAGCCGACCTCGGCGCGCTCGGTCTCCCCCGCTCCCGGGTCGTTCGCGGCGGGCGGGACGGGCTGCGCCTCGCCCGGTTCCGCCGCCGGCGCGACGACGCGCGCGACCGGCGCCTCGGTGCGCACGGCCTCGAAATGGCCCGGCTCGTCGAAGCGCAGGATCTCGGGGCCGGTCTCCTCGCCCGCGAGCACGTAGGGCCCGAGCGTCGTCGCGGCGCCCTCCTTGGCGACGTCGCGCCACATCACGTAATCGACGAGCGCGATCACCACCGCGCCCATGGCGAGGACGAGCAGCCCCGAGCCGAGATTGCCCGCGCCCGCGGCGATGCTCGCGGCCAGCACGTAGAACAGCATGGCGAAGACGGCGACGGACGAGCCCCGGGGCAGCTTGTGCGCGCCCCCGCTCTCGACGATGGTCATGATCATTGCGGCGATTCCCTCTCGTTTGACGCGGTCGGTCTGCGGCCTCTCGATCCCCTTGCCGAGACAAGTAGGGCACGCCCGGACGGCGACGAGCCGGGCGTGCCCATGGAATACGTCCGACGCGGCGATGTCATCGCATCGTCGGCGCCGCGTCTCTACTGGCCGGCCGGCTGCGGCGCGCCCTGCGTCCAGTCCAGCGGCGGATCCTGGAGCTCGGGCGGGCCCCAGGCCGCGAGCGACGGGTAGCCCTCGAGCATCCGGAAGCCGTAGAGCGGCTGATTGACGCCCTGGTGGCAGGTGGCGCAATTGACCTTCGGCGCGTCGCCGAGCGGTCCGAGCTGGCTCGCCGGGTATTCCGGCTGCAGCGGGTTCAGATAGGTCGCGTTGAGCGCCTCCACCATCCGCAGGCCGTGCCAGGCATTGGTGCGGGTCGGCGGGCTCTGCTCCCAATCGGAGAACGCGCGGCTGTTGTGGCAGAACGTGCAGTTCACGCCGAGCGCGTCCGACATGTGCATCATGAGGGAGTAGGTCCACTCGGTCTGCTTGATGGAGGTGCGGTTGCCCGTCGGCAGCGCGGTCGCCCCGGCGACGCGGATGGCGGCGGGGTTCTCCTGCAGGAAGGGCGAGAACGGATCGAAGGGCAGCGAGGACAGGCCCGCCTGCGGCGCCGCGATGTTCTGGCCTGCCGGATTGCCGACGAGACCCGTGCCGCGCCATTGGCCCGGCTCCTCGAACCAGATGTTCGCCGGCACCGGCTGCCCCGCATGGCAGGTATAGCAGGTGACGCCGGTCGCACCCACGTGGCTCGCCCATTCCTGGTTGACCGTCATGGTCATCTGGATCATGCGGCGCGCCACGCGCTTGGTGTAGAGGCTGTCGGAGGAGAGTTCCTCGCCGTCCGCGTGGCAATAGGCGCAGCCCTGCTCGGGCGACACCCATTCCGTGAGCGAGGCCATCAGGCGGATGAACTCGTTGGCGTCGACGTGGCCGAGAACCTGGACGTTATCGTAGAGCTCGCTCGCCGGCACGCCGGCGGGCTCGATCTCGGGGGAGATCTCGGGGAAGACCGTCCGGCGCAGCATGGTGTCCGCCGAGATCCGGTTGTAGATCTGGGCCATGCCGTTGCCGCGCCAGCCGCTCTGTTCGACGCGGGTCGACGGCCATTCGAAGGTGAACAGCAGGGCCACGCCGACGACCGCGGCGAGCGCGCCCGCCATTCCCAGCCAGAAGTTGTTCCAGACATAGCGCGGGTTCATTGCGCACCCCCAGTCGCGAGAAGCGGGTCGGGCAGGACGGGGAAGCCCGTCGGGGTCGGGGGAGCCACGCCGTGCTTGACCGCCCACAGATACCAATTGTCGACGACCGTCCCGGTGAGCAGGATGCCGATGCCGCCCGTGATCGGGGTGAGCACGGCGAACCACCAGGCCCAGCGGTGGATCGACTCGGCGGTGGCGCAGAAGCCCATCGTCCAGCGCCAGAACAGGCCACCGCGCTCGAAGGCCGTGCCGCGGTCGATGATCTGCTCGACCTCGTGCTCGGCACCGTAGCGCGTCGTCGCGAGCACGGTCGCCCCGTGCATGGCGAAGAGCAGCGTCGAGCCGTAGAGGAACACGATCGAGAGCGCGTGGAACGGGTTGTAGAACAGGTTCCCGTAGCGGATCGAGAACGCGGCCGTCCAGTCGAGATGCGGGAAGATGCCGAAGGGCACCGCCTCGCCCCAGGAGCCCATCATGATCGGGCGGATGAAGCCGAGCACGAGATAGAGCCAGATCGCCGCGGCGAAGGCCCAGGCGATGTGCGTGCCCATGCCGAGCATGCGCGCCCGGCGATAGACGCGCACCCACCACAGGACGATGGAGGCCGTCAGGAAGAAGCCCGCGAGCAGCCACCATCCCCCGTCGTTGAGGGGCGGCAGCGAGAGGCCGTAATGCGGCGGCGGCGGCTCGAGCGCGAGCCACGGCAATTGCCGCACGAACTCGATCGGATCCCAGTTCACCGAGGCCCACATGTTGAGGCCGATGATCTCGATCGCGATGAAGCCGCAGATGAGCGAGGCGAGCCCCGTCCAGCCGAGATAGACCGGCCCGACCTGGGCGTCGCCGATGCGTCCGAGGAGGTGCACGAAGATCGGCTTGAATTCGCGCGTCCAGGGTCCGCGGGCGATCGGCACGCCCGCGTAGGCGGGGCCGCGCACCTGGACCTGCGTGAAGATGTTCTGATAATCGGCCATGGCGACGCCTCCGCCTCAGGACCAGATCGGAAGGTTGAGCCACCAGCCCCACCATTCCGGCCAGCCGCGGCTCCAGAACGGGCCGCTGATGATGATGCACACCGCGCTCCAGAAGCCGGCGGACAGAGCGAGGAACAGCCCGAGCCTGTGGATGCCGAGCGTGCCGATCGACCAGCCGATGATGTCGCGGAAATAGGTGTTCTCGTGCTCCGCGGTCTTGACCACACGGTCGTCCTTCGGCGTGTTCACCGCCGAGAGCACCAGGCCGCCGTGGAGCGAGAGCGCGAAGGTGGTCGCGAAGAAGAACGACACCGCGATCATGTGCGCGGGATTGTAGTGGAAGTGCAGGTACTGGTACCCGACGTTCGACACCCAATCGAGATGGCTGAAGATGCCGTAGGGAAACCCGTGGCCCCAGGCGCCGAGCAGCACCGGGCGGATCACGACGAGCGCGAAATAGGCAAACACCGCCACCGAGAAGGCGAACGGCACGTGATAGCCCATGCCGAGCTTGCGGGCGATCTCCGCCTGCCGGAAGATCCAGGAGACGAAGGCGCCGAGCGCGCAGATCGTGATGATCTGCCACAGTCCGCCCTCCTTCAGAGGAGCGAAGCCGAGGCCGTAGGAGAGGTCCGGCGGATCGATCGAGATCTGCCAGATGTTCCAGGTGGGACCGATCGCGGCACCGTAGACGATCAGCCCGGTACCGAGAACGGAAAAGAAGATCGTCGTGACGCCGAAGAAGCCGACATAGAACGGCCCGACCCAGAAATCGAAGAGATCTCCTCCGAACAGGGTGCCGCCGCGGACGCGGTACTTCTTCTCGAAGCTTAGCATGGACATGACATTCCCCCCGTCGTGGGAGCATGGAGCAAGGCCCCGCCGCCGGGTGCTCCCGACGGTCGAGGGGATCGAACGGGGCGGGACCGCGGGGAGCCCCGCCCCGCTCGCGCGTCGCCGTCGCAGCGGACGCCGGCGCGAGCGAGAGCCCTCAGCTGGGCATGGGGGTGTTGTGCGGAATGGTGGTCTCCACCGCCGCGCGCGGCCCCTCCAGCCAGTTGAAGCGGTTGGTGCTCAACAGGATGAAGTGGATGATGAGCGCGAGCACGAAGAGGAACGTGAACAGCGCGATCAGCGTGCGACGCGGATCAAACAGCAGCCAAACTCTCCACATGGTGAGCCTCCTAGCCGACGAACGGCGCGATGGTGGTAACGAAGTCGGTCACGCCCTCGAGCGAGGCGTAGCCTTGAGGGCCCGGAAGCCACGGGCGCCACATCCAGGCGAGGATGTGCGCGATGAGAGCGATCACGGTGAAGGCGATGAAGCTCGACATGAAGATCGAGTGGAATTCCTTCGCTTCGCCTTCCGTGAGGCCCGTGAGGGTCCCTCTGACGGGAGTAGTGGACTCTGCCATTTGTACCTCCTGGTCACGAGTCTTCGGCTTTCGACCGCGCAAACCGATCCCGCGGTCCGGACGCCGTGGAGGTTGGCCCACGGCCGGCGTTCCGACGGCGCTCGCGCACCGCCGGAATTCGGGGTCTCGGGCGCGCGTCGCACGCCCGAGACCGATGGAAGATCCGCGCCGAGCGGCCCGGACCGGCTCGCGCCGGCCGACCGCCCGCATCGCGCGCTAGCCCATGAAGGCGAGCGGGACGGCGCGGTAGGTGGCCGCCTTCGCCTCCTCCCAGACCGAGCCGCGCCGCGTGCCCGAGACCTCCGGCGGGCGGCGACCGGGCTTGAGGCGCGCGAGGGTCTCGACGGCGAGGAAGACGGGCAGCAGCGCGGCGAACAGGAGCCGGAACTCGAGCGCGTCGGCCCGGCGCGCGGGCGCGTCGCGTCCCTGTCGACGGAGGGCTGCCTGCATGTGGTGGTGCGTGGTCATACGAGCTCTCCCTCGCCGAGGCGGGCGCGGGCCTGCGCGAGCCTCCCGGTGGTGACTTCCTCCTCGCCCGCGCGTCGTGCATCGGCCTCCGCCGCGTCGCGCAGACGCTTGGCGGCGGAGATCCGCACGAGGATCGGGTAGGCCTCGACCATCCGGTCGAGCGCCGCGCGCGCGTCACGGTCCCAGGGGAGCGGACGGGCGAGCTTGGCGGGGGTGGGTTCGACGCGGTCGAGATCCGTGCCGAGCGGCAGGATGTGGAAGAGCGCGTCGAAAAGCGCGTTGCAGACCTCCTGGACGAGGTAGGTCGCCCCGGCATAGCCCATGAACGGCGTCCCCGTGTGCCGGCGCACGATGGCGCCGGGGAAGGAGGCCGGAATGAAGGCCGCGCGGGCGCCGATCTCGGCGAGGTACATGCGCTCGTTGTAGGAGCCGAGCATCACGAGCGGGGCCTTCGCGCGGATCTGCGCGCGCACCGCCTCGTTGTCGGTCTTCTCGCCCGCACGCCGCGCGATCGCGAAGGTGCAGGGGAGCCCCATATCGTCTTCGAGGAAGCGGCGGATGCCGCGGGCGTAGGTGTCGGTCGCCGCGACCGCGAAGCTCGCGGTGCCGAAGAAGTCCTGCGTCACCGAGCGCCAGAGATCCCAGATCGGCTTGATCGTGGTGTGCTTCTCGCGCTCGATGAAGGGCTCGGGGTCGAGCCCGAGCTCGGCGCCGAGCGCGCGCAGGAAGGCGGTCGTCGAGGAGAGGCCGATCGGCGCCATCAGATAGGGCCGCTCGAGCGCCTCGCAGAGGAGACGGCCGTATTCCCGATACATGCACACATTGACGTGGGCCTGCCCGAGCTTCGGGATCTCGGAGAGATGCGCACCCAGCGGGAAGGTCATGTTGACCTCCGCGCCGATGCCCTCGACGAGCCGGCGGATCTCGGCGAGGTCCGAATAGGTGTTGAAGCCGCCGTAGATCGGGCCGACGATGTTGACCTTCGGCTTCTCGCCCGGCGCGACGGGCTTGGCCGGCCGCACCTTCTTCGGGCCCCATTCGCGCCAGAGCCAGAGCATGGCGCGGTTCGCCGATTGCCACTGGTCCTCGTCGATCGTGCGCGGCAGGAAGCGCTTGATGCCGGTGCCCTCTGGCGTGACGCCGCCGCCGATCATCTCGGCGATCGACCCCGTCACCACCACGGCGGGCAGGTCCGGATCGAGGACGGAATGGGCGCGCTTCATCGCGCCCTCGGTACCGTGCTGGCCGAGTTCCTCCTCGGCGAGACCGGTCACGACGATGGGCAATTCGTGCGGGGGCAGCGCATCGGTGTAGTGCAGCACCGCCGTGACGGGCAGGTTCTCGCAGCCGACGGGGCCGTCGACGACGACCTGGAGGCCCTTCACCGCGGCGAAGACGTAGACGGCGCCCCAATAGCCGCCCGCGCGATCGTGATCGAGGACGAGCATCAGTCGATCTCCCCCGTCGGAGCGCGCTCGCGCTCGAGCTGGCGGGCGAGCGCCTCGCGGCGCTTGCGCGACTGCTCCTTGAAGGCGGGGAAGGAGCGCGGGCGCTCTTCCCAGATGCCCGCCGCCTCGCCCGTGCCGACGCCCTCGAAGAAGGCGCGCATCGTCTCGAAACGAGCGCGACCGCCGATCGCGTTGTTCACGACCTCGGCGAGCGAGCCCGCGCCGGCGGGCCCGAAGAGCGGGCGCGCCGAGATCAGGTTCGTGAAATAGAGGCCCGGGATCGCGGCCTCCTTCGCCTTCTGCACGACGGGCGTCGTGCCGACCGCCAGATCGGGGCGGAAGAAATCGACCGCCGCGCAATCGTCCTCGAGCGAGGCGCGGTACTGGACGGTGACGCCCTTGGCCTCGAGCCAGGCACGGTCGTCGTCCGAGAAGCGCGTCTTCGGGCAGGCGGTGCCGACGTAAGGAACCTCGGCGCCGCTCTCGATCAGGAGGCGCGCGACGAGGAGCTCGGAGCCCTCGTAGCCCGAGACCGTCACGCGACCCCTGACCGGCCGCGCGGCGAGTGCGCCGCGGATCGCGGGCAGGAAGGCGGCCTTGGCCGCGTCGATGTCCCTCTGCGCCACGTTGCAGGCGCGCCCGATCGCCTCGAGCCAGGCGGCCGTGCCGTCGAGCCCGACCGGGCCCGAGCCGACGATCGGCCGGCCGGCGGCCTCGAATTCACGGATGCTCGCCGTGTAGAACGGGTGGATCGCCGCGACCGCCGCGCAATCGAGGGCGGCATAGAGCTCGCGCCATTCGCGAGTCGGGACGACCGGCCCGGCGGCGAGCCCCATCGGCGCGAGCATGGCGCCGATGCCGACGGGATCGGCGGGGAACATCTCGCCGAGGAGCGTCACGGTCGGCCGCTCGGAGCGGCCGCCCCGCGGCGCCATAACGGGGCCCGTCTCGGCCTCGGTGCGGGCGTAGCGCAGCATCGCGCCGGCGAGCACGTCCTTGGCTTCCGCATGCGTCGGCACGCCGAAGCCCGGCACGTCGATGCCGACGATGCGCACCCCGTTGATCTCCTTCGGCAGGAGCTGCAGCGGAACGCCGGAGGCGGTCGGCACGCACAGATTGGTGATCACGATCGCGTCGTAGAGCGCCGGATCGGCCGTGTCGTAGACGGCGTCCCGGATGTCCTCGAACAGCTTTCCGGTGACGAGCGTCTCGGAATTGAAGGGCACGTAGCCGACGGTGCGACGCGCGCCGTAGAAATGCGAGGTAAAGGTCAGGCCGTAGACGCAGCAGGCCGAGCCCGAGAGGATCGTCGCCGTGCGGCGCATGCGCAGGCCGACCCGCAGCGAGCCGAAAGCCGGACACATGGATTGCGGCTGGTCGTGCGGGCCCCTCGGGTAATCGGCGGCGTAGCGCGCGAGCGTCTCCGACTTTCCGGCGGCGCGCGCCGCTTCGTGCAGCGTCTGCGCGCCCGCATGGCAGCCGAGGCCGTCCGTCGGCGGAGCCGGGTGCGGCTCGGGCGTCGCGACGGACGCGGGGGCAGCCTTCGCCTGCGGGCGCACGGGGGCGCCCTCGCCGATCGTCGAGATCAGCGTCGTGCGCTTCGGCGCGATCGGGTCGCGTGTCGTCGTCATCGCGCCGCCCTCAACTCTCGTAGACGATCTCGAGGGAGGGCTTGGCGACGTGGCTCGTGCCGCACATGTCCTCGAAGGAGGCGGGCTCGAGCACCACGCCGCGCCCCACAGCCTCGCCCTGGAACAGGTCGAGGAGGCCCTCCTGCGAGAGCGGCGTCGGGCGCAGCGGCGGCGCCTCGGCCACCGCGAGGCCGAGCTGCGCGAAAAGCGGCCCCCACGCGCTCTCGGGGCGGCCGATGATCTCGTAATTGGCGCTCTTGCGGCGGATGTCGTCGTGGGCGGGGATCGAGGCGAGGACGGGGATGCCGGCGGCCTTCGCGAAGGCCTGCGCCTCGCCGGTGCCGTCGTCCTTGTTCACGACGAGGCCGGCGACCCCGACATTGCCGCCGAGCTTGCGGAAATATTCCACCGCCGAGCAGACATTGTTCGCCACATACAGCGATTGCAGGTCGTTCGAGCCGACGACGATCACCTTCTGGCACATGTCGCGGGCGATCGGCAGGCCGAAGCCGCCGCAGACGACGTCGCCGAGGAAGTCGAGGAGCACGTAGTCGAAGCCCCATTCGTGGAAGCCGAGCTTCTCCAGCAATTCGAAACCGTGGATGATGCCGCGCCCGCCGCAGCCGCGGCCGACTTCCGGCCCGCCGAGCTCCATCGCGAAGACCCCGTCGCGCTTGAAGCAGACGTCGGAGACGGCGATGTCCTCGCCCGCGAGCTTCTTCCGGGCGGACGTCTCGATGATGGTCGGGCAGGCCTTGCCGCCGAAGAGGAGCGAGGTCGTGTCGGACTTCGGGTCGCAGCCGATCAGGAGAACGCGCTTGCCCTGCTGGGCCATCATGTAGCTGAGATTGGCGAGCGTGAAGCTCTTGCCGATGCCGCCCTTGCCGTAGATCGCGATGACCTGCGTCTCCTTCTCCGGGAGCGCTGCTTCGACGGGGGTGACGGCGTTCATGGCGTTTGCCTCCAGTCGAGGACCATCTTCAGGCAGGCGGGATCTTCGAACGCCCTCGCATAGGCGCTCGCGGCCCGCTCGGCCGGCTCTCTGTGGGTGATGAGGCCCTGCAACGACAGGGCGCCCGTCGCGACGAGATCGACGACGGCGTCGAGGTCCGCGCGCTGCCATTGGGCGGCGACGCGGATGACGGCCTCGCGCATGAAGGCCGGGGGAAAGGCGAAGGAGAGGGCTTCCGAATAGAAGCCCGCGAGCACGATTTCGCCGCCGGGGGCAAGCCGCCCGATCAGCGTGTCGAGGAGATCGGGAGCGCCCGAGACGTCGACGATCGCGCGGTAGTCGCGGCGCGCGTCCCGATCGGGTGCGGTCACCTCGTAGCCGACGGCCCCCGTCGCGCGCTCGGGCGCGATCTCCCAGACGGTCGGCGGGGCGCCGCGCGCCGCGCAGATGCGGGCGACGAGGCGTCCGAGCACGCCGTGGCCGACGACGAGATCGGGGGTCGCGCCCGGCATCACCACCGCGTGATGGGCGGTCGCGGCGAGCGCGAGGAGGCTCGCCTCCTCGAGCCGCTCCGGGCTCGCGTCGAAGGCGGCGGGCAGCGCCGCGAGGCGCGCGCCGGGGCTGACGATGCGCGCGGCCGAGCCGCCGAAGAGGCCGCGTATCGGCCCGTAGCAGCGCGCGCCGGGCACGAACACGCTCTGGCCGATCGAAAGACCCGAATGGGGCCCCGCCTCGACCACCCGCCCGACCGATTCGTAGCCGGGCACCAAGGGGTAGCCCATGCCGGGAAACATCGGCATGCGGCCCGTATAGAGGAGCCGCTCGGTGCCGGTGGAGATGCCGGAATGGGCGATGTCCACCACCACGTCCTCCGCGCCGGGAGGATCGAGCGCGACATCTTCGAGCGACAGCCGGAGGGGCTCGTGAAGAACGACCGCTCTGGTTCGCATCCTGCCCTCCCTCGTTCGAGCCGCCTATTTTTCGATCATGTCAATCTAGACTGACAGCTCTGAATGTCAACGTGAACTAACACGTATGTCGTCATGCGGACGCGACGGCGACGCCCGCCAGGATGGGCATTCGCGTCCGGCGAAAGCGGATCGTGGAGAAGCCGGAGCGGCGCAGGAGAGCCCCGAGCTCGTCGGGCGTGCGGGCGCGCCCGGAGCCCATCGCATAGAGATACAAGCCGAAATACGCGTCCGTGACCGCCCGCGCGCCCTTGGCTCCGGCCATCGGCTCGCCGACCAGGAGCACGCCGCCCGGCGCCAGCGCCCGCCGCGCGGCGGAGGCGATGGCGATCGCCGCCTCGTCGTCGTGGTCGTGGAGAATGCGCACGAGGCTGATCGCGTCGGCCCCTTCGGGCAGCGAATCGGCGGTTGCGTCGCCGCCGACCGCGCGTGCGCGCGCGCCGAGCCCCCAGGCGTCGAAATTGGCGGAGGCGATTCGCGCGACCGGCGGCAGGTCGAACAGGACGAGCTCGGTCGCGGGCGCGCGCGCCGCCGCCTCGCGCAGGAAGACGCCCGCCCCGCCGCCGACGTCCATCAGCCGGCGGTGGCGCGAGACGTCGTAGGCGTCGAGGATCTGGCGCGCGACCATCGGTTGGGAGGCGGCCATGAGATCGGTATAGGCGGCGACGCGCGCGTCGGGCAGCGCGCCGGGCTGCGTCTCCTTCGCATAGGCCCAGTAGCGGGCGAGCGCGCCGCCGCCAGGCCCGCGGCGCAGGCAGGCGAGCGGATCGGCGAGATCCTCGTAGAGGAGCGGATGGTGGAGCACCATCGGCGCGACCGCCTCGTTGCCGAGGACCGCCGCGCCATGGGGACCGAGCCCGAAGCGCCCCGCGCCGCGCTCCTCGAGGAGGCCGATCGCGGCGGCGGCGACGAGGAGACGGCGGGCCCCCTCGTCCGGCAGATCGCAGGCGGCGGCGATGTCGGCGACGCGCATCGGCCCCTTGCGCAGGAGCGCGAACAGGTCGAGCCGCACGCAGGCCAGCAGCACCTGCGAATAGACGAAGCCGGACACGATGTCGAAGAGCGCCGCCGCGCGCCGCCGCGCGACCGGGCGCAGGAAGGGCAGCCGCTCGGCGAGCGCATGGAAGCGCGGGTCCGCGACGAGGCGGTCCCGCCACGCCGCGAGGAAGCCGGGCAGAGGCATCGCGATCTCCGATAGGCCCCGTTTCAGGCGGCGAAGCGGGCGAGGCTCTTGGGCACGAAGCGCTCGGAGGAGGCGCCGATGAGCGCGCGCAGGTCGGCGGCGCCCGCGCAATCCGGGATCGAATCCTTGGCGGCCGAGACGAGCCCCTCCAGCCGGTCGATCGCGCCCTCGACGCCGAGACTCGCGACCGCGCTCGCGCGGCCATGGGCGGCGTCCTGGCCGACGGGCTTGCCGATCTCGGCCTCCTCCGAGGCGAAATCGTGCAGGTCGTCGGCCACCTGATAGGCCTCGCCGATCAATTCGCCGAGCGCGCGCCAAGGCTTCGGATCGCCGCCGGCGGCGAGCGCGCCGGCGCGGGTCGCCGCCGAGAAGAGCGCCCCGGTCTTCGCGCGATGATAGTGCGAGAGGTCGATCTCCGGCTCGCTCTCCCAGGCCTGGCCCGCGACGATGCCGCCGGGCATCCCGGTCGCGGCGGCGACCACCTCGAGGAGACCGACGAGCCTGTCCGGCGCGATCGCCGCGCCGCGCGCGAGCGCCTGGAACGCGAGCACGATCAGCCCGTCGCCGGCGAGCACCGCGAGCGGCTCGCCGAAGGCGCGGTGGACCGAGATCTTGCCGCGGCGCGTCGAGGCGTCGTCGAAACAGGGCAGGTCGTCGTGGACGAGCGAGGCGCAATGCATGAGCTCGATCGCGGCCGCCGCGCCCTCGGCGATCTCCGGCGCGCCCTCGCCGCAGGCCATGGCGACGCCCAGGCACAGACGCGGGCGGATGCGCGCGCCGCCGGGGAAGACCGCGTAGCGCATCGCGGCGGCGAGCGTCGGCGGAGCCCCCTCCCCCGCGCACAGGCGCAGAGCGGCGTCGAGCGTCGCCTCGATGCGCAGCTTCGGATCCCGTCGCGCCTCGGCGGCGGCGGAGCGCGCGGCGCGCTCGCTGGTCGGCAGCGGCAGATCCATGTCATCCTCCACCTTTCCCGCCGATGGGTGTCAAGCGGGTTTGTCTCTATGGACTGTCAATTCAGAGTGACATACCTTGGCGACGTGTCAACAAGCGGGTCGTGCGGTGGATTGCGGATCGGGCAGAGATCGGATCGTGGTGATCGGCGCCGGCATCGGCGGGCTCGTCGCGAGCCTGCTGCTCGCGGCGTCGGGGCGCGAGGTCGTCGTGCTCGAGCGCGCCGCGCGCGTGGGCGGCAAGATGCGCGAGGTGGAGGTCGACGGCGCGGCGATCGATTCGGGCCCGACCGTCTTCACCCTGCGCAGCGTCTTCGACGCGATCTTCGCGGGCGCCGGCGCGCGGCTCGACGACCATGTGCGGCTGCGCGAGGCGGACGTACTCGCGCGCCATGCCTGGGAGGGCGGCGCGCGGCTCGATCTGTACGCAGATCCGCTCCGCTCCGAGGCGGCGATCGGGGAGGCGTTCGGAGCCGCGGAGGCGCGGGGCTTTCGCGCCTTCGACAAGGCCGCGGCCGAGATCTGGGGCCTGCTCGAGGAGAGCTTCGTGCGCGCGCCCGAGCCCTCGCTCCCGCGCCTGATGGCGAGCCAGGGCCTGTTCGGCGCACAGCGCCTGATGGCGATCCGGCCCTTCACGGGGCTCATGAGCGCGCTCGGCTCCTTCTTCCGCGACCCGCGCCTCGCCCAGCTCTTCGGCCGCTACGCGACCTATACCGGCTCGAACCCCTACGAGGCACCCGCCACCCTCATGCTCATCGCCCATGTCGAGCGATGCGGCGTGTTTCTCGTCGAGGGCGGCATGCAGCGGCTCGCCGACGCGCTCGCCGCGCTCGCGATCGACCGCGGCGCGCGGATCCGCACCGGCACGGGCGTGCGCGAGATCCGCGTCGAGGGCGGGCGGGTCGCGGGCGTGGTCACCGACGAGGGCGAGGCGATCGCGGCACGGACGATCATCGCCAATGCCGATGCGGGCGCGATCGCCGCCGGCATTCTCGGGCGCGACGCCGCGGGCGCGGTGCCTTCCATGCGCGCGGGCGAGCGCTCGCTGTCGGCGGTGACGATGTCGATGCGGGTGCGCACGCGAGGCTTCCCGCTCTCGCGCCACAACGTCTTCTTCTCCCCCGACTATGCGGCCGAGTTCGCGGCGATCTTCGGCCGCGGGCAGCTCCCGGCCGATCCGACCGTCTATGTCTGCGCGCAGGACCGCGACGACGGGAGCGCGGGTGCGGACGGCCCGGAGCGGCTCTTCACCATCGTCAACGCGCCCGCGCGCGGGGACGTGCGACCCTTCACGAGCGAGGAGATCTCGGCATGCGAGACGGCGACCTTTCGGAGGCTGGAGCGGCTGGGGCTCGTCGTGGAGCGGCGGGCGGAGCAGGTGCGCACGACGAGCCCGAACGAATTCGAGCGGATGTTCCCGGGGACGGGGGGCGCGCTCTACGGGCGGGCGAGCCACGGCTGGAACGCGTCCTTCGAGAGGCCGGCGGCGCGCACGCGGCTCCCGGGGCTCTACCTCGCGGGGGGATCGATCCATCCGGGAGCGGGGGTGCCGATGGCGGCGCTCTCGGGCTGGAGCGCGGCGCATCTGATCTCGCGCGATACGGATTCGAGCACCCGGTCGCGGACGACGGCTATGTCTGGTGGTACCTCGACGTCCTGAGCGACGACGGCGACGTCGGGCTCACCATCATCGCCTTCATCGGCAACGTGTTCTCGCCCTATTACAAATGGGCGCGACGCCGGGGCCCCACCGATCCGCGCCGGCACGTCGCGATGAACGTCGTCCTCTACGGGCGCGACCGCAAGCGCTGGGCGCTCACCGAACGCGGCGCCGGGGCGCTGCGGGTCGCGCCGACGCTCCTCGAGATCGGCCCTTCCGCGATGCGGCTCTCGCCGGGCGAGGTCTGCGTCTCCTTCGACGAGCGCACGATGCCGATCCCGGGGCGTCTCGCGGGGGAGGTGCGGCTGACGATGTCGGGCGTCACGCCGGGCCCCCACGCGCTCGATGCGGATGGTCGGCACCTGTGGTGGCCGATCGCGCCGGCATCGCGGGCGAGTGTCGCGCTGACCCACCCGAAGCTCTCGTTCTCGGGCGACGCCTATTTCGACACGAACGAGGGCTCGCGCCCGCTCGAAGCCGATTTCGACCATTGGAACTGGTCGCGCGCGCCGATCGGAGACGGCGCGGCCGTGCTCTACGACGTCGTCCGCGCGGACGGGTCGCGCAAGCTGATCGCGCTCGACATCGCGGCCGACGGCACGCTCGCGCCGCTGCCCGAGCCGCCGGAGGCACCCCTTCCGAAAGGGCCGCTCTGGCGCATGGATCGGCTCACCCGCAGCGAGGATCCGAGCGCCGTGCGCCTCCTGCGGACTTACGAGGACACGCCCTTCTACACGCGCTCGAAGATCGCGACGCGCTTGAAGGGCGTGGCGACGAGCGCGATGCACGAGAGCCTCTCGATGCCGCGTTTCGTCCACCCGCTGACGCAGCTCGCGCTACCCTTCCGGATGCCGCGCAGGCCGTCTTGACGGGAGCGAAGGCGTCATCGGCTTGGATGGCGCCTCTGCTCCTCGGTCGTCCGAGCCACCCTCGGCTCCCGATCGGGATGATCGGCCTTGCGGGCGAGGGCGGAGCGCTCCGGATCTCCGGAGAACGCATTGGCGGCGGCCTTGCGATTGCCGCGCCGACGCAGGAACCAGGCGAAGGACACGATCAGGACGAGGAGGCCGAGGCCCAGGATCGTGAGATTGTTCGCCGGCAGATATTCGAAGAGTGTCATGCGGCGCTCCTGTCGTATCGCGAGCGACGCCCCGCTCGCGCAGTCCGCACACGCGGACATGAAGCCGAGGCAACGATCACGACGCTCCCGCGATCCGGGGCGCGGCGCAATGGCGCGGATGGCTGCGCACCGAGGGGCGCAGGCGCTCGCGCAGGAACGCAGTCTCTCGGGGGTGGGACCTTATCGCCTGTGTAGAGCGTTTTCGTATCCGGAAGGCGGACTCGCCAGAATCCGCAGGTGTGAACTAAACTGTTCACACGAATCGGTCACCTTGCTCTCCGGAGCGGGTCCCTCGAACCGACGAGGATCGTGTGAAGCGTCGTGCAGACCTTCCCCTCAGCGATCACGGCAGCAGAAGCTGCCCGTCGGCTCGTCCCCGCATCTCCCGCTCCGCCAGCCACCCACCCTCTCCTCGCGAGACGCTCCGGACGCGACGACGCGGCGCCCGGGGCGGTGGTCCCGCGTCGCCGACAAGGAGACAAGGCATTGAGCAAGCGTTACGACAAGCACAAGCGCCGCACCCGTCGCTCCTTCGAATCCGGTGAGATCGTCGAGCTGCACGGGGTCCCCTTCGACCGACACGGGAAATTCGACCACGAGAGAGCCCATCCCCCGATCAAGCCCCTCAACGCCGCGCAGGCGGACTATCTCGCGGCCCTCCACTCGGCCTCCCAGCTCGTGGTGATGGGACCCGCCGGCACCGGCAAGACCTGGATGGCGGCGGCCTACGCCGCCGATCTGTTCCGCCAGCGGCGCATCGCGCGCATCGTGCTCACCCGCCCCAACGTCCCCGCCGGCCGCTCGCTCGGCTTCTTTCCCGGCACGCTGGAGGAGAAGTTCGCGCCCTGGGCCGTGCCCGTCGTCGACACGATCCGCGAGCGCATCGGTCGCGGCGCCTTCGACGTCGCGGTCAAGAACGGCGACATCGAGATGGTGCCCTTCGAGGTGATGCGCGGGCGCTCCTGGTCGGACGCCTTCATCCTCCTCGACGAGGCGCAGAACGCGACGCTCCTCGAGATGAAGACCTTCCTCACCCGCCTCGGCGAGGATTGCAAGGCGGTGATCAACGGCGACGTCTCCCAATGCGACCTCAAGGAGACGTCCGGCCTCGCCCAGGTGATCGCCATGATCCGCGAGAAGGAGCTGCCGGTGCCGATCGTGGAGTTCTCCGCCGACGACATCGTCCGCTCCGGCATCTGCGCGATGTGGGTCCGCGCCTTCGCCGAAGCGGAGGTCGCAGCCGGCTGACGCGCGGCGCTCGACGAGACGAACGACGCCCCCGGTCGCTGCCGCGGCCGGGGGCTTTTTTCGTTTCGCCCCACGAAACAATCCCCCTCCCCCGACGACACGCCCCCGCAACGCGCCCGCGCTAAGCCTCTCCTCGCGCGCGGCGCTTGTCGGCATCATCGGGCGGTGTATCCTCGCGCCTCCCGCATCCGCGAGCGCTGCCCTGCGCGCACGGGTCGGTGTCTGTCGAAAGAGCGGGTGCACGCGCATGCGGATCTCGAGCAAGGTCGCGCTCGTCGGCGGCATCCCGATCGTGATCGCGGCGGCGATCGCGGTGGCGTCGTGGCTGCTGCTCGTGGAGGCGGAGCGGGCCCGCGCCGGCGCGGCGCTCGCGGGGGCGAGCTATCGCGACCTCGCGAGCCTCGCCCGCTCGCGCGAGGATTATGCGAGCGCCCTGCCGCAGGAGCGCGAGCGCCACGCCTTCCGCTTCCAGGTGCTGGCCGACAGCGCGCAGGCGCAGCTCTCTGCGCTCGCCGCCGCGCCGGGCTCGGTTCCGCACCGGGAGAACGCCGGCAACGTCGCCGCGACGCTCGCCGTCTACCGCTCGGAGATGGACGAGCTCCTCGCGGTCACCCGCCGCAACGACGCGCTGATCGCCGAAATGGCCGATCGCGCCGGCATCCTCGTGGCGCTCGCCGATGCCGCCCGCGAGCGGCAGAACACGTCGAATTCCGACATCCTCGCCACCCTCGCCGCCGCCGATCGCGCGCTGAGGCTCTCGCGCGACATCGTCGACGCCGCCCAGGAGGCGCGCGCCGCGTTCCTCTCGGTCGAGCGCCTGCGTGCGGGCACGGCGGGGACCGGCACGAGCCCCGTGGAGGAGCGGCGGCTGCGCTTCGCGCGCGCGCGGATGCGCCACGCGGTCGAGGAACTCTCCGCCCACCTCGAGCGCGGCGATCGGGCCGAGACGGGGATCGCCCTGCGCCGGGTCCTCTCGGCCTATGACGGCGCCTTCGCGCGCGGCGCGCGCGCCGCTGCGGGCGGCGGCGAGAGCGAGGACGCCCCCTCAGAGGTCGCCGCCTGGCTCGACGATCTCATCAAGGTCAACGCCACGGAACAGCGCGCGCTGCACAATCAGACTGCCGAGCTCCTCGCCTATTCCGTGCGCGCGGGCGAGACCGAGCAGGCGACCCAGAACGTCGCGATCGCCACCCTCAAGCTCGGCCAGCGCACCGCCGACGCGCTCGCCGCACGCGACGTCGACGCCGTCGGGGAGATCCTCGCCGAGAGCCGCGCGCTCGCCGAGACGATGGCGGCGCTGCCGATCTCGCCGTTGATCCAATCGGAGATGATCGACGCCATCGACGGCTGGAGCACGCGTCTCGACACGACCCGCGAAGGCGTCGCCGCGCAGAACGCGCTGATGGAGAGCATGGGCCGCACGGCGCAGGCGATGCTGCTCGGCGCGCAGAGCCTCGCCTCCGTCCTCGACGCGGAGGCCGTTCGCATCGGCGAGACGGTGCGGCGGATGCTCGTGCTCGGCGCCGCCTTCGGTCTCCTCATCGGCATCGCGGCCGCCCTCGTCGTCGCGCGCTCGATCACCCGGCCGATCGATCGTCTGCGCGAGGACATGCTGACGCTCGCCCGGGATCCGCAGGCCGGCACGATCGCGCCGCCGAAGGGCGGCTTTCGGCGGGGGCGCGACGGCCAGTTCCGCGACGAGCTCACCGCGATGGCGCACGCGGTCAACACCTTCGTCACCGAGATCGGCCAGCGCGAGAGCGCCTTGCGCCGAGCCAAGGACGAGGTCGATTCCACCCTCCTCGAGCTGCGCCGCACGCAGGCCGACCTGATCCAGGCCGAAAAACTCGCCTCGCTCGGGCAGATCGTCGCCGGCGTCGCCCACGAGATCAACACGCCGCTCGGCGTCGCGCTGACCACCGCGACCGCGCTCGAAGGCGAGGTCGAGCGGCTCGGGGCGAGCGTCACGGAGGGGCGCATCCTGCGCTCGGAGCTCACCCGCTCGCTCGCGCGGCTCGACGAGGGCGCGCGCCTCGTCCACGTCAATCTCGCGCGCGCCGCCGACATGGTGCAGAGCTTCAAGCGCGTTGCCGCCGACCAGACGAGCGAGGAGCGTCGCCGCTTCGAGATGGGCGAATGGCTGCGGGAACTCCTCACGAGCCTCGGGCCCGCTCTGCGCAAGAGCGGCCACGAGGTCGAGACGCGCTGCCCGCCCGATCTCGTGCTCGACACCTATCCGGGGGCGCTCGCGCAGGTCGTCACCAACCTCGTCATGAACAGCGTCGACCACGCCTTCGCCCCGGGCGAGAGCGGCCGCATCACGATCGCGATCGAGAGGCGCGGCCCGCGCCACCTGCGCCTCGTCTTCGACGACGACGGCCGCGGCATCGCCCGCGACAGCGCGGCGAAGGTCTTCGAGCCGTTCTTCACCACCGCGCGCGAGCGCGGCAATACCGGGCTCGGCCTGCACATCGTCTTCAACCTCGTCACCGGGCGGCTCGGCGGCAAGATCGAGCTCGACCAGAGCGGCGCAAGACGCGGGGCGCGGTTCGTCCTCGATCTGCCGCTCAGCGCCGCCGACGAGCCGCAATCCGTCGCCGCGCAATAGGAACCGGACGCCATGGGACCCCGCGCCAATGTTCTCGCGATCGCGCTCGCCGCCGGCCTCGCCGCCGCGCCCGCTTGCGCGAAGACGCTCGTCTTCTGCTCGGAGGGCAATCCGGAGGCGCTCAACCCGCAGCTCGTCACCACGACGACCGGCATGAACGCGGCGCGCCCGATGTTCGACACGCTCGTCGCCTTCGAGCCCGGCGGACAGGTGCTCGCACCGGCGCTGGCGGAGAGCTGGGAGATCTCGGCGGACGGGCGCGAATACACCTTTCGGCTGCGCGAGAACGTCGCCTTCCACACGAGCGCGGATTTCGCGCCGACGCGCCCGATGAACGCACAGGACGTGCTGTTCTCGCTCGAGCGGCAATGGAAGCACGATCACCCCTATCACCACGTCTCGGGCGCGCGATACGACTACTTCCTCGACAACGGCATGGACGAGCTGCTCGAGGCGATCGAGGCGCCGGACGCGCGCACCGTCCGCATCCGCCTCACCCGGCCGAACGCCCCCTTCCTCGCGAGCCTCGCCGACCCCTTCAACGCCGTCCTCTCCGCCGAATATGCCGACGCGCTCCTCGCCGCCGGCCGCCCGGAGGATCTCGACCGGCGGCCGATCGGCACCGGGCCCTTCGTTTTCGTGGAATACCGGCCGGACGTCGCGGTGCGCTACCGCGCCTTCGACGCGCATTGGGCCGGGCGCCCGGCGCTCGACGCGCTCGTCTACGCGATCACGCCGAACCCGGCCGTGCGGCTCACCAAGCTGCGCGCGGGGGAGTGCCACGTGATGGCCTTTCCCGATCCCACCGATCTCGCCCGCATCGAGGCCGATCCCGCCCTCGTCCTCCTCGCGCAGGAGGGGCTCAATGTCGGCTACATGGCGATGAATGTCGGCATGAGGCCCTTCGACGACGTGCGCGTGCGCCGCGCGCTCGACCTCGCGATCGACAAGCAGGCGATCATCGACACGGTCTATGGCGGCGCCGGGCGCGCGGCGAAGAACCCGATTCCGCCCACTCTGTGGTCGTATCACGACGGGCTCCCCGCCTCGCGGGTCGATCTCGCGCAGGCGCAGGAGCTGATGGAGGAGGCAGGCCTCGCCGACGGGTTCTCGAGCGAGCTCTGGTACATGCCCGTGAGCCGTCCCTACGCGCCGGACGGGCGGCGCATCGCGGAGATGATTCAGGCCGATCTCGCCCGGATCGGTGTCCGGCTCACCCTGCGCACCGCGGATTGGGACGCCTACCGGCTCGCGCTGCAGGCGGGCGAGGCGCCGCTCGCCCTCTTCGGCTGGACGGCGGACAACGGCGACCCGGACAATTTCCTGCACGTTCTCCTGGGCTGCACCGCCGCGCGCCCCGGCGGAAACAACGTCGCCAAATGGTGCGACCCGGCCTACGACGCGCTCGTCACCCGCGCCCGCGAGACCTCCGACGTGACGCAGCGCACGGCGCTCTATCGCGAGGCGCAGGAGATCTTCGCCCGCGAGCGCCCCTGGGTGCCGATCGCCCATTCCGTCGTGTTCATGGCGATCCGCAGGGAAGTCGTCGGATATGTCCTGGACCCGCTCGGCCGGCATCTGTTCAGCCGCGTCGATCTCGTTCAATAATGGCACGAGAAGGCGCGGAGCCGAGAGCCATGCGAGAGGACGTCGTCGAGATCGTCGAGGATCTGCCGTCGGCGGCTCCGGCGTCGGCGGACGGCTGGCCGGTGCTCGTGATCGACGACGACCCGGCCGTCCACGAGGGCACGCGCTTTGCTCTGTTCGACTACGTGCTCGAGGGCCGGGGGCTGGAGATCGTCTCCGCCTATTCCGCTGCGGAAGGTCGGGCGATCCTCGCCGCGCGCCCGGACATCGCGGTCGTGCTCCTCGACGTCGTGATGGAGACCGAGGATGCCGGCCTGCGCCTCGTCGACGAGGTCCGCACCAGCCTCGGCAATCGCACGGTGCGCATCATCCTGCGCACCGGCCAGCCCGGACAGGCGCCCGAGCGGAAGGTGATCGTCGATTACGACATCAACGACTACAAGGCGAAGACGGAGCTGACCGCCGACAAGCTCTTCACGACGATCACGGCGGCGCTTCGCGGCTACCAGCAGCTCGCCAAGCTCGAGGCGACGAAGCGCGGGCTCGAGATCATCGTCGAGGCCGCCGCGACGCTCTACGATCTGCGATCCGTGCGCCGGCTCGCGGAGGGCGTGCTCACCCAGATCGCCACGCTGCTCGACGCCGATTGCCAGGGCATCCTCCTGTTGCGCGACGGCGGGCGCGGCGAGGCGGATCTCGCCGTCCTCGCCGGTTCCGGCTGCTGGCAGGACCGCGCGGGCCCGGCCGTCGAGGTTCTCGACGAGGACCTGCAGGCCTGCGTGCGCACGGCGCTCGAACGCGCCGCCCATTGCTTCGAGGGCCCGCGGACGCTCCTCTATTCCCGCACGGGCAGCGGCCGCGAGGTCGTCGTGGTGATCGAAGCCGCCCGTCCGCTCTCGGAGACGGACCGCGACCTCGTCGAATTGTTCGCAAGCCGCCTCGCGATCGTCTTCGACAACGTGCTCCTCTATGAGGAATTGCAGGACGCCAATGCGCGGCTCGAGGAGCGGGTGCTCGCCCGCACCGCCGAGTTGGTGCGCGCCAATCAGCGCCTCGACGCGCAGCGCGCGGATCTGCGGCGCGCGAACCAGCTCAAGACCGAGATCCTCGGCACCGTCGCGCACGATCTGAAGAACCCGCTCGCGGTGATCCTCGGTCGTGCCGAAATGCTCGACGACCTGATCGCGCTCGACCCGCCCGCGATCGAGGGCGTGCGCACGCAGGTCGGCCACATCCGCGCCACCGCCCGCCAGCTGACCAGCATGGTCGAGAGCCTCGTCGCCGATGCCATGGCGGATGCGCTCGACATCAGCATCCGCCGCGAGAGCGTCGACCTCGCCGCGCTCGCGCGCGAGGTGGTCGAGGCGAACGCCCCCCTCGCCGCGCGCAAGGGGCAGGCGATCGCGCTCGAGACGCGCGACGCGGTCACCGTCTCCGGCGATGCGGACCGGCTGCGGGAGGCGCTGGAGAACCTCGTCGGCAACGCGATCAAGTACTCGCCGCACGGCGCGCCGATCGTGGTGGCGGTGGAGGCGGACGCAGACAGGGGGCTCGTCCAGGTGGTCGATCGCGGCCCGGGCCTGCAACCCGAGGACGCCGCGCGCGTCTTCGGCCGCTTCCAGCGCCTCTCCGCCAAGCCGACCGGCGGCGAGGGCTCGACCGGGCTCGGCCTGTCGATCGTCAAGCGCATCGCGGAATTGCACGGCGGCGAGGCGCGGGCGCACAGCGCCGGGCCTGGCCTCGGCAGCACCTTCACAATCGCCGTCCCGCGCGAGGACGGCGAGGCTCCGAGCACGGACCCACGCCCATGACCGCCATCGCCGCCTCACCGAGCGCCAGCGCACGCATCCTCGTCGTCGACGACGAGCCCGCCGCCCGCGAGATGGTCGGCGACTATCTGAAGATGCACGGCTTCGAGGTCGTCCTATGCGACGGCGGACGCTCGCTCTTCGCGGAGCTGGCGAGCGGAGCGGGCGCGGATCTCGTCGTGCTCGACCTCAACATGCCGGAGGAGGACGGGCTGTCGATCGTGCGCCGCCTCAAGGCCGAGCGGCCGACCCCCGTGATCATGCTCACCGCGACCGCGAGCCCGATCGACCGGGTGGTCGGGCTCGAGCTCGGCGCGGACGACTACCTCGCCAAGCCCTGCGAGCTGCGCGAGCTCGTTGCGCGCATCCGCTCCGTGCTGCGCCGCACGAGCGCGCAAGCGTCGGCGCCCGCGGAGAACATGGTGCGGTTCGGCACGAAATGGCTGCATCTCGACAGCTATCAATTGCGCGACGACACGGGCGGCCGGCATGCGCTGACGCGCTCGGAATTCGCGCTGCTCAAGGCCTTCCACGATCATCCGCGCCGCGTGCTCAGCCGCGATCGCCTGCTCGACCTCGCCGACGCCCGCGATCCGGACGCCTTCGACCGCGCCATCGACGTGCGCATCACCCGCATGCGCCGCAAGATCGAAGCCGACCCCGCTCATCCGCGCTTCATCAAGACGGTCCGCGGCGCGGGCTACGTCTACCACCCCGAAGGCGAGGATTGAGAACCATCCCTCCCCGGAGGGGAGGGTGGACTTTCGAGGCGAAGCCGAGAAAGGCCGGGTGGGGCCCGGGTGGGGATCGTTCTGCAAGCGTCGGGCCCCACCCGACCCCTTCGCTGCGCTCAGGGGCCACCCTCCCCTACGGGGAGGGATGCTCGCCGCCCCATCCCTCCCCGGAGGGGAGGGTGGACTTGCGAGGCGTGAGCCGAGAAAGGCCGGGTGGGGCCCGGGTGGAGATCATGCTTCGAACGTCGGGCCCCACCCGACCCCTGTCGCTGACGCTCCAGGGGCCACCCTCCCCGACGGGGAGGGATGCTCGCCGCCCCAACCCACCCCGGGGGGGGGGGGGGGCGTGGGGGCGGAGCGGG
>NZ_JBKBQG010000043.1:0-34212 GCF_046292825.1 Salinarimonas sp. | reverse complement strand
GGCGCGCGCGCGCCTTCGCCGCCGCCTCGAGCCGCGCCGCGCCCTCCGCGATCTCGGCCTCGATCGCGTCGCGGCGCCGCGCCCAGGTGTCGCCGTCGAGCCGATCGAGCCGCAGCCCCTCGACCGCCGCGCCGTAGCGGGAGACGCGGTCGAGCTCGTCGACGGGCACCATCAGGCTCGCGCCGTCGGCATAGGCGAGGCGCAGCGCCTCGCGCGGCTCGCCGTCGAGATCGACGCGCACGAGCCCCTCGACGATGCCGATCCCGTGCTCGGCATGGATCGCCGCCTCGCCGAACGCGAGCGCCGCTTCGTCGAGGCCGAGCGGATCGCGCGTCGCGTCGGCGAGGACGGCGCGCGGACCGAGGAGATCGGCGGGCGCGATCGCCGCGACCTCGTCCGCCGCATCGACGAAGCCCGCCTCGAGCGGCGCCGGCAGCGCGAGGAGGGCGCCGGGCTCCGCTGCGGCGGCCTCCGCGAGGCGCGCGACCGGAACCGGCTTTTGGCCGAGCGCGGCGGCGAGGCGACGGGCGAGGCTCGCCCCCGCGCGGCCCGTGCCGGTCGCGAGGATGCGCAGCCCGTCTTCGCGGGCGCCCTCCACGAAGCCGCGCAAGGCCGCGAGCGGACGCGCGGCCTCCCAGAAGCGGGGGACGGACCCCTCGCCCTCCCCTCCCCCGGACGGCGCCGGCTCGGCCCCTTCCGCGAGCGCCCGCCAATCGGCCTCGCCGAGGAAGAGCCGCTCCGGCGGCAGCGGGTGGGCGCCGCGGCCGCGCGCCTCGCGCATCGCGACCTCGTAGGCATGCGCCTCGGCGATCGCCCCGAGCGCGTCCTCGACCGCCTCCTCCGTGCCTTCGCGGACGAGGATGCGCGCGTCGGGGAGATAATCGAGGAGGGTCTCCAGCGCCTCGTAATGCGCGGCGAGCCGGTGCTCCTCGCGATGCGCGGCCGGCACCTCGCCGGCCGGGCGTACGATCTCGCAGGCGGGGTCGACGACGAGGCGCTCCCGGGTCTCGTCGCGATCGCGCTGGCTGTCGGGGTCGAAGCCGCGGATCTCGACGATCCGGCCCTCTTCGAGAGCGAGCCGCGCGGGGATCGCGGCGGCGGCGGGGAAGATCTCGATCGCCTGGGGCCGCAGGGCGAACTCCCCCGGCTCCTCGACGCGGGCAGCGGAGCGATAGCCGATGCGCGCCAGCGCATCGGCGAGCGCGTCCGCATCGGGCGTCTCGCCGGTCGCGAGAGCGAGGCGGGCGGCGGGCCAGATCGCGCGCGGCGGCACGCGGCGCAGGAGCGCCGCCGGGCAGGCCGTGAGGAGGCGCGGCGGCGCCTCCTCGCAGGCGAGCGCGCCGAGCACCGCCATCCGCCCGCCGACGCAGGCGCGCGAGGCCGGAAGCGGGTCGTAGGGCGGGCTGTCGAGCGGGGGAAAATGCGCCGCGCGGCTCTCCGGCGCCAGCGCGCCGGCGATCGCCGCGACCGCGGCGGCCTGGCGCGCATCCGCGCAGACGAGGAGGATCGGCGCCCCGCGAAGCCGCAGGACGTCGAGCGCGAGACGGCCGTTCGGCGCAGGAGCGGCGAAGCCTTTGACGGATCTGTTGCGTTGCGGCATAGCTTTGCGCGTGGGAGGGCGGGCCGCCGACAACGGGATGCCCGTCGGTAAGTTTCCGCCCTTCCATCGCCATGGACCGCGACTATATACAGGAGACGATCGTGCTTTCCCCCGGCCGCAGCGAGGATCACCCCATGAGCGTTGCCCTGCAGCCGCTGGAGAGGCACGATGCGACCGCCGCCGAGATCGACGTCGACCAGCTCCTCGCCAATGCGCGGCAGGCGAGCGAATTCCTGAAGGCGCTCTCGCACGAAACGCGGCTCATCATCCTGTGCGTCCTGATCGAGGGCGAGAAGTCGGTCACCGAGCTCGAGGCCATGCTCGACATGCGCCAGCCGGCGGTCTCGCAGCAGCTCGCGCGCCTGCGCGCCGACGACCTCGTCGCCTCCCGCCGCGACGGCAAGAACATCTATTATTCGCTGGCCCGCCCCGAGGTCATCGAGGTGATCGGCGCGCTGCAGAAGGCGTTCTGCGCGAAGTGAGCCGCACCTATTCCGCCGCCGGGCGGCTCTCCACGCCGAAGCGCTTGTCGATGTAGTCCACCACCAGCGCCTTGAAGTCCTGCGCGATGGTCGGGCCGCGCAGGGTGAGCGCCTTCTTGCCGTCGATGAAGACGGGCGCGGCGGGCGCCTCGCCGGTGCCGGGGAGCGAGATGCCGATATCGGCGTGCTTCGATTCGCCCGGCCCGTTGACGATGCAGCCCATCACGGCGACGTTCAGCACCTCGACGCCCGGATGCGTCTTGCGCCATTCCGGCATCGACGCGGAGATCCAGTCCTGGATGTCGCGGGCGAGCTCCTGGAAGACCGTCGAGGTCGTGCGCCCGCAGCCGGGACAGGCCGCGACGAGGGGCACGAAGGTGCGAAAGCCCATCGTCTGCAGGAGCTCCTGCGCCGCCTTCACCTCGAGCGTGCGGTCGCCGCCGGGCTCGGGGGTGAGCGAGAAGCGGATCGTGTCGCCGATGCCGTCCTGCAGCAGCACGCCGAGCGCGGCGGAGGAGGCGACGATCCCCTTCGAGCCCATGCCGGCCTCGGTCAACCCGAGATGCAGCGCGTAATCGGAGCGGCGCGCGAGCTCGCGATAGACCGTGATCAGGTCCTGCACGCCCGAGACCTTGGCCGAGAGCACGATGCGGTCGCGCGAGAGCCCGATCTCCTCCGCGCGCGCGGCGGACAGGAGGGCGGACTGGACCAGGGCCTCGCGCGTGACGCCGCGCGCGTCGAGCGGGCGGGCTGCCTTGGCGTTCTCGTCCATAAGATAGGTGAGGAGCTCCTGGTCCAGCGAGCCCCAATTCGCGCCGATCCGCACCGCCTTGCCGTATTCGATCGCCTTCTCGACGATCTGCGTGAACTGACGGTCCTTCTTGTCCTTGAAGCCGACGTTTCCGGGATTGATCCGGTACTTCGCGAGGGCTTCCGCGCAAGCCGGGTGATCGGCGAGCAGCTTGTGGCCGATATAATGGAAATCGCCGACGAGGGGCACGAAGCAGCCGAGCCGCTCGAGCCGCTCGCGGATCCTCGGCACCGCAGCCGCCGCCTCGTCGCGATCGACGGTGATGCGCACGATCTCGGATCCCGCCCGCGCGAGCGCGGCGACCTGGGCCACCGTCGCGTCGATGTCGGCCGTGTCCGTGTTCGTCATCGATTGGACGACGACCGGCGCGCCGCCGCCGACCTGAACGCCCCCGATCATGACGCCGACCGTGCGATGCCGCGCCGCCGCGCCGGCGCGCGCGATCGGGGCGTCGGCGTCGAGGCAGCCGAGGAGGCCGGTATCGGTCGAGGTCATGGAGCAGGCTCGCGAGACGATCTTTGCGGACGCCTCTTAGCTGACGTGGCGGGGCCTCCGCGTCAAGGTCCATGGAGTTCACGCATTGCGGCATATGCATGCGTACGACGGTAACGGCGCTCCCTCTCCTTCCCCTGAGAGCTTGCGAATCTCTCTCCTAGAACCTCCACGCCGTCATTCCGGGGCGCGAAGCGAGCCCGGAACCCAGACTCCCGACGTCGGATGAGCAGCCTATAGGCTGCGTCCTTCCACGCATCGCGTGCCTGCGATAGCGGAACGAGCGCGCATGCGCGCTCGAACCAAGGTCGTGGATCTGGGTTCCGGGCTCGCTTCGCGCCCCGGAATGACGGTCGGGGAAAGGTTTTCAAGCGCTGAGTCTGAGGGGAAGGAGAGCGGCGGCGCTCTCGGCCGCGACCCTATCGCGCACGTCAGGATGCGTCAGGCGTCGAGGTGGGGGTGGTCGGTATGGGGCATGCGCGACGATCTGGCATTCGCCGCTCGATCCGCTAACCTCCGCGCCGACATCAACGACGCGCGGGAGAGATTTCCATCATGCATGAGCTGACCGGCAGAACCGCCCTCGTCACCGGCGCCACGTCGGGCATCGGCCTCGCCATCGCCAAGGCGCTCGCGGCGAACGGAGCGAACGTCATGCTCGACGGCTTCGGCGAGCGCGCGGCCTGCGAGAAGGAGGCGGCCGAGATCGCCGAGGCGCACGGCGTGCGCACCGCCTACACCCCCGCCGACGTCTCCAAGCCCGACGAGATCGTGGCCATGATCGACGAGACCGAGCGCCGGCTCGGGCCGATCGACATCCTCGTCAACAATGCGGGCGTCCAGCACGTCTCGCCGGTCGAGGACTTCCCGGTCGAGCAATGGGACCGGATCATCGCGATCAACCTCACCTCGGCCTTCCACGCGACGCGCCTCGTGACCGCCAAGATGAAGGAGCGCCGTTGGGGGCGGATCATCAACACGGCCTCGGCGCATTCCCTCGTCGCCTCGCCCTACAAGTCGGCCTATGTCGCGGCCAAGCACGGCATCGCGGGCTTCACGAAGAGCGTGGCGCTCGAGGTCGCGACCTTCGCCATCACGGTCAATTGCATCTCGCCGGGCTACGTCTGGACGCCGCTCGTCGAGCGCCAGATCCCCGACACGATGAAGGCGCGCAACATGACCCACCAGCAGGTGGTGGAGGAGGTCCTGCTCAAGGCGCAGCCGACGAAGCAGTTCGTCACGGTCGAGCAGGTCGCGGCGATGGCGGTGTTCCTGTGCTCGGACGCGGCGAGCCAGATCACGGGCGCCAACATCTCCATGGACGGCGGCTGGACCGCGGCATGAACCGCGATCTCGCCTCCTGGCGCGGCTGCCCGCGCCCCGCCTTCCGTCCGATCGAGGGCCGATACGTGGTCCTCGAGCCGATGGACCCCGCCCGCCACGGGGACGACCTGTTCGAGGCCGGCGCGTCCGATCCCGCCGATTGGGCCTTCTCGGCGGACGGTCCCTTCGCGACGCGCGAGGCCTTCCAGGGCTGGATGGAGGGCAAGAGCGGGCTCTCCGACCCGATGTTCTTCGCGATCGTCGACCGCGCGAGCGGGCGCGCCGAGGGCCGCCTCGCCTTCATGCGCATCGATGCGGGCAACGGCGTGATCGAGACCGGATCGATCCTTTACGGCCCGCGCCTCAAGCGGACGCGCGGGGCGACGGAGGCGATCTTCCTCCAGGCGCGCCACGTCTTCGAGGATCTCGGCTATCGACGCTTCGAGTGGAAATGCGACGCCCGCAACGCCCCCTCCCGCCGCGCCGCCGCCCGCCTGGGATTCGCCTACGAGGGCACCTTCGCCCAGCACATGGTCGTCAAGGGCGAGAACCGCGACACCGCCTGGTTCTCGATGCTCGACCGCGACTGGCCCGCCCGCAAGGCGGCATTCGAGGCCTGGCTCGACGAGGGCAATTTCGACGCGGCCGGGCGGGAGCGGGTGAAGCTCGGGGCTGTGGGGTGAGGCGCGTCACGGGCCGGGGGTTCGGCCCGTGACGCGTCGGATCACGCGGCGCGCACCGTCGCGAGGAAGCGGCCGAGCTCGGAGGAGAGCATTTCCGCGCTCTGCGCGAGCTCGGATGCCGAGGAGAGCACCTGCGTCGCCGCCGTGCCGTTCTGGTGCGCGGCCTCGCGCACCTGCACGATGCTCTCGGTGACGTGGCCGGTGCCGCGCGCCGCCTCGTTGACGTTGCGCGCGATCTCGCCGGTGGCCGCCTGCTGCTCCTCGACGGCGGAGGCGACGGCGACGGCGATCCCGTTCATCTCCTCGACCATGGTCGCGATCCCGGGCGGACACGGCCTTGCGCGTCGTCTCCTGCATGCGGGCGATCTGGCTCGAGATCTCCTCCGTCGCCTTCGCGGTCTGGCTCGCGAGCCCCTTGACCTCGGAGGCGACGACGGCGAAGCCCTTGCCGGCCTCTCCGGCCCGCGCGGCCTCGATCGTCGCGTTGAGCGCGAGGAGGTTGGTCTGCCCGGCGATCGCGCTGATCAGCTCGACGACGTCGCCGATGCGCTGGGCGGCTTCGGCGAGCTCCTGGACGGAGGCGTTCGTGTGGCGCGCCTCCTCGACCGCCTTCGCCGAGCGCGAGGCGGAGACCGAGACCTGTCCGCCGATCTCGCTCGCCGACGCCGCGAGCTCCTCGGTCGCGGTGGCGACCGCCTGGACGTTGGCGGAGGTCTGCTCGGCCGCCGCCGCGACGGTGCCGGATTGGGCGTTCGTCTCCTCCGCCCCGGCCGAGAGCGCCTTCGCGGTGGCTTCGAGCTCGGTCGCGGAGGCGGTGAGCTGGCGCACGAGGCCGCCGACCTTGGCCTCGAACGTGTCGGCGAGTTCGTTCATCATCCGCCGCTTCTCCGCGCCCGCCTTCGCCTCGCGGGCGCGCGCCTCTTCCTCCATCTCGCGATTGCGCGCAAGGGCGTCGCGGAAGACGACGAGCGTGGCCGCCATCGCGCCGATCTCGTCGCGGCGCTCGCGCGCGGGGATCTCGGTGGCGAGATCGCCCTGCGAGACGCGGGTCATGGCGCCGGTGAGCGACGTGACGGGCCGCACGATCGAGCGGGCGAGGAGGAAGGCGAGGACGAGACCGGCGAGAACGCCGCCGATCGTCGCGACGGTCGCGATCGCGCCTGCGCTCTCGAGCTTCTCGATCGTCGCCGGGCCGATCTGCGACTTGCGCTGCACGTAGTCCTTGGCGAGGGCGTCGAGGCGCGGGGCGAGGTCGCTCGTCACCTGCTGCACCGCCCGCAGGGCCTGCGCGGCGGCCGCCCCGCCCGTCTCCAGCTCCGCGAGAGAACGCTCCAGCCGAGCCATCTCGGCCTGGATGGCGACGACGGATTGCTGCGTGCGCGGATTCACGGCCGCGGTGCGCACGGCGACGAGCGTCGCGACGGCGTCGCGCGCCTGCGCCTTGGCGCTGGCGATATCCGACGCCGCGCCGGTCTCGACGAAGTGCTCCGCATGGAGATCGACCGAGAGCAGATCGCCACGCACCTCGAGCAGACCCGCCGCCACGAGCGAGAGCTCCTGGTACTCGATGAAGAGATCTTCCGCGGTGTACAGAGACAGCGTCGAATTGCCGGAGACGCCGGCGAAGAGCACGAGAATGAGACCCATCGCGACCGTGATGCGTCCTGAAATGGAAAGAAACCAAGCTGTCATGTGACGTCCTCGGGATTGGAGGCAGGCTGACCGTCTTCCGATGAGAGCCGTCGATCCGCTGCCGCCGTCGGCACCGAAATCGAGCATCGCCGATCATCGACGAGGCACGACAGCTCCTCCGCGCACGCGTCGCGCGGAGTACGACGCTCCGTACCCTGGCTTTCGTTGGGGGGATCGTTCGCCAAGACGCAGGAAGAACTGCGTCGATCGATCATCAGCGCACTTTTGATAAATTCTACTTCGTATCACATTCGTTAATTTCAGCTCCTGGGCGCGAACCCCACCATGCGCATTTTGCATCAATTCCAGAGTGGAAAATCACAATATCGAACCGATATGCAAACGAAACTTGCATCGGCGCCGAACACAGCCAGTCGACGAGGCATGCCCTGCAAACCGCTCTCCGATTCTCTATTCTTCCTTTAGGTAACAGACGCGTGCCCGCCCCGGGGCCCGAGTCGCGCCGCCCCCCTCCCCCGCCACCCTCGCGCAAGCTTGCGGGCTTAGACCTGTTCCCCGAAACGCACGTCAGCTCCGGGAGGCACAGGCCTTGGCTATCTTCATCGGCATGGTGATCGTCTTCGCCTCGCTCCTCGGCGGCTTCGCCGCCATGGGCGGGCACGTCGCGGTGATCTGGCAACCGTGGGAATTCGTGATCATCGGCGGCACGGCGATCGGAACCTTCATCATCGCCAATTCCCTCAAGACCGTGCGCGACACCGGCCGCGCCTCGGTCGAGGCGATCCTCCACCAGGTCCCGAAGAGCCGCGACTATCTCGATCTCCTGGGCGTCCTCTACATGCTCATGCGCGAGATCCGCTCGAAGGGCCGCAACGAGGTCGAGCCGCATATCGACGCGCCGACCGAGTCGGAGATCTTCCAGCGCTTCCCGAGCGTGCTCGCGCGGCCGGAGCTCACCCAATTCGTCTGCGACTACGTGCGGCTGATGGTGATCGGCAATGCCCGTCCGCACGAGATCGAGGCGCTCATGGACGAGGAGATCCAGACGCATCGGCGCGAGAAGCTCAAGCCCTACCAGGCGCTGATGGTCGTCGCCGAGGCGCTGCCGGCGCTCGGCATCGTCGCGGCGGTGCTCGGCGTGATCAAGGCGATGGGCGCGCTCGACCAGTCGCCCCAGCTCCTCGGCTCGCTGATCGGCGCGGCGCTCGTCGGCACCTTCGCCGGCATCTTCCTCTCCTACGGCTTCGTCGGGCCCCTCGCCCAGAAGATCAAGAACGTCCGCGAGCACCAGATGCGCCTCTACACCATCACCAAGCAGACGCTGATCGCCTACATGAACGGCGCGCTGCCGCAGATCGCCCTCGAGCACGGCCGCAAGGCGATCGCGGCCGGCGACCGGCCCTCGATCGACGAGGTCGAGAGCGAGACCATCACCGCCTCGAGCCGCGGAGCGGCGAACGACCGCGCGGCCCTGCAGGGAGCGGCGTGACACCATGAACCTCGAGACCTTCCAGCCGCCCCAGGGCGCCATTTCCGACCGTCTCCTCGACGCCGCCGGCATCACCATCGACCGGCTGCCGATGCTGCACGTGATCTTCGATCGCGTGGCAACCTATTGCGCCGACGGCATCCGCCACATGTCGGCCTCGCCCTCCTATTTCTCGGTGTCGAACATCGAGAGCGGGCGCATCGGCGACATCCTCGAGGCCTACGAATCGAACGCGGTCGCGGCGATGTTCCACGCGGTCGATTGGGACACGCGCATCCTCGTCGGCTTCGACCGCGACTTCGTCTTCACGATGGTCGAGGTCCTGTTCGGATCGGACGGCACCGAGCCGCCGGTCGACGACGAGCGCGGCTTCTCCAACATCGAGATGCGCCTCGCCCAGGCGCTCTTCGAGGAAGCGGGCGACGCGGTGAAGACCGCCTTCAAGGCGATCTCGCCGACCGCGCTCAAGCTCGAGCGCATCGAGACCCGCATGGACTTCGCCATCATCGGGCGGCGCAACAACCTCGCGGTCGTGGCCAAGCTCCTGATCCAGGCGCTCGGGCGCGGCGGCGAGATGTTCGTGATCATCCCGCAATCGGCCCTCTCGCCGATGCGCCAGAGCCTCGCCCACGTCGTCTCGACGGACACCGCGCCGGCGGACCCGCGCTGGTCGAAGCAGATGCATTCCGAGGTCGCCCGCACGAGCGTCCGCCTCGAGGCGGTGCTCGAGGAGCGCATGGTCGATCTCGGCGAGATCGCCGATCTGAAGGTCGGCCAGGTGCTCGAGCTGCAGGCGAGCCCGCGCTCGCTGGTGCGCCTCGACTGCAACGGGCAGGCCTTGTTCCGCGCGCAGCTCGGCCAGAGCGACGGCTCCTACATGCTGCGCATCGAGGACGTGGTGGACGAGGACGAGGAGTTCTTCGATGACCTTCGAGACGCTTGACCTGTTCATCCTCGTCGAGGTCGCGCTCGTCCTCGCGCTGCTGGCGACCTGCGGCTACGCGCTCGTGCTGCGCCGCGAGTTCCGCCGCTTCAAGACCTACAACACCGATTACGCCCGCCTCCTCGCCGAGACGGGCCGGGCGATGGAGGGCGTCGAGCGGGCGGTCGACGGCGTGCAGCGCGAGGGCGCGGACGTGCTCGCGGCGCTCGGCCGGCGCATCGAGGAGGCGCGCGCGATCGCCGAGCGTCTCGAGAGCGCCCGCGCCTCCGCCCTCGATCTCGGCAGCGGCAGCGCGCGCCCCGAGCCCGTCGCGATCGCCGCCGCGCTCGGGGCCGGCTCCGCGCCCCGCGAGCGCGAGACCCCGCCTCCCTACGAGCCGCGCCCCGACGCCAAGCCCAAGGCCTATGCCTGGCCGACCGTCGTCGTGAAGCGCATCAACGACGACGCCTGACGACGCCGATCCCGCGCAACGAGCCCGAACAGCATCCCCACAGAGGAAGACGAGCCCCATGAAGACCGCAAAGCCCGATACCGAGATCAAGGTCTCCGACGCCTTCGCCGAGGCGCTCGGCGGGTCCGACAAGCCCAAGGCGAAGGGCAAGCGCGCCGAGGCGCCGGAGCCGGCGGCGGAGGCCGAGACGATCGGCGATGCGCGCGGGCGCGGCAATCTCGACGCCATCATGCGCATCCCCGTCTCGCTGCAGGTGGTGCTCGGATCGGCGACGATGCCCGTCGCCAACCTGATGAAGCTCGGCCGCGGCGCCGTGGTTCCGCTCGACCATCGCGTCGGCGAGCCGGTCGACGTCGTCGTCAACGGGCGCGTCGTCGCCCGCGGCGAGGTGGTCGTGGTCGAGGACGACAATTCCCGCTTCGGCGTGTCGCTGACCGAGATCGTCGGCGCCGGCGGCGCGAGCGTCTGAGGAAGAGGGGAAGGAGGCGATGAGCATGCCCGCGATGATCGCGCTCGACGCAGGCGTTCCCGCGCCGCGCGTGCTGCAGGGGCCCGAGAAGGTCGCTGCCCTCCTGCTCGCGCTCGGCAAGGAGCACGCGGGGCGTCTGCTCGCGCGTTTCGACGCGGACGAGCTCAAGACCATCTCCCGCGCCGCCGCCGATCTCGGCCCGGTCTCGGCACCCGAGCTCGAGGCGCTCGTCGCCGAGTTCACCGAGGAGCTGACCTCCGGCACGAGCCTCTACGGCACCGCGGCCGAGGTCGAGCGGCTCCTCACCGGCGTCCTGCCGCCCGACCAGGTGCAGGACATCATGTCGGACGTGCTCGGCAACACGAACCGCTCGATCTGGGAGCGGATCTCGGGCGTCTCCGAATCGATCCTCGCCGCCTATCTGATGAAGGAGCACCCGCAGACCGCGGCGCTCATCCTCTCCAAGGTGAAGCCCGCCTGCGCGGCCAAGGTGATGGGTCTCCTGCCGGCCGACATGCGCAACTCGCTCATGCGCCGGATGCTGTCCTTCAAGCCGGTCGTCGAGGACACGATGCGCGTCGTCGAGAAGACGCTGCATGAGGACTTCATGCTCAACTTCGCCCGCAACATGGGCGTCGACACGCATGCGCGCATGGCCGACATCATCAACAAGATGGAGCGCGACCAGATGGAGGACGTGCTCTCCTCCCTCGCCGGCACCCGGCCGAAGGCGGCGGAGGTGCTCAAGGGCCTGCTCTTCACCTTCGAGGACGTCATCAAGCTCGCGCCCCGCGCCCGCATGGCGATCCTGGACCAGATCCCGACGGAACGCATCGTCGTCGCGCTCAAGGGCACCGACCCCGCCTTCCGCGACGCGATCCTGTCCTCGCTCGGGTCGCGCGCCCGCCGCATGGTCGAGCACGAGCTCGTCACCGGCGAGGCGGTGCCGCAGCGCGACGTCGTCGAGGCGCGCCGCGCGATCACCGATCTCGCGCTCGAAATGGCCGGGCGCGGGGAAATCGAGCTCAATTCGGACCAGGAGGACCGGGCGTTCTACCGCTGAGGCGGTGACGTCCGCCCGCCATGGCCGAGGAAGACAAGGGGAACAAGACCGAAGAAGCGACCGAGAAGAAGATCAAGGACGCCCTCGAGAAGGGCAACACCCCCGTCTCCCGGGAAGTGTCGACCTTCGCGACGATCCTCGCCGCCCTCGCGCTCGCAATCTTCGTCATCGCCAACCAGGCCGCGGGGCTCGTCGAGAGCCTCGCGCGGCTCATCGACGACCCGGGAGGGATCGCGCTCCACGATGCGTCCGACGCCACGAAGCTCATGCACGTCGTCAGCCTCGCGCTCGCGACCTTCCTCGCCCCGATCGTCGGCGTCATCGCCGTGTTCGGCGTCGCATCCTCGTTCCTCCAGAACGCCCCCCGCATCGCCAAGGAGCGCATCGAGCCCAAATTGTCCCGGCTCTCGCCGATCAAGGGCTTCGAGCGCATCTTCGGCATCCAGGGCTGGGTGGAATTCGGCAAGGCGGTGTTCAAATTCGCGGTGGTCTTCGGCGTCGTCGCGCTCCTCGTGCGCGTCGACTATTGGCGCGTGGTGAACGCCATGTACGGAGACCCCGCGCAGATCCCGGAAATCGTGCTCGGCCTGACGATCCGCCTGCTCGCAGCGGTCTGCGTCGCCACCGTCGTCCTCGTCATCGCCGACATCGCCTTCTCGCGGTTCAAGTGGCGCAAGGACCTGCGCATGAGCCGCCAGGAGATCAAGGACGAGCACAAGCAGATGGAGGGCGATCCGCTCGTGCGCGCGCGCATGCGCTCGCTCCAGCGCGACCGCGCCCGCCGCCGGATGATCTCCGACGTGCCGCGCGCCACCATCGTGATCGCCAACCCGACCCATTACGCGATCGCGCTGCGCTACGTGCGCGAGGAGGGCGGAGCGCCCGTCGTGGTCGCCAAGGGGCAGGACCTCGTCGCCCTCAAGATCCGCGAGGTGGCGGAGAGCCACGGGATTCCCGTGGTGGAGGACAAGCCTCTCGCAAGATCCATGTACGATGCTGTGGAGGTCGAGCGCCCGATCCCGCCGGAGTTCTATCGCGTGGTGGCGGAACTGTTGTATTTCTTCTATTACCGGAAGGCCGAACGGGCGCATTGAAGGCGAGTGGGATGAAGCGCAAGGGCAAGAGCCTCAGCATACGCGAGCGGGAGATGATCCTCGCAGAGGCCATCCAGGGCGTCGCCGCCGAATTGCGCCTCGTCGACCTCTCCATCCTGACGCGCTACGTCATCGCCGAGCAACACGGCAACATCGACGATCTGGTCTCGTCCTCGACGGAGCTGTTCTTCAAGCCCGGAACCCTGCGTTACGGGTTGCAGGCCGATGTCGATCTACGCTGGGGCGGCGCGCCCGCCGTATCGCTCGACATGGAATTCCAGCACCAGGACGTGACGGTGTTCTTCAACCTGGTGCTCGGCTCCTTGAGCGCGGCGGTCGACGTCCAGGCGATCACCTTCGAGGGCCCGCCGCGCTCCCCCACCGAGAACACCCGCCGCCTCGCCGAAGCCCTCGCAGCCGCCCGCCTCGCGCCGACCCCCGCCGGCGGCGGCGACGAAGCCGCGCCGGGCTGATCGCCGCCGTCCCGACGACGCTACTCCGCCGCTTCCGCCGTCTCGCGCGGGGCCGAAGGAGCGTGGAGGCCGTCCAGCGTCGGGGCCATGTCGACGCGCACGTCGTGGAAGGCGACGAGCGTCGAGCGGTGGCCGATGGAGACGACCGTCGTCCCCGGCAGATCGTCGCGCAGGACGCGGTAGATCGCCTCCTCGGTCGGCTCGTCCATCGCCGCCGTCGCCTCGTCGAGGAGGAGCCAATCGGGGCGGGCGAGGAGCGCGCGGGCGATCGCCAGGCGCTGCTGCTCGCCGAGCGATAGCGTCTGCGCCCAATTGCGGTCCTCGTCGAGGAGCGGCGCGAGATGGGTGAGCCGCACGCGCTCGAGCGCCCGCACGATCGCCTTCTCCTCGTAGAGCTCCTCGGTCGCCGGATAGGCGACCGCGATGCGCAGGGGCCCGCCGGGGATGTAGGGCCGCTGCGGCAGGAGCATGATCGACGCCCCGCGCGGGCGCTTCACGCAACCGTCGCCGAAGGGCCAGATCCCCGAGATCGCGCGGAACAGGGTCGACTTGCCGGTGCCCGAAGGACCCGCCACGAGCACCGAGCGGCCGGGCTCGAGGCGCAGGTCGTCGGCGCGCACGATCGGCGTGCCGTCGGGGAGGCGCACGACGAGCCGCTCGAGCGCCAAGGTCGGCGCGTCGTGATCCTGGAGCCCGATCTCGCCGACCTTCTTCGCCGCCGTGCGGGCGCGGTCGATCGAGGCCTCGAAGGAGGTGAGGCGGTCGATCACGGCCTTGTAGGCGGCGAGCGTCTGGTAGGCGTCGATGAAGAAGGAGAGCGCGCTCTCCACCCGCGAGAAGGCGCCCGCCGTCTGCGTCATCACGCCGAGCTGGATCGTGCCGGCGAAATAGAAGGGCGCGGCGATGACGTAGGGCACCACCGAGTTCGAATAATCGTAGAAGCTCGTGAAGGCGATGAGCCGCTTCGAGACGCTCACCTGCCGGAAGAAGTTGTCCATCACGAGCGAGAATTGCTGGCCGAGGCTGCGCCGCTCCGCCCTCTCGCCGCGCAGCAGCGACACCTGCTCGGCATATTCGCGCATGCGCGCGAGCGAGAAGCGGAAATCGGCCTCGTACTTCTCCTGCAGGAAGTTGAGCCGGATCAGCGGCCGGCCGATCTTGTGCGTCACGAAGGTCGCGACGATCGCGTAGACGAGCGCGATCCAGAACAGCAGTCCGGGCACCTCGACCTCGGTACCGGGGAAGGTGAAGCCCGCCGAGATCGTCCACAGGATCACGGAGAAGGAGACGAGCGTCGAGACCTGGGCGAGGATGCCGAGCGTGAGACGCAGCGTCATCGAGGTGAACTTGTTCAGGTCCTCCTGGATGCGCTGGTCGGGGTTGTCGGTGTTGTCGCCGAAGACCTGCATCCGGTACTGCGTGGCTTCCGACAGCCAGCGCTCGACGTAGTTCTTCGTGAGCCAGGCACGCCAGCGCATGTCGAGCGTCATGCGGATCGCGTATTGATAGATCGCCATCGTCACCGCGACGACGACCCAGAACACCCACACCGTCAGGAGGAGGCGCCAGAACTCGTCGGCGTTGCGGTCCTGGATGGCGTTGAACCAGTCGCGGTTCCAATAGGACAGCCGCACCGAGATGGCGACGAGCGCGAACTGGAAGATCACCACGAGCGACAGGATGAAGGTCCCGATATAGCGCTCCTGCGCGCGCACCGTCGGGAAGGGCCAGATTCGCACCTCGCCGATGTCGCGCGAGGTGAAATAGGGGTCCGTCAGCACCGTGATCTGGCGCATCACGGGGATGCGCCCGATGCCCGCCACCACCGCGGCGAAGATGCCGGCGGCGACCGGCATCGAGAGCGGCGGCGTGAAGCCGTCCATCGCCGCGGGCGTCCACCCCGCCGCCTCGACGACGTAGAGGACGGCGAGGAGCGCGTGCGCCCCCGCGATCAGGCAGACCAGGATGCGGATGAAGGCCGAGACGTCGCGGGCGAGATAGAGCACCGCCGCGATCGTGAAGCTCGCGAGCGGAACGAGGATCGACACCTCGAGCGCGGTGAACAGGGACAGCCCCGCGAGCACGAGGCCGAGTATCGCAAAGCCGAAGGCTGCCCGAACCATGTCTTCCCCTGCCCCGCGAGATCCCGCCCGCCGCCGGTCGCCGACCCTCGATGCGGCGACGGCCTCATCCGGTCAGCCTATCTCATGGCGAATGGATGGCGAAGCGCGAAGAGTTCCAGGACCGATCGCCGCAGGGGGCGGCCGCGCGGTGCCGTCCTCGCCCGAAGACGGCACCGTCGGCGCTCTCACCCGCCCTTCTGCGCGGTGGCGCGGTCGATCGCGGCCTTGATCATCTCGCGGGCTTCCTCGGCGTCGCCCCAGCGGACGATCTTGACCCACTTGCCGGGTTCGAGATCCTTGTAATGCTCGAAGAAGTGCTCGATCTGCTCGAGGGTGATGCGCGGCAGGTCGGTGTAGTTCTGCACGCTGTCGTAGCGCTTCGTCAGCTTGGAGGTGGGGACGGCGATGATCTTCTCGTCCTGCCCCGCCTCGTCCTCCATCACGAGCACGCCGACCGGCCGCACCGCCATGAAGGCGCCCGGCACGATGGCGCGGGTATTGGCGATCAGCACGTCGACGGGATCGCCGTCGTCGGAAAGCGTGTGGGGGACGAAGCCGTAATTCCCCGGATAGCGCATCGAGGTGTAGAGGAAGCGATCGACGAAGAGCGTCCCGGAGGCCTTGTCGAGCTCGTACTTGATCGGCTCCCCGCCGATCGGCACCTCGATGATGACGTTGACCTCGTGGGGCGGGTTCTTGCCGATCGGAATCGCATCGATGCGCATGGAACGTGTCTCCTTCGGCGCGGCGCGCGTCACGGTCGCGCGGGCGCGTCTCCACCACGGCTTTAGTGGCCCGGACCGCGCCGCACAAGAGCGACTTTGGCAGGCGGGGACGGCCGCCTCAGCGGCGCTCGAACAGGAAGGCGTGCTTGCGCAGCTTGTGCGGGCCGATCCGCTCCTGCGTCTCGGCGACCCGCCGCCCGCCTTGAGCCTCGTAGAAGGCGCAGGCGCGCTCGTTGTCGGCGAGCGACCAGACGGCGATCGTGCGCGCGCCGCGATGCTCGAGGTCGTTCAGCACCGCCCGGAACAGGCGCCGGCCGAAGCCGAGCCCCTGATAGGTCGGATCGAGATAGAGCTCGTCGATCTCGCCGTCGGCCTTGAGCGAACGGTCGCGGCAGCGGCCGTAGGCGGCGTAGCCGACGATGGTCTTGTCGACGTCGAGCACCGCGAGCGGGCGCCCGCGCCGCAGCGAGAACGACCACCAGCGCGGGCCGCGGCGCTGGATCATGCGCTCGAGCGCCACGCCGGGGATGATGCCGGCATAGGCCTCCCGCCACGCCGCGTCGAAGACCTTCGAGATCGCGGCGGCGTCGGTGTGCTTGGCGTGGCGGATGCCTGTGACGAGCTCGCTCATGAGGACAGGATAAGACGCCGCGCGCCCTCTGCAAAGAGCGTGGTTGCGCGAACATCGGGCAACGTGCCCCGCGACGTCATTCCAGCGAGCCGACCGCGTCCTCCACCGCCTGAACGATCGCTCCCGAGCGGACGAGCGCGAGGGCGTCGGCCATCTCGCGGGCATACCAGCGATCGCCCTCGAGGGCTGCGGGAATCGTCTCGCGGATCGCGGCGAGCGCGGCCTGCGAGCCGCGGCCGAGCGGAAAATCCCGCGCGATCGGCTCGACGAGGGTCAGCGCCTGCGCCGCCATCAGGAGTTCGAGCGCGACGACCTGCTCGGCATTCTCGACGATGGTGCGCGCCTTGCGCCCGCACCAGGTCGAGTTCGAGACGTGGTCCTCGGCATTGCTCTTGCCGGGAATCGAATCGACGGAGCCCGGGGTGGCGAGCGTGCGGTTCTCCATCACGAGCGCCGAGGCCGAGCATTGCACGGTGGCGAAGCCCGTGTTGAGCCCCTTCTTGCCCGCGAGCAGGTTGCGCGGCAGGCCGTAGCTCATGGTCGGATCGACGAGCCGCGCGAGCCGCCGCTCGCTGATCGCGGAGAGGTCGGCCATGGCGATCGCGAGCACGTCCATCGCCTGCGCCACGTATTGGCCGTGGAAATGCCCGCCCGAGAGCGAGACGTAGCCGCCCGCGCCGTCGTCGACGATCAGCGGATTGTCGGTGGCGGAATTGAGCTCGGTCGCGACGATGCGCTCGACGTAACCCACCGCCTCCGCGGCCGGGCCGTGGACCTGCGGCGCGCAGCGCAGCGAATAGACGTCCTGCACGCGCGGCGCGGCCGGCACGCCCGGCGCGCGGCCCTCCTCGGGGAAGACGACGTCGCGCGCGCCTTGCGAGCAGCGGGCGCTGCCGTCGAGCACGCGCAGCACGTTGCGCGCGACCGCGAGCTGGCCGGGATGCGGGCGCGCGCGCTGGATGCGCGGATCGAACGCCGCCTTCTCCCCGCGCATCGCCTCGAGCGAGAGGCACAAAGCGATGTCGGCGGCCTTGAGGAGACGCCGCGCGTCGTGCGTCGCGAGCACCGCGAGCGCGAGCGAGGTGGTCGAGCCGTTGATCAGCGCAGACGCGTCCTTGGCGCCGAGCGCGATCGTCGGCTCGAATCCGGCCTCCTGGAGCGCCGCGCGCGCGGGCATCACGCGCCCGCGATAGATCATCAGCGCCTCCTCGAAGCCGCAGACCGCGCCCGCGAGATGGGCGAGCGGCGCGAGATCGCCGGACGCGCCGACGGAGCCCTTCTGCGGCACGACCGGGTGGAGCCCGGCGTTCAGGCAGGCGAGGAGCCGCTCGACGAGCTCGACCCGCGGGCCCGAATAGTTCGAGGCGAAGGCGTTGGCCCGCGCGAGCATCATCGCCCGCACCACCTCCTCGGCGAAGGGCTCGCCGATGCCGGTCGCGTGGGCGTAGACCGTCTTCGTCTGGTAGGCGTCCATGTCGGCGATCGCGACGCGCTCGGTCTTGAACAGGCCCACCCCCGTGTTGAAGGCGTACATCAGGGGCGCGTCGTCGTGCATCCATTCGCGGTCGATATAGGCGCGCGTGTCCGCGAGCCGCGCCCGCGCCGGCTCCGCCAGCCGCGCCTCGACGAATCCGCCACCCGGGGCGGGCCGCGCGACGGCCACCGCCGCATCGATGGTGAGGCTGTCTCCGTCGAGCTCGACGATCATGATGCGGGGCTCCTCGCGTGCGTGACGGGAGAAGGGTTAGCGCGCGGGCGGGGCGGGCGCAATCGGGGCCGGGTGGCGCTCCGGCCCGGGGCGCTTGCATCGGGCTGCGCCGCGCGACCCGGCATTCAGGACACCGCCCCGCCCTCGGCACGCGGCGGCGCCGGCGGAACGCGCTCGGGGCGGGGTCTCTTGCCGGGCAGCGCGACGAAGGCCGCGTAGCCGATCGCCGAGAGCAGCGCGAGCGCGCCGAGAGCGAGCCGGTAGGCGGCCTCGGTCCCATAGCTCCCGGACAGAGCCGAGACCATCATTCCGAAGCCCCACTGCCAGACGAACACGCCCACGAAGAGGAGCAGGTTGAAGAAGGCGATCGCGCGCCCGGCCTCGCTCGGGTCGAACCGCTGGCCGACGAGCGGGTGCGTCACGGAGAGCGGCCAGGCCGCCACGCAGAAGGCGGCGAAATGATACCATTGCGCGGCGGAGCCCAAGGTCGCGATGACGATCAACATGCCGATGCCGAGCGGCGTGAAGCGTCGCAGGATGGCCTCGGCGTCGTCCGGAGAGCGGATGATGTGGGGACCGAGATACCCCATGATCAGGAAGACGCCGAGCATGAGAAGGTTGATCCAGAGGAGGCCGATGGATGCGCCTCGGGTCGTCTCGCCGGTGACCTCGGTCAGCCACGGCCCGATCCAAAGTGTCTGGACGGCGACCAGGATCGCGTAATTGAGCGACCCCAAGGCGCCGATCTTCCAGGTGTAGGGGGCCCGTACGATCGCCCCGTAGCCGGCGAAGAGACCACCCGGTTTGCGCCCGTCCGAGCGGGCATGGGGCGGCGCGTAGATCGCGACCAGGAGAGCGACCGTCCCGAAGAGGATCCCCAGGGCGACGAAGAGCGGCCGCCAACCATAGGCGGTGGCGAAGCCCTCCGCAGGCAAGGTCCCCATCACGAGACCGAGCGCTCCCGCCATGAGCATCCACGAATTGATGCGTTGCTGCATCGATGCGGGCGTCCAGAGCCGAGCGGCCGTGAGCGGTGCGATCAAGCAGGCGCTCACCCCGATGCCGCTGAGAAGCCGCGCCCAGAGCAGGCCCTCGAAGGAGAGAGAAGCCGCGAAGGCGAGGCACGATAGGGTCGCGATCGCGAGCGAGCCCACCATCACGGCTCGGACGCCGTATCGGTCGAGAAACATTCCCATGGGCAGCTGCAACAGAGCGAAAGCGGCGAAATACGACCCCGCCAGCAGACCGAGCTCTGCCGGCGACACATCGAATTCCTGCGTGAGGATGGGCGCCAAAGCCGCGGTGACGCCACGCAGGAGCGACGACAGGAGGTACCCCGCCGCGAAGACGGCCATCAGCAACGCGAGCGCGCGCCCTTTGGTGTCCATGGTTCCTCCAAGCACGATCCTTTCGACTTCCCGTTCGGAGCGCGGGTGATCGGGGTCGGGCCGGACGCGAGACGTTGCAGCTCCGCTGCCATTTCTATCCAGCAGCGGAGCGCGCAAAAACACCCGTCCTCGAATTCTGTCTTGACGATTTTTCACGAATGAGGAGCCGCCGTCCGCGCGACGGCGGGGGCAGCGGCGAAATACCCTATGCTGCTACGATCGCAATTTCGGATTATGATGCGCTGCATCGGCACGACGAGGTGATATCGTGAAAGCATCGCTGATCCCGAACATCGCGCTGTTCGTCCGCCTCGTCGAGCTCGGGTCCTTCGCGGCCGTGGCCGAGGAACAGGGATACACCGCGTCCGCGGTCTCGAAGCTGATCAGCCGCATGGAGGACCGCCTCGGCGTGCGGCTGCTCCACCGCACGACCCGCAAGCTCTCGGTGACGCCCGAGGGTGAGATCTTCCTGTCGCATGCGCGCAGGCTCCTTGAGCTGGGCGATGCGATCGAGGTCGATCTGTCGGTCGCCGTCGCCAAGCCGCGGGGACATCTGCGGGTGAACTGCGGAACCGCCTTTGCGCGCCACAAGCTCACGCCGCTGTTGCCCCGGTTCTTGGAGAAACATCCACACGTCACCGTCGACGTGTCGGTCTGCGACCACCGCATCGATCCGATCAGGGAACAGATGGACGTCACGATCCGGGTCGGCGACTTGACCGACAGCGACCTCGTCGCAATTCGCCTCGGCACCGTCCGCCGGATCATCGCGGCCAGCCCGCTTTATTGTTCGGTCCATGGCCGCCCAGCCCACCCGGACGACCTCCGGCGACACGCCTGCCTCCTGCTTTCCGGCTTCGCGCGGCAGGCGATCTGGCCCATGCGGGTGAACGGCGAGCCGCGGGAGATCAGGGTCGGCGGCCCGCTCACCTCGGACAGCGCCGACGTCCTGCTGCAGATGGCGATCGAAGGTGCGGGCATCATCCGCCTGGGCGATTTCCTCGGCGAGCGCGCTCTGGCGGAGGGGGCGCTCGTGGAGCTGTTCGCCGGTGCGCACGACGACGACCCCAAGCCCCTGACGGCCTTGGTCCTCCCGCATCGCCAGAACATCCCGCGCGTGCGGGCCTTCGTGGATTTCCTGAAGGCGGAGCTTCGGTCGGGTGGTTCGTGCGAGGCTCGGGCAGAGCCGCACAGCCCACCGCCGCCGCCCGTTCACCCCGTCGGCGCGTGCACCGGCGGGAACGACAGGAGCCCCGCCGCCGCGAGGCGCTCCTCGGCGACCGCCGGCAGGAGGCCGTATTTGTAGAAGTCGTGCAGGTCGCGCAGGTGAAGGGCGTCGACGACCTTCGACGGGGCGCTCGGGTCGGGCGGGATCGACTGGGCGAGGGTGCCGAGCAGCAGGCTCGTCATCTCGAAGGTGCTCAGGAACAGCCCCAGCCGCCGCGCGAGCCAGCCCGCCGACATGTCCGCATTGGCGGCATTGTGCTTGCGGATCGCGGGCATCATCGTCGTGTCGATGTATTGGCAGGCGGCCTCGTCCGAATAGAGCCAGGCGCCGGTCATCGGGCGGCCCGCGAGATCCGGCCGCGCGGCCCAGACGAAGCCGTTCAGCTTGTCCTGGTCGAAGACGGTCGTCGTGAGGATGCCGGTATTGGTCCGCCGCTTGAGCGAGCGCAGGAAGCCGGTATTGACCGCGCGATCGTCGAAGCGGCCGCGCAGGAAGGCGAGCGGCGTCGACCAGAACGGGCCCGACAGATAGGCGACCGTCTTGATGCCGAGCCGGTTGACGCCGAGCGCGCCCGACCACGCGTCGAGATCGGCCGCCGTGGTGCCGGGAAGCGCGCAGCGGCCATAGGCGACGTCGCTGCGCGAGGCGTCGAGCCCCGGGCAGGCGATGCGGCCCGTGCGCGCGCTCGCGCCGACGGCGTCGAGCATCGCCGCGCGCGCGACGCGATAGGCGAGCGACACCTCGCGATAGCCGCGCGCATCCGTCTCGACGATCCGTTCCACCAGCGCCATCGCCGTCTCACCCTCGCTCTGCCGCCTGCCGGGAGCCGCGACGCGCGGATCAGGTCGGGTCCACGATGCCCATCGCCATCATGCGCAGAGCGGTCAGGCTCGGCATGAAGAAGTACTCGCCCCCGCGCGTCTCGACGAATTGCGGCATGCTCTTGCAGAAGAACGTCTTGCCGGTCTCGTCGTGCGAGGGGACGACGTATTTGTGCTGATTGCCGGCGACCCGGTTGCCGAGGACCGGGCAGCGGTCGTTGCCCGCATCGAAATCGAGGCCGTATTGCAGCCATTGCTGCTGGACGAACTCGAATTGGCGGAACAGGCTCGTGCAATAGGCGAGAAACACGATGCCGTGCTCGGAATCGTCGGTGACGTCCGGGCTCGACGAATCCCCGTAGGGCAAGCCGCGGCGCAGCATGCGCCGGCGGTTGTTGAGGATGGAGGAACCGTTGTAGTCGAGCATGTCTCGGGTGTTGACGCGCCGGATATGGGCGCCGAGCGGCACGCAACGACCCTCCGGATCGTCCTTGAAGCGGAAATCGACCAGGACCTTCCAGATCCGCGCCTTCTCCTGCTCGGTCGTGCCGTTCGCGACGGCCGCGGCGAGCGCCTTCGCGTATTCCGCACGCTTCTGTTGCCAGATCGCATAGGTCGGCGCAGCCATCAGCGGGAAGCCGTCCGACCAGCGCCCGACGAATTTCGCCTTGATCGTCTCCTCAGCCTCGACGGTTGCGACCCCCATCAAGGCGGCGTATTCGCTCGCCGTCGCGCTCACGTAGTCGCGGAAGGCGCGCACGTTCTGGTGCAGCTTGCGATAGGCCATGAAGGTGCCGTTGTACATGAACGCCACCGGGAACGGCGCGGGCGGCAGCTCCTGGGATTCGTCGAGATGCCCGATGAGGAATTCGCCCGTCGCGAGAGGGTCCCAGGTTCCGTCGGCATTGAGCTTGCCGCCGCCGACGACGCGCAGGTCCGCGCCCTGCTCCTTGAACGCCACTTCCGAGATTCCGTCCGTGTAGCCGAAATGCTCCTTGGGCGTGGGTTCGCGCGTGCCGTTCGGGAGGTCCGCGAAGATCGCGGAGGCGTCCTGCCACGGCGTGCTGCCGCCGCGATCGTGACCCTCGAGGATCGCGACGCGGTGCTTCGCGCACAGGTCCTGGAGCGCCTGCGTCTTGGCGGCGAGCTCGGGCGACGGCACCCCGTCGGGCGCCTGCGCGCGCAGGATCACGAGCGCGTGGACGGCCTCGCGGTTCTCGCGCCAGACCGGATCCCAGTTCTCGAAGCCGTTGCGCTCGGTGTCGCCGAGGATGTGCGCGCGCTTCTCCATCCCGTCGATATATTCGGACGGGAAGGCCTGCAGCGTGCGCGTCGGCAGCCCCAGCGCGAGGAGGCCGCGGAAGGAGATGCCGATGTTGAGCGTCGTCTGCGGCTTCTCGGCGACGACCTCGCCGGGATAGTGCACCGCCTTCGACGGCCAGCGCACGGCGCTCGTGACCCAGCTGCGCAGCGTGTCGAGGAAGGCGCGCGCGTCGGCCTCGTCGGCGGCGCGATCGCCGCCGGTCGGAAAGCGCAGGCAGATGTAGCGCCCGATCGGAAAGCTGCCGCCGTACTCGCGCAGGATGCCGCCTTGAATGTCGGGGAGATCGAGACGTCTGGCCACGGCCCTGCTCCTTTATCGGATGACGCCCGGGTTCTGGGTCGGTTGAGGGCTGGACGGTGCGTGCGTCCCGAGGAAGGCGCCGAAATCGCGATGCAGATCGGCCGCGCTCTTGCCCTGCGCATCGAGAGCGAAATCGACGAAATGGTGCTGCAGGTAGAGCGCCTTGAGCACGGAGCGCAGATCGCCGGTCGGCGCGCTCGGCAAGGGCGCGAGCGCCCGCCTGAGGATGGTGCGATAGACGGCGTAGGCGCCCGCCGCGACGCCGAGAAGGAGCGCGACGACGACGGCCCAGATCGGCGTGCCGCCGGCGAGCGCGCTCGCGACGAGCAGCACCACCGCCGCGACCGCGACGAACGCGGCGATCCCGGGCGCCGCGAGGGCCCATTTGGAGGTGTCCTGCAGAGGCGGGGTCGACGGCCAGTAATCGTTGAACGGCATCGCGGTGTCGATCTGGCAGCTCAGCATCAGCTCGGCGACCTGATCGGGCGTCATGCCGGGCTCGTAGCCGCGCAGTTCCGAAAAGACGTTTTGGAGCTGCGGGCCCACCTGCGACCAGAATTCCGCGAGGAGCGAGGCGATCTGCGCCCGATCGCCCGACGGAGCGTCGAGATCGAGGGAGAGGAGCAGATAGGCGCAGCTCAGCTGGTCGACGATGTTGGGGACGAGCGGATTGGGGCTGCGGCCGATGGCGACGGAGATCGCGTCCGATCGGTCGCGCCCGTTGAAGATCGTGTCTCCGACGACGACGAGGCGGGCGAAATGCACCGTCGTGCTCGCCGCGAAGGGGCTCGGCGGCTGCGGCATGGCGACCCCCGGCACGGCCACGCCGAAGGGGAACCCGGTCGGCAGGAAGGAGATCGCGGCGCGCAACGCGTGCTCGTGGGACTTCGTCGGGCTGTGCCGCACGGGAAGAAGGCAGGCGAAGAAGTAATGTCCGCCGTCGAAATTGGGCATGATCCGTCCTCTCTCTCGTTCGGGCAGACGGCGATCAGGCAGCCGGGGCGGGGGCGGGAGGCGCGGGGGGCGAAACCGGCGCAGGCGCGGGGGCGGGGGCGGGTGCCGCTCCCTTCGCCACGAAGGCGAGGCGATTGCGCTCGGCGTTCGCGGCGTCGTTGCTCGCCACCGGTCCGCGTCCGGTCGAGCCGAGGCTGTTCTGGATGCGCTGCATCGCCTGCCGGTAGCTCTCGGCGAAGGCCGCCGGGGACTGCGTGGCGTGCAGCTTCTCGAGCGCGAGGAGCTCGGCATAGACGCGCAGCGCCGCCTTGATGTCGCGCTGCGAGGCGCCCGGCGTGGCGTTGTAATAGTAATCCGTATCGATCTGATTGTGCCGGATGTAGTTCTTGAACGGGGTGATCGGGATGGAGTTCGGGTACTTGGTGCTCGAATACCAGAACAGGTCGAGGCCGTTGGGGATGCCGTCCGAGAAGGCGTCGACATATTGATCCCAGGTGCCGTTGAAATTGCTCATGAACAACATGTAGTCGTTCTGGAGGGTCTCGCGGCCGCCGCTGATCTCGTTCCAGCGCTCGCGCTTGATGATCGCCCAGCGCGCGAAATGGATCAGCGAGAGGTTGAGGAGCCCGCGCAGCGTGGACGGCATCACGCGCGCGACCGCGAACAGGAAGGCGTTGATCCACGTCACCGGCGGCTTCATGGGCGTCAGCACGTTCATCGCGTAGGCCTTGCCGGCGACGTTCGACATCACCACCTCCATCGGTAGTTTTCGATTCGCGCTGGAATAGTACCGCCTCCCGGGAAAATGCCAAGCCTCGAAATCGTAAGTTACGTAGCGTAAGTTCTCGGCCGCGCAGAGGCCGGGCTCGGCATCGCCGGAGATCCGACTTCTCCCTTGCCAACCTCGCCGACCTCGCGTATAGCCCACGCCTCGCGTTCGCTCCGGCCGGGGGCTGAACGGACGGCTGCGTGCGCCCTGTCGAAGGGGTGTCGCGGCAGGGGCCTCGCGCCTCGGCGTCCCGTGTCTCCGCCTTCGAACAATCGCTTTGGGCCTTGGACGAGGCTCGGAGGGCTTGGCGCCGAGCGGGCGGGAACGTGAAACCACGAGAAAGGCCCGTCATGCCTTATTACGAGCACGTCTTTCTGGCGCGCCCCGACGTCTCGGCCCAGCAGGTCGAGACGATGGTCGAGACGTTCAAGGGCGTCATCGAGCAGAACGGCGGCAAGATCGAGAAGGTCGAGAACTGGGGTCTGAAGACCCTGGCCTACCGCATCAAGAAGAACCGCAAGGCGCATTTCGCGCTCCTCAACATCGACGCTCCCCATGCGGCGCTCGCCGAGATGGAGCGCCAGATGCGCCTCTCGGAGGACATCCTGCGCTTCATGACCGTCAAGGTCGAGGCGCTCGATCCCGAGCCGTCCGCCATGCTGCAGCGTCGCGATCGCGACGATCGTGGCGAGCGCGGCGAGCGTGGTGATCGCGGCGACCGCGGGGATCGTGGCGACCGCCGCGACCGCGACGATCGCCGTCCGGGCGGCGGCCGCCGTCGGGACGAGGAGAGCGCGATGACCGGTGAGGAGGGTTGATCATGGCTGGTGGTGCTTCCGGCGGCGCGCGTCGCCCCTTCTTCCGGCGTCGCAAGACCTGCCCGTTCTCCGGCGCGAACGCTCCGAAGATCGACTACAAGGACGTCAAGCTGCTCTCGCGCTACATCTCCGAGCGCGGCAAGATCGTCCCCTCCCGCATCACGGCGGTGTCGGCCAAGAAGCAGCGCGAGCTCGCCCAGGCGATCAAGCGCGCGCGCATCCTGGGCCTCCTGCCCTTCGTGATCCAGTAAGGGCTCTTCCCGGCGCCCGCGCCGGGTCGGTCCGAGAGAAGACGCCCGGCGCGCGCGCCGGGCTGTTTCCGAAAGAGACGCCCGGCGCCCGCGCCGGGCACCGTTGGGACGGACGATGGGCGGCTGCGCGAGCGGGCGCCCCTCGATCCGCCCCTAACCTCGCCTGAAAGCGACGGGACAGCGACGTGACGCAATTCGTGCCGATCGGCGTGGGCGCGGGCCTGGTCTCCGCCCTTCTTTCCGCGGTGGTGATGCAGGGGACGGCGCTCGCCCTCCTCCTGTACCTGCTCGCGCCGGTGCCGATCCTCGTCGCCGCGCTCGGCTGGGACCATCGCGCGGGCCTCGTCGGCGCATTCGTCGGCGCGATCGCGCTCGCCGTCGCGCTCTCGCCCGTCAGCGGCCTCGGCTTCGCGCTCGGCAGCGCGCTGCCCGCCTGGTGGCTCGCCTATCTCGCGATGCTCGGCCGGCAGGCTCCCGACGGGACCATGGAATGGTACCCGCTCGGGCGGCTCCTCGTCTGGGTCGCGGGCATCTCGGCGCTGACCTACCTGATCGCCGCCGCGATTCCCGAATTCGACTATGCCGTCTACGAGGAGCGGGTGCGCGAGGCGACGGACACGATCCTGCGCATCCAGACCGGCACCCCCGAGGGCGTGCCCCTGCCGGCGACCGGCGACGTCACCGGGGCGGAGCTCACGGCGATGCTGGCGCGGATCGTGCCGATCTTCGCGGCGCAGGGCTTCACGCTGCTCCTCGTCCTCTATCTCTGGCTCGGGGCCAAGATCGTCTCGATCTCGGGGCGTCTCGCGCGGCCCTGGCCGTCGATCCCGCAGACGGCGATGCCGCAGAGCGCCGTGCTGGCCTTGCTCGGCTCCGCGGCCGTGGCGGCGCTCCTCGGCGGCTTCGTCGGGCTGTTCGCCCTCGCCTTCGCCGGCGCGCTCGCGATGGCCTTCGGCCTTCAGGGGCTCGCCGCGATCCACCACGTCACGATGGGCCGCAACGGGCGGACGCTCATCCTGATCGGCACCTATCTGTTGATCTTCTTCAGCCAGGGCCTCGTGCTCGCGGCGCTCGTGCTCGGCGGCATCGCCGACACCGTGCTCGGCCTGCGCGCGCGCTATCTCGCGTCCCGCCCCCCCACCATCAAGCGAAACCCTCCCAAGGAGTAAGACCCATGGAAGTCATCCTGCTCGAGCGCGTTCCCAAGCTCGGCCAAATGGGCCAGGTCGTCCGCGTGCGCGACGGCTATGCCCGCAATTTCCTCCTGCCGCGCGGCAAGGCCCTGCGCGCCACGAGCGCCAACAAGGAGCGCTTCGAGACGCAGCGCGCCCAGCTCGAGGCCCGCAATCTCGAGCGTCGCGGCGAGGCCCAGGAGGTCGCCACGAAGCTCGACGGCCAGAGCTTCACGATCATCCGCCAGGCGGGCGAGTCGGGCGTGCTCTACGGCTCGGTCCAGACCCGCGACCTCGCCGAGGCGATCAGCGCCGGCGGCTTCTCGGTCGAGCGCAGCCAGATCCAGCTCTCGGTGCCGATCAAGACGCTCGGCCTGCACGAGGTCTCGATCCTCCTCCATCCGGAGGTCGAGGTGACGGTCACCGTCAACGTCGCCCGCACGGCCGACGAGGCCGAGCGTCAGGCGCGCGGCGAGAACGTCACCGCCCGCGAGGAGATCGATCTCGACGAGCTCGGCCTCGAGGTCGGCGCCGCCCTCGAGGAAGCCGGTCCGCAAGACGCCGAGTGATCGCCGTCCGGAGCGAGCGCTCCGCACTGCCCCGACGCGAACGCGCCCTCCCCTTCGGGAGGGCGTTTTCGTTCGCGGGAGCGCGGTCCCGCTCGCCCGCTCAGTCCCGCCTGGCCATGAAGGCCTCGACCTCCGCCGTGAGGCGGCGCGACTGCTCGTCGAGGTCCTTGGCGATGCTGGACACGTCGCTCGCGAGGCTGCCCGTCTCCCTAGCCGCGTCGGAGACGCCGCTCATATGGGCGTTGATCTCGCGCACGGCGGCCGATTGCTGCTCGACCGCCGCCGCGATCTGACCGGAGATCGACGAGAGCGAGGCGATCTCGGTGACGATCTCCTTGATCGCGCTCACCGTATCGCCGGTCATGTCCTGGATCTTGTCGATGCGGCTCTTGATCTCGCTCGTCGCCTTCGCGGTCTGGTTGGCAAGCTGCTTGACCTCGGCCGCGACGACGGCGAAGCCGCGCCCGGCCTCCCCGGCCCGTGCCGCCTCGATCGTCGCGTTGAGCGCGAGCAGGTTGGTCTGCGCGGCGATCGCCTCGATCGCCTCGGTGATCGAGCCGATGTCGGCGGCCTCGGCCGCGAGCGTCTGGACGACGCCGTCGGCCGCGCCGGCGCGGCTGCGGGTCGCCGCCGCCATGTCGGAGGCGCTGGAGACCTGAGCGGCGATCTCGCCGATCGAGGCCGCCATCTCCTCGGTCGCCGCGCTCACGGAGGCCGACATGCCCTGCGCCCGCGAGGCGCTCTGCGTCATCGTCTCGGCCGAGCGCCCGGTCGCCGCCGAGGAGCGCCCCATCGCCGCGACCGCCTCCTTCACGCTCTGCGCGAGGCGCTCGGATTCCGTGATCAGGGACCACGTCACCATCGGCCCGAGATAGCTGCCGTCCGTCCCGCGGATCGGGGAGATCGCGAGGTGGAGCATCTCGGCGCCGACGCTGATCTTCGTGTGCATCGGCATCGTGCGGTCGGGCTCGGACACCATCTTGCGCTGATGCGCGGGCCGCTTGTGGAAGACGTCGATGGTCGAGCCGAGGACGTCGCGCGCCTTGATCGGCAGGTGCGGCTCGATGCGCTCCAGCGTCTTGCGCGAGGCCGCGTTGAGATAGTCGATGCGGTAGTCCTTCGGATCGCAGGTCATGACGTTGATCGGCATCTGCTCGACCATCTGCATGAGGCGCTGCGTCTGGCGCTCGGTCTCGACTTCCTGCGTGACGCGCTGGAGCGTCGCGATGGCGAGCCCGGCCTCGTAGGGCGAGACGGCGATCGCGAGGTGCTCGCGCCCGAGCCGAACGCGCAGGCTCCGCCCGTCCGTCCCGCGCCCCGCGAGCGCCGCGCGCAGCGGCTTCGGATCGTCGGCGAGGACGTCGACCCGGCTGCCGACGAGAGCGGTCGGCGCGACGCTCAGCGCCGCGCGGATCTCCTCGGCGAGGGCGTGCGCGCGGGGATTGGCGTACGTGACGATGCCGGTGTCGGTGGCGCAGACCAGGACGGCGCTCGGCAGCGCGTCGGCGAAGCGTCGTGTGCGTTGATCGAGGCCGGCCTTGTCGGCGCCGGCGGAGCGCAGAGCCGCGAACATGGTTCGATGATCCCCCATCCCGGCGTCCGGCGCTCCGCGATGCGCCGACCCCCGCCGGATCTCGACCATGCGCCCGCGACGTGAGGGTGCGGTTAACCGTTTTAACCATCCGAGACGAGGCAGAAGCCCCGATGCGTTAAACGTCGTTAACCGGGGGCTCCAACAGATCCGGACGCCGGGCGCGGGTGAGCGCGAGCGCCTGCGCGCGGCGCCAGCGGGCGACGGCGGCGTGGTTGCCGGAGAGCAGGATCTCGGGGATCTCGCGCCCTTCGAAGGCGCGGGGGCGCGTGTAATGCGGGTATTCGAGGAGCCCGGATTCGAAGCTCTCCTCGTCGCCGGATGCGGCGGCGCCCATGACGCCGGGCAGGAGGCGCACGATCGCGTCGAGGACGACGATCGCCGCGATCTCGCCGCCCGAGAGCACGTAATCGCCGATCGAGACCTCCTCGAGGCCCCGCGCCTCGATCACCCGCTCGTCGACGCCCTCGAAGCGCCCGCACACGATCACGGCGCCGGGCCCCTCCGCGAGCGCGCGCACGCGCTTCTGCGTCAGCGGGCGCCCGCGCGGGCTCATGAGGAGGCGCGGGCGCGGGTCCTCGGGCGGGCTCGCGGCGTCGATCGCCTGAGCGAGCACGTCGGCGCGGATCACCATGCCCGGCCCGCCGCCGGCGGGCGTGTCGTCGACCGCGCGGTGGCGGCCGCGGCCGAAGTCGCGGATGTCGCGCGCCTCGAGCGACCAGGCCCCGCGGGCGAGCGCCTCGCCGCAGAGGGAGATGCCGAGCGGCCCTGGGAACATCTGCGGATAGAGCGTCAGTACGCTCGCACGAAAGCTCACGGCGTCGTCTCCGGCGGCTCGTCGAGCTCCGGCGGCTCCTCGTCGGGGCGCGCGGGCCGCATCATCTCTTCCGCGCCGCGCACGACGACGCGCCCGCCGGCGATGTCGACGACGGGAACGAAGGCCTCGCGGAAGGGGAGATAGATCGTCGGACCGCCCGCCGTCGGCGCGATCTCGATGAGGTCGCCCGCCCCGAAATCGGGCACGGCGACGATGCGGCCGACGGGCATCCCGGCCTCGTCTTCGACGGCGAGCCCGATCAGGTCGGCGACGAGGAAGCTGTCGGGGTCCTCGCCCTGCGCGGACGCGACGCGCTCGCGGGGGGCGAACAGGGCCTTGCGGGCGAGCGCCTCGGCGGCGTTGCGATCGGTGACGCCGGCGACGCGCGCGATCAGGAGATCGGGCGCGGCACCGGGGGCGAGCCGCAGCGCCTCGATGACGATCGTACGGCCGTCCTCGAGGCGCAGCGGCGCGTAATCGGCGATCGCGAGCGGGTCCTGCGTGAAGGCCTTGAGCCGCACCTCGCCGCGCACGCCGTGCGCGCGGCCGAAGACCGCGACCCGGATGCCCTCCGGGAACGCGGCAGGGAGCACGGCAGGCGCCGTCTCGCGGATCGGCGCAGGCGCGCCCTCGCGGGGCGGGCGCGCGGGCCCGCGCGGCGAGGGACGCCCGCGCGGGCTCCCCCCTCCTCGACGCGACCCGCGCACCGGACTCACGCCTCGGCGCCGGCGGCCTCGGCCTCGCGCTTCGCGCGCTCGGCGGCGCGCTCCTGCGCCTTCTTGCCCGGCTCGCCCTTCTGCGGGTTCTTGCGCTCGGGGCGCTTCATCACGCCGGCCTGATCGAGGAAGCGCAGGACGCGGTCGGTCGGCTGAGCGCCCTTGGCCAGCCAGGCCTTGGCCTTCTCGACGTCGAGCACGACGCGGTCGGCGGCGTCCTTGGGCTTCATCGGATCGTAGGCGCCGATGCGCTCGATGAAGCGGCCGTCGCGCGGGGAGCGCGAATCGGCGACGACGATGCGGTAATAGGGGCGCTTCTTGGCGCCGCCGCGGGTGAGGCGGATCTTGAGGGCCATGTCTTCTACTCCGTTCAGACGATGTCGGGTCGGTTCGTGTCGTGCGACGATGTCGCGAGCTCCGCGGGGCTCGGGTGGCGCCATGAGTCCACCGGCGATCCCCTCAGATCGATGAGCCCCTCCTCCTTCACGCAGCCGAGACGCTCGGCGACGCGCTGGGAGGGGCGGTTTTGCGGGTCGATATAGCTGACGAGCGTCGTCAGCGAGAGCGTGCGATAGGCGAAATCGCGCGCGGCGAGCGCGGCCTCGGTCGCGAAACCGCGGCCATGGGCCGAGCGCAGGAAGGAATAGCCGAGCTCCGGCTCGCGCCACCCCTCCGGAAACCAGGGGCCGCACCAGCCGAGATAGGCGTCGCTCTCGCGATCGGCGACGCAGAAGAAGCCGTAGCCGCGCAATTGCCAATGGCCGGAGAACATCGCCATCGCGCGCCACGCATCGTCGCGCGGGCGCACCCCGCCGACGAAATGCGCAGCCTCCTCGTCGGCGTAGAACGCCGCGAAGGCCTCGAAATCGCTCTGCCGGAAGCCGCGCAGGCGCAGCCTCCGCGTCTCGATCGTCGGGACCGCGATGGCGGGCGAGGCGCTCACTTCTTCTTGCCCCCGAACGGGAAGCCGCCGGGCAGCCCCGGCAGGCCGCCCTTGCCGAGACCCGGCAGCCCGGGCAGGCCAGCCTTGCCGCCGAGACCGGGGGGCATCGGGGGCAGGCCGCCGCCGGGCATTCCACCGGGGAGGCTGGGCGGCAATTGCCCGCCCATCTGCTTCTTCGCCGCCTCGATCATCTCCGGCGTCGGCTGGGGCATCGCGCCGCCGCCCAGCCCGAACATGTTGCCGAGCGCGCCGGCGAGCCCGCCCTTCTTCTTGCCCATCATCTTCATGACGTCCGCCATCTGGCGGTGCATCTTGAGGAGCTTGTTGACGTCCTCGACCTTCATGCCCGAGCCCGCCGCGATGCGCTTCTTGCGCGAGGCCTTGAGCAGGTCCGGATTGCGGCGCTCGGCCGGCGTCATCGAATCGATGATCGCCTTCTGGCGCTTGACGATGCGGTCGTCGAGATTGGCGTTCTCGAGCTGCTTCTTCATCTGGCCGATGCCCGGCATCATGCCCATCAGCCCGCCGAGCCCGCCGATCTTCTCCATCTGGGAGAGCTGGTCGCGCAGGTCCTCGAGGTCGAACTTGCCCTTGCGCATCTTCTCGGCGATGCGCAGGGCCTTTTCCTGGTCGATGTTCTCGGCCGCCTTCTCGACGAGCGAGACGATGTCGCCCATGCCGAGGATGCGGTTGGCCACGCGCGAGGGGTGGAATTCCTCGAGCGCGTCGACCTTCTCGCCGGTGCCGACGAGCTTGATCGGCTTGCCGGTGACGGCGCGCATCGAGAGCGCCGCGCCGCCGCGGGAATCGCCGTCCATGCGGGTGAGCACGATGCCGGTCAGCCCCAGCCGCCCGTCGAAGGCGCGCGCCGTGTTCACCGCGTCCTGGCCGGTGAGCGCGTCGGCGACGAGGAGCACCTCGTGCGGGTCGACGGCCTTGGCGACGTCCGCCGCCTCCGCCATCAGCCCCTCGTCGACCGTGACGCGCCCGGCGGTGTCGAGCATCACCACGTCGAAGCCGCCGAAGCGGGCGGCGTCCATCGCGCGGCGGGCGATCTGCACGGCGCTCTGGCCGGCGACGATCGGCAGCGTCTCGACGCCGACCTGACGGCCGAGCACCGCGAGCTGCTCCATGGCGGCCGGGCGGCGGGTGTCGAGCGAGGCCATGAGGACGCGCTTCTTCTCGCGATCCTTGAGGCGCTTGGCGATCTTCGCCGTCGTCGTCGTCTTGCCCGAGCCCTGCAGGCCGACCATCAGGATCGGCACCGGCGGCGTCGCGCGCAGGTCGATCGTCTCGGCCTCGGCGCCGAGCGTCTCGACGAGGACGTCGTTGACGATCTTGACGACCATCTGGCCCGGCGAGACGGATTTGACCACCTCGGCGCCGACCGCGCGCTCGCGCACCTTGTCGGTGAAGGAGCGCACGACCTCGAGCGCGACGTCGGCCTCGAGCAGCGCGCGGCGGACCTCGCGCAAAGCCTCGTTCACGTCGTTCTCGGAGAGCGCGCCGCGGCGGGTGAGGCCGTTGAGGATGCCTGAGAGGCGGTCGGACAGGCTTTCGAACATGATCAGTCGACGTCCTTCGCGATGAGGGGGGTCTCGTCGGCGTCGAGCGCCGCCTCGAAACGGGAGATCGCCGTCGCGAACTTGTCGCGGCAGCCGGGATTGCAGAAGCCGACCACGCGCCCGCGATAGAGCGTCAGCGAATCCGCCGCGATCGGCTCTCCCGACCACGGACAGGTGTCGTTGATGGCGTCCTCGATCCGCAAGTTCTCACCACGATTCTCGTCGGGCATCGCATTCCCCTTCTCGTGCAGAGGGACGCTCTACCAGACCCGAGCCCTCCCCGCATCACCGAAACGCAAAACGCGCCCGAGGGCGCGACGCGCTGTCGGGCGTTGACCGCCGGCCTCTCGGGTCCGGTCGGCTTCGTGTTCGCGTTCGTCGATGACGAGGAACGAAGGGTCGCGTTAGACGGGAACGGCGGGGATGTCAAGGATAAGGACGCGCGGCGTCCTTTCGGGCCGAGAGCTCAGGGCACGATCGAGGGTGTCATCAAGTCAGTCGTGCCGACAGGGTGAGCGCTCCACCGGTGTCATCCCCGGCCGGAGGTCGCTTGCGACCGGAGGGGAAGGGGACCCAGCATGAAAATTGCTTGCGAAGCAAGCACTTGCTTGCGGCGACCAGCCGCCTGGTCGGCGGCGCGAGCGCTTGCTCCGCAAGCGTCTTCCTGTGCTGGGTCCCCTTGTAATAGCGAACCCTGATATGACGGTCCTGCTCTTCGGGGCGCCGGGGGCGGGGGGGGGCCCCCCCGCCCCGGGGGCGGGGGGCGGGGGGAG
>NZ_JBKBQG010000042.1:27125-34644 GCF_046292825.1 Salinarimonas sp. | reverse complement strand
CCCTCCCCTGCGGGGAGGGATGCTGCCGCGGACGAGATCCCTCCCCGTAGGGGAGGGTGGACCCTGGAGCGCAGCGACAGGGGCCGGGTGGGGCCCGTGGCGCTGAGATCGTCCCTTGAGCGTCGGGCCCCACCCGACCTCCTTCGCTTCGCTCGGAGGCCACCCTCCCCTCCGGGAAGGGATGGTGGCGCATGATCCCCCGCGCCCTCCTCCTCTCCCTCGCGGCCCTCCTCCTCGCCGGGCTCGCGACCGCACTCGCCCTCTCCCGCTATGCCGCGAGCCTCCCCCCGCTCGATCTCGCGGCGAGCGCGGAGCGCTCCGTGATCGTGCTCGACCGCAACGGCACGCTCCTGCGCCCCTACGCGATCGCCGACGGGCGCTGGCGGCTGCCGGCGGCGCTCGACGATGTCGACCCGACCTACGTCGCCATGCTGCTCGCCTACGAGGACCAGCGCTTTCGCGAGCATGGCGGCGTCGATCCGCGCGCGGTCCTGCGCGCCGCCTGGCAGGCGCTCGCGGCGGGGCGGATCGTGTCGGGCGGGTCGACGCTCACCATGCAGGTCGCGCGCCTCCTCGAGCCGCGCGCGGCGCGCAGCCTCGACGCGAAGCTGCGGCAGGCGTTTCGCGCCCGCGAGCTGGAGAGCCTTCTGACGAAGGACGAGATCCTCGGCCTCTATCTCGCCCATGCCCCGTTCGGCGGCAATCTCGAGGGTGTGCGCGCGGCGAGCCTCTCCTATTTCGGCCGCGAGCCGAAGCGCCTCTCACACGGGCAGGCGGCGCTCCTCGTCGCGCTGCCGCAGGCGCCCGAGGCGCGCCGTCCGGACCGCCATCCGGAGGCCGCCCGCCGCGCCCGCGATCGCGTCCTCGACCGCGCGCTCGCCGCCGGCCTGATCGAGCCCCACGAGCATGCGCGCGCGATCGCCGAGCCGGTGCCGAGCGCACGCCGCCCCTTCCCGATGCTCGCCGCGCATGCCGCCGACGAGGTCCGCGCCGAGCGGCCCGAGGCGGCCCGCCACGTGCTGACCATCGACGCCGCCCTCCAGGCCTCGCTCGAGAGCCTCGTGCGCGGGCGCGTCGCGCGGCTCGGGCCGGACCTTTCGGCGGCGATCCTCGTGATCGACGCGCCGACGGGGGAGGTCTTGGCCCGCGTCGGCTCGGCCGGCTATCTGTGGAGCGAGCGGCGCGGGGCGGTCGACATGACCCGCGCGCTGCGCTCGCCCGGCTCGGCGCTGAAACCCTTCGTCTACGCGCTCGCCTTCGAGAGCGGGCTCGCCCATCCCGAGACCGTGCTCGAGGACCGCCCGGCCCGCTTCGGTCTCTATGCTCCGGAGAATTTCGATCTCGGTTTTACCGGCATGACGACCGCGCGGCGCGCGCTGCAGGATTCGCTCAATCTTCCGGCGGTCGCGCTCCTCTCCGAGATCGGCCCCGCCCGCCTCCTCGCGCGCCTGCGCCAGGCGGGGACGCGGCCCGTCGTGCCGCGCGAGAGCGAGCCCGGCCTCGCGATCGGGCTGGGCGGACTCGGCATCACGCTCGAGGACATGGCGCGGCTCTATGCCGGGCTCGCGCGCGGCGGCGACGTGCCCGCCTTGCGCCTGCGCCGCGACACGCCCCCGCCGCTGCCCGGAGAGGCCGCCCACCCCATCGCGGACCCGGTCGCCGCCTGGTACGTCTTCGACATCCTGCGCGGCACGCCCCCGCCCGACGGCGCGCTCGGCGGGCGGCTCGCCTTCAAGACGGGCACATCCTACGGCTATCGCGACGCCTGGGCGATCGGCTACGATCGCGGCCTCGTCGTCGCGGTCTGGGTCGGGCGGGCGGACGGGGCGCCGGTGCCGGGGCTGACCGGGCGCAACGCCGCCGCCCCCCTCCTGTTCGACGCCGTCGCCCGCACGGGTCGCGCGGCGCTCGCGATCGCGCCGCCCCCGCACGCCCTCGTCGCGACGACGGCGACCCTCCCGCCGCCTCTGCGGCACATCCGCCGCGATCGGCCGAAGACGCTGGCGGCGGCCGCCGTGGGGCGCCTCGCGATCGCCTTTCCGCCGGACGGCGCCCGCGTCGAGACGCGGCTCGACGGGGGCGGGGAGGGGCCGCGCGCCTCGCTCGCGCTGAAGGCCCAGGGCGGCGTCCTGCCGCTCACCTGGATGGTCGACGGCGCCCCCATCGACGCGCCGTCCCTGCGCCGCGAGACCGCCTGGCGCCCCGGCGGCGCCGGTTTCGCCCGCATCACCGTCATCGACGCGACCGGCGCGACCGATTCCGTGCTCGTGCGGCTCGATTGACGGACGCCGCGCTCACGGCCATTCGGCCGGGGCGGAGCGGAAGGGGGCGGCGGGGCGGCGCCAGATCGGGGCGCGGCCGTCGATCCGCAGGGGAAAGGCGACGCGCCGCGCCGGTCCCCAGGCGGTCTCCTCGGCGAACGTCTCGGGATCCCGCGTGCGCGGCGGGCGCGGCCCCGGATCGGCGATGCCGCCCGACACGAGGAGCGCCGCCGTGCGGGCGAGCGACAGACGCGCCGACGAGACGCGTCCCTCCTCGCGCAAAGCCCGCAGCGCCCGCAGCACGCTCGCGGCCATCAGGTATCCCGTCGCGTGGTCGAGCGCCTGGACGGGGAGGGGCACGGGCCCGTCGGCGCCGGTGCGCACCATGGCTTCGTGCGCGAGACCCGCATTCATCTGCACGACCGTGTCGAACCCGCGCCGCCCGCTCCACGGCCCGGTCCAGCCATAGGCGCAGAGCGCGACGTCGACGAGGCTCGGATTGAGCGCCCGCCGCGCGGCCTCGTCGTAGCCGAGCCGCGCGAGCGCGTCGGGGCGGTAGCCGTGGACGAGGACATGGGCCTGCGCGACGAGCGCCTCGAAACGCGCGCGGTCCTCCTCGCGGCGCAGGTCGAGCCCGCAACAGGCCTTGCCGAGCGTCGTCTCCGGGGCGAGGCCGTCCTCGCGCCAATCGGGCGGGTCGACGCGCAGGACGCGCGCGCCGAAGCCGGCGAGAAAGCGCGTCGCGACGGGGCCGGCGAGGACGCGCGTGAGATCGAGCACGCGCAGGCCGTCGAGATCCCCGCGCAGAGCCGGCAGGTCGCGGGGATCCCCGTCGCGGGTGCTCCAAGCGACGAGCGGCTCGGCGGCGACCGCGCGCCCCTGCGGATGCGCCGCCCAATCGTCGAGACTGCGCATCGCCGCGGCGACCCCGCCCGCGCGGACGACCGCATCCTCGAGGTCGTGCCGCTCCCAGCCCTCCACCGCCCGCGCGACCGCGGGCCGCTCGGCCGCGACGCCGAGAACCGACAAGGTCGCCGAGAGATGGGCGGGGACGTTCGTGTGGAGCCTGATCCAGCCGTCCCGCGCGCGGTAATTGCCGGCGACCGGGTCCCAGGCATCGGGCAGCGTCCAGCCGATCGGCCGGATCGTGATCCCGAACCAATCCTCGACGAGGCCGCGATCGACGTGGATGCGCGCGGCTCCCGTCAGGCGCGCGAGCTCGCGCCCGGCGGCGACGGTCGCGGCGAGCGCCAATCCCGAGACGTCGAAGATTCCGGGGAGCCGGACCTCGCCGACGATGGCGATCCCGATCTCGGCCGAGGCCCCCGGATCGAGCGCGTTCGCGATGGTCTCGTCGAAGATCGTCATGGGCGCCGTTCCGCTCCGTGTGTCTCCGGTGGTCGTCCCCCGCTCCGCCGGAGCGCTGCTCCGAGTTTGCGATCGATTTCGGCGGCTGTCATCCCGGACGCCGAAGGCGATCCGGGACCCATAACCACCACGCCTCGTTCGCAGCCTGTAGGCTGCGCATCTCCGATGATCGCTGTTGCGAGGGTGCGGTTCGAGCGCGGCATGCGCGCTCGGACTGTCGTCGAGGTTATGGGTCCCGGGTCCGCTTCGCGGCCCGGGATGACACCCTTCGATTGCTTCGCGGACGCTCAGCGCCCGTCGCGCTTGGCGAGCCACGCTGCGACGAGGCGGCGTTCCTCGGGCGTCATGTCGGTGATGTTGTTGGGCGGCATCGCGCCGGTCAGCACGCTCTGGATGCGGATCTCCTCGGCGTGGCGCATGATGTCGGCGGGGCTCTCGAAGCGCACGCCCTTGGGCGCGGAGGCGATGCCCGCCCAGGCGGGCTCGGTGGCGTGGCACATGGCGCAGCGGCCCTGGATCACCGCCATCGCCTCCTGGAAGGCGATCGTCTGCGCTTCCGGGAGGTCGAAGCCGGCGTCGAAATCGACCGTCTCGAAGGACGGGCGCCCGGCGACCGAGAGGAAGGCCGCGAGCGCCATCGCGGCGGCCGCCCCGCCCCAGGTCCACCAGACATAGCCCTGGTCGGCATGCATCGTGTTGAAGAAATGGCGCACGAGCGCGCCCGCCACGATCACGCAGGCGACGATCAGCGGCGCATAGGCGCTCGACCAGGCGAGCGGATAATGCGTCGAGAGCATCAGGAAGAGGACGGGCAGCGTGAGGTAATTGTTGTGCAGCGAGCGCTGCTTGGCCTGTTTGCCGAGCCGCGGATCGGGCTCGCGCCCGGCGATGAGATCGGCCACCACCTTCTTCTGGTTGGGGATGATGACGAAGAAGACCGAGCCCGTCATCCAGGTCGCGATCATCGCGCCCGTGTGCAGGAAGGCGGCGCGGTCCGACATCACGAGCCCGAATCCCCACGACGCCGCGACGATCAGCGCGAACAGGACGGCGCCGAGCGCCACGTCGTTCTTGCCGAGCGGCGACTTGCACAGAGCGTCGTAGACGATCCAGCCGCCGGCGAGCACGCCGAGCCCCAAAAGCCCCGCCTGCCAGGGCGCGAGCGGGAGCTTGGCCGGATCGATCGTGTAGATATCGGCCTGGAGATAGTAGATCCACACGATCAGGAAGAAGCCCGACAGCCAGGTGGCGTAGCTCTCCCATTTGAACCAGGTCAGCTCGCGCGGAAGCTCGGGGGGCGCGACATTGTATTTCTGCATGCGGTAGAAGCCGCCGCCATGCACCTGCCAGGCCTCGCCCGAGACGCCCTTGGCGAGCCCCTCGCGGCGCTTCAGGCTCAGATCGAGCGCGATGAAGTAGAACGACGAGCCGATCCAGGCGACGGCGGTGATGACGTGAACCCAGCGCGCGAGCTGGCTCGTCCATTCGGTGATTGCGGGCTCGATCATCTCTGCTGCATTGCGGTAGGCGGCGATGGCGCGAGGTTAGTCCGTCCGTGACGGAAGGGGAAGCGGCCTGAGAGGGCCCGCCCCCGCGACCACGCCGCGCGCCGTTCCACCTCCGGCGAGATGGATCGTCGAGCCATCGCACGATCGTCATTCCGGTGCGCGAAGCGCGCCCGGAATGACGGGGGAGTGCGGAGCCACGCTGGCCAAGGCGCACTCAGGGAGCCGAGCCGCCCTCGGGCGCCCTGCGCCCCTCGCCCTCGCTCCAGCCGACGCGCGCGTCGGGGACCGAATCGACGCTCGCGAAATACGGCTTGACGTCGAGAAGCGGCGTGCCGTCCTTGCAATCGAGGCCGCGCACGGCGATGCGGGTCCCCTCGATGCCGACGAGGGCGGCGACCGACAGCGCGATCGGGTTCGGCCGCGCCGGCGAGCGCAGGGCGAAGACGCCGCGCGGCGTGCCGTGGCGCGGCGCCTGCACGACGAGATCGCGCGGCGCCTCGTCCATCCAGTAGAGCACGATCACGTGGCTGCAGGTGGCGAGGTCCGCGAGGCCGCGCTCGTAGCGCGGATCGAGCTCGATCGTGCAGAGCGCGTCCGAGCCGCGGGCGTTCTTCGGGCAATCGTCGCGCGTCGCCCAGGGCGTGCGGATGCGCCCGATGAAATACAAGCCGGCGTCGGGAGCCTCCGGCAGCGCGATCGCCACCTCTCCCGCCCGCCGCTGGTCGGACGGATCGCGCGTCACGTCGTCCTCCTGACGGCCGCTCACATCCCCCGCTTCACCTTGGCGAGCGCCTCGCCGAGCGCGTCCGCGAAGCTCTCGCGCTCGGGGGGCGAGAGCTCGCGGGCGATCACGACGCGCTCGCCGCGGGAGACGAGGGCGAGCTTCATCAGACCGTAATCCTCGTCGTGCTCGCGGTCGAGCTTCGTCCAGAGCGGGTTGAAGCGGCGCTCCTCGCGCTCGCCGCGATGGCTGATGCGGCGCAGGAGGAGGTCGATCGGCGTGAGCACCACCTCCTCCACCGATTTCGCCGAGCGGAAGCTCGCGCGGAAGGCGATCGCGAGCGCGACGATGTCGAGCCCGAGAAAGCCCGCGACCGGCCAGGCGCCGAGCACGATGAAGGGGATGCTCGCCCCCACCACCGCGAGGCAGCACAGGATCAGCACGAGCCGCGCGCCCGACGGGTTCATCGAGCGATGCGGGGTGATGGTCGCGGCGAACACGGGTCGCTGCGGATCGGCAATCGTCGTCGTCGTCTCGGGCTCGGCCATGGCGGGGGAATGCCTTGTCGTCGACCTCGGGGGGAGTATAACGCGCAAGGTCTCCATCGGAAGCGCACATGTCCGTGAAATCCCGTCCTGCGCGACAAGGCCGCGCTTCCGCCGCGGCGAAGCCCGCGAGCAAGCCCGCCGCGAAGCGCGCGAAGAAGCCGCCCCGGGTCGTCGACGAAGCGACCCGCACCGAGATCTTCCGCCGCCTCTGCGCCGCCAATCCGGAGCCGCGCTCGGATCTCGAATATCGCGACCCGTTCACGCTCCTCGTCGCCGTCGTGCTCTCCGCGCAGGCGACGGATGCGGGGGTGAACAAGGCGACGCGCCGGCTCTTCGCGATCGCCGACACCCCCGCCGCCATGCTCGCGCTCGGCGAGGAGGGCGTGCGCGAGCACATCAAGACGATCGGGCTGTTCAACGCCAAGGCGAAGAACGTGATCGCGCTCTGCCGCATCCTCGTCGAGGAATACGGCGGGGCGGTGCCGCCCTCGCGCGCGGCTTTGGAGACACTCCCGGGGGTGGGCCGCAAGACCGCGGCCGTCGTCGTCAACGTCGCCTTCGGCGAGCCGACGATCGCGGTCGACACCCACATCTTCCGCGTCTCCCACCGCATCCCGCTCGCCCACGGCAAGAACCCGGACGCGGTCGAGGCGGCGCTCACCCCGATCGTACCCGACGAATACCGCCGCCACGCCCACCATTGGCTCATCCTGCACGGCCGCTACGTCTGCAAGGCCCGCCGCCCGGAATGCTGGCGCTGCACGATCGCGGATCTGTGCACCTTCCCCGACAAGACGCCGGCCCCGGGGCCCGCGAAGGCGGCCGCGAAGGGGCGGGCGCTCGAGCCGGAGGCGGGGGAATGAGGCAAGGGTGCCGCCTTCCCCTTAACGGATGGCGGGAGGGACATGGCCTGCTCCCGCTGCACGTGAGAGATCACGCGGTGCCGCCCCTCTCCTTCCCCTCAGGGGAAGGTGGCCCGGCGCCGAAGGCGACGGGTCGGATGGGGTCATTCGCCGCGCAAGCGGCGAAGGGGCGTTGTCGTAGAGCTCGTCCCGTCGCAGGCGCTTCGCGCCGTGGGGGGGCCGCCGGGGGGGGGGGCCCCCCCGCCCCGGC
>NZ_JBKBQG010000042.1:0-27115 GCF_046292825.1 Salinarimonas sp. | reverse complement strand
GCTCCGCGCCGGGTCGACCCTGCGGGTCGACGGACCCCATCGGTCTCCGGGCGCTGTTCGCGCCCGGAGCCACCTTCCCCTGAGGGGAAGGAGAGGGGCGGCGCCTTCCGCGATCATTCCTGCGCCCCCCTTTCCCACCCACACGAGGACCCCCCATGACCCACATCCCCCTCGACGAGCGCCTGATCGTCGCGCTCGACGTCGCGAGCGTCGAGGAGGCGCGGGCCCTCGTCGATCGCGTCGGCGAGGCCGGGCGTTTCTACAAGATCGGCTATCGGCTCGCCTTCTCCGGCGGGCTCGGGCTCGCGCGCGCGCTCGTGGAGGAGGGCAAAAAGGTCTTCCTCGATCTCAAGCTCCACGACATCGGCAACACGGTGGAGGAGGGCGTCGCGGCGATCACGGGGCTCGGCGTCCACATGCTGACCGTCCACGCCTATCCGCAGACGATGCGCGCGGCGGTGAAAGGCAAGGGCGCCTCCGATCTCGCGATCCTCGCCGTCACCGTGCTCACCTCCTACGACGAGGCGGACGCGCGGGAAGCGGGCTACGCCGAGGACGTCGCGAGCCTCGTCGCCAGGCGCGCCGCGCAGGCGCGCGAGATCGGCATCGACGGCATCGTCGCCTCGGCGGCCGAAGCGGCGCGCATCCGCGCGATCGTCGGGCCCGCCACCCACATCGTCACGCCGGGCATCCGCCCCGCGGGCAGCGATGCCGGCGACCAGAAGCGGATCCTCACCCCCGCCGACGCCATCCGCGCCGGCGCGAGCCACATCGTCGTCGGCCGCCCGATCACCCGCGCGGACGATCCGCGCGCGGCGGTCGAGGCGATCCTCGCGGAGATGGCGCAGGCGGTGTGAGGAAGACGCCCCCTCGTGCCCGCCGCCGAGGGCGGCTAAGCTGAACGAGAAGAGCTAAGGAGGAACCCCATGCCCAAGGCCTATTTCATCGCCCGCGTCACCGTCACCGATCCCGAGCGCTGGGCCGAATACGCCGCCATGGCGAGCGAGGCGATCAAGAAATACGGCGGGCGCCCTCTCGTGCGCGGCGGGCGCATGGCCACGATGGAGGGCGAGGGGCGGGCGCGCAACGTCGTCCTCGAGTTCGAGAGCTTCGAGGCGGCGCAGCTTTATTACAATTCCCCCGAATACCAGGCCGCCAAGGCGAAGCGCGAGGGCGCCGGGATCGCCGACATGATCGTCGTCGAGGGGGTGGAGTGATGGCGAAGGGCTATTGGATCGGCCGCGTCGACGTGCACGACCCGGACACCTACAAGAACTACGTCGCCAAGAACGCCGCCGCCTTCTCCAAATATGGCGGGCGCTTCCTCGTGCGCGGGGGCGCCTTCGAGGCGGTGAAGGGGGAGGCGCGCTCCCGCAACGTCGTGATCGAGTTCCCCGATTACGAGACCGCGCTCGCCTGCTGGAACTCGCCCGAATACCAGGAGGCGCTCGCCGCACAGGCGGGCTCGGCGACGGTCGAGCTCATCGTGATCGAGGGCTACGACGGCCCCCAGCCCGGTGCCTGAGGCGCCGGCGGGCTATCGCCTCGCGCAGGCCGGGGAGGGCGATCTCGACGCCGCTCACGCGCTCGTGCCGGGGACCGCGCGCGCCGTGCTCGATCTGTGCCGCGCGGGCGGAACGCTCTGGATCGCGCGGGAGGCGGACGGCGCGCTCGTCGGCCTCCTCGCCGCGGGGGACCTCGACGGCGCCTTCCACATCCACGCCCTCGCGATCGCCCCCGCGCATCGCCGCCGCGGCCTCGCGAGCGCGCTCGTCGCCCGCGCGATCGATCGCGCCCGCTGGGCGCTGATGCCCGCCGCGACCCTCGTCTGCGAGCGCGACGACGCGGGCGCCCTCGCGCTCGCCGCCCGCACGGGCTTCGTCGCGCTCGACGAGAGCCGGCTCGGCGGCGGCCTCGCGGCGGCGCTCGCGCGCGATCCGGGGCGGCTCGTCGCGATGGGGAAGCGGGTGTGAGGGGAGGGGGTGGGGCGGCTCTATCTGTGGCTTGACGCAATCACGCGCATGCTCCGATAATGAAGCATCACCCACCGACAGCTTGCTGTCGGCTCAAAGGCCGCCAGGAGAGTCCTCGGCGGCCTTTGCTTTGGTCGCTAGCGTCTCCCATCCCCACCCGCATCCCCTTGCCCTTCCGCCCGCACGCGCGTAACTCAGGCGCGACGTCACCCGGCGAGAGATCGACGAGACCCATGGTCACCACACATCACCAGTCCCGGCCCATCGCGGTCGCCCCCGGCGCGCGGATCCTCGTCGTCGAGGCCCGCTATTACGAGGCGATCGCCGATGCGCTCCTCGAGGGCGTGAGGGCGGCGTGCGAGGAGGCGCGGGCGCAGATCGAGGTGGTGACGGTCGACGGGGCGCTCGAAATCCCCGCCATGATCGCGATCGCCCTCGACGCGGCGCGCGAGGCGGGGCGGCCCTTCGACGCGGCGATCGCCCTCGGCTGCGTGATCCGCGGCGAGACCACCCATTACGACATCGTCGCGGGCGAGAGCGCGCGGGCGTTGATGGATCTTTCGATCGCCCGCAAGCTGCCGCTCGGCAACGGCATCCTCACGGTCGAGAACGAGGCGCAGGCCTTTGCCCGCGCGCGGCGCGAGGAGATGGACAAGGGCGGCGGCGCCGCGCGGGCGGCTCTGCGCGTCCTCGCCAATGCGCGCGCGCTCGCGGGAGGCGGCCGATGACGAAGGATCGTTCGCGCGCCAAGGAGCGCGCCGGCGCGCGCCTCGCCGCCGTGCAGGCGCTCTACCAGATGGAGGTCTCCGGCAAGGGCGTGCTCGACGCGCTCGCCGAGTTCGAGGCCTTCTGGATGGGGCGCGAGGTCGAGGGCGTCGCCGCCGCCCCCTCCGACCCGGATTTCTTCCGCGACATCCTCACCGGCGTCGTGCGCGAGCAGCGCCCGATCGACCAGGCGGTCGACGCCGCGCTCGCCCGCGCCTGGCCGCTCAAGCGCGTCGAGGCGGTGCTGCGCGCGATCCTGCGCGCGGGCGGCTACGAGCTCCTGTTCCGCAAGGACGTGCCCGCCCGCGTCGTCATCACCGAATATGTCGACGTCGCCCATGGCTTCTACGGTGAGGACGAGCCCGGCATGGTCAACGCCGTCCTCGACGCCATCGCCCACGAGGTCCGCGCCGACGAGTTCTCCGGCAAGCCGAAGGGGCGGTGAGGGGGCGTCGATCGATCGGTGGTCCGCGAATAGGAACGAGACGACGAGGCGCCGCCGCTCTCCTTCCCCTCAGGGGAAGGTGGCCCGGCGGCGAAGCCGACGGGTAGGATGGGGTCATTCGCAGCGAAGCTGCGAAGGGGCGTTGGCGTAAAGCTCCTCACGTTCGGCGGCTCTCGACGCCCCTTCGACCCTTCGGGTCGAAAGACCCCATCCGTCTCCGACCCCTGGTCGGGGTCGGAGCCACCTTCCCCTGAGGGGAAGGAGAGGGAGCGCGCTGTCTCACGTCGCACGCATGCACGAAGGACGATGCGTGCACTCCGTAGCTCCGAGGTGGAGGGCCATTCCGCGTCGCCCCTCTAGTCTCACCCCGCGACGCGCTCGGCGGCGGGGTCTTGCCGGGCGGCGATGGCGGCCTTGCGGCCCAACACTCCGTCGTAGAGCTCCCGCTCGCCGAGGATCCCCGCGACCCGACCGTCCGCCTCCACGACCACGAGCAGCGCCCCGGTCGACCGGCGGATCGCGATCGCGGCGCGCAGCGTCGTCTCCGGCGGCGCGAGGACGATGTCCGCCCGCTCCGCCGTGCTCCTGTCCGCCGACGCGATCGCGGCCGGTCGCTGCCCCTCCATCGTCGCGCCGGCGAGCCCGCCGCGATCGTCGAGCGCGAGCACGAGCCGCGCGCTCGGCACGGCGACCCCGCGCGCGCCGGGCGCCGCGATCTCGGCGAGCGGGGTCATCACAGAGCGGGCGCGCAACACGTCGAGCGGGTTCATGTGCGCTACGAATTCCGCTACGTAAGGCGTTGCCGGAGCAAGCGCGATCTCCTCCGGGCTGCCGGTCTGGACGATGCGCCCGCCCTCGAGGATCGAGATCCGGTCGCCGATCTTCATCGCCTCGTCGAGGTCGTGGCTGACAAAGAGGATCGTCTTGCGCAGCTCCTTCTGCAGCGCGACGAGCTCGTCCTGCAGCTTCGTGCGGATGAGCGGGTCGAGCGCGGAGAAGGGCTCGTCCATGAGCAGGATCGGCGCGTCCATGGCGAAGGCGCGGGCGAGGCCGACGCGCTGCTGCATGCCGCCCGACAATTCGTGGCCATAGGCGTCCGCCCAGTCGGAGAGGCCGACCAGGGCGAGCTTGTCGCGCACGATCGCCGCGATCTCGCGCTTCGGCACCCCGTTCACCTCGAGCCCGAAGCCGACATTCTCCGCCACCGTGCGCCAGGGCAGGAGCGCGAATTGCTGGAAGACCATGGCGACGCCCGTGCCGCGCAGCCGCTTGAGATCGGCGGGGCGGCAGGCGGCGAGGTCGATCGTCTCGCCGCCGATCGTGACGAGCACGCGCCCGCGCGAGACGGGGTTGAGCCCGTTGACGCAGCGGATGAGGCTCGACTTGCCCGAGCCGGAAAGCCCCATCAGCACGGCGATCTCGCCCTCGTGGACGCACAGGTCGGCGCCCGCCACCGCGACGAGAGCGCCGGTGCGCTTCTGGATGGTCTCGCGGTCGGCGCCCGCATCGAGGAGGGCGAGCGCCTCCGCGCGGCGGGGGCCGAAGACGACGTCGACGCGCTCGAAGCGCACGGCGATGGGGCGGCTCATCGGGTCGTCGCCCCCGCGTTCCTGCCGGCATTCCCGCCGGGATGCTTGCAGAGGCGGTCGAGCACGATCGCGAGGACCACGATCGCGAGCCCGGCCTCGAAGCCCATGGCGATGTTGACGGTGTTGAGCGCCCGCACCACCGGCGCCCCGAGCCCGCCCGCGCCGACGAGGGCGGCGATGACCACCATCGAGAGCGAGAGCATGATGCATTGCGTGAGCCCCGCCATGATGGTCGGCGCGGCGTGCGGCAGCTCGATCTTCCACAGGATCTGCCGGCGCGATGCCCCGAAACTCTCGCCGGCCTCGACGAGGGCGCGCGGCGTCGAGGTGATCCCGAGATGGGTGAGGCGCACGGGGGCGGCGATGGCGAAGATCACCGTCGAGATCAGCCCCGGCACCACGCCGAGCCCGAACAGGATCAGGGTCGGGATGAGATAAACGAAGGTGGGGATCGTCTGGGCGAGGTCGAGGAGGGGGCGCAGGGCCCGGTAGAGCCAGTCCCGCCGCGCCGCCGCGACCCCGAGCGGCACGCCGATCGCCATGCAGAGCGCGGTGGCGAAGGACACGAGCGCGAGCGTCTCCATCGTCTCGCGCCAATAGCCGAGATTGATCACGAGGAGGAGGCCGCCCACGACGAGGGCGACGAGCTTGAGGTCCCGGTGGAGGCCGTAGGCGAGCGCGGCGAAGGCGGCGACGATCGCGAGCGGATGCGCCCACAGGAGCGCCCCGGTGACGCCTTCGATCACCGCGCCGAGCGTGTCCGAGATCGCCCAGAACACGAAGGCGGCGCGATCGTCGAGCCAGTCCACCCCGTCCCGGATCGTGCGCCCGAGGGGGATCTTGTTGCCGGTGATCCAGGCGATCGGGTCCATTGAGGCATCCCTGAAGCGTCGGAAGAGAGTGCCGCTCCGCTCCGTCCCGTGTGAGTTTCAAATCTTTCGGAGGTTGTCATCCCGGGCCGCGAAGCGGACCCGGGACCCATAACCTCCGACGATCGACCGAGCGCGCATGCCGCGCTCGCTCCGCACCCTTGCCGCATCGATGGTCGGAGAGACGCAGCCTACAGGCTGCGACCGACACGTCGTGGATATGGGTCCCGGATCGCCTTCGGCGTCCGGGATGACACCGCAGGGAAAGATCGGCAGACTTCCCAGGGGAAGGAGAGAGGGACCGCGTCGCGGCCCGCCCTCTCCCCCCGCACACCCTCACTGCCCCGAAAGCGCCGCGCGGACGGCCGCCTCGGCGTCGCCGCCGTCGGCGGTGGTCACGCCGTCGAGCCAGGCGAGGGGGGTGTCGAGATTGGCCGAAAGCCAGGCGCGGGCGGCGGCGGCGGGCTCGGCGCCGTCGTCGAGGATCGCGCCCATGATCTCGTTCTGCATCTCGAGGGTGAAGCGCAGATTGCTCACGAAGGCGCCCACGTTCGGGCACTCCTCGCGGAAGCCTGCGCGCACGTTCGTGTGCACCTCCGCCCCGCCGTAATCGGGCCCGAACACGTCGTCGCCGCCGGACAGATAGACGAGGTCGAAATTCGCGTTCATCGGGTGGGGCTCCCAGCCGAGGAAGACGATGAAATCCTGCCGGCGCTCGGCCCGGCGCACCTGCGCGAGCATGCCCTGCTCGGAGCTCTCGACGAGCTGGAAGGAGCCGAGGCCGAACATGTCCTCGTCGATCATCGACTGGATGAGCCGGTTGCCGTCGTTGCCCGGCTCGATGCCGTAGATGCGCCCGCCGAGGCGATCGGCGAATTCGGCGATGTGGGAGAAATCGGTCAGCCCGGCCTGCGCGACGTAAGCCGGCACCGCGAGCGTGTACTTGGCCCCCGTGAGATTGGCCCCGAGCGTCTCGACCGTCCCCGCCTCGCGATAGGGCGCGATGTCCGCCTCCATCGTGGGCATCCAATTGCCGAGGAAGACGTCGACGTCGCCGTTGGCGAGGCTCGCATAGGTGACGGGGACCGAAAGGAGCTGCGTGCGTGGCGCGTAGCCGAGCGCCTCGAGCAGGACGGAGGCGATCGCGGTCGTCGCCGTGATGTCGGTCCAGCCCACGTCGGAGAAGGTCGGCGTGCGGCAGGAAGCGGGCTCGGCCGCCGCCGCCGGCAGGGCGCCGAGCGCGAGGAGGCCGGCTGCGGCGAGCGTGGTGCGGATCGTCATCGGTCTTCGTCTCCTTCTCGGGCGCGCGGACCGGCCGGCCGTCGCATACGGCTCGGCGACGCGGGCGGGGGCGCGATGCCCCGCCGCCTCTCGTCTGGCGCGCCGGCGTGTGTGCCTCGGCCGAAATTGATTGACCGTTCAATTAACGTCCGGCACTGTTCGGATGTCAACCCCACGGCCAGGCTGTTCGTGAAGGAGCCCTCGATGCCGCGTGTCGGCGTCTCGTCGATCCGAAGAAGACAGACGATCGAGGCGACCATCGCCGCGATCCACGCGCACGGATACGACGCGCTCACCATGGCGCGAATCGCGTCGCGCGCCGGCATGTCCGCTGGGCTCATCGCCCATTATTTCGGCTCCAAGGGCGAGCTCTTGGCGGCGACCATGCGCTCGCTGCTCACCGACTTGCAGGCGCTCGTCTCACGGCGTCTCGCCGAGGCGGGGCCGGCGCCGCGTGCGCGGATCGCCGCGATCGTGTCGGCGAATTTCGACGAGACGCAATCGACCCCCCAGATCGTCGCCGCCTGGCTCGCCTTCTGGGGGCAGGTGCCGCACGAGCCGGCCCTCCGGCGGCTCCAGCGCGTCTACAGCCGCCGCCTCGAATCGAACCTGCGCCGCGAGCTCGGCCGGATGGGCCTCGGCGAGGCCGAGCGCGCGCGCCTCGCCGAATGCGTCGCGAGCCTGATCGACGGCATCTGGATGCGCGCCGCGCTCTCCGACGGCGATCTCGACGCGCCCGCCGCCCGAAGGCTGGTGCTCGAGACGCTCGATCTGCACCTCGCCGCCCGCGGCATCGGCACGGCGATCGTCACCGAGAACGAGAAGAAGAGGAAATCCGCGTGAGCGACCATCTCCCGCTCTACGTCGCCGGCGCACGACGCCCGGCCCGCTCCGGCGAGCGCTTCGAGACCCGCAACCCCGCCGACGGCAGCCTGATCGCCACCGTCGACGTCGCGGGACCCGAGGACGTCGAGGACGCGGTCGCCGCCGCGCGCGAGGGTTTCGCCGTCTGGTCGCGCATGACCGGAGCCGAGCGCGGGCGCGTGCTCCTCGCCGCCGCCGAGATCCTGCGCGCGCGCAACGACGCGCTCGCCGCCATGGAGACCCGCGACACCGGCCGCCCGATCTCCGAGACGTCGGTCGTCGACGTGATCTCGGGAGCGGATTGTCTGACCTATTACGGCGGCCTCGCGCCCGCGATCACGGGCCGGCAGATCCCGCTCGGGCCCTCCGCCTTCGCCTACACGAAGCGCGAGCCGCTCGGCATCTGCGCAGGCATCGGCGCCTGGAACTACCCGCTCCAGATCGCCTGCTGGAAGGCCGCGCCCGCGCTCGCCTGCGGCAACGCCATGATCTTCAAGCCCGCCGAGCTGACCCCGACGACGGCGCTCGCCTTCGCCGAGATCCTGACGGAGGCGGGGCTGCCGCCGGGCGTCTTCAACGTCGTCCAGGGCTTCGCCGAGACCGGCAGGCTCCTCGTGCGCCATCCCGCCATCGCCAAGGTCTCGCTCACGGGCGAGGTCGGCACCGGGCGCGCGGTGATGGCGGACGCGGCATCGACCCTCAAGCACGTGACGATGGAGCTCGGCGGCAAGTCGCCGCTGATCGTCTTCGACGACGCCAAGCTCGACAACGCGGTCGGTGGCGCGCTCCTCGGCAATTTCTACAGCCAGGGCGAGATCTGCTCGAACGGCACCCGCGTCTTCGTGCAGCGCGCCGTCATGGACGCCTTCCTCGAGCGCCTCGTCGCGCGCACGAAGGCGATGCGCATCGGCGATCCGAGCGATCCCGCGACCCATGTCGGCCCGCTGATCTCGGCCGAGCACATGGAGAAGGTGCTCGCTGCGATCCACCGCGGCAAGGCGTCGGGCGCGCGCCTCCTCGTCGGCGGCGAGCGGGTGACGGAGGGTGCGTGCTCCAACGGCTTCTTCGTCGCGCCGACCGTGTTCGCCGGCTGCACCGACGAGATGGAGATCGTCCGCGAGGAGATCTTCGGCCCGGTGATGACGGTCCTGCCCTTCGACGACGAGGAGGAGGTCGTCGCCCGCGCCAACGCGACGCCCTACGGCCTTGCGGCGGGCGTGTTCACGAACGACCTCGCCCGCGCCCACCGCGTCGCGGACCGGCTCGAGGCGGGCACGGTCTGGATCAACGCCTACAATCTCACGCCGATCGAGATGCCCTTCGGCGGCGTCAAGCAATCGGGGCTCGGCCGCGAGAACGGGCACGCGGCGATCGCCCATTACACGCAGGAGAAGAGCGTCTACGTCGCGCTCGGCGACGTCGAGGCGCCGTATTGAGCATCCCATGAACACGCATTTCGATTACGTCGTCGTCGGCGCGGGCTCGGCCGGCTGCGTGCTCGCCGCGCGCCTCTCCGAGGACCCGTCCGTGCGCGTCCTTCTCGTCGAGGCGGGCGGGCCGGACCATTGGTGGGACTGGCGCATCCACATGCCGAGCGCGCTCTCCTACCCGATGCAGTCGACGACCTACAATTGGGACTACTGGACGCTCCCGCAGGAGCATCTCGGCGGGCGGCGGATGCATTGGCCGCGCGGGCGCGTGCTCGGCGGCTCCTCCTCGATCAACGGCATGGCCTATGTCCGCGGCCACGCCCTCGATTACGAGCGCTGGGCGCGGGATCCGGGGCTCGCGCACTGGTCCTACGCGCATGTCCTACCCTATTTCCGCAAGGCCGAGACCCGCGCCAAGGGGCCGGACGCCTATCGCGGCGGCGAGGGTCCGCTCCATGTCTCGACCGGTCGCGCCGAGAACCCGCTCTACCGCGCCTTCGTCGAGGCCGGGATCGAAGCGGGCTACGACGCGACGGACGACCAGAACGGCCACCGCCAGGAGGGCTTCGGCACGATGGACGCGACCGTCCATCGCGGCAAGCGCTGGTCGACCGCGATGGCCTATCTGCGCCCGGCGACGACGCGCGAGAACCTCGTGGTGCGAACCGGCGTGCAGACGCTCGGCGTCATGCTGGAGGGCACCCGCGCGACGGGCATCCGCGTCGCGCGCAAAGGGGGCGCGGTCGAGGAGATCCGCGCGGATCGCGAGGTGGTGCTCGCCGCCGGCGCGATCGGCTCGCCGCAGATCCTGCTCCTGTCCGGCATCGGCGCGGCCGACCATCTGCAGGAAGTGGGTGTCGCCCCCCGCCACGATCTGCCGGGCGTGGGCGAGAACCTGCAGGACCATCTCGAGATCTACGTCCAGCAGGAATGCCTCGAGCCGATCACGCTCTACGGCGCCCTCGCGCCGCTCGCCAAGATCCGCATCGGGCTGCAATGGTATCTCGGCAAGAGCGGGCTCGGCGCGACGAACCATTTCGAGACGGGCGCCTTCATCCGCTCCCGCGCGGGCGTTCGGCACCCCGACCTGCAATACCATTTCCTGCCCATGGCCGTGCGCTACGACGGGCGCAACCCCTCCGATCGCCACGGCTTCCAGGCTCATGTCGGGCCGATGCGCTCGCAGAGCCGCGGGCGGCTGCGCCTCGCGAGCGCCGACCCGGCCGCCCATCCGCTGATCGACCCGCGCTACATGGCGCATCCCGAGGATTGGGAGGAGATGCGCGCGGCGGTGCGGCTCACCCGCGAGATCTTCGCGCAGCCGGCCTTCGACCGCTTCCGCGGCATCGAGCTCGCGCCGGGGCCGCAGGTGCGCACCGATGCCGAGATCGACGCCTGGGTCTCGCGCCATTGCGAGAGCGCCTACCACCCCTCCGGCGCCTGCAAGATGGGCTCCGGTGCCGACGCCGTGGTCGACGGGGAGTGCCGGGTGCACGGGGTGGAGGGCCTGCGCGTGGTCGATTCCTCGATCATGCCGTCGATCGTCTCGGGCAATCTCAACGCGCCGACCATCATGATCGCGGAGAAGGCGGCGGACCTGATCGCCGGCCGCGCGCCGCTTCCGCCCGCGAACGCCCCCTTCCACGAGGACCCCGATTGGGAGCGGCGCCAGCGCCCGCGCGCGCCGCGCGTGGCGATTTCCTGAAAACTTTGTCCTGCCAAGCTCTTGCGGGGGCTAGCCACCGCCCCCGCTCGTCGATAATGCTCGCCGTGGGGGCACGTCGCCGTTGGAGGGTTGGGATGGAAGAGAGGATCCGCGCGCGGGCCTACGAGATCTGGCAGCGCGAAGGCCGCGAGGGCCGCGCCGAGGACCATTGGTATCAGGCCGAGATCGAGATCCGTCGGGAGCTCGAGGCCGAGGGCAATGGCGGCCAGGCGACAGGGTCGCCGGCCGAGGGGAGCGAGGCGGCTCCGGCGCGCGGTGCGCGCGCCAAGGCGTCGTCCGCGACCGAGCGGCCTGCCGCGAAGACGGCGAAGAACGCCGACGAGACGACCTCGGAGGCGAAGGCGCCGGCGAAGTCCAAGGCCAAGGCCGGCACGTCGAAGGCGGCCTCGGACGAGGCGCCCGCGGCGAAGAAGCCCCGCGCCAAGAAGAGCGTCTGAGGGCGCGCGCGGGGTCGCGAGCGGGGTCCCGCTCGCCGCCCGCTCGCCCGCGCCCTTGACGCGTCGGCCGCGCGGCGGCAGGGGAGGGCGGCACAGGAGCCGCCCATGACCTCCAAGACCCCGACCGCAACGCCCCCCGCCTTCCCGAGCCTCGCCGACAAGGCCGCCCTCGAGGAAGGCGAGGTCCTCGCCCCGCGCTTCTCCGCCGACGGGCTCGTCACCGCGATCGCGGTCGATGCCGCAACGCGCGAGATCCTGATGGTCGCGCACATGAACGACGAGGCGCTCGCGCGCACCCTCGCGACGGGCGAGGCCTGGTACTGGTCGCGCTCGCGCGGCGCGCTCTGGCACAAGGGCGCGACGAGCGGACAGATCCAGACCGTGCGCGAGATCCGGGTCGATTGCGATCAGGACGCCCTCGTCCTCCTCGTCGACGTCGCCGGCGACGGCGGCTGCTGCCATACCGGCCGCCGCGCCTGCTTCTACCGCCGGGTGGAGCGCGCCGAGGACGGCAGCGTCCGCCTCGCGGCGATCGGGTGACGGCCGAGCAGCTCCCTCCGTGTCATCCCCGGCCGGAGCACGCGCAGCGTGCGCAGGGGAAGGGGACCCAGCACGAAAAGATGCTTGCGCAGCAAGCGCTTGCGGCGGCGGCGAGCCGCCTGGTCGGCGGCACGAGAGCGTGCTCCGCACGCGTCTTCCTCTGCTGGGTCCCCGTCCCCTCCGGGCGCAGGCGCCCTCCGGCCGGGGATGACACCGGGTGGGATGCTCCCCCCCCACCACCAAAGAAAAAGGCGGGCCGTTGTGGCCCGCCTCGATCTTTCCTCGTCCGAACCGGCGCCTCAGCCGCGCTGGGCGACCGGGACGTAGTCGCGCTTCGGCGCGCCGACATAGAGCTGGCGCGGGCGGCCGATGCGCTGGGACGGGTCCTCGATCATCTCGGCCCACTGGGCGATCCAGCCGACGGTGCGCGCGAGCGCGAACAGCACCGTGAACATCGTGGTGGGGAAGCCCATCGCCTTGAGCGTGATGCCCGAGTAGAAGTCGATGTTCGGATAGAGCTTCTTCTCGATGAAATACTCGTCGCGCAGCGCGATCTGCTCGAGCTCCATCGCCACTTCGAGCAGCGGATTGTCCTTGATGCCGAGCTCGCTCAAGACCTCGTGGGTGGTCTTCTGCATGATCTTGGCGCGCGGGTCGTAATTCTTGTAGACCCGGTGGCCGAAGCCCATCAGGCGGAAGGGATCGTTCTTGTCCTTCGCGCGCGCGACGAATTCCGGGATGCGCTCGGGCGTGCCGATCTCCTCGAGCATCCGAAGCGCCGCCTCGTTGGCGCCGCCATGGGCGGGCCCCCACAGGCAGGCCACGCCCGCCGCGATGCAGGCGAAGGGGTTCGCGCCCGACGAGCCGGCGAGACGCACGGTCGAGGTCGAGGCGTTCTGCTCGTGATCGGCGTGAAGGATGAAGATCCGGTCGAGCGCGCGCGAGAGGATCGGGTTGACCTGGAACTCCTCGCACGGCACCGCGAAGCACATGCGCAGGAAGTTCGAGGCGTAGTCGAGGTCGTTCTTCGGGTAAACGAAGGGCTGGCCGATCGAGTACTTGTAGGCCATCGCGGCCAGCGTCGGCATCTTGGCGATCATGCGCATGGAGGCGATCATGCGCTGCTGCGGATCGGAGATGTCCGTCGAATCGTGATAGAACGCCGAGAGCGCGCCGACGACCGCGACCATGATCGCCATCGGGTGGGCGTCGCGGCGGAAGCCCATGAAGAAGCGCTGCATCTGCTCGTGAACCATCGTGTGACGGGTCACGCGGAAGTCGAAATCGGCCTTCTGGGCCGGGGTCGGCAGCTCGCCGTAGAGCAGCAGATAGCAGGTCTCGAGGAAGTCGCCGTGCTCGGCGAGCTGCTCGATCGGATAGCCACGATAGAGCAGGACGCCCTCGTCGCCGTCGATATAGGTGATCGACGACTCGCAGCTCGCCGTCGACGTGAAGCCCGGATCGTAGGTGAAGGCGCCGGTCTGCGCGTAGAGCTTCGAGATGTCGACGACGGAAGGCCCGATCGTGCCCGGTTTCACCCCGAGCTCGACGGTCTTCCCGTCGATCTGAAGCGTGCTGGTCGTGCTCGTCATGCGCAAGGCCCTTTCTTCTGGAGCGCCCGTGACCGAAAAGCGAGCACGCCGCGACAGCGCGCGGCACGCACCCGCTCGGCTGGCCGACCCGCTCCGGCGTCGGTCGCTTGTGAGAGGTCGAGCGAAGGGGTACCCGATCCGAAACCCGCATTCAAGCGGGCCAAAGGGCGAGGCTTCGCAGGCCTCGCCCTACGTTTTTTCCCTTATCGCCCCGTTTGGTCCCCCAAACGCGCGAGCGTCTCCTCGCGGCCGAGGACGGCCATGACGTCGAACAGGGGTGGCGAGGTGGTGCGCCCGGTGATGGCGGCCCGCAGGGGTTGGGCGATCTGGCCGAGCTTGACGCCCGTCTCTTCCGAGTAGGCACGCACCACCGCCTCGGTCGAGGCCGCGTCGAAGGTCTCGAGAGCCGCGAGGCGCTCCGCCACCGCCGCGATTCGCCCGCGTGCGGCCTCGTCGAGGAGCTTGGCGGCCTTCTCGTCGAGGGAGAGGGGCCGGCTCTCGTAGAGGAAGGCGGCGCTGTCGAGCAGGTCGACGAGCGTCTTGGCGCGCTCCTTGAGCCCCGGCATCGAGGCGCGCAGCTTCTCGCGCAGGTCCGGGGCGAGCTGCGTGCCGAGCCCGCGCTCGGGGCCGAGCTCGGGCATGATCGTGTCGAGCGCCTCGACCAGCCGCTCGTCGGAGGCCTCGCGCATGTAGTGCCCGTTGAGGCTCTCGAGCTTGGCGAAGTCGAACCGCGCCGGCGAGCGGCCGATCGCCGGCAGGTCGAAGGCGTCGACCATCTCCTGCGTCGAGAAGATCTCCTGGTCGCCATGTGCCCAGCCGAGCCGCACGAGGTAATTGCGCAAAGCCTCCGGCAGGTAGCCCATCGAGCGGTACGCATCGACGCCGAGCGCGCCGTGGCGCTTCGAGAGCTTGGCCCCGTCCGGCCCGTGGATGAGCGGGATGTGCGCGAAGACCGGCGGGGTCCAGCCCATCGCCTCGTAGATCTGCGTCTGGCGCGCGGCGTTGGTGAGGTGGTCGTCGCCGCGGATCACGTGGGTGACGCCCATGTCGTGGTCGTCGACGACGACCGCGAGCATGTAGGTCGGCGTGCCGTCCGAGCGCAGGAGGACGAGGTCGTCCAGGTCCTTGTTCTGCCAGACGACGCGGCCCTGCACCCGGTCCTCGACCGCCGTCTCGCCGTCGGTCGGCGCGCGCAGGCGGATCACGGGGGCGACGCCGGCCGGCGCCTCGCTCGGGTCGCGATCGCGCCAGCGGCCGTCGTAGCGCAGCGGCCGCTTCTCGGCCTTCGCCCGCTCGCGCATCTCGGCGAGCTCCTCCTGGCTCGCATAGCAGCGATAGGCGCGCCCCGAGGCGAGGAGCTCCTCGGCGACCTCGCGATGGCGCGCCGCGCGCGAGAACTGGTAGACCGGCTCGCCCTCCCAATCGATGCCGAGCCAGGAGAGCCCGTCGAGGATCGCCGCGATCGCCTCGTCGGTGGAGCGCTCGCGGTCGGTGTCCTCTATGCGCAGGAGCATCTTTCCGGAAAAGCGCTTGGCGTAGAGCCAGTTGAAGAGCGCCGTTCGCGCCCCGCCGATATGCAGGAATCCGGTGGGGGAGGGGGCGAAGCGGGTGACGATCGTCTCGGACATCGGCGGTCTGGCTCTCTCGCGTTCGGGGCATCCGGCAAAGGCGCGACCGTCGGCCGCCGGAGCGCGGCCGCGGACCCTCGCTCCTGTAGAGCATTTCGAGCGTGGCGGAAACGCGCGCGAGGCGCCTGCGGTTCGGACAAATACGCTCGTGCCTGGGTGCGCGTCGCGCTAGCGTGCACGCTCCGGTGGAGGGCGGGTTGCGATCATGATCGTCGCCGACGAGGTTGCGGATCGGGCAGGCCGCGCGCGGCGCGCCGGCCGATCCGCGACGCGTCCTCGCCCGAGCTTGCGGGCCGCCCTCGCCGACGCGATCGCCCTCGAGATCGCCCGGCGGCGGCTGTTCTCGTGGGGCGCGGTCCTGTTCGGCGCAGGCATCCTGCTCTTCTTCGCGATCGCCGACGCGCCCGCCGGCCCGCCGCTCCTCGCGTCTGCCGCGGCCGCGCTCGCGGCGGCGCTCTTGCGGGCGCGCTTCCCGCTCTTCCTCCTCTTCTGCGCCATCGCCTGGATCGCCGCCGGCTTCTCCGCGGCGGCCCTGCGCCAGGCGAGCGTCGCGGCGCCCATCCTCGCGATCCCCGGCAGCGGACCCGTCGCCGGCTTCGTCGAGAGCCTCGAGCCGCGCGAGCGCGGCGCGCGCATCGTCCTGCGCGTCGTCGATCACGGCTTCTCGCTCTCGGGGGAGGGGGCGTTTCGCGCACGCGTCTGGCTGCGGGACGCGGGCGAGATCGCGACCGGCGACTACGTGGTCGGCCGCGTGCGGCTCCTGCCGCCGCCGCAGGCGGTGCGGCCGGGCGGCTACGATTTCGCGAAGGAGGCCTATTTCGCCGGCATCGGCGCCGTCGGCAACGCGCTCGGGCCGCTCGCCCGCGCCGAGCCGCCGCTCCCGCCCGGCCTCGCGCTCGCGGCCTCCGCGCGTCTCGATCGGCTGCGGACGGACGCGACGGTGCGGATCGCCGACCTCGTCGGCGGCCAGGCGGGGGCCGTCGCGGCAGCGCTCCTGACCGGCAAGCGCGGGCTCATCACCGAGGAGACGAACGAGGCCCTGCGCGCGGCGGGCGTCTACCACATCGTCTCGATCTCGGGCCTGCACATGGTGCTCGTCGCCGGCACCGTCTTCTTCGGCCTGCGCGCGCTCCTCGCCCTCGTGCCGACGCTCGCCCTCGGCTGGCCGATCAAGAAGATCGCGGCGGCGTGCGCGATCCTCGCGGGCGGGCTCTATTGCGTGTTCTCCGGCTCGGCGGTCGCGACGGAGCGCGCCTTCGTGATGACGACGATCATGCTCGGCGCGGTGATCCTCGACCGTCCGGCGCTCTCCATGCGCAACCTCGCGCTCGCCGCCCTCGTCGTGCTCGCCCGCGAGCCGGAGACGCTGGTGGGCCCCTCCTTCCAGATGTCGTTCTCGGCGGTGGCGGGGCTGATCGCGGCAGCGGAATGGGCGGCCGCGCGGCGCCGGGAGGAAGCGCCGCGCCCGCCGCCCGGCCCGCTCGAGCGCGTCGCGCGCGCCGCCTGGCTGTTCGTCTTCGGCATCCTCACGACGACGCTCATCGCCACGCTCGCGACGGGCCCCTTCGCCGCCTACCATTTCCAGATCGCGAACCCCTACGGCCTTCTCGGCAACGTGCTCGCTCTGCCGATCGTCTCGATCCTCGTGATGCCGGCGGGCGTCCTCGGCATGGCGCTGATGCCGCTCGGCCTCGACGCGCCCGCCTTCGTCGCGATGGGGTTCGGGGTCGCGCAGGTGCTCGCGGTGGCCGACGCGGTAGCAAGCGTGCCGGGCTCGCGGATCGTGGTGGCGGGCTTCTCGGCGGGCGCGCTCGGCGCGCTCGTCGTCGCGCTCCTGATCGCCGCGCTCTGCGTCTCGCGCCTGCGCCTCCTCGCGATCGCGCCCGCTCTCGTGGGGCTCGTCCTCGCCGTCGCGCCCGCACGCCCCCATCTCCTCGTCGATCGCGAGGGCCGCGGCGTCGCTCTGCGCGCGGGCGACGGGCGGCTCGTGGTCGTCGGGCGGCCGGGGGAGTTCACCATCGTCGAATGGCTGCGCGCCGACGGGGACGCGCGCGATCCCGCCGATCCGAGCCTCGCCGTCGGCAGCGCCTGCGACCCGCTCGGCTGCGTCGCGCGCGTGCCCGCGCCGCCGCCGAGCCTCGCGGAGCGCGAGGGCGCCGTCGCCCTCGTCCTCGACGAAGCCGCCTTCGCCGAGGATTGCGCGCGCGCCGCGATCGTCGTCACGCGCCTGCGCGCCCCGCCGACCTGCACCCCGCCGCTCCTGATCGACCGCGCGACGCTCGCCCGCTCCGGCGCGCTGGCGATCGCTTTCGTTGAAGACGGGATGCGGATCGACACCGTCCGCCGAGCCGACGAGCGCCGCCCCTGGCTGCGCGCACATCCCTCCCCGTAGCCCGTCTCCCCTCTCCCGAATGGGAGAGGGGCCGGGGGTGAGGGCTTATGGGTGGGGGTCTTGCCGCGGACGTGGCGTCGCGGCCCGTGAGCCAGTCCTGACGCCGTATCCCCTCACCCCTGCCCCTCTCCCATTCGGGAGAGGGGTTTTGCGAAGCGGTCACGGGACGGAGGGCGCGAATCCCTCCCCGTAGGGGAGGGTGGCCCCTGAGCGTAGCGAAAGGGGTCGGGTGGGGCCCGGGTGGAGGATCATCGCCGCGCGCCGCGCCCCACTCGGCCGACGGGGCTACGACGTCGACACGTCGTGTCCCTCGCATCGGATCGATGCAACGATGCGCCGCCGCTCTCCTTCCCCTGAGGGGAAGGAGAGCGGCCGCACCGCTTTTGGCGAACGCATGGACGAACGCCGATGTGACACTACGAAGTCGTACCGGGAGGGATGCGCCCCCCTGATCCGCCGCACCTGCCCTCGCACCGCCGCGAGCGCCGGGGTGGCCGGAGATGATCAGGCAGGCGTTGCAGGAGCGGCTCGCCGATCGGAGTTGAGGACCGCCTGGACGGCGGGCGCGAATCCCTCCCCGTAGGGGAGGGTGGCCCCTGAGCGTAGCGAAAGGGGTCGGGTGGGGCCCGGGTGGAGGATCATCGCCGAGCGCCGTGGCCCCCCCCGGCCTTTCTCGGCTGGCGCCTCGAAAGTCCACCCTCCCCTACGGGGAGGGATGCGCCCCCCTCACTCCTCCATCGCCTCCAATTCCCCGATCAGCCGCTCGATCATAGACAGCCCGATGCGCCAGAAGGCGGGGTCGGAGGCGTCGAGGCCGAAGGGGGCGAGGAGCTCGCGATAGGGTTTGGAGCCGCCCGCCGACAACAAAGCGAAGTAACGCTCGACGAAGCCGTCCGACGCGTTCTCGTAGACGCCGTAGAGCGAGTTCACGAGGCAATCGCCGAAGGCATAGGCGTAGACGTAGAACGGCGAGTGCACGAAATGGGGGATGTACGTCCAGTAGGTCTCGTAGGGCGCCTCGATGCGGATCGCGGGGCCGAGCGATTCGCCCTGGACGGAGAGCCAGATCTCGCAGAGCTGTTCGGAGGTCAGCTCGCCCTCGCGCCGCGCGAGGTGGACTTTTCGCTCGAAGGTGTAGAAGGCGATCTGTCGCACGACCGTGTTGATCATGTCCTCGACCTTGGCGGCGAGCATGGCCTTGCGCTGGGCCTTCTCGGTCGTGCGGTCGAGGAGGCGGCGGAAGGTGAGCATCTCGCCGAAGACGCTAGCGGTCTCGGCGAGCGTCAGCGGGGTCGGCGCCATCAATGCGCCATTGTGCGCCGCGAGCACCTGGTGCACGCCGTGGCCGAGCTCGTGGGCGAGCGTCATCACGTCGCGCGGCTTGCCCTGGTAATTGAGGAGCACGTAGGGGTGGGCCGAGGGCACGGTCGGGTGCGCGAAGGCGCCCGGCGCCTTGCCGGGGCGCGTCGGCGCGTCGATCCAGCGCTCGTCGAAGAACCGGCTCGCGATCTCGGCCATGCGCGGGGAGAATTCGGCATAGGCGCCGAGCACGGTGTCGCGCGCCTCCTCCCAGCCGATCGTACGCTGCTCGACCGCCGGCAGCGGCGCGTTGCGGTCCCAGAAGGCGAGCTGCGGGCGGCCGAACCACTTGGCCTTGAGCTTGTAATAGCGGTGCGACAGCCGCGGATAGGCCTCGCGCACGGCCTCGACGAGCGCCTCCACCGTCTCGCGCTCGACGCGATTGGCGAGGTGGCGGGCATCCGCCACGTCCTCGAAGCCGCGCCAGCGATCGGCGATCTCCTTGTCCTTGGCGAGCGTGTTGGTGATCAGCGTGAACACCCGCAGGTTCGAGCGGAAGGTCTCGCCCAGCGCCATCGCCGCGTCGCGCCGCACCTCCTCGTCGCGGTCCTGCAGCTTGTTGAGCGTCGGCTCGATGGCGAGCTCCTCGCCGCGCACGCGGAAGCGCAGGGCCGCGATGGTCTCGTCGAAGAGCCGGTTCCAGGCCGCGCGACCGGTGGTCGACTTCTCGTGGAAGAGCTGCTCGATCCGGTCGTCGAGCTGGAAGGGCTTGTCCTTGCGCAGATCCTCGAGCCAGGGGCGGTAATGCGACAGGGGCTCATGGGCCACGAGGGCGTCCACCCGCGCGTCGTCGAGGCGGTTGAGTTCGAGCCCGAAGAACAGGAGCTCGGAGGTCGCGGCAGTGAGCCGCTCCTGCGTGTCGCCGTAGAACTTGGCGCGCGCGGGGTCGGTCGTGTCGCCGGAATAGACGAGGCCGGCATAGGACATGAGCCGCCCGAGCAGATCCTCCAGCGCCTCGTAGCGCACGATCACCGCGTGCAGAGCCGCCCCGGCATCCGCGCCCTCGGCCATCTCCGCGAGCCGCCCGCGATAGGCCTGCGCGAAGGCGGCGCATTCGGCGCGCGCCTTCTCCATGTCGTCGGCGAACGCGCGGCTGTCCATGCCCGGATAGAGGTGGTCGAGGTTCCATTCCGGCAAGGCGCCGAGATTGTCCCCGGCGGCCTTCGTGGCGGGCGCGGCGCGGAGGGGGAGGGGGCGGATGTCGCGATGCATCGGGCTCTCGTCTCGTTCTGGTGCGAAGGGGGATAATGGGGAGCCGGGCGGGGGAGGCAAGGATAATCGGCGAGGGGGCGAAATCCCTCCCCGGAGGGCTCCGCGATTCACACGTCGTGATCTGCGCATGGGATCGAGACGAGAATGCGCCGCCGCTCTCCTCCCCCTCAGGGGAAGGTGGCCCGGCGCCGAAGGCGACGGGTCGGATGGGGTCATTCGCCGCGAAAGCGGCGAAGGGGCGTCGTCATGGAGCTCCTTACGTAAGGCGGCTCCCGACGCCCCTTCGACCCTTCGGGTCGAAAGACCCCATCCGTCTCCGGACGCTGATCGCGTCCGGAGCCACCTTCCCCTGAGGGGAAGGAGAGGGAGCGCGCTGCTTCTGTCGTATGCATGCAAGAACGACGACGTGTGCATTCCGTAGCCCCGGAGGGGAGGGTGGCCCCTGAGCGGAGCGAAAGGGGTCGGGATCGTCTCCACCCTTGCCCCACCCGACCTCGTTCGCCTTCGGCTCCGAGGCCACCCTCCCCTCCGGGGAGGGATTCGCCTCCCGCTCTCCCCACGCGCGCGCAAAGGTGCTAGAAGCCCCGCTCCCGTGCCCTGCATCCTGCCGAGGAGCCCGATGTCCGTCCGTGCCGTGCCCGCCGCCTCTCCCGTCGAGGGGATCATGCGCTCGATCGGCCGTGCCGCCCGTGCCGCCGCGCGCGGCCTCGCGAACGCGCCCGCCGCGCAGAAGGATGCCGCGCTCAAGGCGATGGCCGAGGCGATCCGCGCCGACACGCCCGCGATCCTCGCGGCGAACGCGCAGGACGTCGCGGAGGCGCGCGAGGCGGGGCAGCCCGCATCCTATCTCGACCGGCTCGCCCTCGACGAGGGCCGCGTCGGCGCCATAGCCGATGCGGTCGCCGCCATCGCCGCGCTGCCGGACCCTGTCGGGCGCGTCCTCGCCCGCTTCGAGCGGCCGAACGGCTTGGTCATCGAGCGCGTCGCGACGCCGCTGGGCGTCGTCGGCGTGATCTTCGAGAGCCGCCCCAACGTCACGGCCGATGCCGGCGCGCTCTGCCTCAAGGCCGGCAATGCCGCGATCCTGCGCACGGGCTCCGACAGCCTGCGCTCGGCGCGCGCGCTCGAGGCGGCGATGCGCAAGGGGCTCGCCGAAGCGGGGCTGCCCGAGGCCGCGATCCAGCTCGTGCCCACGAAGGACCGCGAGGCGGTCGGTGCCATGCTCGCAGGGCTCGAAGGCGCGATCGACGTGATCGTGCCGCGCGGCGGCAAGAGCCTCGTCGCGCGCGTGCAGCAGGAGGCGCGCGTGCCCGTCTTCGCGCATCTCGAGGGCATCTGCCACGTCTTCGTCCACGGGGCGGCCGATCTCGACATGGCGTTGAGCATCGTCCGCAACGCGAAGCTGCGCCGCACCGGCATCTGCGGCTCCGCCGAGACGCTTCTGGTCGACCGCGCCTGCGCCGAAACCCATCTCGCGCCCCTCGTGCGCATGCTCCTCGAGGCCGGCTGCGCCGTGCGCGGGGACGAGGCCACGCAGGCGGTCGATCCGCGCGTGACGCCTGCGACCGAGCAGGATTGGCGCACCGAATATCTCGACGCGATCATCTCGGTGCGCGTCGTCGACGGCCTGGATGCCGCGATGGTGCACATTGCGACCTACGGCTCGAGCCACACGGAATCGATCCTCACGCAGGACGAGGCGGCCGCCGCGCGCTTCCTCGCCGAGGTCGATTCGGCCATCGTCATGCACAATGCCTCGACGCAATTCGCCGATGGCGGGGAGTTCGGCTTCGGCGCGGAGATCGGCATCGCGACGGGGCGGATGCATGCGCGCGGGCCCGTCGGCGTCGAGCAGCTGACCTCCTTCAAATACCGCGTGCACGGCACGGGGCAGACGCGTCCGTGACCGGGTGAGCATGATCCGCCTGCCGTCCTTCCAGCCTGGCATGCGAATCGGCCTGTTCGGCGGCTCCTTCGACCCGCCCCATGCCGGACATCTGATGGTGGGGCGCCGCGCCATCCGCCGGCTCGGGCTCGACCGGCTCTGGTGGCTCGTCACGCCCGGCAACCCGTTGAAGGAGCGCGCCGGCCTCGCCCGCCTGCCCGAGCGGATGGAGGCCGCGCGCCGCCTCGCCCGCGATCCGCGCATCGCCGTGACCGGCTTCGAGGCGCAGTTGCCGAGCCCCTACACGATCGAGACGATCCGCCATCTCCAGCGCCGCTGCCCCGGCGTGCGCTTCGTCTGGATCATGGGCGCGGATTCGCTCTCGAGCTTCCACCGCTGGCAGGATTGGCGCGAGATCGCCGCGCGCGTGCCGATCGCCGTGATCGACCGCCCCGGCCTGACGCTGACCGCGCCGCTCTCCCGCGCCGCCCGCATCCTCGGCCCCGCCCGCCTGCCCGAGGAGGCCGCGCGCACGCTCCCCGACCGCGATCCCCCCGCCTGGATCTACCTCCACGGCCCCCGCTCGCCCTTGTCCTCGACGGCTCTGCGCAAGCGGCGCGGCTGAGCGACATCCCTCCCCGGATGGGAGGGTGGCCTCGGGAGCGCAGCGACCGAGGTCGGGTGGGGCCCGTCGGCCGGAGAGTATCCTGCGCGCCCCGTGCCCCACCCGGCCGCTCTCGCTCGCGCTCGAGCGTCCACCCTCCCCTCCGGGGAGGGATGGGTGCGCGTCATCTCTCCCGTGAAGGCTACGGAGTGCACCCATCGTTTTCTTGCATGATTTGTGAAAAACAATCATTAGGCTGGAAATCTCTTCACCGCCGTCATTCCGGGGCGCGAAGCGAGCCCGGAACCCAGACTCCCGGCGCTGGTTGCGAGCGCGCATGCGCGCTCGTCGCACACCATCTGAGCGTCGATCGGTCGTCGGACGCAGCCTATAGGCTGCTCATCGAAGGTCGTGGATCTGGGTTCCGGGCTCGCTTCGCGCCCCGGAATGACGGCGTAGAGAATCGGCGAAGGCGTTGCGATCCCTCGTGTGATGAGAGGGGCGGCGCCTCGTCGTCCCGTTCCTATGCGCGGCTCACCATGTGCGAATCTCGTACCCCATCGGGAAGAAAAACTAGACTCGCCTGGATTCGTAACGCATCATTATTGCAATCATTGATTCGCAAGTGACAGCGATATGGGCGGGGGCGGGGAGGGGGATCGGGTCGAGCGCTTCGTCGCGGCCGTGCGGGACGCGGACGGGCCCGAGCGCGCGAACTACCAGCTCTTCGTGCAGCGTCTGTGCCGCCTCCTCGGCGTCGCGGAGCCCGGCTTCGCGCGCGCCGAGGCCGAGCGCAACGACTACGTCTTCGAGCGGCGCGTCGACTTCGTCCATCCGGACGGCTCGCGCACGCCGGGCTTCATCGATTGCTACAAACGCGGCTCGTTCGTGCTCGAGGCCAAGCAATCCGGCAAGCGCGCGGCGCGGGTGGGCGCGGCGGCGAGCGCCTGGGACCAGGTGATGCTGGAAGCGCGCCGGCAGGCGGAGAACTATGCCCGCGCGCTGCCCGTCGCCGACGGCTACCCGCCCTTCCTCGTCGTCGTCGACGTCGGCCGCGCGATCGAGCTGTTCGCCGACTTCTCCGGCCAGGGCAAGAACTACGCCCATTTTCCCGATCGCGCGCGCTACCGCATCCGCATGGAGGATCTGCGCGAGGAGGCGGTGCGCACCCGCCTGCGCCTCGTGTTCGAGGATCCGCGCGCGCTCGATCCCGCCCGGGAATCCGCCCGCGTCACGAGCGACGTCGCCGCCCGCCTCGCGCGCATCGCGAGACGGCTGGAGACCCGCCACGACGCCAAGGAGGTGGCGGAGTTCCTGATGCGCTGCCTGTTCACGATGTTCGCGGAAGACGTCGGGCTCCTGCCCGAGGACGCCTTCCGCGATCTCCTCGGGCGGCTGCGGGCCGCGCCGGACAGCTTCGTGCCCGCCGTCGAGAGCCTCTGGCGGGCGATGGACGAGGGCACCTACGAGCCGCACGTCATGGCGACCTTGCGCCATTTCAACGGCACCCTGTTCAAGACCCGCCGCGCCCTGCCGCTCGATCCCGACGAGATCGCCGAGCTGCACGCCGCGGCGGAGCGGAACTGGAGCGAGGTCGAGCCGGCGATCTTCGGCACGCTGCTCGAACGCGCGCTCGACCCGCGCGAGCGGGCGGCGCTCGGCGCCCATTACACGCCGCGGGCTTATGTCGAGCGCCTCGTGGTGCCGACGATCATCGAGCCGTTGCGCGCCGAATGGGACGTGGCGCGCGGTCGCGCGGGGGAGCTCGAGCGGGCGGGCGACGTCGCGGGCGCGATCGCGATCGTCCGCGGCTTCCACCACCGGCTGTGCAGCGTGCGGGTGCTCGATCCCGCCTGCGGCACGGGCAACTTCCTCTATGTCGCGCTCGAGCTGACGAAGCGGCTCGAGGGCGAGGTGCTGGAGGCGCTCGACGCGCTCGGCGAAGGCCAGGGCCGGCTCGCGATGGAGGGCGAGACGGTGAGCCCGCGCCAGTTCCACGGGCTCGAGATCAATCCGCGCGCGGTGCCGATCGCCGAGCTCGTGCTCTGGATCGGTTACCTCAACTGGCAGCTCCGGACGGGCGGTCCCCGTGCCGTCGGCTCGCCGGTGCTGCACGCCTACGGGACCGTGAAGGCGCAGGACGCGCTCCTCGCCTACGACCGCAAGGTGCTCGTGCGCGATGCCGCGGGCGCGCCCGTCACGCGCTGGGACGGGGTCACGACGACGATCGACCCGATCACCGGGCGGGAGGTGCCCGACCCCGCCGCGCGGGTGGAGGTCTATTCCTACGAGAACCCCCGCCGGGCCGCGTGGCCGCAGGCCGATTTCATCGTCGGCAACCCGCCCTTCATCGGCGGCAAGGATCTGCGCGCGCAGCTCGGGGACGGTTATGCGCAAGCCCTCTGGGCGGTGCGCCCGCACCTGCCCGGCGGGGCGGATCTCGTGATGCACTTCTGGGACGAGGCGGCGAACCGGCTTCGTGCGCCGACGCCCGTGGAGGACGCGCCGCGCAAGGCGGGGAAGGGGAGGGGGCGGGCCGTCGCGCAGCCGGAAGGGCGCCTCGAGCGCTTCGGCTTCATCACCACGAATTCCATCGTGCAGACCTTCTCGCGCCGCGTCATCGAGCGCCATCGCGCCGGCGACGACCCGCTCCGGCTCGTCTTCGCGGTGCCGGACCACCCCTGGCTCAAATCCGCCGACCGCGCGGCCGTGCGCATCGCGATGACCGTCTGCGCCCGCGGGGCGGGGGAGGGGGTGTTGGCGAAGGTCGTCTCGGAAGCCGAGCTCGACACGGACACGCCTGTGGTGGAGCTGTCGCGGCGGGAGGGGGTGATCGCCGCCAATCTCGCGATCGGCGCGGATCTGGGGAGCACCACCGCGCTCTTGGCGAACGAGGCCCTGTCCAGTCCCGGCGTGAAGCTGCACGGCGCCGGCTTCATCGTGACGCCGGAGAAGGCCGAGGCTCTCGGTCTCGGAACGGTCGAGGGGCTCGACGCGCACATCCTACCCTATCGGAACGGGCGCGATCTGACCGGGCGACCGCGCGGGGTGATGGTGATCGATCTCTATCCGCTGGAGATAGAGGAGGTGCGCGACCGGTTTCCGGCGGTCTATCAGCATGTGAAGGAGATGGTGAAGCCGGAGCGGGATCAGAACAATCGAGCCACGTATCGCGACAAATGGTGGATATTCGGCGAGCCGCGGGCGGACTTCCGCGCCTTCCTCGCAGACCTCCCCCGCTACATCGCCACCGTCGAGACCGCCAAGCACCGCACCTTCCAATTCCTCGACGCGGGCATCCGCCCGGACAACAAGCTCGTCGCGATCGGCCTCACGGACGCGGCTCACCTTGCTGTGCTGTCGTCGCGTCTGCACGGGCGCTGGTCGATGGCAACAGGCGGTTGGCTCGGGGTAGGGAACGACTCGGTTTACGTGAAGACGCATTGCCTCGATCCCTACCCTTCCCCGCCGCCCTTTCCGCCGACACCCCCCTTCGCACCCGCCTGCGCACCCTCGGCGAGCGGCTCGACGCGCTTCGAAAGGATCGCCTCGCCCGCCATCCGCAGCTCACGATGACGGGCCTCTACAACGTCCTCGAGCGCCTGCGCGCCATCGAGACGGGCGCCGATCCGCGCCCCCTCGACGAGGAGGAGCGGGCGGTGCATCAGGCGGGGCTCGTCGCGATCCTCGGCGAGATCCACGACGCGATCGACCGCGCCGTGCTCGAGGCCTACGGCTTCGACGACCTCGCTCCCGCTCTCGTCGGCCGCCCCGGAGCGACGAATCCGAGCGCGCATGTGGCCCCCGAGCAGGCCGCCGCCGAGGAGGAGCTCCTCGTGCGCCTCGTCGCGCTCAACCGCGAGCGCGCGGCGGAGGAGGCGCGCGGGCTCGTGCGCTGGCTGCGGCCCGATTTTCAAGTGCCCCGCCTCGCCGCCCGCGTGCCGCAGGCGAGCCAGGCCGAGCTGCCCGATCTCGACATCGTGCCGGCCGCCGCGCGCCTGCGCTGGCCAGCCGACGGGCTCGACCAGATCCGCATCGTGCGCGAGGTGCTCTCCCGCGCGCCGGCGCCCGTCGTCGTCGACGCCGTCGCCGTGTCCTTCGAGGGCCGCGCGAGCCGCGAGCGCCGCGCCCGCGTCGCCGCCGTGCTCGACACCCTCGTCGCCACCGGCTCCGCCCGCATCGCCCCCGACGGCCGCCGCTACTTCGTCCCGCGCTGAATCCGGCGCGTCCCTCCCCGTAGGGGAGGGTGGCCTCGGGAGCGTAGCGACCGACGTCGGGTGGGGCCCGTCGGTCGGAGAGCATCCCCCGTGCCCCGCCCGGCCGCTCTCGCTCGCGCTCGAGCGTCCACCCTCCCCTATGGGAGGGATGGGTGCCCGTCATCCCTCCCCGGAGGGGAGGGTGGCCTCGGGAGCGGCAGCGACCGAGGTCGGGTGGGGCCCGTCGGTCGGAGAACATCCCCCGCGCCCCGTGCCCCACCCGGCCGCTCTCGCTGGCGCTCGAGCGTCCACCCTCCCCTACGGGGAG
>NZ_JBKBQG010000041.1:0-38804 GCF_046292825.1 Salinarimonas sp. | reverse complement strand
TGAACGTGGCCCCGCCCGTCTCGGCGAGCACCTTCGTGATCGCCGCCGTCAGCGACGTCTTGCCGTGGTCGACGTGGCCGATCGTGCCGATGTTGCAGTGCGGCTTCGTGCGTTCGAACTTCTCTTTAGCCATGGCGGCACCTAGCTCGTTCTTCTCGGATCTGCGGGGATGAGGCTCAGGCGAACTTCGCCTGGACCTCGGCGGCCACGTTCGACGGCACCTGCTCGTAATGGTCGAAGAGCATGGTGTAGTTCGCGCGGCCCTGGCTCATGGAGCGGAGCGTGTTGACGTAGCCGAACATGTTGGCGAGCGGCACCATCGCGTTGATGACGACCGCGTTGCCGCGCATGTCCTGGCCCTGGATCTGGCCGCGACGGGAATTGATGTCGCCGATGACGGAGCCCGTATATTCCTCGGGCGTCACCACCTCGACCTTCATCACCGGCTCGAGCAGGACCGCGCCGCCCTTCTGCAGGGCCTCGCGCATCGCCGCACGGGTCGCGATCTCGAACGCCAGCACCGAGGAATCGACCTCGTGGAAGGCGCCGTCGATCAGCTCGACCTTGATGTCCACCACGGGGAAGCCCGCGAGCACGCCGGCGCCGACCACCGAGTCGATGCCCTTCTGGACGCCCGGGACGTATTCCTTCGGCACCGAGCCGCCGACGATCTTCGATTCGAACGAGATGCCCTTGCCGGCCTCGTTCGGCTCGACGATCAGCTTGACGCGGGCGAACTGGCCCGTGCCGCCGGTCTGCTTCTTGTGGGTGTAGTCGATCTCGGTGCGGCGGGTCATCGTCTCGCGATAGGCGACCTGCGGCGCGCCGACATTCGCGTCCACCTTGTAGGTGCGGCGCAGGATGTCGACCTTGATGTCGAGATGGAGCTCGCCCATCCCCTTGAGGATGGTCTGGCCCGATTCCTGATCGGTCGAGACGCGGAAGGAGGGATCCTCGGCGGCGAGCTTCTGCAGCGCCAGACCGAGCTTCTCCTGGTCGGCCTTCGACTTCGGCTCGATCGCGATCTCGATGACGGGCTCGGGGAACTCCATCTTCTCGAGGATCGTCGGCTTGGCCGGATCGCACAAAGTGTCGCCGGTACGGACCTCCTTGAGGCCCGCGATCGCCACGATGTCGCCGGCGGACGCTTCCTTGATGTCCTCGCGGTTGTTCGCGTGCATCAGGAGCATGCGGCCGACGCGCTCCTTCTTGCCCGACGTCGCGTTGAGCACCGAGGAGCCCGCGAGGATCGTGCCCGAATAGATGCGGCAGAAGGTGATCGTGCCGACGAAGGGGTCGTCCATGATCTTGAAGGCGAGCATGGCGAACGGCGCCTGGTCGTCCGGCTCGCGCGTCATCGGCTCCTCGGTGTCCGGGTTCATGCCGCGGATCGCGCCGCGGTCGACCGGGGACGGGAGATAGTCGACGACCGCGTCGAGGAGCGGCTGAACGCCCTTGTTCTTGAAGGCCGAGCCGCAGAGCACCGGGTGGAAGGCACGCTCCTGGACCGCCTTGCGGACGAGGGAGACGAGCTTCTCCTCGGTCGGCTCCTCGCCCTCGAGATAGGCCGCCATCGCGTCGTCGTCGAGCTCCACGCAGGCCTCGACGAGCTTCGTGCGGTATTCCTTGGCCTGATCGAGCAGGTCGGCCGGGATCTCCTCGTCGACGAACTTCGCGCCGAGCGATTCCTCGAGCCAGACGATCGCCTTCATGCGGACGAGGTCGATCACGCCCTTGAAGGACGACTCGGCGCCGATCGGCAGCTGCAGGCAGACCGGCTTGCCGGCCACGCGCTTGACGATGTCGTCGACGCACTTGAAGAAGTCGGCGCCGATCTTGTCCATCTTGTTGACGAACACGACGCGCGGCACGTCGTACTTGTCGGCCTGGCGCCAGACCGTCTCGGTCTGGGGCTCGACGCCCTGGTTGCCGTCGAGCACGCAGACCGCGCCGTCGAGCACGCGCAGCGAACGCTCGACCTCGATCGTGAAGTCGACGTGGCCGGGCGTGTCGATGATGTTCAGCCGGTGACCGCGCCAGAAGCAGGTCGTGGCGGCCGAAGTGATCGTGATGCCGCGCTCCTGCTCCTGCGTCATCCAATCCATCGTCGCGGCGCCGTCATGCACCTCGCCGATCTTGTGGGACTTGCCGGTGTAAAAGAGGATCCGCTCGGTCGTCGTGGTCTTGCCCGCGTCGATGTGGGCCATGATCCCGAAGTTGCGGTAGTCCTTGATGTCGTGCTCGCGAGGCATCGCGTCTCTCCGTCTCGTTCTACTGCGCCGTCATTACCAGCGGTAATGCGAGAAGGCGCGGTTGGCCTCGGCCATACGGTGCGTGTCCTCGCGCTTCTTGACGGCGCTGCCGCGATTGGCGGCGGCGTCCATCAGCTCGGCGGCAAGGCGCTCGACCATGGTCTTGTCGTTGCGGGCGCGGGCGGCGGTGATCAGCCAGCGGATCGCCAGCGCCTGACGGCGCTCCGTGCGAACCTCGACCGGCACCTGGTAGGTGGCACCGCCGACGCGGCGGGACCGCACCTCGATCGCCGGGGCGACGTTCTCGAGCGCGGCCTTGAACACCTCGAGCGGATCGGCCTTGGCGCGGCTCTCGACGAGGTCGAAGGCACCGTAGACGATCGTCTCGGCCGTCGACTTCTTGCCGTCGTACATGATCGAATTCATGAACTTCGACAGCACGAGGTCGCCGTACTTCGGATCCGGGTTGATCTCACGCTTCTCGGCGCGATGGCGGCGGGACATGAACTTGCTCCGTCCAGAGTTCTATCGAGCGAGGCGGCCGATCACTTCGGCCGCTTGGCGCCGTACTTCGAGCGACGCTGCTTGCGGTTCTTGACGCCCTGCGTGTCGAGGACGCCGCGCAGGATGTGGTAGCGCACGCCCGGAAGGTCCTTCACGCGGCCGCCGCGGATCATCACCACGGAGTGCTCCTGGAGGTTGTGACCCTCGCCCGGGATGTAGCCGATCACCTCGAAGCCGTTCGTCAGGCGCACCTTGGCGACCTTGCGCAGCGCCGAGTTCGGCTTCTTCGGCGTCGTCGTGTAGACGCGCGTGCAGACGCCGCGCTTCTGCGGGCACGCCTCCAGCGCGGGGACCTTGTTCCGTGCCTTCTGTGCCGTCCGCGGCTTGCGGATCAGCTGAGAGATGGTCGGCATCCTCTGCCCTCGTTTCCCGGCCGCACGCGGCGACCCCTTCGTTCTTCCACACCGGCCTCGCGATCGCCTCGACCGCGCACCGTCCGCGAATCCCATTCTCGTACGCGACGCTTCGCCGCACGCCTCCCGAATGGAGACGCAAAACGAAACCGCGCCGTCGGGTCCGGGGAGGACCTGAGGCGCGCGCCACGCAGAGGACCGTGGACCGTGAAGGCCCCTGGTCTTGCCCCTGAAGCTGACGAACGTCAGACTGCTTTGAGCTTCGGCGGCGTCTAGGACGCGGAGGTCGTTGCTGGGCGCATCGACACGAGCGAAACCTACTGCCCGCCGGAAAGTCCGCGCTTGATAAAGGCCCCTGCCCCGCAAGTCAACAGCTTTCGGGCCCGCCCCCGCGCTTTCCGGGCCGCGCATGGCCACTCCGCCCGGTCTCGGAGATCGGCGCAATTCGACGAACCCGCGCAAGCGACGCTTCAGGCGCGCCCGCTACCCTCCGTGGGGGACGCGGGGAGGAGCGAACGCGAGGTCGGACACGATGGGCATCGACGCCACCGCCGGATTGACGAGCGCCTGGTCGAGCATGCGGGCCGAGCCGAGAATCGAGGCGGCGGCCGCCGTGCGCGCCGCGACGCCCGCGGGCGAGCAGTCGACCGATTCGCGCGCCGCCGCGCCCTCCCCGCCCGCCGCCGCTTCGCAGGAGGCGCCGCGCGGCGGCCCGCCGCCCGGCCCGGGCGAGGGCCGCCTCGTCGACAGGCGCGTCTGAATCGCCCGCGGACACGGGTTTTTTCCGCCGCGGCGGCCGCGTCGACGAAAGTGAGACGGCCTGCGGCACCGCGCGGCCTTCACAAGAGTGTCACCTTGCTTGTAGATTTTCCCCTCAGGCGAGGGACATGCGAGCGCGTCCGTTCTCGTGGCGTCCCCTCTCGCCGGAGGAGGTGACGTGAACGCTCACGTTCAGCCCATCGTGCGGCCGGATGCGTGCCCGGCGCTCGTGCTCAATGCCGATTACCGGCCGTTGAGCTATTACCCCCTGTCGATCTGGTGCTGGCAGGACGCGATCAAGGCGGTCTTCCTCGACCGCGTGAACATCGTCTCGCAATACGACAAGACGGTGCGAAGTCCCACCTTCGAGATGCGGCTTCCCTCCGTCGTCTCGCTCAAGACCTACGTCAAGCCGTCGCGCATCCCGGCCTTCACGCGCTTCAACGTCTTCCTCCGCGACCGATTCACCTGCCAATATTGCGGTGCTCGCGAGGATCTCACCTTCGACCACGTGATCCCCCGCTCGAAGGGCGGCCAGACCACCTGGGAGAACGTCGTCGCCGCCTGCTCGCCCTGCAATCTGCGCAAGGGCGACCGCCTTCCCCGCGACGTGGACATGATCCCCCGCCAGACGCCGTTCGCGCCCTCGCTCGCCGACCTGCACCAGAACGGCCGCCACTTCCCGCCGAACTACCTCCACGACAGCTGGATGGATTATCTCTATTGGGATACCGAGCTGGAGCCGTGAGGCGGGCAGGTCAGGGCCGCAACGCCATCGTCTCCTCGTCGCCGTTCTCGTCCTCGGCCATCATCAGATCGGTACGGCGAGCGACGAGCGCGCTCACGCGCTCCCGGTCGAGGCTGGGCGAGCAGCTCTGCGATTGCGCCATGATGGAGCGCAGCTCTTCATCCACGTCCGCGATGCTGACGAGGTCGCGCACGGCGACCTGCGGAGCTTCTTTCGCAATCGTCTTGGATTCCGCTTCCGTCGTCATGGCTCGCCGCTCCTGATCTCGGCGACCGTGATACGCTTCTCGATCGCACGGGCTGCTGCAGAACTCGCTTCCATCGGGACCTCGGGCGTGAGCGGACGTACATACTACCTCCGCGAACGGTCTTCACAAGGGCACACGCTAGCGCCTCGCGAGTCCCCTCCCCTCACCCCACCGGCCGCGCGAATCGCGAAAAGTCCGCCACCACGCGCTCGTAGACGCCCCGTTTGAAGGGGATGATCAGCTCGGGCACGCGCTCGAGCCGCTCCCAGCGCCAGGCCTCGAATTCCGGCTCGTGGCCGCCGGGCGAGGCGATGTCGATCTCGCTCTCCTCGCCCTCGAAGCGGAACGCGAACCATTTCTGGATCTGCCCGCGCCAGCGGCCCTTCCAGGCGGTGACGCCCGGCGGCAGGTCGTAGGCGTACCAATCGGCCGATTCGCCGAGGAGCGTCGCGCTGCGCACGCCCGTCTCCTCCTCGAGCTCACGTCGCGCGGCGACGAGCGGGTCCTCGCCGGGATCGATGCCGCCCTGCGGCATCTGCCAGGAATACGCGCCGGCCACGTGCTCGGGACCGGCGGCGGCGAAGCGCTTGCCGACGAAGACGAGCCCCTCGCGACTGAACAACGCGACGCCGACGCAGGGACGATAGGGCAGATCGGTCGTGTCGGTCATGCGAACACCTCGGAGAGCGGCCGCGCCCGCTCAGCCGCCCGGGCGGGCCGCGAGCAGGCTCGACGCGGGGACGATCAGGATGCCGCGATCCGCCGCCGCGTCGGCGAAGGCCGCGATGCGGTCGACCGTGAGCGGCAGCGCGCTCGCGGTCGCGATCGCCGAGCCCCGCTCGAAGGCGAGCGCCGCGAGGCGCTCGAGCGCGGCGTCGATGCGCGCGGGATCGGGGACGGTGTCCAGCACGAGATCGGCCCGCGCGGAGGGCAGGCCGATCTCCGCGGCGATCGCCGTGGCGACCGAGCGCGAGGAGGAGCCGTCGTCGAGGAGCCCGATTCCGCGCCCGCGCAGCTCGTCGAGCACGGGGCGCAGCGCGGCGGGATCGGCGGTGAGCCGTCCGCCCATGAAATTGACGATGCCGACATAGCCCACGAGGCGCGACATCACCCAATGCAGCCGGTCGCGGTTCTGCGCGGCATCGGCGGCGATCGTGAGGGTGTGCGGGCCGGGGTCGGAGGCCGGATAATCGAAGGGCTCCATCGGCACCTGCAGGAACGCCTCGTGGCCGGCCTCGCGGGCGCGCGCCAGATGCCGATCGAGATCGCCGCCATAGGGCGCGAAGGCCAGCGAGACGTCGGGCGGAAGCCGCGCGATCGCCTCGGCGGTGCCGCTCTGGCTGATGCCGAGACCGGTGACGACGATCGCGATGCGCGCCGTGCCGGGTGCGCCGGGGGGCGGCGCGGGGCGGGCATAGACGCGAAGCGGCGTCGCGCCGTCCTCGCCGATCCGCGGCAGCGGGCCGTGCCGTCCGCGCTCGACGAGGCGCGGATCGGGGGCGGCGGCGAGCGCCGTCGGGGTCGACGGCGCCGGGGCCGCCATGCCGGGGGGCGCGTCGGGGATCTGGATGATGACGGCGCTCGAGGCCCCCTGCCCGTCCGGCCGCACCACCGAGACGCCGGACGCCGTCTCGATCGCGATCGCGGTGCCCGAGCGGGGATCGCGCGGGACGTCCTGGACGAGGGCGCCGCCGGGGGCGCGGTCCGGCTCGGCCGCCTCGGGGACGGCGGCGATCCGCTCGCCGATCTCGACGATGGCATGCGGCTCCCCGCCGAAGGGATCCTGGACGAAGGCGAGGTACATGCCGACGAGCGCGGCGAGGCCCATCAGCGTGCCGGACACGATGCGCCCGACGGGCAGGCGCTCGGCGAGCCGGGCGACGAGCCGCGCCAGGGCGCCGGGCGCGCGGCGCCCGCCACCGAGCGGTTTCGTCAGGTCGTCTGAGACGCGGTCCAAGGCGAAGGCTCCCGAGGCACGGACCGATCGCGGGCCGCGAATCGAAACGGCCCGCCTCCAATGTCCGACATCGGAGGCGGGCCGTCGAGGGGGTGACGCGGCGGGAGACGCAGCGTCACGTCAATCGGGACGCGTCAATTGGGGACGGTCTCGGATTCTTCCGCCGAGCGCGGCAGGACCGCCGAATCGATCCGCTCGCCGCGCAGGAAGGCGAAGGCGGCGTGCAGCTGGGCGTCGTCCGCCGGATCCTGCGGCACGTAGGCCGAGGACGCGCCCTGCTCCTCTTCCTGGCCGTTGGAGAGGTGGCCGCGCAGACCGGCCTCGCCGCGGACCTCGTCACGGCCGCGCAATTCCTCAGGCACGACCTGGAGCACGAGCGTGTCGGGCTCGATGCCGCGCGCCTGGATCGAGCGGCCCGCCGGCGTGTAGTAGCGCGCCGTCGTCAGGCGCAGCGCGCCCTGGGCGCCGAGCGGGATGATCGTCTGCACCGAGCCCTTGCCGAAGGAGCGCGTGCCGAGGATCGTCGCGCGCTCGTGGTCCTGCAGGGCGCCGGCCACGATCTCGGACGCCGAGGCCGAGCCGCCGTTGACGAGCACCGCGATCGGCTTGCCGTTCGTCAGGTCGCCCGACTTCGCCGAGAAGCGCTGCGTCTCGTTGGCGTTGCGGCCGCGCGTCGAGACGATCTCGCCACGGTCGAGGAAGGCGTCGGAGACCATGATCGCCTGATCGAGCAGGCCGCCCGGATTGTTGCGCAGGTCGAGCACGAAGCCGCGCAGGCGATCCTCGCCGATCTCCTCGGTGAGCTCGGCGACGGCGCGCTCGAGATTGGTGAAGGTCTGCTCGTTGAACTGCGTGACGCGGATGTAGCCGATGTCGTCCTCGACGCGCCAGCGGACCGGGCGGATGCGGATCACGTCGCGGGTGATCGACACCTCGATGGGGTCGACCTGCTGGCCGCGCCGGATGCGCAGGACGACCTCGGAATTCACCGGGCCGCGCATGCGCTCGACCGCCTGGTTGAGCGTGAGGCCCTGGACCTCCTCGCCGTCGATGTGGGTGATGACGTCGTTGGCGAGGACGCCGGCGCGCGCCGCCGGGGTCTCGTCGATCGGGGTGACGACCCGCACGAGGCCGTCCTCCATCGTCACCTCGATGCCGAGCCCGCCGAACTCGCCGCGGGTCTGCACCTGCATGTCGCGGAAGCTGCGCGCGTCGAGGAAGCTCGAATGCGGATCGAGCGAGGTCAGCATGCCGTTGATGGCCGCCTCGATCAGCTTCGCCTCCTCGGGCGCCTCGACGTAGTCCGTGCGGACCTTCTCGAAGACGTCGCCGAACAGCGAGAGCTGCCGGTAGGTCTCGGCCGAGGCCGCGATCGCGCTCGTGCCCGAGAGGAGCTGAGGCTGCGACGCGATCGTCGCCGCCCCCGCACCCATCGCCGCGCCGACCAACAGAAGTGAGAGCTTGCGCATCAGCCGCGAACCTTTTCGCCTTGCAAATCCTGCCACCAGGGTAGCGGATCGATCGACCCGCCGTCTTTACGAAACTCGACGTACAGAACCGGCTCCGACACCTCGACCGCACCGGCCGCCGGCGAGAGGGCGGACGTCGCCCCCATCGCCCCCACGGGCTCGCCCGCAAGGACGAATTGGCCGACCTCGACATCGACCGAGTCCATACCGGCGAGAAGCAGATAGTAGCCATCGCCGGCATCGATGATCAAGAGTCGCCCGAACGAGCGGAAGGGTCCTGCGAACGCCACCCACCCGTCCGCGGGGGACGTGACGATCTCACCCGCTCGTGTCGAAAGTGAGATGCCGCGCGTGGTCCCGCCATAGCCGTCCGGTGCGCCGAAAGCGCGCACGAGGGCTCCCGCGACCGGCAGCGGCAGCGATCCGCGGGTGCGCGCGAAGGGGATCGCGGGCGACAGCCGCGCCGGGTCGAGCGCGGCCGCGCGGGCGAAGCGTTCGCGGGTTTCGCTCGTCGCCGCGTCGGCGGCCTCGCGGGCGGCGCGGGCGGTCTCCCGAGCGCCCGCGATCTCGCGCTCCAGCCCGCCGATCAAATCTTCGAGAGTGTCGACGCGCCCGGCGAGCTCGTCGACGCGTGCGCGCTCGGCCGCGGCGTCGGCGCGCGCGGCGAGGAGCCGCTCCTGGCGCGCCGCGACGAGGGCCGCGAGCCGCTCGCGTTCGCGGGCGAGCGCCTCGAGCTCGAAGGCCAGCGTCGCGCGGTCGGTCGCGATCGCGTCGCGCACGCGGACGAGCTCGGCGAGATCGAGGGCGAGCGCCTGCGTCTCGGCGCGCAGCTCGGGGACGACGGCGCCGAGCAGCATCGAGGTCCGCACGGCGGCGAGAATGTCCTCGGGCCGCACGAGCACGGCAGGAGGCGGGCGCCGGCCCATCCGCTGGAGCGCGGCGAGCACCTCGACGATGACCCCGCGGCGGCTCTCGAGCGAGCGGCGGATCGCCGATTGCGCGCCCTCCAGCGTCTCGAGCCGCTCCTCGAGCCCCGCCGCCCGGCTCTCGAGCCCGCGGATGCCCGCCGTCGTCTCGATCAGGGCGGCGTTGAGGCGGGCGCGATCGTCGGCGAGACGGGCGATCTCCTCGTCGAGGGCGCGGCGCTGGGCGGCGGCGGCGTCGAGGGCCTCGCGCAGGCGCTCGAGCTCGGCGGCGCGCCGGTCGCGCTCGGCCTCGCTCTCGGCCGCGCGGGCGTCGAGAGCCTCGGGATCGACGGGGGATGTCGCTCGATCCTCCTGCGGGCGGTTTTCCTGCGCCTGATTCTCCTGCGCGCCGACGGGAGCCGCGGCGAGGAGGAGCGCGGCGAGCGCCAGCGCGGCGCGCGCCTTCCCCGGCCGATCTCCCCCGCGCGGCATGCTCCCTCTCCCCCGGCTCACGCGCCCTCGTCCCCCGCCCGATGATAGGGATGCCCGCTCAGGATGGTGAGCGCGCGATAGGCCTGCTCGGCGAGGAGTATACGCACGATCTGATGCGGCAGAGTGAGGGCGCCGAAGGAGAGCGAGAGGTCGCAGGCGGCGCGCGCCCGCGGGTCGAGCCCGTCCGGGCCGCCGACGAGGAACGAGAGCCGGCGCGTGCCTCCGTCGCGGAAGGCAGCGAGACGCGCGGCGAAATCCTCGCTCGGGAGGCTGCGGGCGCGCTCGTCGAGGGCGATCCGCGCGCCGTCGGCGGAGCGCTCGAGGAGCGCCTGCGCCTCCTCGGCGCGGCGATCCGCCTCGCGGCGCGCGCGCGATTCGGGGATCTCGATCACCTCCGGGCCGGAGACGCCGAGCGCGCGGCCGATCCCCTGCGCGCGCTCGACGTAGCGCTCGACGAGGTCGCGCTCGGGGCCGGCCTTGAGGCGGCCGACCGCCACGATCGCGAGCCGCACGCCCTCAGCCGCCGACGCGCTCGGCCGGCCGGTCCGCGCCCCACATCTTCTCGAGATTGTAGAAGCTGCGCACCTGCGGCTGGAAGACGTGCACGATCACGTCGCCGGCATCGATCAGCACCCAGTCGCAGGCCGGCATGCCTTCGACGCGCGCCGCCCCGTGGCCCTCGTCCTTGAGGGTCTGGATGATGCGGTCGGCGATGGCGTTGACGTGCCGGTCGGAGCGTCCGCTCGCGATGAACATCGTGTCCGCGATGGAGGTCTTGCCGACGAGATCGATCTCGACCACGTCCTCCGCCTTCATGTCGTCCAGGCAGCGACGGGCGAGCGCGGGGAGTGCCCCGTCTTGCGGAGCCTGCGCTCCGGAACGGGGCGGAAGCGGGGCATTGTCCGCTTCGCGCGGAGACACGGAGGCCAGTGGCGTATCCTTTCCTTCCTCGCGACGGCATCGCGTGCCGTCCTGACGTCTCCAACATGCGCCCGCGCGGCGTGTTTTTCAACGCCCGAGAGAGAGGCGCAGCGCCCTCCAGCGCATGCGGGCGGGGCTCGGGCGCGAGATCGGCGGGGGCGGAGCCAATCCATCGCTTGACGCACGCCCCCGCAATGGTCACCTATGCGCGAGCGGGGTAATGGAGCACGATGGCCGTCGCGTCTCGAAAACCGATGAGCGCGCCGCGGATCTACCTGATCCGGATGGGCGTCTTTCTGGGATTGGCGGGTTTTCTCGCCTTCATCCTGTATCGTCCTATCTGGCAGGCGTTCCTCGCCAATCCGGGCCTCAACGGCGTGATCGTGGGCGTGCTGCTGATCGGCATCGTGCTCGCGCTGCGCCAGGTGGTGCGGCTGTTCCGAGAGACGCGCTTCGTCAACACGATCGACCTCGATTCGGGCGAGATCGAGAGCGCGCGCCAACCCGTCCTGCTCGCCCCCGTCGCGCAGACCCTGCGTTCGCGGACGAATGGCGGCGGCCCGGTCACCATCCCCGTGGCGACGTTGCGCTCGCTCCTCGACACGATCTCCTCCCGCCTCGACGAGAGCCGCGAGATCGTGCGCTATCTCGCCGGCCTCCTCATCCTGCTCGGCCTTCTCGGCACCTTCTGGGGCCTGATCGAGACCGTCACGGCGGTGGGCGGCAACATCGCGGGCTTGCGCACCGGGGGCGACGCGGCCGTCCTGTTCGACGAGCTGAAGGCGAGCCTCGCGGCGCCGCTGACCGGCATCGGCATCGCCTTCTCGTCCTCGCTCTTCGGCCTCGGCTCCTCGCTCGTCGTCGGCTTCCTCGATCTCCAGGCGGGCCAGGCGCAGAACCGCTTCTTCACCGAGCTCGAGGACCACCTCTCGGCCTACGCGGTCGAGGACGCGCCGGCGAGCGTGCCCGCGCGCCATGCCGAGATTCCCCCCGAGCTCGCGGCCGCGATCGCCAAGCTCACGAGCGCGGTCGAGGGCGGCGGCGGACGGGCGACGACCCAGGCCATGGCCAATCTCGCCGAGGGCATCCAGGGCCTCGTGCAGCACATGCGCGCCGAGCAGCAGATGATTCGCGACTGGGTGGAGGCCCAGGCCGCGCGCGAGAAGGAGCTCAAGCAGGTGCTCGAGCGCATCGCCCGCGAGAGGGCCTGATCCATGGCGATCGCCGATCGGCGCGCGCGCCGCGACCGCGGGCCGGGCTATTGGCCGAGCTATGTCGACGCGCTGTCGGCGATGCTGCTCGTCATCGTCTTCCTATTGTCGATCTTCGTGCTCGCGCAATTCTTCCTCGCCCAGGAGATCACCGGGCGCGACACGGTGCTCGACCGGCTCAACCGCCAGATCGCGGAGCTCACCGACCTCCTCGCCCTCGAGCGCGCCCAGCGCCGAGACGTCGAGGACACGCTGAGCCTCCTCGAATCGACGCTCGTCGCCTCGGAAGAAGAACAGCAGCGCCTGCGCGCGCTCCTCGCGGACGGAGCGGGCGCCGACGAGCGGGCGAGCGAGCTCGCGGGCGCGCTCGATCTGGAGCGCGGCGCGACCGCCCGCGCCCTCGACCAGATCGACCTCCTCAATCAACAGCTCGCGGCGCTGCGCCGGCAGATCGCCGCGCTCGAATCGGCGCTCGAGGCGTCCGAGGCGCGCGACCGCGAGAGCCAGGCGCGCATCGCCGATCTCGGCTCGCGGCTGAACGTCGCGCTCGCGCAGCGCGTCCAGGAGCTCGCGCGCTACCGCTCCGACTTCTTCGGCCGCCTGCGCCAGATCCTCGGCCAGCGGCCGGACGTGCGCATCGTCGGCGACCGCTTCGTGTTCCAGTCGGAGGTGCTGTTCCCCGTCGGGCAGGCGGCGCTTCGTCCCGGCCCGCAGCCCGAGCTCGACCGCCTAGCCGAGGCGATTCTCGAGGTCGCACCCGAGATCCCCGAGGACATCCCCTGGGTGCTGCGCGTCGACGGCCATACCGACAACCGCCCCATCGCCACCGCGCAATTCCCGTCGAACTGGCACCTCTCGGCGGCACGCGCGATCGCGGTCGTGAACTATCTCACCGGCGCCGGCGTCCCGCCCGAACGCCTCCTCGCGGCGGGCTTCGGCGAGTTCCAGCCGCTCGATCCGGGCGCGACCGAAGACGCCTTCGCCCGCAACCGCCGCATCGAGTTCAAGCTGACGGAGCGGTGAGAGGGCGCGCGGGGGCGGGCCCATCTGCTGCGCCTGAGAGCTTGTGACGCTTCGTTTAGGAGCAGCCCCTCCGTGTCATCCCCGGCCGGAGCACGCGCAGCGTGCGCAGGGGATGACACGGGTGGAGCCGCTCCATGCTCGAAGGCGGCTCGAAACCCGAGCGGAACTCCGTCACGGTCGGCGCGACCGACTTGATGACACCCTCACCGCGTGAGCGTCGCGCGGTCGCGGCCCGGCATCATCCGGCGCAGCGTCGGGTCGCGGCCGATATAGTGGTGGTGGAGGGCCGCCGCGGCGTGGATCAGGACGACGAAGGCGAGGAGGTAGGCGGCCACCGCGTGGACCGCGAAGATCGCCTGCGCGCGGGCCATGTCGCGCGAGATCGGCAGCGTCATGTCGATCGTCCAGAACAGGTTCACCGGCGGGCAGCACGAGGAGGTCGCCGCCCAGCCCGAGATCGGCACCACGACGAGGAGCACGTAGAGCGAGACGTGGCTGATTCCCGCCGCGAGATGCTGCCAGCCCGGCATCGGCACGGGCTCCGGCGCGCCGTAGACCGCGCGGGCGACGAGCCGCGCCGCGATCAGGCCGACCAGGATCAGGCCCACCGACTTGTGGATCTCGTAGAGCGCGTTCGTCAGCGGCCCGGGGCCGAGATCGGTCATCACGAAGCCCGTCGCAATCATGCCGATCACGAACAGGGCCGCGACCCAGTGAATGAAGATTTGCACGCCCGCATAACGGGGCGCCGCGACGGCGCGGTCGGCGTCACTCATGCAGGTGGCTCCCTCGTCGATCGCTTCGTGGCGGCGGCGCGCAGATCGCAGTCGAACAGCACGTCGCCGTCGTCGAGAAGATAGGCGCGCGAGCGCGGCCGCAAGGCCTCGTCGAGGCCGACGATCGGTCGCAGGGAGAGCCCCGGCATGCCCGAGCCGATCAGGAGGGGCGCGACGAGGACATGGAGCCGGTCGAGCGCGCCCGCATCCACGAAGGAGGAGAGCGTGCGCGCCCCGCCCTCCACCAGGATGCGCGCGAAGCCGAGCGCGCCGAGCGTCTTCACGATCGCGTGAGGATCGACCGGCCCCTCGTCGAGCGTCGCGATCTCGACCCCCTCCCCCAACGGCCCGCCCGCGGATGCGCGACGCAGCACCACCCGGCGCGCGCCGTCCTCCCCGAGAAGCCGCGCCTGCGGGGGCAGCCGACCGTTCGGATCGAGCACGATCCGGGCGGGGTCGCGTCCCGGCACGCGGCGCACGTTCAGCATGGGATCGTCGGCGATGGCGGTGCCGACGCCCACGAGAACGGCGTCGACGCGGGCGCGGATCGCGTGCAGATGGTCGAGGGCGGCCGTGCCGTTGATGTATTTGGAATCCCCCGTCGGGGTCGCGATGCGGCCGTCGAGCGACTGGCCGAGCTGGCCCACGACGAAGGGTCGCTGCGGCGTTCCGGATGCGAAGGCGGCGAAGGGATCCTCGTCCGCGCCGCCGCTACGGCCCTGGTCGGAATGTCGCATGGCTGATCCGTCCTCGCTCGACTGACGTACGGAAATTTGCGTTCGCGCAAAACAACGCCGATATGGCAAGCTGACTAACGGCGAACGCACCCGGCGGGGGCTAAGCTAGCGTGGCGGGAACGGTCGCACAGGGGCGCGGGTTTCTTAAGGAAGCTCCACCGGCGATCGCCCGCCCGCCTCTCGAGAGGTCCGTACACACGATGATGCGTCTGGTCATGGGTTTGAGCGGCGACGTCGACCGGATGACGGTCGAGCGGGCGATCGCGGAATTCCGGCAAGGTCGTCCGGTCCTCATCGAGGAGGACGGGACCGCCGCGCTCGCGATCGGCGTCGAGGATCTCGACGCGCAGACCTGCGCGCGCATCGACGTCGTCGCTCGCGGCCGCGCCCGCCTCGTCCTCACCGAGAAGCGGCTCGGCCGCCTCGGCAAGGAGCGGGCGGAGCCGGGCGCCATCGCGTTGCCGGTGGTCGACGCGCAGCGCATCGAGGTGCTCGCGCGCCGCATCGACGCGCGTCTCGACGCCCCGGCCCATCCGATCGCCGCGCTCGACGCGGAGGGGCTCGAACTCGCGCGGCTGTCCTTCGTGACCCCCGCCGTCGTGATGATCCCCCTAGAGGCGGGCATCGAGCGCGACGGGACCCTGATGCGCGTGTCGGCCGGCGCCGTGCGCGGCTATCGACGGGCGCAGGCGCGGGACATGCGCATCGCGAGCCGCGCGCCGGTGCCGCTCGAGGGCGCGACCGAGACCGAGTTCGTCGTCTTCCGCGGCGGCGAGGGCATGCGCGATCAGGTGGCGGTGATCGTCGGCAAGCCGGACCCGTCGGTGCCCGTGCTCGTGCGGCTGCACTCGGCCTGCCTGACGGGCGACCTGTTCGGGTCGCTCAAATGCGATTGCGGCGATCAGCTGCGCGGCACCGTCAAGGCGATGTCCGCGAGCGAGGGCGGCATCCTGCTCTATCTCGACCAGGAGGGCCGCGGCAACGGCATCGCCAACAAGATCCGCGCCTACAAGCTGCAGGCGGAGGGCTTCGACACCTACGAGGCGGACGAGGCGCTCGGCTTCGGGCTCGACCAGCGGCGCTTCGATTTCGCGGCGGCGATGCTGATTGCGCTCGGGGTTCGCGCGGTGCGGGTGATGACGAACAATCCCGAGAAGATCGCCGCGCTCGAGGCCGCCGGGCTCGAGGTCGTCGCCGACCTGCGCTCGACCGGCCGCCGCCACCCCGAGAACGTCCGCTACCTCGCCGCCAAGCGCGACAAGGCCGGCCACCTCATCGAACTCGACGCCGCCGCCCTGCCGGGCAAGGATTGAGGGCGAGCGGGAGCGCGCCGACGCGCTTGCGCTCGGAGGCCCGGCGCCGCCGCTCTCCTTCCCCTCGGGGGCCTGTGAATCTTTCGAAGGTTGTCATCCCGGGCCGCGAAGCGGACCCGGGACCCATAACCTCGACGACAAGTCCGAGCGCGCATGCCGCGCTCGTTCCGCAACATCTGGGCAGGTTCCGTCAGAGAAACGCAGCCTACAGGCTGCGACTGACACGTCGTGGATATGGGTCCCGGATCGCCTTCGGCGTCCGGGATGACACCGCAACGAAAGATTTCCAAACCCTGAGAGGAAGGAGAGGGAGCGTCGAGACCATCGCGACGCTCCGATCCGCCGAGCGCAGCGCGAGACGGTCGGCAACTCTCGCAGCACCCGAAATGCAAAGAGCCGCCCGATGGGGCGGCTCTTTTCGTGTCCGATGACCGGCGCGCGTCAGCGCGGGGCCAGGATCATGATCATCTGCCGGCCCTCGAGCTGCGGCTCGAGCTCGACCTTGGCGATTTCCTGCGTCTCTTCCTTGACGCGCTCGAGCAGCTTGAGCCCGAGATCCTGGTGCGCCATCTCGCGACCGCGGAAGCGCAGGGTGATCTTCACCTTGTCGCCTTCCTCGAAGAAGCGCCGGACGTTCTTCATCTTCGTCTCGTAATCGTGCTTGTCGATCGCGGGGCGAAGCTTGATCTCCTTGACCTCGACGGTCTTCTGCTTCTTGCGGGCCTCGGACGCCTTCTTCTGCTGGTCGAAACGGAACTTGCCGTAATCGAGCAGCTTGCAGACGGGCGGCTCGGAGTTCGGTGCGATCTCCACGAGATCGAGGCCGACCTCCTCCGCGATGCGCAGAGCATCGAAGAAGGCTACGACACCGCGGTTCTGGCCGTCCTGATCGATCAGCTGAACCTCGCGGACGCCGCGAATGTCCCGGTTGGCGCGCGGTCCCTCCTTCTGCGGAACCGGCATGGCTCTCATCGGTCTGCGAATGGCTTTCGTCTCCTCGTTATGCGGGTGCGCCGGTGAGCCGCGCCGCAGGGATTGCGACCGGCCGATGAGCCAACGACTGCCCGAAGCCTGGGTTTCGCCTCATGTTCGCGCAAAAGCGCCCAAAGTCAAGGCATGGAGCGCATTTCGACGGCCTCAGCGACCGCGGCCGGCGATCAGCGCGGCATAGACGTCGAGCGTGTCCGCGACCATTCGATCGAGGGAGAAGTTGCGCTCCACGTGCAGGCGCGCCCTCAATGCCATCGCCTCGCGCGCGCTCGCCCGCATGGTGAGCGCCTCGGCGACGGCGTCCGCGAGGGGCTCGACCGCGCCCGCCGGCACCCGCCAGCCGGTCCGCTCCGCCGCCTCCACCTCGGGCGGGGCGAGGACGGTCTCGGGCACGGCGCCGAGATCGGAGACGATCACCGGCGTGCCCATCGCCTGCGCCTCCACCGCCGAGCGGCCGAAGGCCTCGGGCTCGGTCGAGGGCACGACGACGACGGACGCGCCGAGGAAGGCCGCCGGCATGTCCTCGCAATGGCCGACGCGACGCACGATGCCCTCAAGCCCGCGGGCGGCGACGAGGGCGTCGAGCTCGCGCAGATAGCTCTCGCGCCCCTGCGGATCGCCGGCGAGCACGAAGGCGACGTCGGCCATCCCCCAGCCCTTGAGCAGGGACGCCGCCTCGATCAGCACCTTCTGCCCCTTCCAGCCGGTCAGCCGCGCGGCGAGGAGCACGATCCGCTCGTGCGGCGCCACGCCCCAGCTCGCCCGCAGCGCCTCGATCCGCTCGGGCGCGACCGCCGACGGGGCGAAGGCGGCGAAATCGGTGCCGCGATAGATCACCCGCAGCCGCTCCTGCGCCTGGGGGTAGAGCCCGGCGATCAGCCCGGCCGTGTAATGCGAATTCGCGATCACCACGTCGCCGCGCGCCATCACGCCGTTGTAGCGGTGCTTGATGCCAGAGCGGCTCGAATAGGAGCCGTGATAGGTCGTCACGAAGGGCAGCGACAGCGCCCGCGCCGCTCCCAGCGCCGACCAGGCGGGCGCGCGCGAGCGGGCGTGGATGAGCGCGGCGCCCTCCTCGAGCGCGAGCTTGGCGAGGCGCCGGACGTTGCGCAGCATGCCGAAGGGGTTCTTGGTCGCGGCCGGGAACGGCACCCAGATGCCGCCCTTCGCCTGCAATTCGCCCACGAGCCGCCCGCCCTCGCTCGCCACGAGCGCGCGCGCGCCCACCGCCGCGAGACCCGCCGCGACGTCGACCGCGGTACGCTCGGCGCCCCCCGCCTCGAGCTCGGGGATGATCTGCAGGATCGTCTTTCCCGCGAGCGGATGATTGATATGCTCCATGCGCGATTCGATCGTCGGAACTCCTGCCGAGGCACGTCCCGGCACCGTCTGGTGGCACGAAGCCGCGGAGGGGGCGAGTGCCGCTCCGGCTTACCCGAAACTCTGTCCACAGCGTTGAGGTTTGGTTAAATCATGGCGGAGATTCTAAAAGTCGGGGACGGCCCGGCCGAGCGCAGGCTCGCGGTCGAGACCCGTGCGGGCGCCGGCGCCCCGATCGTCTGGCTCGGCGGCTTCCGCAGCGACATGCGCGGCTCCAAGGCCGAGCGGCTCGACGCCTTCGCCGCGCGGGCGGGCCACGCCTATGTGCGCTTCGACTATGCCGGACACGGCGAATCGGGCGGCCAATTCGCGGATTGCACCCTCTCCACCTGGCTCGAAGACGCGCAGGCGGTGATCGCCGCCCACGTCCACGCCCGCCCGCTCCTCGTCGGATCGTCCATGGGCGGCTGGATCGCGCTCCTCCTCGCCCGCGCGCTCGCAGGCACGGCGCGCGCACCCGCCGGCATCGTCCTGATCGCGCCCGCCGCCGATTTTACCCAACGCCTGATGTGGGAGGCGTTTCCCGACGTCGTCCGTGCCGACATCCTGGAGCGCGGCGTCCACCACCTGCCCTCGGCCTATGGCGATCCCTATCCCATCACCCGCGCGCTGATCGAGGACGGACGGCGCCATCTCCTCCTCGACGGGGCGATCGAGACCGGCTGTCCGGTCCACATCCTGCAGGGCATGCGCGACCCCGACGTGCCCTGGCGCCACGCCCTCCTGACCCTCGAGCGGATCGCGACCGACAACGTCGCGCTCACCCTCGTCAAGGACGGCGACCACCGCCTCTCCCGCGAGGAAGACCTCGCCCTCCTCGAGCGGACGGTGGCGGCGATGCTGGAGGCGATTTCGGGGGCGTGACGGATGGGAGGGGGCGCAGCCACCCTTCCACCTCAGCGTTGTCATCCCGGGCCGCGAAGCGGACCCGGGACCCATACCCACGACGTGTCAGTCGCAGCCTATAGGCTGCGTGTCGCCGACGATCGCTTCTCCGACGGTGCGGAGCGAGCGCGGCATGCGCGCTCGGGCAAGCGTCGAGGTTATGGGTCCCGGGTCCGCTTCGCGGCCCGGGATGACACCTGGTGGTAATCTCTCACGTCTCACGCCACCTGCGCCCTGCCCTGCTCCTGTGCGCCGGCGGTCGCGAGCGGCTCGGGGCGGCCGAAGAAGTCGCCCTGGAGATAGTCGACGCCCCAGGAGGCGAGCATCGCGGCGGAGGCCTCGTCCTCCACCCATTCGGCCACGGTCGCGATGCCGAGATGGTGGGCGAGGTCGACGAGGGTGCGCACGAAGAAGCGATCGTCCGGCGAGCGGGCGAGGTTCTGCACGAAGACGCCGTCGATCTTGAGAATATCGATGGGGAAGGCGCGCAGGAGCCGGAACGAGGTGTGGCCGGCACCGAAATCGTCGAGCGCGATCGCGACGCCGAGCGCCTTCATCGCGTCGAGGCGCCGCCGAGCCGCTTCGGGATCGTCGATCGCCACGGTCTCCGTGACCTCGACGACGAGCCGCTCCGCCACGCCCGGATGGGCGGCGAGCGTGGCCGAGATCGTCGCGAGCCAATCGCCGGAGGCGAGCATGCGCGGCGAGACGTTGATCGCCAGCCGCTCGGCGGGATGGGCGGCGAGATGGGCGACCGCGATCTCGAGCATGCGCGCGTCGAGGAGCGGCACGAGGCCCGCGCGCTCGATGCGCGGCACGATGTCGGTCGCGCCGATCAGGCGCCCGTCCGCCCCGCGGATGCGCGCGAGCGCCTCGCCGTAGGCGGGCTTGCGGTCGGCGGCGGAGACGATCGGCTGGCGCACGGCGACGAGGCGGCGCTCGTTGAGCGCGGCGACGATGTCGAACTCGCGGCGGCTCGGATCGCTCTCGCCGGAGCGGTCGAGGCCTGGGCGGTAGACGACGTAGGCGCTGCCGGCCCGACGGCTCGCGGCGAGCGCCTCCTCGGCCCGGCGCAGGAGGGCGGGCGCATCGGTGGCGTGGAGGGGCGCGCTCGCCGCCCCGAAGGCGACATCGAGCCGGATCGTGCCGCGCTGCGTCTCGAAGGGCGTGTCCGCGATCGCGCCGCGCAGCCGCTCGACGGCGATCTGCGCCTGATCGGGCGCGCAGGAGAGGAGCGCCACCGCCATGCGGTTCGAGGCGTAGAGCGCGTAGCGATCGCGCCGACGCATCACGGTGGCGATCCGGCGCTGCGCCTCCGCCAGCGCCGCCTCGGCCGTCTCGGCGCCGTGCTCCGCGTCGATGCTCTCGAGATCGTCGAGCGCGGCGACGATCAGCGTCATCGGCCGCTTGGCGCGCCCGGCTTCGATCACGTCCGCGCGCAGGCTCTCGAGGAAGCTCGCCCGCGGCGTCGGCGCGGCCCGGCTCGCCTGCGCCCGCACGATCCGCATGACGCCGTGGGCGAAGGCGGGGCGGCCCTCCGCGTCGGCGTACCAGCGGCCCGTGTCCTCGACGAGGACGGGCTCGTCGCTGCCCGGCAGGCGAAGCGCATAGCGCGCCGAATAGGCGATGCCGGAGGCGGCCGCTTCCTCGCCGGTCGCGTCGAGCGCCGCGTCGAGCACCGCGTCGTGGCGCGTGCGCCCGCCCGCATCCTCGCAGGCGAGGCCGAAGGCGGCGCCGGTGGCGAAGGGCGCCATGTCCGGAAGCCCGAGCACCTCGCCCGCATTGGCGCTCCAGTCGAGATCGTCGGTCGCGATGTCCCAATCGTAGACGATCTCGCCGATCGAGGTCAGGACCCGGCGGGGATCGAGCGGCGCGCGATCCGCTCGCGGCCCCCCCGTGCGCACGCGCTCGTGTGCGTCCTCGGACAAGTGACATCCCTCGGCTGGCGGACGCTTCCCGCGATCCCCCGGCCGGGACCGTGCACGCCCATGACGGCTCCATCGACGATGGCGCGTGAGGGTTAACGAAAGGTGAAGATCGGCCCGAGACTTGCTAGCATCGCGCAGGATCATCGCCTGGAGATTCGGCGCGTGCAAAGCGAGACACCGACGACCCGGAACGAAACGCCGCACGAGCCCTCGCGGGCGCTCGTCCCGATCTCGCCCGCGCCGACGCGATCCGCAGCGACGGGCCGCGCGAGCGCGCCGTTCCTCGCGCAATTGATCGCGGCTCGCGCGCGCCTGTCCGACCAGCGCGCGCGCCGGATCGCCGCCCCCGGCGACGCGAGCGCCCGCTACGGCGCCCCCGCCCCCGCCCCGCGCCAGCGGCTTTTGTGCGCGGTGTGAGTTCCGGGGAGATTTCCAGCCGCTTCGGCGCTCGTCACAAGCGACGCTCTTCTCCTTCCCCTCAGGGGAAGGTGGCTCCGACCCCGAACAGGGGTCGGAGACGGATGGGGTCTTTCGACCCGAAGGGTCGAAGGGGCGTTGGGCTTCTGCGTACGTAAGGCGCTCTAGGACGACGCCCCTTCGCGCCTGCGGCGCGAATGACCCCATCCGACCCGTCGGCTTCGCCGCCGGGCCACCTTCCGCTGAGGGGAAGGAGGGTGGCGCGTCGTGATCCGCTTGCCGCGATCGCGGTCCTTCGGTCGTCTCGCCGCTCCGCGCAGGGATGACCCGGCGAACCTCGCTCGAGACCGCGCGCAATCGCAAGAAGATCTGAATCCGACGCGCTAGCTCTGCGCCGGGCCCATTTCGTCGGCGGCGATGGCGCCGCGGTTGCCCATGGGCTCGGGGTCGCCGCTCGTCGTGTCGTAGGCCGTCTGCCGCTCCATCTCCGCGTTGAGCTCGGCCCCGAGGAGCACGATCGTCACCGACAGCCAGATCCAGATCATGAAGCCGATCGCGGCCCCGAGCGCGCCGTAGGTGGCGTTGTAGGTGCCGAAATTGGCGACGTACCAGCTGTAGAGCATCGAGAACACGACCCAGCCGATCGCGCCGATCACCGCTCCCCAGATCACCCAACCCCATTGCGGAGGCTCGCGGCTCGGCGCGTGCCGATAGAGGACCGCGAGCAGTCCCGCGATCAGGACGAGCGCGATCGGCCAGCGCAGCCAGTTGAACACGGTCTCGACCGTCTGCCCGAGCGGCAGGAGCGCGAAGATCGCGGGCGCCAGCGCCACCGATGCGACCAGCGCGCCGATGATGATCAGAGCCGCGATCGTGAAGGTCATGCTGACGACGTTGAGCCAGACGAAGGAGCGCTTCTCGCGTTCGCCATAGACGATGTTGAGGGCGTCGAAGATCGCCTTCATGCCCGAATTCGCGCTCCACAGCGCGATCGCGACCGAGATCGCGAGCCCGATGCCGAGCGCGCCGCCGGTCTGGCCTGCGATCCGCTGGACCTCGTCGGTCAGAATCTCGACGCCCCCTCCGGGCAACACGCCTTCCAGCGTGCCGACCTGCTCGGCCACCTGCGCGGGGGAGAAGATCAGGCCGTAGAGCGAGACGAAGGCGGCGATGGCGGGGAAGAGCGCGAGGATGACGTAGAAGGTCACGCCCGCCGCGACGAGCAGCAGCCGATCCTCGGTGAACTGATTGAGGACACGCTTGCCGATGTCCCACCAGCCGAGCTTGGGGATCTCGCGCGGGCGCTCGGCGAGCCTGCCGCGGGCTGGATCGCGATCGACCTGCGAGGGATCGAGCGATTTCGGCTCGGCGTCGTCGGAGCCCTCGTCGCGCCCCTCCTCCGCGCGCCCGCCCTCGTCGCGCCGCTGCGGCGCGCGCCCGCGCGGATCGGGACGGCGGACGCGGCCGGGGTCGCGCGGGCGTTCGCGCTCGCTCGAGGGCGTGCGGCGGGTGAGCGCCGCGGCCGCGATCAGGGCGGCGACCGCCAAGGCCGCGTAGGAGGGGCCGGGGCGGGAGTCCGCGGCCGCATCGCTCGTCTGGGAGATAGGCTCGGGCATGGTCTCTCGTCCGGAACTCGTGCTCTTGCGTCGCATGGCCGAACGAAGCGGCACGGACGAAGTTCCCAATCCGTGTCCGTGCGGGGTTGCGCCGCGGGCTCGCGGAGGGTCCCATGGGGGCCGCCGCCCGCCCGCTCGTCGCCGCACCATCGAACCGGAGACCGCATGAAGCCGATCGTCACCGCAACGCTGAACCCGTCGATCGACGGCGCGGCCGAGACGGATCGCGTCCGCCACACCCACAAGATCCGCACCACGAACGAGCGCTACGATCCGGGCGGGGGCGGCATCAACGTGGCGCGCGTCGTGCGCGAGCTCGGCGGCGAATCGGTCGCCGTCTATGCCGCGGGCGGGGTCACGGGCGGCGTGCTCGACGCCCTCGTCGGCCAGCGCGGAATCGCCTTCGAGCGGGTGCCGATCGCGCAGGACACGCGCATCAGCCACGTCGTGTTCGAGCGCGAGAGCGGCAAGGAATACCGCTTCGTGCCGGAAGGACCGCGCCTCACCGTGCAGGAATGCGAGGCCTTTCTCGACAGGATATCGGCTCACGACGCGGATTACGTCGTCGCCTCCGGCAGCCTGCCGCGCGGGGCGCCCGACGACTTCTACCCGCGCCTCGTCGCCCGTGCCCGCGAGCGCGGCATCGCGATCGTGCTCGACACCTCCGGCGCGGCTTTGCGGGCGGCGATCGCCCATGGCGGGCTGCGTCTCGTCAAGCCGAGCTCCGGCGAGTTCGAGGCGCTCGTCGGCCGACCGCTCGACGGGATCGACGCCATCGCCCGCGAGGCGGCGGCGCTCGTCGCGGCGGGCAAGGCGGAGATCGTCGCGGTCACGATGGGCCACGAGGGCGCGCTCCTCGCCACGCGCGAGGGCGTCGTGCGCCGCGAGACGCCGGAGGTCGAGGTGCGCTCGGCGGTCGGGGCGGGCGACAGCTTCGTGGCGGGCATGACCTTCGCGCTCGCCAACGGCAAATCCCCCCGCGAGGCCTTCGTCACCGGCATGGCCGCCGGCACCGCGGCCGTGCTCACGCCGGGCACCGATCTGTGCGCCCGCCCCGACGTCGAGCGCCTCGAGGCGCAGATCGCCGCCATGCCAGAGGAGAGCCTCGCATGAAGATCGTCGTCTTCAGCGCCAAGCCCTACGACCGCCGATTTCTCGAGAAGGCCGCCGCGGGGAGCGCGCATCGCCTCGTCTTCGTGGAGGCGGGGCTGAACGCCGACACGGCGGTGCTCGCGGACGCGGCGGCCTGCGTGTGCGTCTTCGTCAACGACGTGGTCGACCGCGCGACCCTCGAGAAGCTCGCCGAAATGGGCGTGCGGCTCGTCGCTTTGCGCTGCGCGGGCTTCAACAACGTCGATCTCCAGGCGGCGCGCGATCTCGGGATCGCGGTCGCGCGCGTCCCGGCCTATTCGCCGCACGCGGTGGCCGAGCACACGATCGCGCTGATCCTCGCGCTCAACCGCAACATCCACCGCGCCTTCAACCGCGTGCGCGAGGGCAATTTCGCGCTCGACGGGCTGATCGGCTTCGATCTCCACGGCAAGACGGCGGGCATCGTCGGCACGGGCCAGATCGGCGCCATCGCGGGGCGGCTCCTCGCCGCCTTCGGTTGCACGGTGATCGCCCACGATGTCCACGAGAACCCCGATTGCCGCGCAGCCGGCATCGCCTACGTCTCGCGCGACGAGCTGTTCGCGCGCGCCGACATCGTCTCCCTGCACTGCCCGCTCACCCCGCAGACGCACCACATGATCGACGCCGCGGCGATCGCCAAGATGAAGCACGGCGTGATGATCGTGAACACGAGCCGCGGCGCGGTGATCGACACCCGCGCAGTGCTCGACGGGTTGAAATCGGGCGCGGTGGGCCATCTCGCGCTCGACGTCTACGAGGAGGAGAGCGACCTGTTCTTCGAGGATCTGTCGAACAAGATCATCGACGACGACGTCTTCGCGCGGCTCCTCACCTTCCCCAACGTGCTGATCACCGGCCACCAGGCCTTCCTGACGAACGAGGCCCTGACCAACATCGCCGACACCACCATCGCCAATATCGACGCCTTCGAGAAGACCGGCGAGCCGCGGCACCCGGTCTCGGTGGAGCGGCTGGCGGATTGAGGCGGGGGGCGTCCCTCCCCGGAGGGGAGGGTGGCCTCGGAGCGCAGCGAACGAGGTCGGGTGGGGCCCGGGTGGAGATTTCGCGGCAAGCGTCGGGCCCCACCCGGCCGTTCTCGCTGCCGCTCGAACGTCCACCCTCCCCTACGGGGCAACGGAGTGCCCGCATCGGCGAATTTGCAAGCGTTCGACGCGAACAAGACGCTCCCTCTCCTTCCCCTCAGGGGAAGGTGGCTCCGGACCCGAACAGGGTCCGGAGACGGATGGGGTCTTTCGCTCCGAAGGAGCGAAGGGGCGTCGGGCGCCGCCTTACGTACGGAGCTTTACGACAACGCCCCTTCGCCGCTGTCGCGGCGAAAAACCCCATCCGACCCGTCGCCTTCGGCGCCGGGCCACCTTCCCCTGAGGGGAAGGAGAGCGGCGGCGCTTCTTCGTCTCGTTCCTATCCGCACAACACGATGTGGGAGTCTCGAAGCTTCTCCGGGGAGGGATCGGCCTACGCGGTCACGCCGACGGGGCAGCCGATTCCCGTGCCGCCGAGGCCGCAATAGCCGCCGGGGTTCTTCGAGAGGTATTGCTGGTGGTAGTCCTCGGCGAAGTAGAACGGCCCCGCCTCGCGGATCTCGGTGGTGATGTCCGGATAGCCGCGGGCGCTGAGCGCCTCCTGATAGGCGGCGCGGGCGCGCTCGGCGGCGTCGCGCTGCGCGCCGTCGTGGACGTAGATCCCCGAGCGGTATTGCGTGCCGACATCGTTGCCCTGGCGCATGCCCTGGGTCGGGTCGTGGCTCTCGAAGAAGGTCTTGAGGAGCGTCTCGTACGAGATCTCGTTCGGGTCGTACACGACGAGCACGAGCTCGTTGTGCCCGGTCATGCCGGAACAGACCTCCTCGTAGGTCGGGTTCGGCGTGTGGCCGGCGCCGTAGCCGACGGCGGTCACGATGACCCCGGGCAGCTTCCAGAAGCAGCGCTCGGCGCCCCAGAAGCAGCCGAGCCCGAAGGTCGCGAGCCGCGCGCCCTCCGGATAGGGCCCCTTCAGCGGGCGCCCGGAGACGTGGTGGCGCTCCGCCGTCGGGATCGGCGCCGCGCGGCCGGGCAGCGCCTCGGCGGGCGTCGGGATGGTGGATTTCTTGCGCAGGAAGAACATCGGGCGGGCTCCTTCGCTCACGCCCCTGATCTGGGGCGCGCGAGCCCATCGTGCCAGTGGCCGGCGCGCCTCACTTGTCGGTGAGGTACCCCACCTCCTCGCGCGGGCGCTGGCCGGCCCAGATCAGGAGCGCGCCGATGACGAAGGAGACGATCGAGGCCGGCCACAGGAGGATGGTCAGGAGGACGGGATCCCACAGGACCGGCGAGACGTAGCGCGTCACCGCGGGCTCGAGCATCGGAAAGCTCTGCGGGAACAGCGTGAACAGCACCTGTCCGAGCGGCGTGAAGGCGATCTCGTGATTGGCGATCGATCGCGTCCCATCGACGACGATGCCGACGAAGCCGGCCGCGACGAGCAGGAGGCCGAGGACGCGCACGAAAAAACGGATCATGGGGCAACACACTCGCGAACCGATACGGGACGATGACTAAATGTGATCTACCCGCCTCGGAGCAAGCCTAAAAATCGCCTCGATTTGCAAGTGTTGCCCGCAAGTCGCTATTCCGCCGCCTCCGAGCGCTCGCCGCGCTCTTCGCCCCTGTCGAATTGCAGGCGCGCGAGGCGGGCGTAGAGGCCGCCGCGGGCAACGAGGCTGTCGTGCGTCCCCTCCTCGACGATCGCCCCGTCCTCGAGCACGAGGATGCGGTCGGCCGAGCGCACCGTCGCGAGCCGGTGGGCGATGACGAGCGTCGTGCGCCCCTCCATCAGCCGGTCGAGCGCGGTCTGGACGTCGCGCTCGCTCTCGGCGTCCAGCGCCGAGGTCGCCTCGTCGAGGAGCAGGATCGGCGCGTCCTTGAGGATGGCGCGCGCGATCGCGATGCGCTGGCGCTGGCCGCCGGACAGCGTGACGCCGCGCTCGCCGACGAGCGTCGCGAAGCCGTTCGGCAGGGCCTCCACGAAGGCCTCCGCCGAGGCGAGGCGGGCGGCGCGGCGCACCTCCTCGTCGCTCGCGTCGGGGCGACCGTAGCGGATGTTGTCGGCGACGCTCGCGCCGAAGATCGTCGGCTCCTGCGGCACGAGCGCGAGACGCGCCCGCAGCGCCCGCGGATCGACCTCGTCCACCGGCAGGCCGTCGACGAGAACGCGCCCGCCTTGGGGATCGTAGAAGCGCAGGATGAGCTGCAGGACGGTGCTCTTGCCCGAGCCGGACGGGCCGACGAGCGCCACGCGCTCCCCCGGCCGCACCGAAAAGCTCACGCCTGCGAGCGCCGCATGGGCCTCGCGCGTCGGATAGGCGAAGCGCACGTCCTCGAAGCCGATCGAGCCGACGGGCGGCTCCGGCAGGGGCCGCGGCTCGGCGGGCGGCGCGACCGCGGGATAGGCCGCGAGGATCTCGCCGAGCCGCTCGGCCGAGCCAGCGGCCTGGGCGAGCTCGCCGTAGACCTCCGAGAGCTGGCCCATGGCGGAGGCGGCGAAGACCGCGTAGAGCACGAACTGGCCGAGCGTGCCGCCGCTGATCTCGCCTGCGAGCACCGCCTGCGCGCCGTACCAGAGCACGCCCACCACGCTCGCCGAGACGAGGAAGATCGCCGTGCCGGTCAGGATCGCGCGGGCGAAGGTCGAGACCCGCGCCGCTTCGAACGCGTCCTCGGCCGCCGCCGCGAATCGCTCGGCGGTCGCGCGCTCCATGCCGAAGGCCTGCATCGTGCGCACCGCCCCGACCGCTTCCGCGGCGTAGGCGGAGGCGTCGGCGAGCTTGTCCTGCGCGACGCGCGCACGCCGACGCACCTTGCGCCCCGACAAGACGATCGGCACGACGATGAGCGGCAGCGCCACGAGGACGAGGGTGGACAGGCGCGGGCTCGTCCAGACCATCAGGCCGATCGCGCCGACGAGCAGCACCGCGTTGCGCAGCGCGATCGAGATCGAGGCGCCGAAGGCGGCCTTGACCTGCGTCGTGTCCGCGGTGAGGCGCGAGACGAGCTCGCCCGCCTTGGCCGCGTCGAAGAAGGCGGGGTCGAGCGTCGTCAGGCGGCGGAAGACGGCGGCGCGCACGTCGGCCACCACCCGCTCGCCGAGCGTGATGACGAAATAGTAGCGCAGCGCGCTGCCGAGCGCGAGGAGCGCCACGACGACGAGCAGCATGCCGAAATAGGCGCTGATCAGATCCCCGTCGCCGTCGGTGAAGCCGTGGTCGATCACCCGCCGCACCGCGATCGGCACCGCCAGCGTCGCCATCGAGGCGAGGAGCAGAGCCGACAGCGCGGCGGCGATGCGGGCCTTGTAGGCCAGCGCGAACCGCACGAGCGGCTTGAGCGCGGCGAGGTTCGCACGCGGGCGGGCGCTCGGCTCGCCGGGGATCGTCGGGTCCTCGTTCTTTCGTCCACGCATGCTCTCGACCTTCCGACCGATCGTCCGGCACGTCCTCCGCACGAGGGCGTATCGGCTCGCTTGAACTCGCACACCGCCTGGGGTATAGCCCCGCGATCCCGTTCACAGGCTCGACATAACGTCGCGGGCCGCCGCCGTCACGCGCCGACCGCGCGCTCGGCCCACAGGAGACCAAGGTTATGGCCAAGAAGGCGACTGCCCATCCGGAATATCACTTCATCACCGTTCAAATGACGGACGGGACGACCTACAAGACCCGCTCCACCTGGGGCAAGGAGGGGGACACCCTCAACCTCGACATCGACCCGTCGACGCATCCGGCCTGGACCGGCGGCTCGCAGCAGCTGATGGACCGCGGCGGGCGCGTGTCGCGCTTCAATTCGCGCTTCGGCGGCCTCTCCTTCGGCCGCAAGTGATCGATCGGGCCGTCGGGAGCCGCCGCGCGCGGCTCCGACGCCCGTCGCGAGACCCGCATCGCACCACCCCGGAGCCCCGCGCGCCCCGGGGTTTTTCACGTTCGGGGTTCGGGCTCAGCGGGGCCACGCCTGTCCGGAGCGACGCCGCCGCTTTCCTTCCCCTGAGAGCTATGAAAAATCCTTTGGAGGCTGTCATCCCGGACGCCGAAGGCGATCCGGGACCCATACCCGCGACGCCTCGGTCGCAGCCTGTAGGCTGCGTTTCTACGACGGTCGGCTCTTCCTCGGTAGCGAAACGAGCGCGGCATGCGCGCTCGAACTTGTCGTCGAGGTTATGGGTCCCGGGTCCGCTTCGCGGCCCGGGATGACAGCCCTCGTAAGATTCGGACCCCTCCACGACCCCCTCGCGCTCCCCTCCCCCGCTAACCGCGCCTTAACCCTTCCCGTTCACCTTTCGGAAAGCACGACGCGGGCCGGCCGCGTCGCCTCCTCCGGACGGTGCTCGCCTTGCGTTTCGCCACCGCTCTTCTCCTCGCGACGGCGCTCGCCGCGCTCCCGCTCGGGGGGGCGCGGGCGCAGGACGCGGGCGCGATCGGCGTCGAGGACGGGCTCTTCGGGACACTAGACCCACCCTTGCGTGCGGCGCGCGATCCGCGCGTCGTCGTGCCGGTGCGCGGGCAGGTCCAGGCGCCGGTGCTCGCGCCCGTCCGCGTCCCCGTGACGCGGCTCGCCCCCCCGCCGCCCGCGCCCGAGCCGGTCCGCCGCGCGCGACCCGAAGAGGCCGATCCGTTCGCGCCGCTCGGCCTGCGCCTCGGCGTCCTGACGCTGCGCCCCTCGCTCACCCAATCGGTCGGCATCGATTCGAACCCGGAGCGCCTCACCGCCGGCGGGCGCGCGACCGCATTCTCCCGCACCGAAGGCGCGCTGGCCCTCGAGACGGACTGGTCCCGCCACGCGCTGGCGATCGAGGCGCGCGGCCGCGCCGACCTGTTCCGCGGCGCGACCGATCCGCGCGCCTCCGGCGAAGCGGGCGCGCGCCTGCGCCTCGACATCCGCGAATGGCTCGACCTCACCCTCGACGCGCGCGCCGCGACCGCCCGCGAGCGGGCCGGCACGCCGGAGCTGCCGGGCGACGTCGCCCGCGGCCCCCAGGTCACCAGCGTCGAGGGCGCCGCCACGCTCGCCGCGCGCGGCGCCCATGCGAGCCTCTCGCTGCGCGGCGCGCTGACGCGCACGATCAACGGCGACGCCCGCCGCGCCGACGGCACGCGCCTGTCGCGTCGCGAGGCCGATTACCTCGAGCCCGCGCTCGCTCTGCGCGCGGGCTATCTCGTCGGCCCCGGCTTCGAACCCTTCGTCGAGGCGCAGATCGACGAGCGCCGCTACGTCGAGCGCTCCGCCGCCGAGACCCGCGAGTCGCGCGGGCTCACCGGCCGCGTCGGCGCGCGGATCGCCGCGAGCGCGCTCCTCAGCGGCGAGGCGTCGGTCGGCTGGCAGCGGCGAAGCTTCCTCGCGCCCGGCCGCGCGGACGTCGACGGGCCCGTCGCGCAGGCGGCGCTGATCTGGTCGCCGACGCCGCTCACCCGCGTGAGCCTCTCGGGCGAGAGCGCCATCGCCGAGACGCGGGTCGCGGGGGCGACGAGCGCGCAGGCCCTCTCGGCGAGCCTCGGCATCTCCCACGAGCTCACTCGCGCCCTCGTCCTCGACGCCACGATCGGCCTCGCCCGCACCGATTACCGGGGCGCTGCGCTGACCGAGGACCTCCTGACCGCGAGTGCCGGGCTCGAATGGCGCCTCTCGCGCACCCTCGCCGTGACCGCGCGCTATTCCCACGAGCGGCTGCGCTCGAGCGCGCCGGGGGCGGGCTACGGCGCCGACATCGGCCTCGTCGGCCTGCGCCTCGCGCGCTGAGCGGGCCTCCGCCCCCCCCGCAGGATCGCGGCGTGCGCACGGCATCGCTCGCGCATGCGTGCGACGACGACGACACGCTCTTTTTCCAGCCCCTGCGAGTCCGTGACTCTTTCCGAGGTTGTCATCCCGGGCCGCGAAGCGGACCCGGGACCCATACCCGCGACGACAAGTGCGAGCGCGCACGCCGCGCTCGCTGCACTACCGTGCAACATCGATCGTCGGAGAAACGCAGCCTACAGGCTGCGACTGGCACGTCGTGGTTATGGGTCCCGGATCGCCTTCGGCGTCCGGGATGACAACACAACGATAGGCACACACAACAGGGATGGCGCTCGCCGCGGGCGTACGGCGTCATGTGCGGCCGGCACAGCCTCTCGCACAAGCGTCGCAGTCACCCCATCTGAAGCGATCAGAGCCATGCGAGAGGCCCGAGATGAGCTTCCATCCCTGCCCCGATCCGACCCCCGGCGACGCCGCGAGCGTGGACGCCATCGATCTCGTGATCGTGCCGCGCGCCGTCGATCTCGGAGAGATGGAGGTGCGGCGCGCGCTGCCCTCGACCAAGCGCCAGATGGTCGGCCCGTTCATCTTCTTCGATCAGATGGGCCCTGCCGAGTTCCTCACCGACCAGGGCATCGACGTGCGCCCCCATCCCCACGTCAATCTCGCGACCGTGACCTACCTGTTCGACGGCGAGATCCTGCATCGCGATTCGCTCGGCACCGAGCAGGCGATCCGCCCCGGCGCCGTCAATTGGATGAAGGCCGGGCGCGGCATCGTGCATTCCGAGCGCACGAGCGCGGAGCGCCGCGCCGCCGGCCAGCGCCTGTTCGGCATCCAGACCTGGATGGCGCTGCCGGTGGAGGCGGAGGAGAGCGACCCCGCTTTCGTCCATCACGGCGAGGCGGCGCTGCCGCGGGTCGAAGCGGAGGGGATTTCAGCGCGGGTGATCGCGGGGGAGGCGCTCGGCGCGCGCTCGCCGCTCGTCGCGCCCTCGCCGACCCTCTATGTCGACGTCGCGCTCGAGGCCGGCGCGCGGCTGCCGGTCGCGCCCGATCACGAGGAGCGCGCGCTCGACACGCTGTCGGGCGAGATCGTCGTCGCCGGGCGCCGCTTCCCGCCCCACCAGCTCCTCGTCCTGCGGCCGGGCGACCCGATCGTCGTCGAGGCGGCGACGGATGCGCGGCTGATGCTGTTCGGCGGCGCGCCGATGGAGGGGCCGCGCTACATCTGGTGGAACTTCGTCTCCTCGCGCCGCGAGCGGATCGAGGAAGCGCGCGAGGAATGGCGGCGCGGGCGCTTCGCCACCGTGCCCGGCGACGAGGCGGACTTCATCCCCCTGCCGGAGGGCCCCGGCGGCCCCCGTCGCGCGCTCGGCGGGCGCGTCTTCCCCGACCCGGCGGCGGAGGGCTGATCGGCCGTTCGCCCGCCGTCTCCCCTTGCCAGCGCCGGGGCGCTTGCTAGAACGGGCGTCCCGCAACGCCGCGCCGAGGGGGCGCTCGTCAGGTCATGGCCGTCATCGATTTCGCAGGCTTCGTCGACGATCTCGCCACCGCCTCCGGCAAGGCGATCCTGCCCTTCTTCCGCACGAGCCTCGCCACCCTCGACAAGGGCGTCGGCGGCACGTTCGACCCCGTGACGGAGGCCGATCGCGCGGGCGAGGCGGCGATGCGCCACATGATCAAGCGCACCTTCCCCGAGCACGGCATCGTCGGCGAGGAATTCGGCACCGAGCGCGCCGAGGCCGAATACGTCTGGGTGCTCGATCCGATCGACGGCACCCGCGCCTTCATCGCCGGGCTGCCGAGCTGGGGCACGCTGATCGGGCTCACCCGCAAGGGCGCGCCCTGCTACGGCATGATGCACCAGCCGTTCACCGGCGAGCGCTTCTTCGGCGATCGCGGCCAGGCGAGCTATCGCGGCCCCGGCGGCCCGCGGCGCCTGCGCACCCGCCGCTGCGCGAGCCTCGCGGAGGCGACGCTCTCGGCCACGAGCCCCTATCTCTTCTCGGTCGAGGAGCGCCCGGCCTTCGCCCGCGTCGAGGCGGCGGCGCGCAACACCCGCTTCGGCTTCGACTGCTACGCCTATTGCATGGTCGCGGCGGGCCATATCGACCTCGTGGTCGAGGCCGGGCTCAAGCCCTACGACATCGTCGCGCTGATCCCGATCGTCGAGGGGGCCGGCGGCATCGTCACCGCCTGGGACGGCGGCGACGCCTCGGCCGGCGGCACCGTCATCGCGGCGGGCGACAAGCGCGTCCACGAGGAGGCGCTGCGGCTCCTGGCGGGGTGAGCGCCGACCGGGCGCTCACGCCGGCAGGGCGGTGATCGTCACCGTGTCGCCGTCGATCGCGAAGGTCACCGCCATGCCGGCGGCACGGGCGATGAGGCCGGTGTAATAGGCCTGGATCGCGTGGGCGTCGACGGTGCCGTCCTCGGTCTCGCCGGCGATGAGCTTGGGCGCGTGCGAGGGGATGCGGGCGTTGATGCCCTTGGCCTCCAGCCGGAAGGTGGAGGCCGCCTCGTCGCCCTCGACCTTCACCGCGACGACGCCGCCGCGGGGGATCGCCTGCATGGCGATTACGATGAGGTTGAGGAGGAGCTTCACCCGGTTCTTCGGCAGCAGCATGCGCCGCGCGTCCCAGGTGAGCTGCGTCTTGTCGTCGCCGAAGAAGCCCTTGGCCACGCTCTCCGCATCGCCGAGATCGATCGCCGCGCCCGCCGAGCCGGCGGCGCCGAAGGCGAGCCGGGCGAACTGGAGGCGGGCGGAGGCCTGGCGCGCGCTCTTGCGGATGAGGTCGAGCGCGAATTCCTTCATCGATTCGTCGCCGTCCTCCTCCATCACCTCGAGGCCGTTCACGATCGCGCCGACGGGGCTGATCACGTCGTGGCAGACGCGCGAGCAGAGCAGCGCGGCAAGGTCGAGGGCATCGAGGGAGACGGTGGCCATGGGCCCCTCCGGAAAGCGAAGCGATTCGGCCGGGCGGCGTGCCCGCGCCTCTCAGTAGCTTTCCCGGACGAGCTTGCAAAGCACCGTTTCGCGCAAAGCCGCGACGGCGCCGCCTCAGCGCAGCGCCGCGGGCTGGACGAGCTCGCCGCGCGCGGCGCGCCAGGCCGCTTCCGCCGCGGTCACGAGGCGCGGATCGGCGAGCACGCGCGCGCGGCTCGTCTCGTCGCGGAAGAGGTAGAGCCGCCCCTCGATCACGGCGAAGGATTGCGGGCGCGCGGTCACCAGCCGGGCGCGCTCGGCGAGCGCCACGGGGTCGTGCCCGCCGAGCCGCGGCAGGAAGCGCTCGGGCGCGGCCTCGAAGGCGGCGAGATTCGCCGCGCTGGCGAAACGCCAGGCGAGCCCGCCGTGCAGCGTCTCGTGCCGCGCCGAGCCCGCGGCGGGACCGCCGGGGAGGAAGAAGCTGACCGGATCGAGCCCGTCGAGGGCGAAACCGGTCCGGTGCTGGAACGGCAGCCGTTCGGTCACCCCGATCGCCGGCGGCAGCACGATCCCGGCGAGGGGCGCAGCGCGCGCGGCATGGCCCAAGACGTTGCCCGAGACATTGCCAAAGACATGGCTCGCGAGGAGCCAACCCAACAGGGCGAGGCCCAGCGTTAACGCTCTGTTACCCATCATCGACGATTCTCGGGAGGACATCCGAAGGCGTGGCACACGGCGGCGCGCTTTCGCCACCTTGGCAGACGAGCATGAACGACGTCTCGACCGAATCGATCGCATTCGAGCGAGTGCCGCATGCGCGAGGAGCACGCTAGAGCCATGGACAAAGGCCTTCCCCCCGCCCTACCCTCCCTCCTGCGTGGTCTCGCGGCCCGCGCGGTCCGGGCGCGCTCCGCGATCGTGCGCGCGGCCCTCGCGATCGGCCTCCTCGGCGCACTCGCCGCCGCGCCCCCCGCGCCCGCCCTGGCGCAGGGCCAATCGATGGGCGAGGCCTCGACCTACAGCCCCGAGGAACTCGTCGATGCCGGGCACCGCTTCTTCGGCACGCTCTCGCGCGGGGTGGCGCTGACGATCGAGCAGGCCTTCGCGCAATACGGCCAGCCGAACGGCTACATCCTCGGCCAGGAGGCGTCCGGCGCCTTCTTCGGCGGGCTGCGCTTCGGCGAGGGCACGCTCTACACCCGCAATGCCGGCCAGCACACGATCTTCTGGCAAGGCCCGACGCTCGGCTTCGACGTCGGCGGCGACGGCGCGCGCACGATGATGCTCGTCTACAATCTCGATTCGACCTCGAGCCTGTTCCGACGCTTCGTCGGGGTGGACGGCTCGGCCTATATCGTCGCAGGCTTCGGGATGACGGCCCTGATGGCGGACCAGATGCTCGTCGTGCCGATCCGAGCCGGCGTCGGCGCGCGGCTCGGGATCAACCTCGGATATCTGAAATTCACCGACAGGCCGACCTGGAACCCGTTCTGATCGCGCGCCGCGCGCGTGGCGCGGGGGACACGTCCGAGAAAACGCGCAGGTCTCTTGCCACCGCTGGCATCCTTCGTGCGTTTGCCGTATCGCTTTCGGGTCGGGAGTGGAAAGGCGAGGCGTGATCGAAGCCGCAATGTACATCGCGCTGGGCGCGCTCGCAGCGGCGTTCCTCGCGCTCCTCATGGTTCCGGCCGTGGGCGCGCGGGCGGAGCGGCTGGCGCGTCGGCGCATGGAGGCGCTGCTCCCGCGCTCGCTCTCCGAGCTCAATGCCGAGCGCGACCACCTGCGCGCGGAACTCGCTCTGCGCGAGCGCCGGCTGGAGCAGCGCGTCGACGCCGTCCTCGCCGAGCGGCAGGGGGACCGCGCGGAACTCGGCCGCCGCGCCGTGCGCATCGACGAGCTCGAGCGCACCCTCGCCGCGCGCGAGGCGCGGATCGCGACGCTCGAGGCCGATCTCGAGGCGACCCGGTCGAGCCTCTCGGGCACGCAGGCCGACCTCCTCGACACCCGCGGCGACCTCGCCGACACCCGCGAGACCCTCGCCGCCCTGCGCGCGGCCCATGCCGACCTCACGGAGCGTCACGACGCCGCCCTGCAGGACATCGACGCCAAGCGCATCGCGATCTCCGATCTCGAGACGCGGCTCGCCACGCAGACCACGCGTGCCGACGAGCTCGAGCGCCATCTCGCGCGCATCCGCGAGGCCCTCGCCGAGGAGCGGGCGCTCGTCGCCGACACCCGAAAGGCGCTCGCCGACGAGCAGGCGCGCGGGGAGGTGCTCGATCGCCGCTTCGCGGAAGCCGAGGCCCGCGCCGAGCGGCGCTCCGCCGAGGCCGACGCGGCTCAGGCGCGCCTGCGCGAGGTCGAGGTGGCGCGTGACGCCGAGAGCCGCCGCGCCATCGAGGCCGAGACCGCGCTCGAGGCGGCGCAGGCCGAAGCGGCCCGGCTCTCGGCGCGGGTGGAGGCGCTCGCCGCCCGCGACGCGAGCCGCGAGGCGACCCACGAGAGCGCGCTCCTCGCGCTCAACGAGCGCATCGAGATGCTCAAGGCGGACAAGTCCGCCCTCGAAGGTGCGCTCGGCGCCGCCCGCGAAGGACGCGCGCGCATCGAGCGGGAGATCGCCGATCTGCGCGGCCGCACGACGAGCTCGCGTGGGACGAACGAGCCCGCGCGCCGCGACGGTCCGCGCGCCGTCGACACGGGCAAGGGGAACGACAAGGGACCGGGCCGCGCCGCCCGCCCGGTCCGCAGCGGCCCGGCGCAACAGCGCGCGCCGAGCATCGAGGCCGCGAACGGAGCCGCGGCCGCGCAGGAGGCGCCCGCCGCGAAGGTCGAGGCCGCGGAGCCGGCAGCCGTTCTCCCCCGCGCCCGCGACGCGGAAGGCGAGGTCGCGCGCCGCCGCTGAGTGCGCCATCGCCGGTGCATGCGCCGAACGGCGCGCTTGAGCGCGGGCCGCAAAGGCGTCACTCTGCGAAAAAGTGGGGGTGAATCGCATGCTGACGAGGAACGATCTCGCGCGCGACGCCGTGGCGCTCGACGTCACGGGCATCGAGGGGCACGCGCATCGCGTGCGGGTGACGCGCGGCGCCGGCGGGAGCTTGCGGGTCGATTGCACCTGCGCCTTCTTCCAGCGCGAGCGCTGGTGCCGGCACGTGGTCGACGTGCTGTGCATGCGCCTGCGCGCGCTCGGCGTGCCCGACGAGGAGGCGGCCTTCGCGGTCGAGGAGGCGGTGATGGGCACCGCCGCCGAGGACCAGGCCCACGCCCTCGACCGCGCGCTGATCGCCTACGAGCGCGCGCTCGCGGCCTTCGAGGAGGGCCGCTCGACGAGCCTCTCCGCCGATGTCGTCGAGACGATGGGCACGCTCGCGCGCGACGTCGCCGACGCGGCGGCCGCGTTCGGCGACGCGGCGATCCGCTTCAAGCGCACGATCGGCGAGGCCGCCTGAGGCGGGCTCACCCGGCCGGGTGGCGCTGCGTCTCGCCCTTGGCGAGAATCGCTTCGAGCGTCTCGATGCGGTCGGCTTCCGCCGTAGGCTTGTCCCAGCGGATGCGCGACACGCGCGGGAAGCGCATCGCGAGCCCAGATTTGTGACGCGTCGAGCGCTGCAGGCCCTCGAAGGCGATCTCGAGCACGAGGCCCGTCTCCATCGTGTGCACGACCTCGCGCACGGGCCCGAACCGGGCTCTGGTGTGGTTTCTCACGAAGCGGTCGAGCTCGGCGAGCTCGGCATCGGTGAAGCCGAAATAGGCCTTGCCGACGGGCACCAGCTCCTCCCCGCCCGCCCCCGCGCGCCAGACGCCGAAGGTGTAGTCCGAATAGAAGGACGAGCGTTTGCCGTGGCCGCGCTGCGCGTACATCAGCACCGCGTCGACCGTAAACGGCTCGCGCTTCCACTTGAACCAGAGGCCCTTCGGCCGCCCCGGCACGTAGGCGCTGTCGACGCGCTTGACCATCACCCCCTCGACCGCCTCCGCATCCGCGCCCGCCCCGTGCGCGGCGGGATCGCCGCGGGCGCCGGCGAGCGCCTCCCAATCGGCGAAAGGCACCTGCGGGGAGAGATCGAGACAGGGCAGCTCGTGGCGCACGACGAAGGCTTCGAGCCGCGCGCGGCGCTCGGCGAAGGGCAGAGCGCGCAGATCCTCGCCGCCCTCCGCGAGGAGATCGTAGGCGCGCAGATGGGCGGGATATTTGCGCATCAGCGCGTTCGAGACGCTCTTGCGGTTGAGGCGCTGCTGGAGGACGTTGAAGCTCTGCACGCGCCCGTCGATCAGGACGAGGAGTTCCCCGTCGATCGCCGCCTCCAGCCCGGCGAGCGCGGTCACGAGATCGGGGAAGGCGGTCGAGACGTCCTCGCCCGTGCGCGAATAGAGCCGCACCACGCCGCGCTCCCCGTCGCTCCCGCCCACCGCCTGCACCCTGATGCCGTCCCATTTCCACTCGGCCGCGAATTCGGCGGCGTCGAGCTTCTCGAAATCCTCGAGCTCGAGCGGATGGGCGAGCATCGGCGGGCGAAAGGGGGCGGGGTCGCGCGAGACGGGTTTTTCGCCGCGCCCTTCGACCCAGGCGAACAGGTCGGAGTAAGGCGGCACGAGCCCGTGCCAGACCTCCTCCACGTCGTCGGGCGCGACGTCGCCCAATTCCGCGAGCGCCGTCTTGGCGAGCCGCGCCGAGACGCCGATGCGCAGGGACCCCGTGATGAGTTTCAGGAGCGCCCAGCGCCCGGTCTCGTCGAGCGCGTCGAGGAATTCGGCGAGGCGGGCGGGGAGATCGGATTTCGAGACGGTGGCGAGCGTGTGGACGACATGCTCGAGGGTGATGTCTCCCTCTCCCATCCCTACCCCTAGGGGAGGGTGGCCTCCGAGCGAAGCGACGGAGGTCGGGTGGGGCCCGACGCTTGCAGGATCATCTCCACCCGGGCCCCACCCGGCCTTTCTCGGCTCACGCCTCGAAAGTCCACCCTCCCCTACGGGGAGGGATGGGCGCGCGAATCCCTCCCCGTAGGGGAGGGTGGCC
>NZ_JBKBQG010000040.1:0-39098 GCF_046292825.1 Salinarimonas sp. | reverse complement strand
CGCCCCGTTCCGAAACGACTTGCCGCCGGGAGGACCCGGCGGCGACGGCGGACGTGTAGTCGCGCGCGGGGGCCGCGTCAAGCGGTTTCGCGCGAGGAGGGGAGGGCGCAAAGGGTTTGGGTGGAAGGGGTTCGGGGGATGTGGTACTGGGGTGCCGCGCTCAAGCCGGCGCCTCAGCGCGCCGCCGCCGCGACCTCGTGCTCGAGGAACGCGATCGCCATCCGCCGCTGCCGGGCGAAGGCGGCCTCGTCGGGCGCCGCGTCGATGCCCATCAGGAGGCGCAGCATGGCCGGCCCCTGCACCATCTGCAGGAACATGCCGGCGAGGTCGCGCGCGTGCAGCGGATCGAGAACCGGCGCATGGGCGCGCAGGCGCTTGGCGACATGCTCGACGAGCGGCAGCACCGCGCCGTGATAGAACAGCCGCGGCATCGCCCCCGATCGCTCCCCCTCCGCCATCGCGAGCCGGTAGGTGGAGAGCCGGAAGCCTTCCGTGACGAGGGCGACGAAGGCGTCCGCGAGGATCCCCGCCTCCTCCGCGAGACTCGCGCCGTGCGGCACCTCGGCCATGGGCACCATCGCGCCGCAGACCTCGCGCAGCATCGCCTCGTAGAGCGCGTCCTTCGCACCGAAATGGCGGTAGACCGTCATCTTGCCGACGCCGGCGATGCGCGCGACCTCGTCCATGCTCGCGCCCTCGAAGCCGGCGGCGAGGAACACGCTCTGTGCCGCGTCGAGGATGGCGCGTCGCTTGTCGGGGTCGAGCCGTCTGCCGGGGCGCCGCGCGGCGTCCTCGTCGACGGCATCGTCCATGGCTTCCGTCACGGCGTCGGTCATGAGCGCCCTCCGCGTCCCGTTCTTCTTCTGCGCGCCGCCGCCGCGGGATGCGAGACGGCCCGGTATCGTGTCGCGAATATCGCGTTCGCGCGCGCGCAATGCAAGAGCGGAGGGCGGATCGACATCCGCGCCGCCCGCTCACCTTCCCCTGGGGGCTACGGAGTGCACACGTCGCCGTTCTTGCACATGCGTTGGACGACAGCGGCCCGCGGGCTGGACATTTCTCCACCGCCGTCATTCCGGGGCGCGAAGCGAGCCCGGAACCCAGACTCCCGACGTCGGTTCGAGCGCGCATGCGCGCTCGTTGCACGACAGCTGAACGTGGATCGTTCGGTGGACGCAGCCTATAGGCTGCTCATCAGACGTCGGGGTTCTGGGTTCCGGGCTCGCTTCGCGCCCCGGAATGACGGGCGTAGAGACTATACGAGGGCGTTGCGATCTTTCGGGCGAGGAGAGCGGCAACGCCTCGTCATCTCCTTCCCCAGCGCAGATCAAGACGTGTAAATCTCCTAGCCCCTGAAGGGAAGGAGATGACGAGGCATCGTGCGGCCGGCGTCGATCCCATCCGTGACCACGACGCGCCGCCCCTAACGCGGCAGCACGCGCAGCGACAGGCGCGAGCGGAAGGCGTCGCCGACATGGACGGCGTTCGTCGCGCGGTGGCGATGGGGAGAGAGGTCCTCGCCGGGCGCGTCGTTCGGGTTGACGTCGAAGCGGGGGAAGTTCGAGGAGGCGATCTCGAGGCGCAGGCGGTGGCCCGGCATGAAGCGGTTGGCGGTCGGATAGAGCTGCACGACGATCGGCACCACCGCCCCCGGCTCGAGCGGCACGAGCCGATCGAAGCCCGCGCGAAAGGGCGCGCGCAGGATGCCGTCGCAGAGATTCATGGCGAAGCCCTGCGGATAATCCGCGCTCGGCGGGTGGACGTCGACGAGTTTCGCGGCGAAATCCGTCGTCGGCCGGTCGGAGGAGACGAAGAGCGTCACCGACACGTCCCCGACGATCGTGAGCGGCTCGTCCTCGATCGGGAACTCGTAGACGAGGACGTCCGGGCGCTCGGCGATCGCTCGGCCGGGCACGCGGCAGCCGAAGAAGCGGGGATCCTCGCGCTGGTCGAAGGCGCCGCCCTCCATGACGGGCGCCCCCGACGTGATCGGCCCGCCGATCGTCGGCACGGGATCGTCCGGGTCGGCGACGAGCCGGTGGGCGGCAGCACCTCGCGCGGGGCGCGGGGCGAGGCGATGGTCGGGCTGGAGGTAGAGCGCGAGCGGGCGGCTCTCCTCCGGCGGCCAGCGCGTGCAGGCGAGCCAGGAGCCGCCATGATCGAGCCGACCCTCCGCATTGCGCCGCCCCGAGCCCCCGCCCATCACGAAGACCCGCACCGACGGCTCGGGCTCGCTTGCCTTGCCCCGCAGGCGACGCTCGAAGAAGGCGATGCGCCAGGCGACGAAATCCGCGCCGGTCCCGCTCTCGAACGTGGCGTCGGGGCCGAAATCGACGTCGCCGGCATAGGTTCGCGAGCGCGCGCCGTGCGTCCAGGGGCCGAGGATCAGCTGCGCGTCGTGCCCGCGTGCGCAGAGCCCGACGAAGTTCTCCACCGCCGTGCGCGCATAGGGGTCGTACCAGCCCGAGAGGTGGACGGACGGCACGCGCGGCATCGCGTCGTAATGGCCCTGCGCGTAGAGCGCGGGGATCGTCCAGTGGTCGTCGAACAGGACCCGGCGCCATTGATCGAAGAGGAAGCCCTCGTATTCGGGGGCGGCGGCGAGCGGCGAATGGCCCGGCCGCCAGGGCATGCGCGCGAACCAATCGGCGATGTCCTCCGCATCGAGCGCCGCTGCGACGCGCGGATCGTCCTTGGCCGCGCGCGAGCGCCGCGCGTGGCGATAGGCCCAGGTCGCCTGCTTGAGCTCGAGCGCGCCCCCGAAGCGGATGCCGCCCTGATAGGCGTTCGAGAAGCCGCCGCAATCGACGACCATCGCCGCGAGACCCGGCGGCGAGAGGGCGGCGGCGGCCATCTGGGTGTGGGCCGAATAGGACATGCCCATCGTCCCGATCCCCCCGTCGCACCAGGGCTGGCGCACGAGCCAGGCGAGCGTGTCGTAGCCGTCCTCGGCTTCGGCGCGGTACTTGACGAAGGTGCCCTCGGAGCCGTAGCGGCCGCGGCAATCCTGGAAGACCACCGCGAAGCCCGCCGCCGTGAAGAAGCCCGCCAGCTCCTCGCGGCCGAAGATGTCGGGGTGCGCGCGCGTGTACTCGTTCGCGCGCGCGGCCCTCTTGTCGTAGGGGGTGCGCTCGAGGAGCACGGGCCAGGGGCCCGCGCCCTCGGGCAGGAAGACGTCGGTCGCGAGCCGCACCCCGTCGCGCATCGGCACCATGACGTCGCGCAGCACGCGCTCGCGTCTCATCTCCGCCGCGACCGGCATCGGCTCCGCCCCCTCAATCGCGACGCAGGTTCGTCATCAGCGAGCGCCCGTCGGGGCTCGGGACGAAGCTCAGGCCCTCGCGCACCGCCCAATTGTTGCCCTCCCAATAGAGGGGCACGAGCGCCACGTCGTCGGCCGCGATCCGCGCCGCCTCCCGCAGAGCCGCCTCGCGCTCGTCGTCGTCGAAGGCGGCGAGCGCCCGCTCGAGGGCGGCGTCGAAATCCGGGCTCGAATAGCGGAAGCGGTTGTTGGAGCCCCAGCCGCGATCCTCGTCGTAGGTCGCGAGCACGTTGCGCAGCGCGAGGCTGCTCTCGCCCGTCGTGATGCCGAAGGCGACGAGGAAGGCGGAGAACTCGCGGGCGGTGGCGCGGCCGAAATAGACGTTGGCCGGCACGTTCTCGACCTCGACGTCGATGCCGAGCCGCGACCACATCTGCCCGACCGCCAAGAGCACGTCGGTGTCGTTGACGTAGCGACCCGCCGGCCCGTGCAGCGTCAGCCCCCAGCCCTCGCCGATGCCCGCCTCCTCGAGGAGCGCGCGGGCGCGGTCGAGGTCGAAGGCGGGCGCGGCGATCTCCGGGTCGTGGCCGAAGACGCCCTCGGGGGCGAACTGCCCCGCGGGCGCGCCCGAGCCGAACTGGATGCGATCGACGATCGCCTCGCGGTTGATCGCGAGCGACAGCGCCTCGCGCACCCGCCGGTCGAGGAAGGGATTCTCGTCGAGCCCGCGCACCTGCGGGGTCGTGTCGCCGCCCTGATCGAGGCCGATATAGACCATGCGCGCGGAAGGCGCCGTGACCACCTCGACCTGCGGCATCGCCGCGAGGCGCTCGAGATCGTTCGGCGGCACCGCGTCGATGAAGGCGACCTCGCCCGCCTGCAGGGAGGCGACGCGGGAGGCGGCGTTGTCGAGGAAGCGGATCGTGATCTCCTCGAAATCGGGCACTTCGCCCCAATAATCGTCGTTGCGGGCGATCACGAGCCGCTCGCCCGGGCTGTAGGACACCATCCGGTAGGGCCCCGTGCCGATCGCGGCGCGGCCCTGGTCGAAATCGGCGCTCGCCGCCTCGCCGATCGCGTGCGAGACGATGTAGATCGTCGAGAGGTCGGTCAGGAGGCCGGGGGCGGGCTCGCCGGTGCGGATCACGACCGTGCGCTCGTCGGGCGTCTCGACCGCCTCGATCGCGGCGAGGCGCTGGGTGAAGGGGGCGGGGCTGTTCGGCACCTGCGGGATGCGCTCGAAGGTGAAGGCGACGTCCTGCGCGCCGAAGGGGCTGCCGTCGTGGAAGACGACGCCTTCGCGCAGCGTGAAGGTCCAGGTCAGCCGGTCCTCCGAGATCTCCCATTCGGTGGCGAGGCCCGGCACGAACTGGCCGTTCTCGTCGAGATGGACGAGGCGATCGTAGATCACCATGGCCAATTGCTGGTTCTGGCCGGTCGTCGCGAAATGCGGGTCCATCGAGCTCGGCGGCGCGGCGAGGCCCACCGTGAGGCTCTGCGCGGAGGCCGGCAGCGCGAGGCACAGGGCGAGCGCGGAGGCGCAGGCGAGGGTGCGAAGGCTTCTCATCGTGTTCTCTCCCGTCTCTGGTTCTTCAGGCTTTGTGGCAGGCGACGACGCGCCCGGGACCCATCTCCCGCAAGGCGGGCCGGACGGCGCGGCAATGCGCGTCGGCGAGCGGGCAGCGCGGATGGAAATGGCAGCCGCTCGGCGGCGCGAGCGGGGAGGGGATCTCGCCTTGGATCGGCCGATAGCGGCGCTTGCCCTTGGTCAGGCGCGGCACCTCCTCGAGCAGCGCCTGCGCGTAGGGGTGGAGCGGGCGTGCGTAGAGCTCGGATTTCGGCGCCGCCTCGACCACGCGGCCGAGATACATCACGACGACCCGGTCGGCGATGTGCTCGACGACGCCGAGATCGTGGCTGATGAACAGGTAGGTGAGCCCGAGCTCCTCGCGCAGGTCCATGAACAGGTTGAGCACCTGCGCCTGGACCGAGACGTCGAGCGCCGAGACCGCCTCGTCGCAGACGATCAGCGACGGATCGACCGCGAGCGCGCGGGCGATCGCGATACGCTGGCGCTGGCCGCCGGAGAATTGGTGAGGGTAGCGCGTGCGATAGGCGGGATCGAGCCCGACCTTGCGCAGGAGGTCCGCCACGAAGCCGTCGACCTCGCGCGCCGCCACGAGGCCGTGCACCCGCGGCGCCTCGCCGATCACGCGGTCGATGCGGTGGCGCGGGTTGAGCGAGGACATCGGGTCCTGGAAGACCATCTGGATCTTCAGCCGATCCGCCCGCTTGACCGGGCGGCCCTCCCAGAGGACGCGCCCCTCGCTCGGGGCGTGGATGCCGGCGACGACGCGCCCGAGCGTCGACTTCCCGCAGCCGGATTCGCCCACGAGCCCGACGACCTCGCCGCGCGCGATGCCCAAGGAGACGCCGTCGAGCGCGTGCACGACGCGGTCCGACACCGGCGCGCCGAGGCGGCGGGCGAGGCGGGCGGCGAGGTCGAGCTTCTTCTCGAAGCGCTTCGAGACGCCGTCGATGGTCAGGAGATCGGTCATGCGGACAGACCCCGCGCGGACATGTCGGGGGCGGCGAGCAGCGGCGCGAGCTCGCGATGGCGCACGCAGCGCACCGCGCCGTCGCCCACGCTCTCGAGGGGCGGGTGGACCGCGCAGGCCGCGATCCGATGCGCGCAGCGCGGCGCGAAGCGGCAGCCCTCGCCCCGTGCGAGCGGCGAGGGCGCCGAGCCCGGGATCTGCGCGAGCCGCGCGCCGGGGCGGTTGCGCGAGGGGACCGAGCCGATCAGGCCGCTCGTATAGGGATGGCGCGGCGCCTCGACGATGTCGGCGACCGCCCCCTCCTCGACGACCTCGCCCGCATACATCACGACGACGCGGTCGGCGAAGCCGGTGACGACGGAGAGATCGTGCGTGATCCAGACGAGCCCGAGCCCGCGCTCCTCGACGAGGGTCTGCATCAGATGGAGGATCTGGGCCTGGATCGTGACGTCGAGCGCCGTCGTCGGCTCGTCGGCGACGATCAGCTCGGGCTGGTTGAGGAGCGCGATGGCGATCGCGACGCGCTGGCGCATGCCCCCGGAGAACTGGTGGGGATAGGCGCGCATCCGCTCGTCGGGGCTCGGAATGCCCACCTCGCCGAGCGTGTCGCGGCAAAGCGCCCATGCCTCAGCGCGGGGCATCGCGCGGTGGGCGAGCACCGTCTCGACCATCTGCGCGTCGATCCGCAGGACCGGGTTGAGCGTCATCATCGGGTCCTGGAAGATCATCGCGATCCGCGCCCCGCGCAGCCGCCGCATCTCCTCGCGCGCCAGCCCGACGAGCTCGGTGCCGTCGAAGCGGATGCTGCCCTCCACGATGCGTCCGGGCTCCTCGATCAGGCCCATCACCGAGAGCCCGGTGACCGACTTGCCCGATCCGCTCTCGCCGACCACGGCGAGCACCTCGCCGCGATCGACCCGGAAGCTCACGCCGTCGACCGAGCGCACGATCCCGGCATCGGTGAAGAAATGGGTGGCGAGGTTCTCGACCGCGAGTAGGCTCATCGGATGTTCCTCGGGTTGAGCACGTCGCGGAGCTGGTCGCCGACGAGATTGATCGCGACGATCAGGATCAGGAGCGCGATGCCGGGGAAGAGGCTGATCCAGTACTGGCCCGAGAGCACGAACTGGAAGCCGTTGGCGATGAGGAGGCCGAGCGAGGGCTGCGTCGCCGGCAGGCCCACCCCGAGGAAGCTCAGCGTCGCCTCGAGTGCGATCGCGCTCGCGATCTCGACCGTGAACAGCACCATCAGGGGCGGCAGGCAATTCGGCAGGAGATGGCCGAACAGGATGCGCGGGCGCGACAGGCCGAGGATCTGCGCCGCCTCGACGTATTCCCGCTCGCGCTCGCTCAAGGCCGCGCCGCGGGCGACGCGCGCAAAGGTCGCCCATTGCACGATGACGAGCGCGATGACGATCTTGTCGACGCCGCGCCCGAGGATCGCGAGCAGGATCAGCGCGACGAGGATCGGCGGGAAGGCGAGGTGGAGATCGACGAGCCGCATGATCGCGGTGTCGGTCCGCCCGCCGAAATAGGCCGCCGCGAGACCCGCCGAGAGGCCGATCGCGAGCGCCGCCGCGCAGGCGATGAAGCCGACCGAGAGGCTGATCCGCAGGCCGTAGAGGATCGCCGAGAGCATGTCGCGGCCCTGCCCGTCGGTGCCGAGCCAATAGGTCTGCCCGGAGAAGCCCGCCTCGCCCGGCGGCAGGCGGCTGTCCATGATGTCGAGATTGCGCAGGTCGTAGGGGTCCTGCGGCGCGATGAGCGGGGCGAGGAAGGCCGCGGCGACGATCGCGACGAGGACGACGAGCGCGCCGAGCGCGATGCGGTTGCGCGAGAAGTCGCGCGCGACCCTCCGCCAAGGATTCTCGGGCGGGCGGCTCTGCGGCGTCGGCGTCTCGACGCGCGTCTCCACGGGGGGCTGCGAGGTGGCGGTCATCGCGAGCCTCCGTCGAGCCGGATGCGGGGGTCGATCAGCGAGTAGAGAAGGTCGACGAGGAGGTTGATGACGATGAAGATCATCACGACCACGATCAGGTAGGCGACGACGACGGGGCGATCGAGGAGGCGGATCGAGTCGATGATCAGCTTGCCCATGCCCGGCCAGGCGAAGATCGATTCCGTCACCACCGCGAAGGCGATGAGCCCGCCGAGCGACATGCCGACCACGGTGACGATCGGGATGAGGATGTTGCGCAGGATGTGCACGAGGACGATGCGCCGCTCGCGCAGGCCCTTGGCGCGGGCGAAGCGCACGAAATCCTGCGACTGCACCTCGAGATAGCCCGAGCGCGCGAGGCGGATCACGAGCGCCATGTGGCCGATCGCGAGATTGATCGCCGGCAGCGCGATGTGGCGCAGGCCGTCGAGGGTGAACAGGCTCGAGCGGATGCCGAGGAACTCGCCCACCTCCCCGCGCCCGGACACCGGCAGCCAGCCGAGCATCACGGAGAAGACCATGATGAGGACGATCGCCTGCCAGAAATTCGGCACCGAGAAGCCGAGGATCGAGCCCGCCATGATGCCGCGCCCTGCCGCGCTGGTCGGCGCGAGCCCGGCATAGATGCCGAGCGGCAGGCCGATGCCGACCGCGAGCACGATCGCCGCGAAGGCGAGCTCCAGCGTCGCGGGCATGCGCTCGAGGATGAGGCCGAGCGCGGGTCGGTTGTAGACGAAGGAGGTCCCGAAATCGCCCGCGAGCACGTTGCCGACGAAGACGAAATATTGCTCGTGGAAGGGTCGGTCGAGGCCGAGCTGGGCGATGAGCCGAGCGCGCTCGGCCTGGGTCGCGTCGGGGTCGATCAGGATGTCGGCGGGGTTGCCGATCGCGTAGAGGCCGGCGAAGACGAGCACCGACATCACGACGACCAGGAATGCGGCCTGGAATAGGCGTCGGAGTACGAAGACCACCCGTATCACCTCCCCGCGACGAAGCGAGCCGATCGCCGCGCGGCGCGATCTCCTTGAGGAGCAAGGACGTGCCGCAGCGACAGGACGAGGATGGCGGCGGCCGCTGGGCTGTGCAATCTTATGAAGAAGGCAAGCTGCCCTATTCGCGGGACGAATGGCCATGAGCATCGAGGTCAGGCATTTGCGGGCGTTTCGCGCGCTGATGCAGCACGGCTCGACGGTGGCGGCGGCGCAGGCGCTCGCGATCTCGCAGCCCTCCGTCTCCCGCCTCCTCGCCGAGCTCGAGGCCGCGCGCCGCGAGACGCTGTTCGACCGCGCCAACGGGCGCCTCGTCGCGCGCGCGGCGGCCGAGATGCTGTTGCCGGAGGTGGAGGGCCTCCTCTCCGGCATGGACGCGCTCGAGACGAACGGCGCCGGCGGGCCGCCCTTCGTCGTCGCGGCGCCGAACGGCATCGTACGCCGCGTCTTCGCGCCGGCGATCGACCGGCTGCTCGCCGACCACCGCGACCTGCGCATCGCCGTCGAGATCATGTCCTACCACGAGACGCTCAACGCGGTCGCGATGGGGCGGGCGGATGTGGGCCTCGTCAAGGCGCCCGTCGAGCATCCCGCCGTCGGCGCGAGCGTGCTCGCGCGCGTCGGCACGGACGTGATCATGCCCGCCGACCACCCGCTCGCGTCGGCCCGGCGCCTCGATCCGTTCGACGTGGCGCGCTTTCCGCTGATCCTGCTCGGCCGCAACCGGCCCTTCCGCGTCCAGCTCGATCAGGCCTTCGAGCAGGCCCGCCTGCGGCCGCGGATCGTCGTCGAGACTCAGGCCGTCGCCGCCGCCTGCGAGCTCGTCGCGCGCGGGATCGGCGTGACGATCGCGAACGCGCTCCTCGCCCGCGCGGAAGCCGGCGAGAGCCTCGTGACGCGTCCCTTCGACGTGCCCGTCGATCACGCCTTCTGCCTGATCCACCCGCTGCGAACCACGAAGAAGAGCCTCGTCCAGGCCTTCGACGCTCATGTGCGGACGGTGGTCGGCGAGATCGTCGGGGCCTCGGGCGGCGCGCGCGCCCGCTGACGGGAGGCAGAGGGCGCCGCTCTCAGACCCTCGCGCCCGCCCCCTTGGCCGCATGCCGCGCGAGCCCCTCGGCGAGCGCGTCGATCGTCGCACGCACGATCGGACGCTCGCGCTGGTCCTCGTGGGCGACGACCCAGCATTCGAGCGCGAGCGGCAAGGCGCCGGGCAGGACGGGCACGAGATCCGGCTCGCCCGCGGCGATCGCATGCTGCACGACGCCGATCCCGAGGCCCGCGCGCACCGCCGCGAGCTGGGCGAGGTCCGCGTCGCAGCGGAAGGCGAAATCCTCGCGCGCGAGCGCGACCCTGCCGGAGACGACCGCGCGGGCCGAGCGATCGTCCCGGTCGAAGCCGATCAGGTGGTGGCGGGGCAGTGCCTCGAGGCTGTCGGGCACGCCGAAGCGGGCGAGATGATCGCGATGCGCGTAGAGACCGAGCCCCAGCGTGCCGACCCGGCGGGCCACGAGCCCGTCCTGGCTCGGGCGGAACATGCGCACCGCGACGTCCGCGTCGCGGCGCAGGAGATCGTCGGCGCGGTTCGAGAGCGACAGCTCGAAGACGATGTGCGGGTGGCGCGCCCGCAGGCCCGCCAGGATCGGCGGCAGCACCTCGACGCCGACGATCTCGCTCGCCGCGATGCGCACGGGTCCGGCGATGCGCGTGTCGTCCGCGCTCGCCTCGGCGGTGCGGACGAGGGCGCCGAGCGCGGCCTCCATGGCCTCGGCATGGCCACGAAGCGCTTCCGCCGCCGGCGTCGGCACGAGGCCGCTCGGGGAGCGCGTGAAGAGGGCCGTGCCGAGCGTGGCCTCGAGTTCGGCGACGTGGCGCCCGATCGTCGGCTGGGTGAGCCGCGTCGCGCGCGCCGCGCCCGAGAGGCTGCCTTCGCGCAGGCAGGCGAGGAAGGAGCGGACGAGGGTCCAATCGGGGAGCGAGGCCATACGCGGATGTATAGCAGGCCTACGAAGATCGGCAATTTCTTCTGGTGAGGGAGCGCGGCATCGTCCGGTCATCGCCACCCCAGCCAGAGAGGCCGCAATGAACGACACCGCGACCACCCCGCCCCGAGACGCCCCGATCGCCCTCGTCCTCGGCATCACCGGCGCGATCGGCGGCGCGATCGCCTTTCGCCTCGCCGCGCGCGGCTTCCGCATCCGCGCGCTCTCCCGACGCCCGCTCGATCCGGCACGGTTCGGCTTTCCCGTCGAGGTCGCGATCGGGGACGCGCGGGATGCGCGAGCGGTCTCGACCGCGGCGGCGGGGGCGAGCCTGATCGTCCACGGCGTCAACCCGGCGGGCTATCGCCGCTGGCGCGAGGAGGCGCTTCCGATGCTCGCCTCGACGATCGAGGCGGCCGCCGCGCACCGGGCGACGATCCTGTTTCCGGGCAACGTCTACGTCTTCGACGAGCGCGCGCCGGCTCGCGTCGACGAGGCGACCCCGCGCCGTCCCGCGACCGAGAAGGGCCGCGTGCGGCTCGAGATGGAGACGCTGCTCGAGGAGGCGGCGCGGGCGCGCGGGGTGCGCACGATCGCCCTGCGTGCGGGCGACTTCTTCGGGCCCGGCGTCGAGAGTTCCTGGCTCGCGCAAGCGATCCTGAAGGGCGGCCGCGAGGCGCGCGCGTTCACGCGGCTCTCGCCGCCCGGCATTGGGCACGCCTTCGCCTACGTGCCCGATCTCGCGGAGGCCTTCGCGCGGCTCGTCGACCGGCGCGAGACGCTCGCCCCCTTCACGCTCCTGCATTTCGCCGGGCATTACGACACGCGCGGCGTCGCCTTCGCGCAGGCCGCCGCCCGCGTGCTCGGCCGCGACCTTAAGACGAAGCGGTTCTCGTGGGCCCTCGTGCGGCTCGCCGCGCCGTTCTCGCCCTTCCTGCGCGAGGTCGTCGAGATGGCCTGGCTCTTCCGCCACCCGCTCGCCCTCGACAATGCCGCGCTCGAGCGCCTGATCGGCCCCGAGCCGCACACGCCGCTCGACCAGGCGCTCGCCCGCACGCTCGGCCTCGCCGACGCGGCGCAGCCCGGTACTGCCGCGCAACCCGCCTTTGCCTGACCTCCCGATCTCGCCGGAGACCTCCCATGACCGCTCTTGCTTTCCAGACGGCGCCGCTGCGCCGCGACACATCCGTCCTCGCCGGCCTCGCGCTCGCGCAGACGCTCCTCTTCCTCGTACCGATCGTGGTGCTCGGCGCCGCGATCGGGTGGCCGGGGAGCCTGAGGCTTCCCGCGCACGAGGTGCTGCCGCTGATCGCGCAGAGCCCGCGGGCCGTGCAGATCGGCTACGGCTTCTATCTGCTCGTCTCCCTCGCCCTCGTTCCGCTCGCCGTCGCGCTGAGGAGCCACGCGATCGCCCGCGGCGTCTCGTGTCCGCTCGTCGACGCCGCGGCGGCGCTCGGCGTCGCGGCGGGATTGCTCAAGATGCTCGGCATCGTGCGCTGGCTCGTCGCGATGCCCGAGCTCGCCGCCCTCCACGCCGCGGCGCCCGACGCCGCCGCTCGGATCGCCGTCGAGACCGCCTATGTCGCGCTCAACGCCTATGCCGGCAGCCTCGGCGAGCTCCTGGGAGTGCAGCTCGTCTCGGGGCTCTGGCTCGTAGCCACCGGGATCGTGCTCGCGCGGCTCGGCCACGCTTGGGTCGGGCCGGTCGGTATCGCGATCGGCGCGCTCTTCGCTGCGACGAGCCTGCGCGTCGCGATCCCCGGGGCGGCGGCGCTCCAGGACGTCGCGGTCCCCCTCGCGCTCCTCTGGTTTCCGGCGCTCGCCGTGGGACTGGTGCGGCGCCTGTGAGCGGCTCCACGCTTTTCTTCCCATCGCCCTCTTGACGATACCCAGCAGTCTCGCATAACGTCCAGGAGACGATACGGTATCGTATCGAAATTGATCAGACGGCTCCGCTCACGAACCCGGCGGCGGAGCGGACGGGAGTTCCCGATGAGCACCGCTTCCGAACAGACTGGATCGCGCCTTCTCCGGTTCGCAGGGGCGAGCCTCGCGGTGGTGGCGGCGCTCGGCGCGGCCGGCATCGCCACCGCGTCCTTCCAGGAGCGCGCCGCCTTGCGCAACGAGGCGAGCGCGCAGCCGCCGACGCCGCTCCCGGTCGCGACCACGCGGCTCGTCGCCGAGACGGGTTACGAGATCGAGGAGCGCTTCGCGGGCCGCGTCGAGCCCGCCCGCCGCACGCTGCTCGCCTTCGAGCGCGCCGGCACGCTCGTCGCCGTCGCGGTCGAGGAGGGGGCGCGGGTCGAGGCCGGCGCCGTGATCGCGCGGCTCGACACGAGAAGCCTCGAGGCGGAGGAGGCGCGGCTGTCGGCGAGGCGCGAGGAGGCGCGCGCCGCCCTCGACCTCGCCCGGCTGACGCTGGCGCGGCAGGACGCTCTGTCCGACCGCGGCCACGCCTCCGCCCAGCGCCTCGACGAGGCCCGGCTCGCCGAGCGGGCCGAGACGGCGCGGCTCGCCGAGATCGAGGCGGCGCTCGCGAGCCTCGCGGTCGATCTCGACAAGGCCACCTTGCGTGCGCCCTTCGCAGGAACCATCGGCGCGCGCCGCCTCGACGAGGGCGCGGTCGTCGCGCCGGGTGCGGCGGTGGTCGAGATCCTCGAGAGCGGGCGGGAGCGCGTGCGCATCGGCCTGTCGCGGGAGGCCGCGGCGGGGCTCGCGCCCGGCGCGCGCGTCTCCGTGGAGATCGGCGGGCGGCTGCATCGCGCCCGCCTGACCGCTCTGCGGCCCGATCTCGACGGGGCGACCCGCACGCTCGCCGCTCTTCTCGACCTCGACCATCCGAGCGGCGCCGCCGCCGGCGAGATCGCCACGCTGACGGTGCCGCGGCGGGTCGACGAGCCCGGCATCTGGGTGCCGCTCGCGAGCCTCGCGGAAGGCCGCCGCGGGCTGTGGTCGCTGCTCGTCGCGATCTCGGACGGGGAGGGGGCGCGCGTCGCCCGCGAGCCGGTCGAGGTGCTCCACGTGGCCGGCACCCGCGCCTTCGTCCGCGGAGCCTTCGCCCCGGGCACCGCCCTCGTCGCCGACGGCCCCCACCGCATCACCCCCGGCCAGCGCGTCGCCTTGCACGAGGGCGGTGGGCGATAGGGGATCGGGTTGCGGGCGAGCGCCGCCGCCTCTCCTTCCCCTCAGGGGAAGGTGGCCCGGCGCCGCAGGCGACGGGTCGGATGGGGTCATTCGCAGCGAAGCTGCGAAGGGGCGTCGTCGTAAAGCTCCGTACGTACGGAGAAGCCCGACGCCCCTTCGACCCTGCGGGTCGAAAGACCCCATCCGTCTCGTGACGCTGTTCGCGTCCCGAGCCACCTTCCCCTGAGGGGAAGGAGAGACGGCGACGGCTCGTCTTGTCGCGCTGTCCTTCTTCAGCACCGAAGCCGAGGCCGAGAGGAGGCCCTCATGACCACGCTCTTCTTCCGCGAGCCGCGCCTGTTCGCGCTCGCCCTCCTGACGGCGATCGCCCTCGGCGCGGCGGCGCTCCTCACGATCGGCCGGCAGGAAGACCCGACCATCACCAACATCTTCGCGACCGTGATCACGCCCTTTCCCGGCGCCGCGCCCGATCGCGTCGAGGCGCAGGTGACGGACGCGATCGAGGCGCGGCTGCGGCGCGTGCCCGAGATCGACACCATCACCTCCACCTCCGCGACCGGCATCTCGACCATCGCGATCGAGCTCTCCTCCTTCATCGCGAAGGATCGCATCGACACCGTCTGGGCCGAGATCCGCGACGAGGTCGCCGCCGCGGCCCGAAGCTTCCCCGAAGGCGCGGGCACGCCGGAGGTCGACACCACGCGCGGCGGCGCCTTCACCGCGATCGTCGCGCTCGTGCCCCGCACGAGCGTCGAGGCGCCGCCGGCGCTCATGCGCCGCCTCGCGGAGGAATTGCAGGATCGCCTGCGCCGTGTGCCGGAGACGCGGCTCGTGCGGCTCTACGGCGAGCCCGAGGAGGAGATCCTCGTCTCGGTCGATCCCGACCGCCTCGCCGCGCGCGGCCTCTCGCCCGACGCCGTCTCCCGCGCGATCGCCGCCGCCGACGCCAAGGTGCGCGCGGGCCAGCTGCGGGGCGAGGGACGCGACCTCCTCGTCGAGATCCGCGGCGCCATCGAGGACGTCGCCCGCATCCGCGCGATCCCCATCGCGACCGGGGCGGACGGCGCGGTCCTGCGCGTCGGCGACGTCGCCGAATTGCGCCGCGCCACCCGCTCGCCGCAATCCTCCCTCGCTTTGTCCGACGGGGTCGCGGGCGTGCTCGTCGCCGCGCGCATGGAGAACGATCGGCAGGTCGACGTCTGGTCGCGCGCGGTCGCCGAGGCGCTCGACGCCTTCCGGGCGGAATTGCCCGCGGGGCTCGAGGCGCGGCTCGTCTTCGACCAGGCGCGCTATACGAGCGACCGCCTGACCGAGCTCTCGGCCAATCTCGCGCTCGGCATCGCGATCGTGGTGGGCGTCCTCCTCGTGACGCTCGGCTGGCGCTCGGCCCTCGTCGTCGCCTTCACGATCCCCTTTGCCGCGCTCGTCTCGATCGCGATCCTGCAGCGGGTCGGCGTGCCGATCCACCAGATGTCGGTGACGGGGCTCATCGTCGCCCTCGGCCTCCTCGTCGATGCCGCCATCGTGACGACGGACGAGATCCGCCGACGCATCGCGAGCGGGGAGGGGGCGCAGGCGGCGGTCGGCGAGGCGGTGCGACGCCTGGCGGTGCCGCTCCTCGCCTCGACGGTGACGACGATCCTCGCCTTCGTGCCGATGGCGGCCCTGCCGGGGCCGGCCGGCGACTTCGTCGGCGCGATCGCGATCTCGGTCATCGTCATGCTGATCGCCTCGCTCCTCGCCGCGCTCACCCTCGCCCCAGCGCTCGCGGGGTGGTTGCTCGACGGCAGCGCGCGGCGGCGCGGGCTGCTCGAAGGGGGCGTGAGCCTGCCCGCGCTCGGGCGGCTGTTCTCGGCCTCCGTCACCCTGTCGCTGCGCCATCGGCTCGCGGCGATCCTCGTCGTCGGCGCGATCCCCGTCACGGGCTTCCTCGCGCTGCCGACGCTGACCGCGCAATTCTTCCCCGGCGTCGACCGCGACCAGTTCTACGTCCAGGTCGAGCTGCCGGCCGGCGCAGCGATCGCCGAGACGGCGCGCGCCGCGCGTGCGGCGGATGCGCTGATCCGCGCCGACGGCGACGTCGTTGCCGCCCATTGGGTGATCGGCGAGAGCGCGCCGTCCTTCTACTACAACATGCAGGGCGATCGCGACGGATCGCCGGGCTTTGCCGAGGCGCTCGTCTTCACCCGCGGTCCGGCGGCGACGGATCGGCTCGTTCCCGCGCTCCAGCGCGCCCTCGACGAAGCCCTGCCGCAGGCGCAGATCCTGGTGCGCGGGCTCGTGCAGGGGCCGCCGGTCGGCGCGCCCGTCGAGCTGCGCCTGTTCGGCCCCGATCTCGCCGTCCTGCGCGATCTCGGCATGGAGGCGCGCCGGCTCCTCGCGGAGCTCGGCCCCGTCGTCCACACCCGCGCGAGCCTCGACGGCGGCGCACCCAAGCTCGTCCTCGCCCTCGACGAGGATGCCGCGCGGCTCGCCGGTCTCGACCTCGGCACCGCCGCGCGGCGGCTCGAGAGTCTGCTCGAGGGCGCCACCGGCGGCTCGCTGATCGAGGGCACGGAGGAGATCCCCGTGCGCGTGCGCATGGGGGACGGCGCGCGCGCCGATCTCGAGGCGATCCGAGCACTCGCGCTGACCCTGCCGGCGGGAGGCGCGGACGGCGCGCTCGCCCCCGGCATCCCGCTTGCGGGCCTCGCGACCCTCGCCCTCGAGCCCGCGGCGAGCCCGATCCTGCGCCGCGACGGCGAGCGGATGAACCGCGTCCAGGCCTTCCTCGCCCACGGCGTCCTGCCCGAAGAGGCGCTGCGGGTCCTGCGCGCGCGGCTCGAGGCGGGCGCGCTGCCGCTGCCGGAGGGCTATCGCCTCGCCTTCGGCGGCGATGCGGACGCCCGCGCGGAGACGGTGCGCAACCTCGTCTCCACCCTCGGCCTCGTGGTGACGCTCACCATCGTGACGGTGGTGCTCACCTTCCTCTCCTTCCGCCTCGCGCTCGTCGCGCTCCTCGCCGCCGGCCTCTCCTTCGGGGCGAGCCTCCTGGCGCTCGCGCTCCTCGACATGCCTTTCGGCATCCAGGCGCTGATCGGCGCGATCGGCTCGATCGGCGTCTCGATCAACGCCGCTCTCATCGTGATCAGCGCCATTCGCGAGGACGAGGCGGCGCGCACGGGCGACGTCGCGGCGATCGCCGAGGTGGTGGTGCGCGCCTCGCGCCACATCGTCTCGACGACTCTCACGACGGTCGGCGGCTTCCTGCCGCTCGTCATGGCCGGCGGCGGCTTCTGGCCGCCCTTCGCGGTCGCCATCGCCGGCGGCGTCGCCCTCTCGCTGCCGATCGCCCTGTGGCTGACCCCGCCGCTCGTCGCGATCGCGCTCGGGGCGCGCGGCAGGCGCATCGCCGCGCCGGCCGTCGCGATCGCTTGAAGAGCGTCCGATGGAGAGCATCGCGCAGCTCGCGACGTCCTCGGCGCACCTCCTCGGTCTCCTCCCGTCCGGGGGCGCGGCGCAGGCGATGTGCCTCGCGCTCCTGGCGGTCGCCGGGATCATGACGCTGGAGCGTCTCGTGATCGTCGTCCCATCGGCGGCGCTCCTGACGGGCCTGGGGGCGCTCGCCGCGCAAGGGTGGGTCGACCCGCTCGCCGGCTACGGCGCGAGCGTCGCCGGCTCGATCGTCGGCGCCTGCGCCTGGCATGCCGGGGGCTTCGGACTGAGACGCTCCGCCGGTTCGCGCATCGCGCACTTGCGGGCTCCGGTCCTCCCCCGTCGTTGGCTGGACGCCCTCGCCCCGGGCAGCCCGGGTCTCGGGCTCGCCATCGCGCTCGCGCAATGCGTTCCCACCGTGCGCCTCCTCGCGCCGATGGCGGCGGGGCTCGGCGGGGTGCGCCTGATCTCCTCGGCCCCCTTCGTCGCCGCGGGCTGCGCGGTGTGGAACGGCGCGTTCTTTCTGATCGGATATCGTCTGGCGACGCTCTCGTAGCGCATCAGCGCTTCTCGTGGAGCGTTTCACCGATCATCGCTGCCGGAGCGAGCGCGGCATGCGCGCTCGGACCATAGTCGAAGTCCCGGGTCCGCTTCGCTGCCGAGGATGACGACACCTGTTGCAGCACCGACGCCCCTCTACCCCTCCGCCCGCATGAGCGCATCGACGCGCTCGGTCAGCTCGGCCGGCCGGAAGGGTTTGGCGAGGCGCGGCAGGTCGGGGGCCAGCGCCTCGACCTCGGCATAGCCCGAGACGACGAGAACCGGCAGTCCGGGGCGTGCGGCGCGGGCCGCGCGCGCGAGGTCGACGCCGCTCATGCCCGGCATCAGATGATCGGTCACGAGGAGGTCCGCGCGCCGGCCGGAGCGGATCATCGCCAGCGCCTCCTCGCCGGAGCCCGCCTCGACCACCTCGAAGCCGAGATCGACGAGCATGTCGGCCACCGTCATGCGCACGAGATCCTCGTCGTCCACCACGAGCGCGACGCCGCGCGCGGCGGACGGGCGGGCGCGCGTCTCGGCCGCATCGGCGGCGACCGCCGCCGCGCCGCCATCGAGCGGCAGCCAGAGATGCACGCTCGTGCCGCGTCCGGGCTCGCTCTCGATGCCGAGGCCGCCGCCGAGCTGCGCGGCGAGCCCGTGCACCATCGACAGGCCGAGGCCCGTCCCGCGCCCCACGGGCTTCGTCGAGAAGAACGGCTCGATCGCCCGCGCCCGCGTCGCCGCGTCCATGCCGAAGCCCGTATCGGTGACGGACAGACGCACGTATTCGCCCGGCGCGAGGCCGCGCACCTCATCGGCCCGCGCCTGCGCGCGGCTCGCCGCGATCGTCAGCGTGCCGCCGTTCGGCATGGCGTCGCGCGCGTTCACGGCGAGATTGAGGAGCGCCATCTCCACCTGGTTGGCGTCGGCATGGGCGGCCGGCAGGCCGTCGGCGATCGCGATGCGGATGGCGATGCTCGGCCCGAGCGTCGAACCGATCAGGTCGCCGATGCCCTCGACGAGCCGGCCCACGTCGACCGCGACGGGATCGAGCGGCTGGCGACGGGCGAAGGCGAGGAGGCGCTGCACGAGCACCTTGGCGCGCTCGGCCGATTGCAGGGCCGCGTCGAGCAGCCGGCGCTCGCGCTCGTTGCCGATGCCGCGCCGGACCAGCATGTCGAGCGGGCCGATGATCGGGGTGAGCAGGTTGTTGAAATCGTGCGCGACGCCGCCGGTGAGTTGGCCGAGCGATTCCATCTTCTGGCTCTCGCGCAGCTGCTCCTCGGCCGCGACCTGCCGCGTGAGATCCCGGCTCGCGCCGATGATCCGCACGATGCGCCCGCTTTCGTCGTGGACCGGCACGAGCACCGTGTCCCAGATCGTCGGCGCGTTCTGCACCTCGAAGGTCTCGCGATATTGGTAGACCTTCCCGCTCGCCACCACCTGCCGATAATTGGCGGAGACCGCCTCGGCCATCTCCGGGGGCAGGATCTCGTCGATACGCCGGCCGCGAACCTCGGACAGCGGCAGGCCGATGCTCGCCTGATGCGCCGGGTTGAGATCCTCGACGACGAAGCCCCCGTCCGCCGCCACGCCCACCACGAAGAGCGCCTCGGCCGTATTCTCGAAATAGGCGCGGTAGAGCGCGTCGGCGCGCCGCCGCGCGTCCTCCGCGGCCTGGAGCTCGGCCTGCCGGGCCTTGTCGGCGGTGACGTCGCGGCCGGTGGCGTAGGTCATCTCGCCGGTCGGCGCCGCGACCCAGGAGATCCAGCGGATCGAGCCGTCCTTGTGCCGATAGCGGTTGACGATCTCCGGCCGCCCGCCGGCTGCCGCGAGCTCGTAGGCCGCGACGGTCGCCGCGTGGTCCTCGGGCACGACGAACTCGTTGACGTGGCGGCCGACGAGCTCGTCCGGTTCGTAGCCGAGGAGCCGCGTCCAGGCCGGGTTCACCCTGCGAAAGAAGCCGTCGAAATCGATGACGAGCATCAGGTCCGGCGAGATGGCCCACATCCGGTCGCGCTCGGCGGTGCGCTCCGCGACCTCGGCCTCGAGGCGGCCGTTCAGAGCCTCCAGGCGCGCTTCGGCGAGCTTGCGGTCGTGGATGTCGACGGAGGCGCCGAACCAGCGCACGATCTCGCCCGTCGCGGGATCGCGATAGGGCTCGGCCCGCACCAGGAACCAGCGATAGGAGCCCGACGCGGAGCGGATGCGGTGCTCGACCGCGAAGGCGCCGCCCGTCGCCCGCGCCGCCTCGAAGGCCCGCATCGTCCGCTCCCCGTCCTCGGGGTGCACGTGGCGGGCGGCGACCTCCGTGGCGGTCGTCGGCTCGTAGGGCACGCCGGTATAGGCGGTCCATTGCTTGTTGAAGAACTCGGTGCGGCCCTGCCCGTCGGTGATCCAGACGATCTGGGGCACGGCGTCGGCCATGAGCCGGAAGCGCGCCTCGCTCTCGCGCAAGGCGGCCTCGGCGGCATGGCGAGCGGTGTCGTCGCGCAGGGTCAGGACCGCGCCGACGCGCGCCGCGTCGGGGCCGATGACGGGCCGCGCCGAGCCGATCGCGAGCACCTCGGTGCCGTCCGGCCGGCGGATGCGCCAGCGGGCGTCCTCCACCGTCTCCCCGTCGATCACCGCGCGCGCGAGGGGAAGCTCGTGGGGCGGAAACGGCGTGCCCTCCATCGTCAGGAGGCGATAGGCCTCCGAATAGCCGTCCGGCCCCACGCCGAGGACGCTCCCGCCGTGCAGCCGCTCGGCCGCCTCGTTGACGAAGGTGATCCGCCCCTGCGCGTCCGCGACGATGACGCCCTCGACGAGCTGGCCGATGATCGCCGCGCGCTCGGCCGCCTCGCGCGCCGCGTTCTCGTGGGCGAGCCGAAGCGCCTCCTCCGCGCGCTTGCGGTCGGTGACGTCCCTCCAGAAGAGGGCGAGGCCGTCGTCCGTCGGGTAGGCGCGCATGTCGAGCCAGGCATGGTGCCCGTCCGCCCATTCGTAGCGATGTTCGAGGGAGACCGGGACGCGCTCCTCCATCGCGCGCCGATAGAGCCGACCGAGCTCCGAGTCGCGGCTGCCGGGAAAGGCCTCCCAATGCGTCTTGCCGATCAGGGCCTCGCGCGGACGCCCGTCGAGCCGCAAACCCTCGGCGTTGATGTCGAGGATGCGGAACTCGCGGTCGAGAAGGCCGAAGCCCTCGGCCATGCCGTCGAGGACGCGGCGCGTCCGGTCGCGCTCGGCACGCAGGGCCACCTCGGCCTCCCGCCGACGGCGCTCGGCCATCACCTGCGCCGTCGTCTCGTTGCACGGGCACAGAAAGCCCGCCACCGCGCCGGCCTCGTCGCGCACGGGCGTGTAGGAGAAGCTGAAATGCGTCTCCTCGCGATAGCCCTTGCGCTCCAAGAGGAGCTCGATGTCGTCCATGTGGACGGGGATGCCGGCATAGGCTTGCGCCACGATCGGCTCGAGATCCGCCCGGATCTCGGCCCATACCGCGAGGAAGTCGCAGCCGAGGGCCGCCGGGTGCTTGGCGTCGAGGATCTCCGCATAGGGATCGTTGTAGAGGAGCGTGCGCTCTGGGCCCCAGACGACGAACATCGGCTGCTGCGAGCCGAGCATCACCGCCACGAGCGTCGTGAGCGCCTGCGGCCAGGTCTCCGGCGGCCCGAGCGGGGATCGCGCCCAATCGTGAGCCCGCAGGAGCGCGCCCGTCTCGCCGCCGCCTTTCATGAACGTCGCGCTTGCATCGCGCCGGTCGTCATCCATCCGCAAGGGGCCCTCGGCGGCGCGGGCGAAGAGCGGCCCGCCCGCATTCCGATCCGTGTCTCCTTGGACCTATAGACCACGAGATGCGCGTTGTCGCCTTCGCGGCTGCTTTCTTCCAGGCTCCGCTGCTTCGGAGCGGCGCCCGCGCCGGTCGCGCCGCCGATGGGGCGGCGCGACCGATCGGGGCTCACTCGGGCGAGAGGCGATGGATCGCGCCCTCGTCCACGGCGGCATAGAGGGCGCCGTCGGGGCCGAGCACCAGGGAGCGGAAGCGGGCGGAGTCCATCGGCAGGGTCATTTCCGTAACGTCAGCGACCGAGATGCCGTCCTCCGTGTCGAGCTCGATCACGTCGATGCGCTGCCCGATCGGCGTGCCGCCGAACCCGATGCCGAGATAGCCGACGACGAGGGCGCCGTCCCAATCGCCCCAGGCCTCTCCCTGAAGGAAGGCCGCGTTGGCCAGACCCTGAGACCAGCCGTTGTTGTCCCAGATCGGGGGCATGGCATCCGGATAGGTCTCGAAATCCGTCATCGGCATGTAGGCGGCGCGCTCGAAGCGGTTCATGCCCTCCGTCTGGTTGGGCTCGTAGCCGCAATAGCCGTCCGGGCAATCGCCGCGACCGGCCATGTTCGGCCGCGGGTCCCAGCCGGCATTGCCGCCGTTCACGAGGACGGTGATCTCGTCCGAATGCCAGGGCCCGTGCTCGGAGACGATCGGCGTGCCGGTCTCGGGATGGAAGGCGATGCCCTGCACGTTGCGGTGGCCGTAGGTGAAGATGCGCCGGTCGAAACCCTCCGGCGGAGCGTTGTCCGACGCGCCCTCGCCGTCGCGGTCGATGCGCAGGACCTTGCCGCCGAGGGAGGTCGGCGATTGCGGCACCTCCGCGTTGTGATTGTCGCCCGTGGTCAGATAGATGTACCCGTCCGGCCCGAAGCGGACGCGACCGCCGTTGTGAGCGCCCGGTCCGCCGAAGGGCTGATCGGTCGGGTTCATCTTGTAGGGCACGTCCTCGACGATGTCGGTCCGGTCCGAGACGCCGGTGAAGTCCTCGTCGACGACGAGGCGCAGGAGGCGGTTGGTGTGCGGCGTCACGAGGTTGGACGTCGAATAGACGTAGATCTGGCGATTGTCCTCGAAGTCCGGATCGACGGCGAGGCCCATCATGCCGGCTTGGCCCTCGCAGAACAGGTCCTCGGCGGTGCTCGCATAGCCCTCCGATCCCTGCATTCCCAGAAGCGCGACGACGTCGCCCGACGGCAACCTCACCGAGAGGCCCTGGCACTTCTCGGTGAAGAACATCGTGCCGTCCGGCAGGAAGGCCATGTCCCAGGGATCCTGCAGGTCGGAGAGCACGACTTCGTGGCTCAGGGTCGTCGTGTTCGTGCCCCTCTGGGCGAGGGCCGGCGAGACCAGGATGGACGTGGACGCGAGAAGCGCCGCGACCGCGAGCGCGGGGCGGTAGGCTCGGATGTTCATGTGCGTTTCCTCCAGTTCGAAGCGGGCCGTTGGATCGCCCGGTTTGTCCCCCTCGCCCGGTCTTTTCGTCTTGTTCTCGGCCACGCACGGATCGCCCGAGCGCAGGGCGATCGAGGATCGCTCTCGCGCCCGCGGGGATCCGAGCGTCGCAGTAAGGAAACGGCGTGAGCGCGGCATTCGTGAGGCGCTCGTATGCGCGTGCGGCCTGCGCGTTTGCGCCCGCCTCTCAGCCGCGCAGCGGCCTCATCGCCTCCGCCCAGCGCAGGAGCTCGTCGAGGACGGCCGTCGCGCTCGTCTTCTGCATGTCGTTGGGCGTGAACACGCCGTTCTCGACCTGCTTTGCTACCATCGGGATCGTCACCGCCTCGCCGATCGGGGCGATGCGCAGGGTCGTGATGATCTGCTTCGCCATCTGCACGCCGCGCAAGCCCCCCGAAATGCCGCCGTAGCTGACGAAGGCGGCGGGCTTGTAGGCCCATTCCTGGTAGACGTAGTTGAGCGCGTTCACGAGCGCGGGCGTCGGTCCGAAATTGTATTCCGGGGTCACGAAGACGAAGGCGTCCGCGGCCTCGACGATCGCGCTCCAGCGCTTCGTGTGCTCGTGGACGTATTGCTTCAGGCGCGGGTGGTTCGGCTCGTCGTAGATCGGCAGGCCGACCTCCGCGAGATCGACGAGGCGCACGTCGAAGCCGGCGTGATCGCGCGCGGCCTGCGCGAACCAGCGGCCGACGGGCTCGCCCACGCGGCCCGGACGGGTGCTGGCGATGATGACGTCGAGAACGGGTGACACGATAACGCCTCCTATGGCTGTGTGCGGGATGGGAGCAGGTCGTGGATGCGCGCGGCGATCACGGCGCCAATCCGAGGATCGCGCGCGCCTCCTGCGGCGTCGCCGGACGGCGGCCGTGGCGGGCGATCGCCGCGACGGCGGCGCGGACGAGTTCGGCATTGCTGCCGGCGAGCCGGATCTTCGTCATGCGGATATTGTCCTCGAGACCCGTGCGCACCGCGGGCGCCCCGCGCGCGAGCGCCCATTCCATGACGGGCGCCTGATGGCGGCCGATGCCGGCGGCCGTCCAGGTGCAATCGGGGAAGAGGCGCTTGGCCTCGCGCAAGAGGATGTCGAGGAGATGCTCGCGCGCCGGCATGGCGTTCTCGACGCCCATCACGAATTGGATGTGCGGGCGCTCGCCGAGCAGCCCCTCGTCGGCGAGACGCCGCGCGCCGTGCAGGTGGGAGAGGTCGAAGATCTCGATCTCCGGCGCGATGCCGTGGTCGCGCATGCGCGTCGCGAGATCGACGACGAGGCGCGTGTGGTTCTCGTAGACGATGGTCGGAAAGTTGACCGACCCGGTCGAGAGGGAGGCCATGTCCGGGCGCGGGGACAGCGCCGAGCCGCGCGCGGCGGGGTCGCGCCCGCGCCCGCCGGTCGAGAACTGCACGATCATGCCCGGGCATTCGCGGCGCACGCCCTCCTGCACGGCGGCGAAGCGCGCGGGATCGGAGGAGGGGCTCTCGTCGTCCTCCCGCACGTGGATGTGGACGAGGCTCGCGCCGGCCTCGTAGGCCTCGCGCGTCGAGGCGATCTGCTCCTGCGGCGTGATCGGGACGGCGGGATTGTCCTTCTTGCGCGGGACGGATCCGGTGATGGCGACGGCGACGACGACGGGGGGCATGGCGGATCTCTTCCTCGTGTCTCGACGGTCGCTCAGCCCTGGCGGCGCAGGAAGCCGGTGATCGTCACCGCCTCCCACACGTCGGCCGCGCGGAAGGGGTCGGCCGCGTTGAAACGCTCGACGGCGGCGCGATCGTCCGCCTCGACGAGGAAGAGCGAGCCGATCATCGTCTCCCCGTCGTCGGCGACGAGCGGCCCGGACATCACGATGCGGATGCCGAAGGCGGAGGTGTCGGCGAGGAAGGCCTTGTGGGCGTCGTAGGCGGCGAGCCGGCGGGGGAGGGCGCCGGGCCTGTCGAGGGCGTGGATGGCGAACAGCATGGTCTCACGGCTCCTGCGGCCGCGCGACCATGACCGGGGGAACGGTCATGCCGGGCTGCGGCCAATTGGCGAAGATCTCGGAATAGGTGTGGGAGATGATCTCGAGGATGGTGCCCCAGGGATCCTCGCAATATGCGAGCCGCCAGGGGCGGCCGGGGACGAAATCGAGGACGGGCGTGCGCCGGCGCCCTCCCGCAGCCGCGATGCGCGCGCTGAGCGCCTCGACGTCGGGATGGGTTAGGCACAGGTGGAAGGGCCCGCGCCGCCAATAGGCCATCTCGTCCTCGCGCGGCGCCACCTCCGGCTCGACGAACTGGAAGAGCTCGATGCCGACGCCGTTGCCGGCGAGGAGATGGGCCTGATAGGCGCGCCGGAAGCGCGGCCCGAAGACGCTCGGCGTCTCGTGGGTCGCCGGCGCCGACGCCTCGAGCAGGCGCGGCTGCATGATCGGGGTCAGCGCGAGCGTCTCGACGTACCAGTCGAGCGCGGCGAAGATGTCGGGGACGGTCACCCCGACATGGTTCACGCAGAGGGGAGCCATGCGCATCGGAGGCCTCACCGGACGAGCACGGTCGCGATCCCGGGGATCGCCACGACGACCGCGAGGCAGACGAGCATGCACAGGACGAAGGGGAACGTGCCGGCGAAGGCGTCCCACACGGTGATGTCGGGATCGTCGAGGGCGGCCTTGACCGTGTAGACCGACAGCCCGAAGGGCGGCGTCAACAAGCCGATCTCGACGGCGATGACGGTGACGATCCCGAACCAGATCTTGTCGAAGCCGAAGGCCTCCGCGATCGGGATCACGATCGGCAGCACGATCAGCATGATCGACACGGAATCGATGATCATGCCGAGCAACAGTACGACGAGGATGAAGAGGATCAGGAAGGCGTAAGGCCCGAGCCCCGCCGCCTCGAGCGATCCCGCGATGAAGGCGGGCACCCCCGCGAGCGCGAGCATGCGGCTGTAGAGGCTCGCCGCCATGATCAGGAACAGGACCGAGACGGCGACGTGACCCGTCCAGACGAGCACCTGCCAGAGCTTCGCCGGATCGAGGCTGCGACGCAGGAGCGCGATGACGAGCCCCGTCGCGGCCCCCACCGCCGCGGCTTCGGTCGGGTTGAAGAAGCCCGAATAGATGCCCCCGAGAATGACGATCATCAGAGCCGCGACGGGCAGCACCTTGCCGAGCGTCCCGCCCGCTTCCTGCGTCTTCGCCGGAGGGCTCGGCGCACCCTTCTCGAAGATCATGTGCGGGCGCAGATAGGCCAAAGCGACGATCATCGCCGAAAACATCCCCGCGAGGAGGATGCCCGGCAGGATGCCGGCGATGAACAGACGTCCGATCGATTCCTCGGCGACGACGCCGTAGACGATCAGCAGGAGGCTCGGCGGGATCAGCATGCCGAGCACCGAGGAGCCCGCGACGACGCCGACCGAGAAGCGGCGCGAATAGCCGTGGCGGCGCATTTCCGGCGTCGCGACGCGCGCGAAGATCGTCGCAGAGGCGACCGAGACGCCGGTGATCGCCGCGAACACTGCATTCGCCTTCACGGTCGCGACGCCGAGCCCGCCGCGCAGCCGCCCCATCAGGCGCTCGGCGACGTCGAACGTGTCGCGCCCGACCCCCGACACCGTCACCAGGATGCCGAGCAGCACGAAGAGCGGCACCACGCTGAAGAGGTCGTCGCGGATCGTGTCGTTCGCCGCCGCCGCGACCATGCGGTTGGCGATCGCGGGCGAGCGGATCAGCGAGACGCAGACGAAGGAGACGAGCGTCAGCGCGATGCCGATATGCATCCCGAGATAGATGAGCGCGAGCATCATGACGACGCCGAGGATGCCGACGGTCAAGGGATCCATGGCCGTGCCCTCATGGTTCGAGCGAGGCGGCGGAGGCCCGCCGGCCGGTCCACGCCGCGCGGAAGCGGGCATAGGCGAAGACGAGGAACTGGATTCCGGCGAGGCTCGCGCCGACCATCACCGCGAAGCGCAGGGGCCAGGTCGGCGCGGTGAAGACGCCCTGCGTCCCGACGAATTCGCCGCGGGTCCAGGCCCGCTCGAAGGCTGGCCAGGTCGCCGAGGCGATGATGCCGCACACGAGCGCGCCGCACAGGAGATACACGCCCTCGAGCATGTTGCCCGCCCGCGGACGGCGCATGACGAACCCGTCGATGAACAGGTCCGCGCGCGACATCCGCCCATGCCGCAGCGTCGAGGCGAGCGAGAGGAAGACGATCGTCACGATGCCCATGGCGGTGAGCTCCGACACGCCGGAGATCGGCCGCGCGAAGGCGTTGCGCGAGACGACGTCGGCGCAGATCATCACCATCATCGCGGCGATGACCACCGAACCCACCGCGCCGAGCCCGTCGACGAGAAGCCCGAACGGGCTCGCCGCCGTGCGGTCGTCGCCCCCGGCCGCCGCCCGCCTCTCGTCGTCTTCGACATCGCTCTCGCCCGCCATCGCTCGTCCTCCCCGTGATCCGCGTTCGAAGCCTCGGCCCGGCCGGGCGTCTGCCCGACCGGGCGGTCGCTCCCGTTCAGCGCGAGGCGGCGATGCCCTCGTCCCAGTCGCGCAGCGGGGTGGCGCCGTTGGCGCGCAGCGCGTTCATGTACGCGCTGAGGACCTCGGCGGCGGCCCGGCCGTTGCGCTCGACCCAGTCGGCGGCGATGTCGGGCAGCGTCTGCGCCCACTTCACCCGCTCCTCCTCGGGGAAGTCCACCACCTGCACGGGCGGGTTCTGGGAGGCGCCGAGCTCCACCATCGTCTGCGTGGCGGTCCGGGCGCGCTCCATTACGTCCTGCGCGTGATAGGTCGAGTACGAGCGCCCGGCCTGGCGCATGCAGTCCTGCACCACCTCCGGCAGCCCCTCGAAGACGTCGCGGTTGACGGCGAGCGCGCCGTTCCAGATCGCGCCGATATTGGTCCGCACGATGTAGGGCGCGACCTCGTAGACCTTCACGGGGAGGATGCCCGTCGCCATCGAGATCGTGCCTTCCGCGAGGCCCGTCTGGATGTCCGTGTAATAGGTCGTGAGCCCCCCCTCCTTGAGCGCGGCCCCCGTCTCCAGAAGCCACAGCGAGAGCGATTGCGGCGCGGTCAGGCGCCGGCCCTGGAGCTCGGCGAGCGAGCGGATCGGCTCGCGCATGAACAGGTCGTAGGTGTCGTTGCCGGACGCGCCGAGGAAGACGACGTTGTTGTCCTCCCATTGCTGCCGCAGCGCCTCGACCTCGTCGTGGGCGGTGTTGACGGCGTCGAGGAGCGCGGGGAGATCGTCGGTGACGAAGGGCGTCACCGCGCCGAGCTGCATCAGCGGGAGCTTCGAGGGCTCCATGCCGATGAACACCCAGCCGACATCCGTGATGCCGTCGCCGATCGAGGTGAGCGTCGCGTTGGCGCGGTAGAGCTGGCCGCCATAGGCCTCGCGCCAGGAGATCTCGTAGGCGTTGCCCCGCTCCGCCAGGCAGCGGTTCGTCTCGGGCTGGAAATGAGCCTGGATGCCGCCGACCCAGGCGATCGTCGTCGGATGGCTCGAGGCGACGGTCAGCTCGATCGTCTCCTGCGCGAGCGCCGGAGCGGCGAGCACGAGGGACAGCGCGGTGGCGGTGGCGAATGCGGTCTTCGACTTGCGCATGGTTCGTTCCTCCGTGGGTTCGAGAGGCCGCTTTTCGCGGCTCTTCGTGTGTGATCCGGGGTCAGGGCGTCTCGGCCTCCTCCTCGAGGAGACCCGCGAGACGCTCCGCGTGCTTGACGGTGGCGATGTAGTCCGCCTCGCCGTCGCCCGCGGCGATCAAAGCGGAATAGGTCTCGCGAACGAGGGCCGCGAGCGGCGTCGGCACGCTCGTGTCGCGGGCGGCGCCGAGCGCGAGATCGAGGTCCTTGGCCATCTGCCGGCAGGAGAAGGTCGAGGCGAAATCGCGCTCGGCGAGCGGGCCGACCTTGTAGAGCACCATCGGCGAGGCGATCGCGCTCTCAGCCATCACCGCCAGCATGTCGCGCGGGGCGACGCCGCCGCGCCGGGCGAGGACGAGCGCCTCCGCCATCATCCCTGCGGAGACCGCGATCATCAGGTTCACCGCGAGCTTGGCGTAGCGCGCCTCCTCGCCCTCGCCGAGCCAGCGCTGCGCCCGCGTGAAGGTCGCGAGCACCGGCTGCGCCCGCTCGAAGGCCTCGCGCGGCCCCGAGGCGAGACAGGCGAGCGCCCCGGTATGGGCGACGGACGCGTTGCCGGAGATCGGTGCGCGCAGGTAGAGGACGCCGCGCGCCTCGGCCGCCTGCGCGACCTCCGCCGAGGCCTCCGGGCTCACCGTGCTCGTCTCGACGAGGACCGCACCCGGCTCCATCGCGGCGAGCGCGCCCTCAGCACCCAGCATCGCGACGCGCAGCACGCGATCGTCCGGCAGCGAGGCGATCACGATCGCCCGCCCCCGCGAAGCGGCGTCGAGGCTCTCGACGATGCCGATCCCGGCCGCGCGGGCGAGGTCGCGCCGCTCGGCGGCGACGTCGAAGCCCGCCACCGCCCGCCCCGAGCCTGCGAGGCGCGCGGCCATCGGCAGGCCGATCTTGCCGAGGCCGATCCATCCGATGTCGGCGACGCTCACGTGGCTCCTCCCGTATTCGTTGCGAAGCGTCCCTCGAGCCCCTGCGCGATGCGGCGGCCGGAGGCCTCGAGCGCGGCGAGCTCCGCATCGAGGCTTCTTGCGACGAGGTGCCCGTCGCGCTTGACGAAGCGGCCCGCGACGAGGACGTGCTCGATCTGCGCGGGCGTCGTGTGCATCACGAGGCAGGCGACCGGATCGTGCACGGGCCGTTGGCCGAGGCCCGGCCGCACGACGACGAGATCGGCCTGCTTGCCCACGGTCACCGAGCCGATCCGGCGATCGAGCCCGAGCATGCGCGCGCCCTCGATCGTCGCCCAGCGCAAGGCGTCGCGCACGCTCGCCGCGGGGACGTCGGGGATCGCGCCGGTGCGGGCGCGCGCCGCGTCGTTGTGCTGCGCGCGGGCGAGGCAAAGGGCGGCGCGCGCCGCGCTCGGCATGTCGGCCGAGGAGATGCTCGGCAGGTCGACGCCGATCGAGGGCTCGGCCCCGAGCGCCCGCAGGCGGTTCGTGATCGGAAAGCCGTGCCCCTGCGTCGCCTCGCCCTCCGGCGCGATCGAGAAGGTGGCGCCCGCCGCGACGAGCCGCGCGAGGAGGGAATCATCGAGGTCGTTGCCGTGGACGATGTTCACGCGCGCGTCGACGAGCCCCTCGTCGAGGAGCCGATCCCAGCCGCCGGGCGTCCGCGCCGGCCCGCCGCCCTGATGCATCGAGGCGACGAGGCCGTGCTCGCGGGCGAGCAGCAGGTCCGCGCGCGCGACCTCGAGCGTCGCATAATGAGGCCCGAGCACCGCGAGCCCCAGCGTGACGAGCCCGTCGCGGTCGCCGAGCTCTCCCGCGAGCAGGCGCTCGACCTCGGCGCGCGGATGCGGGATTTCGGAATAATGCGGCTCGCCCGGTCGCGGGTCGGGTTTCGGCGTGCCGTGGAAGAAGGCGGCGCGGATGCCGCTCGCGCGCAGGGCCGCGACGGCCGCATCGGTATGGGCGGGCGTGCGGTTGGCGTGGCACCAATCGACGAGCGTCGTCGTGCCCGAGGCGATCTCGACGCGCGCGCCGACCAGCGTCGCGACGTACAGGTCGTCCGGAGTGAAGAGCGTCGCGAGCCCCGCATGCATCGCGCGGAAATAGGCCGGCAGCGTCCAGTCGACCGCGATCCCGCGCAGGCCCGTCTGCCAGGTATGCAGGTGCGCGTCGACGAAGCCCGGCGCGAGGATGCGGCCGCGCAGATCGAGCACCTCCGCGCCCTCCACCGAGAGCCCCTCGCCGATCGCGGCGATCCGCCCGTCCTCGACGAGGACGTCCGCGGACGCCCGCTCGCCGATCTCGGGATCGACCGAGACGAGGGTCGCGCCGGCGAGGAGGAGGCGGGAGGGCGCGCTCACGCGGCGCCCTCCTCGATCAGGGGCGGGGCGCCGGCATGAGCGCGGGCGAGAAGCGCGCGGATCCCGGCGCGCTCCAGCGGGCGAGGGTTCCAATAGGGCGCGGCCAGCGCGCGCTCGGTCGCCTCCTCGATACCCGCCTCCGGCATGCCGAGCGCGGCGAGCGCGCGCGGCGCACCGAGCCGGCCGGCGAGATCGTAGAGCGCGCGCGCGGGATCGTCCGTGCCGAGCGCGCGGGCGATGCGCGCCATCGCGTCGGGGATCGCAGGCGCGTTGTAGGCGAGCGCGTGCGGGAGGACGATCGTGTGGGTCTGCGCGTGCGGCAGGTCGAAGGTGCCGCCGAGCGTGTGGCAGAGCTTGTGGTGGAGCGCCATGCCGACCGCCCCGAGGCAGACCCCGCACAGATAGGCGCCGTAGAGCGCCTGCCCGCGCGCCTCGCGATCCTCCGGCCGCGCGACGATCGCGGGCAGCGCCCGCGCGAGCGCCCCGATCGCCTCCTCGGCCATCAGCGAGACGATCGGGTTCCTGTCGCGCGCATAGAGCGCCTCGACGGCATGCGCCATCGCGTTCATGCCCGAGGTCGCCGAGAGGGCAGGGGGGAGGGAAAGCGTCAGGTCGACGTCGTAGACGACGACCTCCGGGAGAACGGCGAGGCTGCGCTGCGTGGTCTTCCCGCCGTCCTTCGTCTCGCCGAGGATCGGCGTCATCTCGGAGCCCGCATAGGTCGTCGGCACCGCGATCTGGTCGAGGCCGGTGCGCAGCGCGATCGCCTTCGAGAGACCGATCGTCGAGCCGCCGCCGAGCGCGATCGTGCAATCGGCGCCGAGCTCGCGCACCCGCGCCACGACGCGCTCGGTCACCTCGACGGGCGTGTGCATCGTCGCCTGCGCGATCACGCCTGCCGCGAGATCGCCGAGCCTGTCGGCGAGCGCGCGCGCCTCGCCCTCCTGCTGCGGCGTCGAGAGGACGACGGCGCGCGCGCGGCCGAGCGTGCGCACTTCCTCGGCTACCCGCGCGAGGCTGCCCGGCCCGAGCACGACCCGGCTCGGCAAGGCGTCGTAGACGAAGCTCTCCATCGCCCCCTCCTCAACCGGCCGCCGCGCGCGCCGGCGCGAGGACGAAGTCGTATTCGACTTCCCAGAACGGGTTGCGCAGCGAGAGATCGGCGGCGCGGGCGGGGTCGTCGCGCAGCACGAAATCGGCGATCAGGCTCTCCTTCACGCCGAAGACGGGGTCGCTGCCGATATAGGGGTCGTCGGGGACGAAGATGTGCGTCGTGAGCGCCTCGCGATCCTCCGCGGTCACGATGAAATGCAGGTGCGCCGGGCGATAGGGATGACGGCCGAGCCGGCGCAGGAGCTGGCCGACGGGGCCGTCGTCGGGGATGGGGTAGAATTTGGGCTTGGCCGCGCGGAACCAGTAGCGGCCCTCCGCGTCCGTCTCGAACACACCGCGCAGGTTGAAATCGGGCTGAATGCCCTTCTGCTGCACGTCGTAGAAGCCCTCGTCGTTCGCCTGCCAGACGTCGAGCCGCGCGCCCGCGATCGGCCGCCCGTCGGGATCGGTGACGCGGCCGCGCACGAGCAGCGGTTCGCCCTTGCCGTCGAGGCAGATGTCGGCGCCGTTCGGGAGGAGGGGCGCATCGGCGACGTGGAAGGGGCCGAGAACGGTCGATTGCGTCGCGCCCGACGGCTTCCGGTTGGCGATCGCGTCGACGAGCATCGACACGCCGAGCACGTCCGAGAGGAGGATGAATTCCTGGCGCCAGTCGTTGCACATGTGGCCGGTGCGGGTGAGGAACGCGATCGCCTGGAGCCATTCCTCCTGCGTCGGGTCGATCTCCTTCACGGCCGCGTGCAGATGGCGCACGACGACGGCGACGATCTCGGCGAGGCGGGCGTCGGGGCAGTCGGCATTGCGGTCGATCACGATCTCGGCCGAACGCGCCTCGTCGAAATAGGCGCCTTTTTCTGCGGCGATCATCGGCGTCTCTCCCCTTTTCGATCGGCGGCCCGTCCTCAGCGTTCGGGGGCGACCTCGTAATCGACCTGGTGGCGGACCGTGCGCACGCCTTCGAGCCGCGTGCGGACCGCGGCGTGATCGGGGTGCTCCGCATAGGCCGCGAGCGCCTCCCGGCTTTCGAATTCGCTGTACAGCACGACGTCGCAGGCATAGGGAGCGCGGCTCGTGTCGACGCCGATCTCCAGGCGCAGCATGCCGGGAATGTTGCCGCGCAGGCTCTCGAAGGCTTCGCGCACGAGCTCGATGTTGAGGAGCCGCTCCTCCGCAGAGGAAGCGGAGACGTTCCACATCACGATGTGCTTGATCATCGTGCTCCTCCCGGACGCTCGTCGTTCTCGTTGACCTGGACGGTAACCCTCCTTCAGGATGCGAAAAAGCCGCCCTTTCGCAATTCAGTCTTCCGCGAGGTGGAACAATGGATCGCTTGGCTCAGCTCGAATTGCTGGTCGCCGTCGCGGAGGCGGGCAGCGTCGGGGGCGGGGCGCGCGCGCTCGGTCTCTCCAACGCCGCCGCGAGCCGGATGCTCGCGAGCCTCGAGAGCCGGCTCGGCGTGCGCCTCGTCGAGCGCAACACGCGCCGCCTCTACCTCACGGAGGAGGGGAATTCGTTCCTGCCGCGCGCCCGCTCGATCCTCGCCGATCTCGTCGATGCCGAGGCCGCTCTGACCGAGAAGGCGCTCGACCCGACGGGCATCCTGCGCGTGAGCGCCTCGCTCTCCTTCGCGATGCAGCACATTGCGCCGATGCTTCCCGATTACATCGCGCGCTACCCGAAGGTGCGCGTCCATGTCGAGGTGGCGAACCGGTATCTCGACCTGATCGATTCCAACATCGACGTCGCGATCCGCACCCGCGAGCAGGAGCCCGACAGCAACATCACCATCCGCCGCCTCGCGCAGACCCGCCGCATCCTCGTCGCGGCGCCGAGCTATCTCGAGCGGCGGGGCGTGCCGCGGCATCCGCTCGAGCTGAACGCGCACGATCTCCTATTGTACACCTATGCGCGCAATCCGAACCTCCTCGCCTTCCGCCGTCTCGACGGCGCGGGCGCCGTCGACGTGCCGGTGGAGGGGCTGCTCGAATCGAACGACGGCCAGATCCTGCGCGCGGCGGCGCTCGGCGGCCTCGGCATCATCGTGCAGCCGGCCTACATCGTCCACGATGACGTCGAGAACGGCCTCCTCGTGCCCGTCCTCGACGAATGGGACCTGCCGCGGTTGACGATCAACATCGCCTATCAGAGCCGCAAGGACCTCTCGGCCAAGATCCGATCCTTCGTCGATTTCATGGCGGAGCGGTTCCGCCGCGCCGAATACGAGCGCAAGTGGACGACGAGCCGCGCGATGTGAGGAATGGGCGGTGGATGGAACCCGTGCTTGCGCGCCGCGTAATCGGGCCGCGAGAAACGAGGAAGGACGCACCGACCATGACAGTCGCAGAACTTCGCAAGGCCCTCGACGGGTTGTCCGACGACGCGCCGGTATGCATCGCCGAGCTCGACGAGGCCTTCGGGACGCGCATCGAGAGCGCCGAAATCGTCGAGAAGGCGCGCATCCGATCGGACGATGCCGCGGACGTGGAGAGCGTCGATCTCACGGGCGGCTCCGATCGCGCCCTGGTCCTGCGCTACGCGTGAGCGCCGCGCGCCTTCATTCGCTGAAGGTGTTGGAAGTCGCTTCCCTAGGTGTCATCCCGGACGCCGAAGGCGATCCGGGACCCATACCCGCAACGCATCAGTCGCAGCCTGTAGGCTGCGCTTCTCCGACGAAAGCTGCCAAACGGTAGCGGAACGAGCGCGGCATGCGCGCTCGCACTTGTCGTCGAGCGTATGGGTCCCGGGTCCGCTTCGCGGCCCGGGATGACAGTTTTGGAACATCCACCGGCTCTGTCAGGGCAAGGAGAGCCACGCCGCCGCTGCCCCGCCGGGTTCAGGCGGCGAGCAGGGCCCGGTGGCGGCGGCGCTTGGCTGCGGTGAGCCCGACGATGGCCGCGCAGGCGAGAGAATTGCCCGCGAACATCAGAGCCATCAGGTGGTCTCCGAGGACGGCGACCGCATAGATCATCGTCGTCAGGTGAGAGACGGCGAACAGCGCCCAACTGAGGCAGGAGACCGCCGCCGCGTCGCCCCGGTCGCGCAGGATGCACGCGATCTGCGGAACGTAGGCCAAGATCCGCACCGCGTTGCAGGCGCCGAACGCCAATGCGGCCAGTTCCAGATGGGTCATCGGGGTCTCCTCCGCCGCTCGCCGGCGATCCCGATGATCGGGCGGCGGGAGCCCCCGCGCCTCCGCCGTTCGGAGGACGCGCGCCGCACCGGCGGCGAAATCACGCGCTTGTCACGGCGCGCCGCATGAGACGTCACGCCCGATCGCCGCCGGCTCTCCTAGACATCTCGCCTCCCGCGCCCTTTCGGGCGCAGACCTCGGAGGCGGACCATGACGAGACGCGACGACGATCCCGATCTCGACCTCGAGCCCATCCTCGATCTCCTGCACGACGGCGTCGCCGACCAGACGTCCTTCGCCCCGGCGCTCGCCGCGATCGCGACGCTTGCCGGCACCGAAGAGGCGGCGCTCTGGCACGAAGAGGCCGGCGGCGGGCAAGGCGCGCTCGTGGCGAGCCACGGCTGGCCGGAGGACGCCGTCGCTTGGATCTGCGCGCAGGTGCATCTGCGCGCGATCGTGCGTCGCGCGCAGCGCATGCAGCCGCCGCCCGGCCGGGCCGGCGGCGTTCTCGTGGACGGGGAGGGCGCGCCCCTCGGCCTCGGCCTCGTCCACGACGGCACGGTCGTCGGCGCGCTCGCGCTCGGCGGCCGGGACGCGGCTGCGCCGGCACGAGCGGGCGCGGTCGCGCGTGCGCTCGCCCCGCATCTCGCGCGGTCCCTCGTCGCGACGCGGCGCCTCGCCGTCCTCCAGGCGCAATCCGAAGCCTGCCGCGGCGGGCTCGATCGGCTGGGCCTCGGCGTGCTGCTCCTGCAGCCCGACGGGCGCATCCTCTTCGCCAACGAGGCGGCCGAGCGCACGCTCGTCGGCGGCGGTCCGCTCGGGCGCGCGGGGGATCGGATCGTCGGGAAGACGCGCGAGGCCGCCGAGATCGTCCGCCGCATCGTGCGCGCCCCGGCGGCGACGCCGCAGGACGGCACGGTCCGCGACCGGACGGGCGCGGCGCTCGCGCTCTCCTGGGTGGCGCTGTCGCGGGCCTGCGCGATCGGGGAGGCGACGGCGCGGCTCGTCGTCGTGCGCGGCTCGGGGGACCGCGAGGTCTCGCTCGCCGCAGCCGCGGCGGCCCGCTACGCGCTGACGGCGGCCGAGGCGCGGGTTCTCGCCCGCGTCGTCGCCGGAGACACGGTCGCCGAGGCGGCCGACCGGCTGGGCGTCGCCGCGACGACGGTCAAGACCCACCTCGCCGCGATCTTCCGCAAGTCGAGCACCAGCCGCCGCGTCGACCTCGTCCGCCGAACCCTCGCGCTCGACGGCCGGTACGACGCGTGAGGGGAGGGACGCAGCCGACAGGCTGCTCGTCGCAGGTCGCGCTTCTGGGTCCCGGGCTCGCTTCGCGGCCCGGGATGACGGCTCAAGGCACGGGGTCCGGGTTGGGTGGCAGCCCCCATTCGACGCGCGCGTCGGACACGAGCTGCGCGACGGTCGCGCATTTCATGAGCAAGGGGGCCGTCTTCTTCGCGAGTTCGACGCCCGCGATGGTGTCGGACCGGTAATGCAGTCCGATCACCTCCCGGCTGCGCGCGATCCGCTCGGCCATTGCGAGGAGCGGCACCTTCGCCTCGGTCGGCATGACTTCCGACAGGCAGAGCGCCACGAGCTGGGCCTCCGTCGCATGGCCGCTCGGGTAGGAGGCGTGCGGCGGCGGGTCGATCGGCGGCAGCAGCGAGGGACAGACCATCGACGGGCGCGGTCGTTCGTGCCGCCACTTGTGCCGCATGGCCATGAACTGACCGACGCGCAGCGCCGCCCAGGCGAGATCGCAGGTCCGCGGGTGGGAGGCCGGGCCGAAGCCGAAGAGGCCGGCGAAATAGTCGAGGAAGGAGCCGCTCTGAGCGATCGCTTCGGCGAGGATCCCGGCGCGGTATTCGACGAGCTCGTGCAGCTCGGCGAGCTCGGCCAGCGCCTGCGTGCTGTTCGGCGCGGGAGGGTCGTCGAGCGCGACGTCCCGCCATCCTTCGGCATGCGTGAACTCGGCGAGGATCGCGATCGACAGATAGGGCGCGCCCCAGGCGCCCCGCGGATAGCTCGCGATCGCCGCGCGGGGATAGGGCGCGTCCGTCGGCGGCCATTCGAAGCCGCGAAACCAGGTTTCGCCCGAAGCCTTCTCCGGCGCGGGGCAGATCCCGATCGGCCGCACGAGCACGGCGCCCGAGCCTGCGACCGCGTAACCCGAGAGCCCCGAGAGGCCCGACAGTCCGGAGAGGCCCGACAGCCCCGAAAGACCGGAGGATGGGTGGAACGCCATGGCCGATGTCCTCCGCGCCTCGATCCTGGACGATCGCCGACCCGGCGCCGATCGCCCCTTCCTCTGCGGCAGACGATCATCCATGATGATCCCACAGCCGACAAGACCCGAGAGCGCGGCGCGGCAGCCGGGGCGAAAAGGTATCGGCCATGACCAGTCCTCTCGTGCGCTCCTATCTCGTCGTCGATCTCGACCCGCTGCGGGGGCTCTATGAACGCGAAGGCGCGCAGCAGGCCGCGTGCGAGATCCGGGCCGTGCTCGCGCCCGACCTTCCCGGCATCCCCTTCGAGATCGTCGCGCTGCCGTCGCGCGCGAGCCTCGGCTCCCGAGCCTGGTACCTTCAGAAGACGGCTGTCGTCGCCATCGAGACGAGCGCCGACGATGTCGCCGGCATCCGCCCGCGCGGTCTCGTTCGCGAGGTGGGCCGCGACGATCGCATCCACCCGACGCGCCATTGGTGCCCGGGCCGCGACGGCCGTCGCTTCTTCGGCGATCGGCGCGCGGCCTTGCAGCTGATCGGCGCGGACGGGCTGAGCGACCTGCCCTCGGAGAAGCCGGCGAGCGTGCGCGTCGCCGTCTTCGATACGGGGCTCGTGCCGTCCGATGCGCGGCAGAACGTCTGGTCCGCCGCCGATGGCGCCCTCGACGACGAGCCGAAAGCGGCGTCGCCGCCAGCCGAGCCCGATGCCCGCAGCCACGGCGCGGCGACCGCTCGTCAGGTGGCCTCGCTCGCGCCCGGTGTCGCGTACTGGGACTACCGCATCCTTGCCGGCGATCGGCTGCGCGCACCCGCCGCCTTCGTGAGCGGCGCGATCGCCGCCTACCAACATCTCGCCGCGTCGATGCTCGTCTGGCAGGGCCCCTGGGTGGCGGTGAACGCGTGGTCGCTCTTCGACAGGGCGCTCGACCCCGGACGGGAGGCTGCCGCCGGCCCCGTCGCGCTCTACGACGCCATCGCGGCGGTGGAGGAGGCGGGCGCGGACGTGGTCTTCGCCGCGGGCAATTGCGGGGAATTCTGCACCGATCCGCGTTGCGCGCGCGGCACGCGCGGGCCGGGCTCGATCCTGGGCGTCGCGTCGCTGCCGAGCGTCCTGTCGGTCGCGGCGGTGCGGTGCGACGGCATCTGGATCGGCTCCTCGTCGGAGGGGCTCGACGGCGCCGATGCCGTGCCCGGCGTCGCCAAGCCCGATCTCTCCGCCCCGAGCGGCTTCGCCGAGACGGGCGATGCCGCGCTCCTCAACACGGGCACCTCCACCGCCTGCGCGCTCGTCGCGGGCGCGATCGCCGCGCTCCGGCGCGCCTATCCCGATCCGCCCCCCGCGCTCATGCGCGCGGTGTTGCGCGAGACGGCCCGCCCCAGTCCGGGCGTGCCGCGCCGGAGGATCGGCGCCGGCATCCTCGACGTCGCCGCGGCCCGCGCGAGGCTCGCCGGACCGTAATCTCGCTCTTCGTCGACGCGAGGCGATCGGCGAAAGGGATGATCTCCACGCCGACGTCCCCCTCCCCCCGCGCAGCGGCGGGGAGGGTAGGGTGGGGGGTGGTGGGGCTTGTGGAGCGGGTGGTGGGGCGTGC
>NZ_JBKBQG010000039.1:0-39571 GCF_046292825.1 Salinarimonas sp. | reverse complement strand
AGGGATTTGCCGCCCGCCCTCCCTCCCCGGAGGGGAGGGTGGACTTTCGAGGCGACAGCCGAGAAAGGCCGGGTGGGGCCCGTCGCGCGGAGATTTTCCTCCGAACCTCAGGCCCCACCCGACCTCGGTCGCTCCGCTCCCGAGGCCACCCTCCCCTACGGGGAGGGATTGCGCGCGCTCTCGGGGCGAGGCTCGAGCGACATCAGATAGGCCGCGATGGCCTGGCGGTCGGCGTCCGAGAGCTGCGAGGTGTTGTCGACGACGAGCGCCATGTGGCCGCCGATCACGTCGAAATCGGGGGTGAAGCCGGAGGTGAGGACCTCGACGATCTCGGCGCGGGTCCAGCCGCCGATGCCGGTCTCGTGGGGGGTGATGTTGGGCACGAAACCGCGCCCGTCCGGGTTCGGCCCGCCCGCGTAACGCTGCGCCTCGACGATCATGCCGAGCGCGTTGCGGGGCGAGTGGCATTCCGCGCAATGGGCGAGGGCCTGAACGAGATAGGCGCCGGCCGCCAATTCCTCGTCGGCGCCGGGCGGCGGCGTCCACGCCTCGTCGAAGGTCTTCCCGTCGAGGGCGAGCCATTTCCACAGGCCGATTCCGCGGCGGATCGAGAAGGGGAAGGCGAGATCGTGGTCGGGCGCGCGGCCCTCCGCTTCCGGCAGCGTGATCAGATAGGCGTGCAGGTCGCGCGCGTCCTCCGGGCGCATGCGCTGATAGCTCGTATAGGGAAAGGCCGGGTAGTAGTGCCGCCCGTCCGGCGAGACGCCCGCCCGCATCGCGCGCACGAATTGCGCCGTCGTCCAGCCGAAGATCCCGTCGCGCGAGGGCGAGATGTTGGGCGCGACGAAGGTGCCGAACCCGGTCGTCAGCTCCCGCCCGCCGCCTAGAAGGCGCGGATCGTCCTGGTTCGGCGTCGCGTGGCAGGAAGCGCAATTGGCCGCGACGAAGACCCGCTCGCCATTGGCGAGATCGGCCTCGCCGCCCGGCGGGGCTTCGGTCGCGGTGCGCTGCAGCCGCGTGTCGGTGAGGAGGAAGAACGCCGCGACCGCGAGGATCGCGAGCGCGACGAGGACGACGAGCGCCTTCTTCAGAGCCTCCATGGCCGAGCGCCCCGCGCTCAATCCGGCAGGCGGTAGTTCGTGTGGCAGTCGCGACAGGCGGCGGCGGCCGGCTGCATCGCGGCGGCGAAGCTCGGCTCGTCGACGACCGTATCGAGAACGGCGGCGACCTGCATCTCCCAGGCCTCGAACTTGCCCACGAAATCGTCCTTGTTCATCCAGATCGCGGGAGCGGCGCGGGTATTGCCGCCGGTCTCGGTGCCCTCGGGGAAGAGATCGGGCATGCGCTGGGCCGCGTCGATATAGGTCGCGAGCACGGAGCGGGCGGCGTCGAGGTCGAAGTCCCGCTCGCCCCGCACCATCTGCACGCCGGTCCGCGTGGCGCTGCCGACGCCGTCCATGATGTCCTTGCGCTCGGCGATCGGATCGGCCTGCGCGAGCGTGGCGCCGAGGCCGATGGCGGCGAGGGTGAGGGTGAGACGGAGCATGGGGCGTTTTCCTCTGCGCCTTGTGGACTGGGCTGGCAGGATAGCGCGGCCTTGCGCCGCATCCACCCCTCGCGGGCCCCGCGCCGCCGATCACACGCGAACGTGATCCGCCCCCCTGCGGCGCTTGACCCCGGCCCGCTCCTGGCCAAGATGCGCGGGCGAGTACCGAGGAGCCGCGTAGCGAGGAGCGACGACGCGCATGGCCGAAACCTTGTCCCAGAGATCGAGCGCCGCCAACACCAACAACCCGAAACCGGCGCCGCGCGTGGGCTTGTTCGCCACCTGCCTCGTCGATCTGATGCGCCCGTCCGTCGGCTTCGCGGCGGTGAAGCTGCTCGAGGATGCCGGCTGCCGGGTCGAGGTGCCGCCGCAGACCTGCTGCGGCCAGCCCGCCTACAATTCCGGCGACCGCGCCACCACCCGGGCGCTCGCCGAGCAGATGATCGAGGAATTCTCGAGGTTCGACTACGTCGTCGTGCCCTCCGGCTCCTGCGGCGGCATGATCAAGACGCATTATGCCGAGCTGTTCGCCGACGATCCGAACTGGCTGCCGAAGGCGCACGCGCTCGCGGCGAAGACCTACGAGCTCGTCTCCTTCCTCGTCGACGTGCTCGGCGTGACCCGCGTCGCGGCCCGCTTCGAGGGGCAGGTGACCTATCACGACAGCTGCGCGGGCCTGCGCGAGCTCGGCATCCGCAGCCAGCCGCGCCGGCTCCTCGCGAGCGTCGAGGGGCTCGAACTCGTCGAGATGGCCGAGACGGACGTGTGCTGCGGCTTCGGCGGGACGTTCGCGGTGAAATACGGCGAGATCTCCGGGGCGATCGTCGAGAAGAAGGCGCAGAACATCGTCGCCTCCGGCGCGCCGACCCTGCTCGCGGGCGATCTCGGCTGCCTGATGAACATGGCGGGCAAGCTCCAGCGCGACGGCTCGCCCGTGCGCGTGCGCCACGTCGCCGAGGTCCTCGCCGGCATGACCGACACGCCGGCGATCGGCGAGGCCTGAGCCCGGCCCGACCCCGCTCGCCATCCGCCCCCCCTCGTCTTGCGCGCCGGCCCGCGCGTCGCCATCATGACGGAAAGGCGACACGGCGAGCCGGGGAGGGGCGGCGACTGGCATGAGCGAGACCGAGACGGCGGAACGCCGCGGCGGCGGGGGCGAGGTGGTCGCCTTCCCCGCCGCCGACAAGCCGGAGGCGCGGGTGTCCTTCGACAAGGACGAGCTGCGCGAGATCCTCAACGTCTACGGGCGCAAGGTGGCGAGCGGCGAGTGGCGCGACTACGCGATCGACTTCCGCAAGGACAAGGCGGTGTTCGCCATCTTCCGCCGCGCCTCCGAGATGCCCCTCTACCGCATCGAGAAGGACCCCAAGCTCGCCCGCCGCCAGGGGGCCTATTGCGTCGTCGCCGCCTCCGGCCTCGTCATGAAGCGCGGCGAGGTGCTCTCGCGGGTCCTGCGCGTGCTCGAAGGCAAGAAGCTGCGGCTGGTGGATTGATCTCGAGCGCCGGGCCTCAATCCGGCGAGCGCGGCGGCGCCGGTTCGACGGCGCCGGTGGCGGCCGGGGGCGTCTCGATGTCGGTGGCGGCCGTGCCGGGGTCGCCGCCCGTCGCGCCGAAGCCGCCCATCACGAAGGCCAGAGCCGCGAGCGCGACGACGATCGTGAGCACCACCGCAACCATGGTGGCGCGTTTGCGCCCGCCCGTCCTGCCGTCTTCCCGAGCCATCGCATCGCTCCTTCGTCGCCAAAGCGGGCCAACCGGAAGCGTCCGCGGGTGGTTCCGCGCGGGCTCCGCGTCGAGTAGGGTGCCGTTCCCGCTCACCAGAGGTACAAGCGACCGTGCCCGCCCTGACCGCCCTCCCCTCCGAAGACCTCGCCGACCTCGCCGCGCGGCTCCTGACCGAGCTCGCCGCCTTCCGCGGCCGGGGCCTGAAGCTCGACATGACCCGCGGCAAGCCCGCGCCCGAACAGCTCGATCTGTCGAGCGACCTGCTCGCGCTGCCCGGCAATCGCGACGTCACCACCCAGAGCGGCGAGGACGCGCGCAATTACGGCGGCCTCCAAGGCCTGCCCGAGGCGCGGGCGCTGTTCGCCGGGCTTCTCGGCGCGCCGGCCGATCAGGTCGTCGTGGGCGAGAATTCCTCGCTCGCGCTGATGCACGACAGCCTGGTCTGGGCGCTCCTGAAGGGCGTGCCGGGCGGCGCGCGGCCCTGGTCGCAGGAGGGCGAGATCGCCTTCCTCGCGCCGGTGCCGGGCTACGACCGCCATTTCGCCATCTGCGAAGCCTTCGGCGTGAAGCTGATCCCCGTCCCGCTCACGGGCGCGGGGCCGGACATGGACACGGTCGAGCGCCTCGTCGCCGAGCCCAGCGTCAAGGGCATGTGGTGCGTGCCGCGCTATTCGAACCCGACCGGCGAGACCTACGGCGCCGAGACCGTGCGCCGCCTCGCCGCGATGCGCACGGGCGCGCCGGACTTCCGCATCTATTGGGACAACGCCTATGCGGTGCACGACCTCGTCGAGGCGGGCCCGCCGCTCGAGAACCTGCTCGACGCCTGCGCCGCGTCGGGCAATCCGGACCGCGCCTTCGTCTTCGCCTCCACCTCGAAGATCACGCTCGCGGGCGCCGGCCTCGCCTTCTTCGCGAGCTCGCCCGCGAACGTCGCCTGGTTCCTCGCCAATGCCGGCGTGCGCACGATCGGGCCCAACAAGCTGAACCAGCTCGCCCACGTGCGCTTCTTCCGCGACGCGGACGGCATCGCCCGCCACATGGCCGCGCACCGGGCGCTGCTCGCGCCGAAATTCGAGGCGGTCGAGGCGGCGCTCGCCGCGCGCCTCGCCGAGACCGGCGCCGCGACCTGGGCGCGACCCGAGGGCGGCTATTTCGTCTCGGTCGACGTGCGGCCGGGCACCGCCAGGCGCGTCGTCGCGCTCGCCGGCGAGCTCGGCGTCAAGATGACGCCGGCGGGCTCCACCTGGCCGGGCGGCAAGGATCCGGCCGATGCGAACCTGCGCATCGCCCCCTCCTTCCCGAGCCTCGCCGAGGTGAAGGCCGCCGCCGAGGGCATCGCGCTCGCCATCCTCCTCGCCGCGGTCGAGGCGGAGCAGGGCGCGCGCGGGGAGACGACCGCGGGGGCGTGACGAGACCCCGTCGGCGCCCGGTCAGGGCCGGGCGCCGCGGGTCATCAGGGTGTAGACGATCGAATCGTTGAGCGCCTCGAAGGAGGCGTCGATGATGTTCGGCGAGACGCCCACCGTCGTCCAACGCTCGCCGGACGCGTTGCCGGATTCGATCAGCACGCGAGTGACGGCATCCGAGCCGCCCTGGAAGATGCGCACCTTGTAGTCGATCAGCTCCAGATCCTCGATCAGCGCCTGATAGCGGCCGAGATCCTTGCGCAGCGCGACGTCGAGCGCGTTGACCGGGCCGTTGCCCTCGGCCGCCGAGATCAGGACCTCGTCGCCGACCTTCACCTTGACGATCGCCTCCGCCACGGTGACGAGCTGGCCCACCGCGTTCCAGCGCCGCTCGACATTGACCGAGAAGCGCTCGACCTCGAAGAAATCGGGCACCTCGCCGAGCACGCGCTTCACGAGGAGATAGAAGGAGGCGTCGGCGCCCTCGTAGGCATAGCCCTGCGCCTCCTTTTCCTTCAACGCGTCGAGGAGGCGAGACAGGCGCGGGTCGTCGCGGGAGAGCTCGATGCCGAGCCGCTCGAGTTCCGCGCGCAGGTTCGACTTGCCGCCCTGATCCGAGACGAGGACGCGGCGCAGATTGCCGACGCTCTCGGGGGCGACGTGCTCGTAGGTGCGCGGGTCCTTGAGCACGGCGGAGGCGTGGATGCCCGCTTTCGTCGCGAAGGCGCTCGCGCCGACGAAGGGCGCGTGACGGTTCGGCTGGCGGTTCAGGAGCTCGTCGATCGCGCGCGAGACGGGGGTGAGCCGCGCCAGCGCCTCGGGCGCGATGCCCGTCGCGAAGCGCTCCGCATAATGGGGTTTTAGCGCGAGCGTGCCGATGATCGTGACGAGATTGGCATTGCCGCAGCGCTCGCCGAGCCCGTTGAGCGTGCCCTGGATCTGGCGCGCGCCGGCCTCGATGGCAGCCAGCGAATTCGCGACCGCGCAGCCGCAATCGTCGTGCGCATGGATGCCGAGCCGGTCGCCCGGCACGGTCTCGGCGACGCGGGTCACGATCGCGCGGACCTCCTCGGGAAGCGTCCCGCCATTCGTGTCGCAGAGGACCACCCAGCGCGCGCCGGCCTCGTAGGCGGTGCGCGCGCAGGCGAGGGCGTAATCGGGATTGGCCTTGTAGCCGTCGAAGAAATGCTCGCAATCGACCATCACCTCGCGCCCGCGCGCGGCCGCGGCCTCGACGCTCTCGGTGATGGCGGCGAGGTTCTCCTCGAGCGCGATCTCGAGGGCGATCCTCACGTGGTAGTCCCAGGCCTTGGCGACGAAGCAGATCGCGTCGCATTGCGCGTCGAGCAGCGCCGCGATGCCGGGATCGTTCGCCGCCGAGCGGCCGGCGCGCTTCGTCATGCCGAAGGCGGTGAAGCGGGCGTTCTGCGTGCGCTTCTCGCGGAAGAGCTCGGTGTCGAGCGGGTTCGCCCCCGGATAGCCGCCCTCGACGTAATCGACGCCGAGCCGATCGAGCAGGCCCGCGATGGCGATCTTGTCGGCGAGCGAGAAATCGACGCCCGTCGTCTGCGCGCCGTCGCGCAGGGTCGTGTCGAAGAGGTATATGCGCGCGCTCATGAGGGCCTCTGCGCCTGTGCGGGGGCGAGCCTTTTGGTGAGATGGGTGTTGGCGAGCCATTGGCCGGCGATCGTCGTCGTGCTGCGCTGGCGCGGCTCGTAGCCGCGCTTCTGGAAGAGCGGCAGGGCGGTGTCGGACGCGCTCGCCTCGATGATTTCGGTCCCGCGCGCCGCCGCGAGCTTCTCGAGCGCGTCGACGAGCGCCGTCGCGACGCCCTCGCCCGCGTGATCGGGGGAGACGTAGAGCATCGCGATCGTCGCGTTCTTCTCGAGGGCGGCGAACCCCGCGACCTCGCCGTCGCGCAGGGCGACGAGGGTGAGCATGCCGGAGAGCCGCGCCGCGAAGGCCGCCTCGTCGTCGGCGAGCGACGCCCACGCCTCGCATTGCGCCTCGTCGTAATCCTCGATGCCGATGCCGAGGATCGCCTCGCGGTAGATGTCCGCGAGAAGGGGGCCGTCGGCAGGGAGCATGGGGCGCAGCGAGACGGTCATGGCGAATATCCCTCCCCGGAGGGGAGGGTGGCCCCTGAGCGGAGCGAAGGGGTCGGGTGGGGCCCGACGCTTGGAGGAAGACCGCCGTTCTCCTTCCCCTCAGGGGAAGGTGGCTCCGGTCGCGCACAGCGACCGGAGACGGATGGGGTCTTTCGCCGCGACAGCGGCGAAGGGGCGTTGGCGTAGAGCGCGTTCGGCCGTGTCTTCGGCGCGATGCGCCGAGTCGACCCTGCGGGCCGACGGACCCCATCCGTCTCGGGACGCTGTTCGCGTCCCGAGCCACCTTCCCCTGAGGGGAAGGAAAGCGCGGCGCTGCGCCCATCCCTCATCGCGCGACCTCCCAGGTGGTTTCGTCCTTGCCGTCCTTCACGACGACGCCCATCTCGGCCAAGACGTCCCGCAGGCGGTCGCTCTCGGCCCAGTTCTTGGCCGCGCGGGCGGCTTTGCGTTGGGCAAGCAGCGCTTGTACGATGAATAGGTCTACAGGTCGAGCCGCGAATAGATCCAATCCCAGCAGTCTCAGGCAGGCAATCCCAGTTTCTATTGATGCCCGCCTCTGTTCTGGACCTGAGAAGCCTGAATAACCCGGCCCAAAGCCAAAAGTACCAACCTGCTCGTCCTGATCCATCGTCTCGTCAGAAAAGCGGCTAAGATTGAAGAGCTGATGAACACGCGCGATCGCCGCAGGTGTATTTAGATCGTCACAAAGAAGTCGTGCAAATTCATCGTCAACTTCTCCACCGGCGCTGACATCGTTCTCCTTCGCAATCCGTGTCCAGCGATTCAACGTTCGAGCACTTGATTCGAGTGCATCCACTGTCCAATCGATCGGCTGCCGATAATGCGTCTTCAACATCGCGAGACGCAGCACGTCTCCCGGCCAGCGCCGCCCCCCGAACGTCTCGGTCTCCAGCAGATCCGAAATCGTCACGAAATTTCCGAGCGACTTCGACATCTTCTCCCCCTCGACCATCAGAAACCCGTTGTGCATCCAGACATTCGCCATGCGGGGCGTGTTGAGCGCGCAGCAGGTCTGGGCGATCTCGTTCTCGTGGTGGGGGAAGACGAGGTCGATGCCGCCGCCGTGAATGTCGAAGATCTCGCGCGCGCCGGCATCGCACGTCACGCGCGTGTCGAAGGCCGCGATCAGGTGGCGCCAGGCCATGGCCGAGCACTCGATGTGCCAACCCGGGCGGCCGGGGCGCGCAATGCCGCAGGGGGAGGGCCAGCCGGGCTCGCTCTCGGAAGACGGCTTCCAGAGCACGAAATCCATCTCGTCGCGCTTGTAGGAGGCGACGTCGACGCGCGCCCCGGCGATCATCTCGTCGAGCGAGCGGCGCGCGAGCGAGCCGTAGCGCGGCCGGTTCGGAAGGCGCTCCATCGCGGCGACCGAGAACAGGACGTGGTCGTCCGCGACATAGGCGCAGCCGCGCGCGACGAGGCGCTCGATCAGCATGCGCATCTCGTCGAGATGCTGCGTCGCGCGCGGCTCCACGTCCGGCGGCAGGCAGCCGAGCGCGGCGGCGTCCGCCTTGAAGCGCGTCTCGGTCGCCTCGGTGACCTTCCGGATCGCCTCGTTGAGCGGCAGGCCGGGGAAGTCGCGCGCCGCACGCGCGTTGATCTTGTCGTCGACGTCGGTGATGTTGCGCACGTAGGTGACGTGCTCGGCCCCGTAGAGGTGCCGGAGCAGACGGTAGAGCACGTCGAAGACGATCACCGGGCGCGCATTGCCGATATGGGCGAAGTCGTAGACCGTCGGCCCGCAGACATACATCCGCACGTGAGCGGGATCGATCGGACGGAAAGGCTCCTTCGTCCGGCTCAGCGTGTTGTACAGGCTCAGGCTCGTCGCCATCGAAACGGGTCTCCATGCGGCCGCCGCCTGGAGAAATCGCTAGTCGCGCGAGGGGACGAGACGGCTCCAGCCAGCGGGGTCGCGCTAGCTACAAATCTTCGCGGTGAGAATGCGCGCCGTCTGCATGTTTCCTGATTGCCTTTTCGCGCGCGATCCGTCAAGACGCCTCGCCTCGAGCGTGGCCGCGGCGGCCGCTCGTTAAGCCTTCGTTCATCGGGTCGAATCAATTCTCGGCGGTCCCGTCGAGCGAGTGCCGGAAGTTCAGTCATGCGTCGTGCCGTCGCCATCTTCGCCTTCGCCTCGCTCAGCGCGGCGCTCTCGATGTCGTTCCTGATCGCGCCGAGCGGGGGAACGCGGGCGGCCGCGGATGCGACGGGGCTGTTCGTGCTGCCGCCCAACGACGGCTACGGCGTCGCCGATTGCATCGCCAACGGCGACGAATGCGGCGCGGTCGTCGCCCAATCCTGGTGCGCCTCGCACGGCTTCTCCCGCGCCGACCGCTTCGGCCGCGACGCCGACGGCAATTTGTCGATCGCCTGCGGGCGCTGAGCGCTCCTCGGTCGACGGGATGGTGTAATCCCGGGGGATGGTGTCATCCCCGACGCGAGAGGGCGATCCGGGACCCATAACCACGACGGTCGTCCGAGCGCGCATGCCGCGCTCGCTCCGCACCCTTGAAGCGCCAGCGTTGGCGAAACGCAGCCTATAGGCTGCGAATGAGGCGTGGTGATTATGGGTCCCGGATCGCCTTCGGCGTCCGGGATGACAACCGCAGGCAGCATCTCCCGAAAATCGAGCGCCCCGATCAGGAACGTGGGCCGGCGCCGGGCGCCCCGTCCTCGCGGCGGGCCTCGAGCTCGAAGGCGATCTCGACGGCGAAACCGACGGTCGTCTCGTCCGAATAGCTCTGCCCCATCCCGAAGGCCCGGCGGTCCACCGTGACCGTCCCGGCCGCGCGCGCGGTGTCCCCGTCGATCGCGAGCGTGAAGGGCAGGCTCACGGGGACGCTCGCGCCGACGAGGTCGAGCGTACCGCGCGCCTCGTAGCCGCCGCCCTCGGCCGCGACGATCTCGGCGCCGAAGCGGGCCGTCGGATGGGTCTCGACGGCGAAGAATTCGGGACCGCGCGCCTGCGCCGTCACCGAGCCGAGGCTCATCGACTCCACCAGAATCAGGACCTCCACCGCGCCGTGGCGCCCGTCCGCGTCGGCCTCCTCGTCGAACGCGATCTGCGCGCTCCACTCCGCGAAACGGCCCGTGACCGGGTTGCCGAGCGAGCGCACGGTGAAGCCGAGGCTGCCGCTCTCCACCCGCCAGCGCGCCGCGCCCTCGAGCGTGGCCCCGCCCTCCGCGGCGATCGCGGTCGCGGCGACGCTGCGCGGCTCGGCGCCCGGCGCCGTGAGGAGGGCGACGGCGCCGACGAGGGCGTAGATGCCGAATGCCGCCGCGGCGGGCGCGGGCGCATGCCGGCGGCCGGGCGCGGCGGGGACGGGGGCGCGGCGACCAGGCCACATCCGCGCGAGCGTGCCGTCGCGGTCGACGAGATGGTGCTTGAGGGCGCCGGCGACGTGCAGCGCGAGGGTCGCGAGGAGGAGGAAGACGAAGGCCCGGTGGAGCGACGCGGTCGCCTCCGCGAGCGCCGTCGATTGCGGCACGAAGGGCAACGTCTGGCCGAGCGGCCACCAGATCGGCGCGAAACCCGTCGTCGCCGCATGGTGCACCCAGCCGGTGAGCGGCACCGCGACGAGCGCGACGTAGAGGGCCCAGTGCACCCCCTCCGCGAGCGTCGTCTCGAGCCGCCTTTGCGGATGGAGCGGCACGGGTCGCGGTTGCGACAGCGCCCAGGCGATCCGCGCGAGCGCGAGGAAGAAGACGCCGACCCCGAGCGTCTTGTGGATCGAGAACAGGAGCGCCTTCGTCGCGAGGCTGTCGGACGTGTCGTAGGGCCACGCCACCGCGATAAAGCCGAGCGGCACGAGCGTGAGGATCAGGAGCGCCGTGGCCCAATGCAGGGTCTTGGCAACGGATCCGTAGGTGGCGGTCGTGTTCGCGGCGGACATCGCGGGGGCTCCCTATCGTTCCGGTCTCACACATCTCCGCCGATCGGATCCGCGGACGATCTCAGGGGTCTCGAAGAGCTCGACGGTCCTCCCCTCCCCCTTGCGGGGAGGGGCGGGGGTGGGGTCGTCGGGTGACGATCTCTTCGGTGCCCTTCACCCGACGCCCCCCATCCGTCTCCGGACGGCTGACGCCGACCGGAGCCATCCCCGTCCTTACTGCGCGGCCATCGCCTCGATCGAGATCACCACCGCCACCTCGTCGCTGACGAAGGGCGCGAAGGCGCCGACGCCGAAATCGGAGCGCAGCAGCGTCGTCGTGGCGTCGAAGCCGGCCCAGGGCCGGTTCTCGATCGGGTGGTCGCCGCGCTGGTTGAGCTTGGCGTCGAGCACGACCTCGCGAGTGATGCCGTTGAGCGTCAGATCGCCGGTGATCAGCGCGGTGTCCTCGCCCGTGACCTCGATGCCCGTCGAGACGAAGGTGACCATCTCGTCGTCGGCGGCATCGAAGAAATCGGCCGACATGAAATGGGCGAAACGTTCCTCCCAACCGGTCAGCATCGAGCGGACGGGGAAGGAGACCTCGACGCTCGACTGCTCGGGCGCGTCCTCGACGAAGACGATCGTGCCCTCGAAGCCGGAGAACATGCCGTAGGTCGTCGAGAAGCCGAGATGGTCGTAGGAGAACACGATCTGGCTGTGGCTCGCGTCGAGCACGTAGGTCTGCTGCGCGATGGCGGCGGGCGAGGCGAAGAGGGCTGCGGCGAGCGCGGCGGCGGGGAGGAACTTCATGGATCTGGCTCCGAAGAGAGGCGGCCGCGCCGATCGCGACCCGATGCGAGGCGCAACTTAGTGCAGAGCGGACCTGGCAAGAAGGCACATTCTTTTGCTTTGCAGCAGGCATTTCGTTGCGCTCATGCAAGAGACGATATCGCGAGGCTGACGGAGCGTCCGCGCGTGCCGCGGCCTCACGCCACGGGCGCACCCGGCTTTGGCGCGCGCGGCGGAGCATGGCATAGTGCGCGCCGGGCGCGGGCTGCCACGCGGCTTGCCCGATTCGTCCATCTTCTGGCCACGTGCGCCCGCGAGAAGCGCGCGAGGCACCGGCGCGCATCGGGCGCGCCGTGCGGTCACGACGACGGCAGGGCGATGGGACAGGGTACGAGCGACGGGAAGACGATCGGCGGCCTCGCACGGAGCGTGCGCGCGGCTTTGGCCGTGGCGATCGCGGCGGCGGGCCTCGCCTTCGCGCATGGCGAGGCGCGGGCTCAGGCCGATGCGTGCGCGCGCTACCAGGCGGAGCTCGACGCGATCGAGCGCGGCGCGGGACAGGATTTCCGCGAGCTCGCCGAGCGGCAATGGGTCGAGCTCGAGCGCATGCGCGCCTATTTTCGCAGCCTCAATTGCGGCCAGCGCGGCTTTCTCATCTTCGGCGCGCCGTCCAATCCCGAATGCCGCGCGGCCGAGGACCGCATCGCGGCCATGGAGGACAATTACCAGCGGCTCCTGCAGGAGGCCTCGCGCTCGGGCAACGACCGGCGGCAGGCGCTGCTCGCCGCGATCGACCAGGCCTGCAACGTCGCGGCGCAGCCGCGCGGGCTGTTCGACCAGCTCTTCGGCGCGCCGCCGGAGGAGCCGTTCGGCGAGGAGTTCTTCTTCGAGGACGAGCAGGACTTCGCCGGCGGGGGCTCGTTCGCGATCTGCGTGCGCACCTGCGACGGCTTCTTCTTCCCGCTCGGCCAATCGGTGCGCGACGCGAACGCGGCCGCGACCCTCTGCCAGGCGCGCTGCCCGTCCGCCGCGACGACCGTGTTCTTCAAGCGCGAGGGCGCGCCCGTCGAGACGGCGGTCGACGCCTTCGGTCAGAGCTACACGGCGCTCCCCAACGCGCTGCGCTACCGCACGGTGCTCGACCCCTCCTGCTCCTGCCGCGCGGAGGGCCAGAGCTGGGCCGAGGTGCTGCAGGAGGCCGAATCGATGATCGCCCGCTCCGGCGGCGAGCTCGTCACGCCCGAGCGCGCCATCGAGCTGTCGCGGCCGCGCGAGAGCAACGCGGCGCGAGTCGCACGCCCGGCGAGCGGCGGGGCGCAGATCCCGTTCTTCGGCATCGACAACGGCGAGATCCGCGAACTCGACACCGAGTCGGGCCGCCGCCGCGTCCGCGTCGTCGCGCCCGAGCTGATCCCGGTCCCGAACACGATGTGAGGGGCGGGGCGGGCGGCGCTCAGCGCCCGAGGACGAAGAGCGCGAAGATCGCCGCGAAGACCACGATGCCGATCGCGAAGGCAATGACGATCCCCCGCCGCCCGGTATGCCCCGCATCGAGGCGCGGGGACTGGTCGGCGGAGGTGACGCCGCGGGTCGTCTCGGCCATGCGCGCGTCGCGGATGCGGTCGGGCCCGTTCGGCGTGCCCGCCGCCTCGTCGTCGGTGCCGAGCATGGACAGGCCGGGATCGGCGACGGGGTTCTTGTCGCCGGTGCGGCCGGATTCGATGTCGGCTTTCAGCATCGAGACGTTGGGAGCGGCGTCGCTCGCGGGCGCGTGGTCGCCGGTGCGGCGACGCGCGGTCTCGTGGGCGGCCGAATCGACGGACGTGCCCGTGCTCGGCCCCTCTTCCGGTCGGCTCTCGGTCTTGCGCGCCATCGCTGATCGTCCTCCCGCGTCCGCGGATGCGGGGCTCGAGCCGCCCCGTCACCCTCCAACGCGAGGGGCGCGCGAAGCGTTCACCCCAGCCAATCGGGGACGACGTCGCGAGCGATGAGCGCGGACAGGGGCTCGCGCGGGCGCACGAGAGCCGCGCGCGCGCCGCGCACCAGCACCTCCGGCACCAGCGCGCGCGTGTTGTAGGTCGAGGCCTGCACCGCCCCGTAGGCCCCCGCCGTCATCAGAGCGAGGAGGTCGCCCGGCGCGACGGGCGGCAGCGCGCGGTCCAGCGCGAGATAATCCCCCGTCTCGCAGACGGGCCCCACCACGTCGACGATCGTGCGCGGCGCGTCCGCGGCGGGCGCGCGCACGAGCTTGATCTCGTGATGGGCTTCGTAGAGCGTCGGGCGGATCAGATCGTTCATCGCCGCGTCCACGATGACGAAGGTCTTCTTCTCCCCCGCCTTCACGTAGAGCGTGCGGGTGACGAGGATGCCGGCATTGCCGGCGATCATGCGGCCGATCTCGAAGAGAAGCTTGAGCCCGAGATCCTTCGCGTGGCGCTTGACCATCTGCGCGAACACGTCCGGCGCCGGGGGCGGCTCGACGTCCTCGCGATAGGGCACGCCGAGCCCGCCGCCGAAATCCATGTGATGGAGGCGGTGGCCCTGCGCCATCAGATCGCGGGCGAGCTCGGAGAGGAGCGCGACGGCGTTGTCGAAGGGCGCGAGATCGGTGATCTGGCTGCCGATATGCATGTCGACGCCGGTCACCGCGATGCCCGGCAGCGCGGCGGCGCGGGCATAGACCTCGCGGGAGCGGGAGATCGGGATGCCGAACTTGTTGTCGGACTTCCCCGTGGAGATCTTCGCGTGCGTCTTCGCGTCGACGTCCGGGTTGACGCGGATCGAGATGGGCGCCGTGACGCCCATGCCGCTCGCGACGTCCGAGAGCGCCTCGAGCTCGGGCTCGGATTCGACGTTGAAGCACAGGATGCGGGCCTCCAACGCCGCGCGCATCTCCTGCCTCGTCTTGCCGACGCCGGAGAACACGATGCGCTCCCCCGGCACGCCCGCCGCGAGCGCGCGCTCGAGCTCGCCCTGCGAGACGATGTCCATTCCCGCCCCGCGCCGCGCGAGGGTGCGCAGCACCGCCTGGTTGGAATTCGCCTTCATCGCGTAGCAGACGAGCGCGTCCATGTCGGCGAAGGCGCCGGCGAAGACGTCGTAATGGCGCTCGAGCGTCGCGGTCGAATAGCAGTAGAACGGCGTGCCGATCTCCTCGGCGAGCGCCGCGAGATCGACGTCCTCCGCGTGGAGCACGCCGTCGCGATAGGCGAAATGATGCATGGCGGTCGGCTCCGTCGCGGGCTCGGCTTTGCGCGCTCAGAGGAGCGCGTCGAGGAAGAAGGGGCGATCGCGCACGGCCGGGCCGGGGTCGACGGGGCGCTCGGCCGCCGGCAGCGGCGCCATCGTGAGCGGATCCGTCGGAGCCTCGACCGGCGCCGCGGCCGCGCCGGCGGCGGGCGGCGCCTCGAGCGCGCCGCGCCGACCGCAGCCGCCGAGAACGAGCCCCGTCGCCACGAGCACCACACCGATCGTCACCGCACGCGAGACACCCATATCCGCCCTCCGAGAACGGCGCACCTTAAGCACGAAACGGGGGGGAAGGCGAGGGGGCGGTGCGGTGGCGCGGCCGCGAGGGTACGTCTTGCCGGAGGCTGAAGGGTGCGGTAGTTGTTGTCAGAGGAGGCAGTTTCTCACAGGACGGCAACAACGTGTCTTTTTTCAATGAGTTGGAAGGGCGATCGCTGAAGGAGCGTATCGAGCTCGCCCAGCTCTGGGAGGCCTGGATCGCCGCGGAGGATTTGCGGCGGCACAGCTACCTCGGATCGATGCGCTGGGAGCGCCGGGGCGGCTTCGAATACCTCTACCGGTGGATCGGCCGCTCCGGGAAGAGCCTCGGCCCACGCGCGGCCGAGACCGAAGCCATGTACGCGGCCTTCAAGGAGGGCCAAGCGCGCATTCGCACGCGCTTGCGCAGCCTATCCGCCGAGATCGACACCCAGGCGGCGATTCTGCGCGGGTTACGGGCGGGTCGTCTTCCGCAGGTGTCCGGACGCATTCTGCGCGAGTTGCGGATTCACGTCGGGGGAACGACGCCGCGTGTGATCGGCACCAACGCTCTCTTCGCGTTCGAGGCGCTCGCAGGAGGCGCGTTCGAAACCGCCATGACGGCGACCGGTGACATCGACCTCTTGCTCGACGATCGTCACCCGCTGCGACTGCTGACGGAAGAGCGCGAGCGGATCGGCCTCACGCGCCTCATTCAGGCCCGCGTCGACAAGACGTTTCAGCCACGCGGCGCGGGAGATTACCGGCTGACGAACGATGCGGGCTACATGATCGAGTTCGTCAGGCCGACGCCGCGGCCGCTCTATCGCACGATGCCAGGCGCACAGCCATTGGAGCGGGGGGATGTCGAGAGCGCGCCGCTCGAGGGGCTGCAATGGTTGCTGAACGCGCCGTCGATCGAGGTCGTCGTCGTCGACGAGCGGGGCTATCCGGCACCGATGCGATGCCCAGATCCCCGTTACTGGGTCGCTCACAAGTTCTGGGTCGCACAGCGCGAGGACCGGGATCCGGCGAAAGGCATCCGTGACCGTCGGCAGGCCGCGGCACTGGTCGCGGTCATGCGTCGCCACCTCCCCAACTTCCCCTTCGACCGCCGCTTTCGCGAGGGTTTGCCCAAGGCCGTCGGCGACGCGATCGCGGGTTCGCTGCAAGACGAGAGCGACGAGACACACCTCGACGGGCCGCGCTGGTGAAACAGGGACGCTCCCTCACGCGCGCAACGAAAAAAGCGCCCCGGAGGGCGCCTCTCTCGAGCGGGTCCGCCTAGGGGCGGAGGGGCCGGCTCACTTGATCTTGGTTTCCTTGAACTCGACGTGCTTCTTCGCGACGGGGTCGTACTTCTTCAAGGAGAGCTTCTCGGTCATGGTGCGGGTGTTCTTCTTCGTGACGTAGAAGTAGCCCGTATCCGCGGTGGAGAGCAGCTTGATCTTGATCGTGACGGCCTTGGCCATGGTGTCCTCTCGGGTCTCCGCGGCTGCCGGAGACCCCGTGCCAGCCGCCAAAAGGGAAAGGGCCGGGGGTCGCCCGGCCGAAACTCCGCGGCGTTTTGCGCGATCCGCCGCCCGGCGTCAAGTGCCTCGCGGGCGGGTCTGCACGAGGCGGATCGTCACGAGGGCGAGATAGAGGGCGAAGAAGGCCGCGAGCGTCGCGGGAAAACCGTGCGGCGGCAGCGCGTCCATGCCTGCGCCGAGCGTCGGCGGGCCGACGATCATGCCGAGATTGTAGAGGATCACGAAGGCCGCGTTGGCGCTCGCGAGATCGGGCCCGGAGAAGCGGGCGCCGAGATGGGCGAGGCCGACCGTGTAGAGCGCGCCCGCCACCCCGCCCCAGACGAAGAGCAGGATGCCGAGCCACAGGACGCTCTGCGCCGCGAGCGGCATCAGGAGCGCCCCGAGGAGGCCCATCGCGGCGATGCCGAGGAGCAGGATGCGCCGGTCGACGCGGTCCGAATAGGCGCCGATCGGGATCTGGAAGGCGCCGTTGCCGAGCGCGACGAGGCTGACGAGAAAGGCCGCGCTCTCCGCGCCGTAGCCGAGCGAGAGGCCGTAGACCGGCAGCAGGGCGAAACCGCCGCTCTCCACCGCGCCGAACACGAGCGCCGCGAGCGTCGCGATCGGCGCGGCGGCGACGAAGGCGGCGAGGCTGCGCCCCGCGCCGTGTCCGACCGCCGGCGAGAGCCCGCGCGCGAGAAGCAGCGGCAGCGCCGCGCCCAGGACGAGGAGCGCCCCCGCGAGATAGGGCGCGAGCCCGCTCGTGCCGACGAGCGCGAGCACGGCCGGCCCCACCGCGAAGCCCGTCGCCAGCACCGTCGCGTAGATGCCGAGCACGAAGCCGCGCCTCTGCGGGGGCGCGGCGGCGTTGATCCAGAATTCCGACATCACGAACAGGACGCCGATCGAGGCGGAGAAGACGAAGCGCAGCGGGAACCAGGCGTAGAAATCCCGCACCAGCCAGAAGCCGATCAGGCACGAGGCGGCGGAGAGGACGGCGATCCACATCAGCCGGAGCACGCCGATCGCGCGCGCCATGCGCGGCGCGAAGGGCACCACCATCACCGCGGCGAGCCCCGCGACCGCCGTGTTGAGGCCGATCCCGGTGCCCGAGACGCCCATCCGCTCCATCTCGATCGACAGAAGCGGGATCGACAGGCTCAAGCCGATCCCGACCGCCGTGATGGCGCCGATCGCGGCCGCGATCGAGGCGTTGCGGGACCGGCGCGCCTGCGCCGCCTCGGCCGTCACAGAAGCTCCCGGACGAAGGCCCCGTGCCGCTCGTGGTAGAAGGGCACCGGCAGCATCGGATCGAAGCCCGCGGCGAGGCGCGCCTCGAGCTCGTCGAGGACGACCGTGGTGATCGTCGGCAGATCGAGATCGCGCGCGGCGGCGAGCTCCACCCAGACGAGCTCGACGAGCTCGGAGGCGGGGCCGACGACGCCCTCGCGCTCGGCCGCGATGTCCTCCCGGTCGATCGCGAAGAAGCGCGTGTCGAAGCGCTTGGGCCGGCGCGGCGGGGTGATCGCGCGCGCCACGAACTGCACGCGGTCGAGCTCGGGATAGACGCCCGCCGCGACGAAATCCGCCCAGGGCCCCTCGATCTCGATCTCCGGCGCGCCGTAATCGGTCGAGCCGAGCATCAAACCGGTCTCCTCCCAGGTCTCGCGGATGCCCGCGAGCGCGAGCGCCCGCGCGCGGGCCGAGGAGGGGCGCTGCACGCGCTTCGACAGGGCGGCGTCCGTGCGGTCGTCGAGCATGCCGGCGGCGACCATGCGCCGGTCGCTCGGATCGATCCGGCCGCCGGGGAATACGAACTTGCCCGGCATGAATTTGTGGCTCTCGTGGCGTTTGCCCATCAGCACGCGCGGGCGGGCGCCGTCGCGGTCGATGACGATCAGCGTCGCGGCGTCCTTCGGGCGCACGTTGGGCCAGCGCCGCTCGCGCTCGGCCTTGGTGAGGCGCTCCGTCAGCGCCGCCCCGCCCGTGCTACCCGTCTCGTCCATCGTCTCGCTCACGCGCCCCGTCCTCGTCCCGTGCCCCGCCGAAGCCGTGCATGCCCAACGCGTATTGCAGGCCCACGACCGCGCCCTTGATCGGCTGCATCAAGGCGAGCGCGAGGGCGAAGGTCAAGGCCGGCCAGATAGCGAGATGCCACGCGAGCGGCCATTCCCAGGAGAGTTCGCTGACGAGGACGCCGTAGCCGACCACGTGGCCGACGATGAAGATCGTGACGTAGGGCGGCAGGTCGTCGGCGCGGTGGTGGTGGAGCGGCTGTCCGCACGCCTCGCAGGCGTCGCGCACCTTCAGGAAGCGCCCGAAGGCCCTCCCCTCGCCGCAGGCCGGGCAGCGCATCCTGAGCCCGCGCCCGATGCCGCGCGCCCAGCCGACACGGGCAGGGGTCTCGGTCTGCGTCATTCTCGAGGCTCCTCGCTGCGACGGGTCGGCGACGTGCCGACGCCCTCGCCGCTCAACGGGTTCCCCGGGTCCCATGCATAACGGAGCGTCTCGAAGCGCATGGCGCGCGCGTCGACCATGAGGAGGCGGCCGACGAGGCCCTCGCCGAAGCCGACGATCTCGCGGATCGCCTCCAGCGCCGCGAGCGAGCCCATCGTGCCGGCGAGCGCGCCGAGGATGCCGGCGGTGGCGCAGGTCGGCACGGCGCCGGGCGGCGGCGGATCGGGAAAGAGGCAGCGCCAGGTCGGGTTCGGGCGCCCGTCGGCGCCGCGCTCGTGGGCGCGGATCGTGGTGAGGCTGCCGTCGAACTGGCCGAGCGCCGCCGTGACGAGCGGTCGTTCCTCGTAGAAGCAGGCGTCGGAGACGGCGTAGCGCGTCTCGAAATTATCGCTGCCGTCGAGGACGAGGTCGTAGCGGGCGATCAGCGCGCGCGCGTTGTCCGGCGTCAGGCGCAGGCGGTGCGGCTCGACCGCGACATGCGGGTTGAGCCGCCCGATCGCCTCCGCCGCGCTCTCGACCTTCGGGCGGCCGATATCGGGCGTCGCGTGGATGACCTGGCGCTGCAGGTTCGAGAGATCGACGACGTCGTCGTCGACGATGCCGATCGTGCCGATTCCCGCCGCCGCGAGATAGAGCATCGCCGGCGCGCCGAGCCCGCCCGCGCCGATCACCAGCACCCGCGCCGCCTTCAGCTTCGCCTGGCCCGGCCCGCCCACGTCCTGGAGGACGAGGTGGCGGGCGTAGCGGGCGATCTCGTCCTCGTCGAACGGCATCTCTCTCCCTCGGTCGGTCGCATCCACGCCCTCTACTTCCCCTCAGGGGAAGGTGGCTCCGACTCCGAACAGGGGTCGGAGACGAATGGGGTTTTTCGACCCGAAGGGTCGAAGGGGTGTCGGGCTTCTCATAACGTAAGGCGCTCTACGACGACGCCCCTTCGCCGCTGTCGCGGCGAAAAACCCCATCCGACCCGTCGGCTTCGCCGCCGGGCCACCTTCCCCTGAGGGGAAGGAGAGCGGCGGCGGCTCGTCGCGTCGGGACCCCTCACGTCCGGCGCGGGGGCAGGCATGCGGCGGCGAGCGCCTGGAAGGCGCGGGCGCGGTGGGAGAGGCCGGGCCGCTCCGGATGCGCCCAGTCGATGCCGTGCTTCTCCGCCTTCGTGATCTCGCCGAAGGTGCGCGTCTCGCCATCGGGGAGGAAGATCGGGTCGTAGCCGAAACCGGCCGTGCCGCGCGGCGGAAACACCACCTCGCCGTGGACGCGGCCCTCGAACAATTCCTCGTGCCCGTCCGGCCAGGCGATCACGAGCGCGGAGACGAACCAGGCGCGGCGGTCGGTGGCGCCGCGCTTCTCGAGCTCCCGCTCGACGCGCGCCATCGCCGGGCCGAAATCCTTGGCGACCGCCCAATCGGCCGAGAACAGGCCCGGCGCCCCGTCGAGCGCCTGCACGCACAGGCCCGAATCGTCCGCGAGCGCCGGCAGCCCGGTCGCCTTCGCGGCGGCGTGGGCCTTCAGCGCGGCGTTCTCGGAGAACATGTGGCCGGTCTCGTCCGGCACGGCCAGGCCGAGCTCGCCCGCCGAGACGGTCTCGATGCCGAAGGGCGCGAGGAGGTCGCGCATCTCGACGAGCTTGCCGGCATTGTGGGTCGCGACGACGACGCGGCCTTCCAATCTGCGATGGGACATCCGCGCCGTCTCCCTCACGCGATCGCCTGCTTCTGCAAGTCGACGAGCCGCGCCACGCCGACCTTGGCGAGGTGCAGGAGCCCGATCAGCTCCTCTTCCGAGAAGGGCTTGCCCTCCGCCGTGCCCTGCACCTCGACGATGCCGCCCTTGCCGGTGATGACGAAGTTCGCATCGGTCTCGGCCGCCGAATCCTCGGCATAGTCGAGATCGATCACCGGGCGGCCCGCATGGATGCCGCAGGAGACCGCCGCGACGTGGTCGCGGATCGGGTTCACCGAGATGATCGAGCGGCTCATCATCCAGCGGAAGCAATCGTGCAGCGCCACCCAGGCGCCGGTGATCGCCGCGGTGCGGGTGCCGCCGTCGGCCTGGATGACGTCGCAATCGACGACGATCTGGCGCTCGCCGATCGCGTGCAGATCGACCACCGCGCGCAAGGAGCGGCCGATCAGCCGCTGGATCTCCTGCGTGCGCCCGGAGGGCTTGCCGGCATTGACCTCGCGGCGGGTGCGCTCGTGGGTGGCGCGCGGGAGCATCGCGTATTCCGCCGTCACCCAGCCCTTGCCGGTGCCGCGCAGCCAGCCCGGCCCGCGCTCCTCGAGGCTCGCCGCGCAGAGCACCTTCGTCTCGCCGAAGGTCACCATGCAGGAGCCCTCCGCGTAGCGGACGACGCCGCGCTCGAGGGTGACGGGGCGCATCTCGTCGGGGGCGCGCTTGGACGGGCGCATCGGCGTCTCCTTCGTATCGGGCGTCACGGGTCTTAGACCCGATCGACGCCCCCCGGCAAGCGCGACGGCGTCGCGGCGGGCGGCGATCCGCGCTTGCGTCGCGCGGGCGGGGACGTCACATAATCGACATCACGGACCCGTCGCAGGCGAGGACACACGGCAGATGTCGGCCGAGACTTCCCGACCCTCTGGGGCGACGCCCTCGCAGGCCCGCGCCATCGCGGAGCTGAACGAGCGCTCGCGCGAGATCTTCCGCCAGATCGTCGAGAGCTATCTCGGCTCGGGCGAGCCGGTGGGCTCGCGCAACATCGCGCGGCTCCTGCAGACGCCGCTCTCGCCGGCTTCCGTGCGCAACGTGATGGCCGATCTCGAACATGCGGGGCTCGTCTACGCGCCGCACACCTCCGCCGGTCGCCTGCCGACCGAGCTCGGCCTGCGCTTCTTCGTCGACGCCATGCTCGAGATCGGCGAGGTGTCGCGCGAGGAGCGCGAGCGCATCGAGGTGCAGATGCGCGCCGCCGCGACCGGACACAATTTCGAGAGCGCGCTCGCGGAGGCCTCCGCGATGCTGTCGGGCCTCTCGCGCGGGGCGGGCGTCGTCGTCGCGACGAAGCAGGATCCGCGGCTCAAGCATATCGAATTCGTGCGCCTCGACCCCGCCCGCGCCCTCGTCGTGCTCGTCTCGGAGGACGGCTCGGTCGAGAACCGGCTCCTCGACCTCCCCGCCGGATTGCCCGCCTCGGCGCTCGTCGAAGCCGGCAACTTCCTCAACGCGCGCATCCGCGGCAAGACGCTCGCCGAGGCGCGCGAGGAGACGCTCGCGGTGCGCGCGATGATGGAGGCCGAGCTCGACGCGCTCACCGCCCGCCTCGTCGAGGCCGGCGTCGCGCTGCCCTCCGACGGCGGCGAGAGCCGCCAGCTCATCGTGCGCGGGCAGGCGAACCTGCTCGAGGACCTCAAGGCGCTCGAGGATCTCGAGCGCATCCGCCTCCTGTTCCAGGACCTCGAGACCCAGACCGACGTGATCGACCTCCTCGCTCGCGCCGAGGCGGGCGAGGGCGTGCGCATCTTCATCGGCTCGGAGAACAAGCTCTTCTCCCTCTCCGGCTCCTCCCTCGTCGCCGCCCCCTTCCGCGACGGCGCGCAGAAGATCGTCGGCGTGCTCGGCGTCATCGGCCCGACGAGGCTCAACTATTCCCGCATCGTCCCGATGGTGGATTACACCGCGAAGGTGCTGAGCCGGATCTTGGAGGGGGGGCGGTAGGGGTCGCGTGTTGCATACTCAGCCCAATGCGGTTAAAGATCGTGCGCCAAGAACAACCGGGGGCACTGCGAATGGGGGAAGATAAGAGACGCCTGTTGGTAATCGAGCGCTTAGATGAGCGGCATGTTGGATTGACTCCAGCGAGAGCACAAGCTTACTACGAAGCCGCAACCGTCTGCCTTGGAAGGCATCACCAACCTCCTAGCGACGCGCAGGTAAACTCAGACGATGTGGCTTCCGAGTTCACTATATTGTGGACTGCGCCTGACGACAGGACTATAGCCGCTAACGCAAACGAGACAGATGCCACCTGCGACGGAGCATATGCTGTTTGTCTTGCCGCGGTTGAAAATGAAAAAGGTTTAGTTGCGTTCACAAGAGCAAAGAACAAAAGCGGCGCAGACTACTATCTAGTTCCAGCAGGTGCAGATTTTGATCTCGAAACCGCTATCAGGCTTGAGGTTTCCGGTGTCGACCGCGGCGATGTGGCTACGATACAGCGGAGATTGGATGTTAAGAAAAAACAAGCGGAGAACGGCGAGAGCGACACTCCCGCCATAGCTGCTGTTTTCGGTTTTCGGGAACTACTCGTACTAATAGGGACGATACCCCGATGAACTGGCTTGCTTTCCACACACAAGCGGAAGCGGAGGCCGACTTGGCTGAGCAGGCCTCGCGGCAGCTCGATTTTTCAAAGGCAAAAAAACTCTACCGGTCTGCGGCAGAGCTTGAAGAGCGTGCATATAGAGCGGTCGAGCAAGGGAAACCCCGAACCTCGAGCATTTTGGGGTTGAGCGCTGTTGCTTTGTACTTCAGGGCGGAAGAAGCAGTTGAACTTGAGCGCCTGGGACTTGAACTCTTGACTAGAGGTGACATCCTTCAGTTCGCAACCTTACAAACGAAAGAAATGCTGCAGAAAACATGGTCAATGCAGCAAGTCAATAACGCAGGAATTCACTTGCTACCCGGGCAGCTCACCGTATCCATTGAAGGTGGAAACGTGTCTATTGGAGCTGCCCCACTAGATCTAGTCTTAGATAAAATCCAAACAATCAAATCAATGTTGTTCAGAACCATCGAAATGCTACAGAAAAAGCCACTTCGCAGGCGAGGGCTGCCTTCACGCGAGTTGCAGGACGCGTTCCGTCCTTGGCTCTTCCAAGCACCGCCGGGCAGCTATAGGTTTTCTATCGGAATCGAAAAGCCTGCGCAGATGGATCTATTCCCACTACCTGTAGATCCGGAAACAGTCGCAATGCGGTTTTTCGAAGTCGTCGAGTCGACATTCTCGGAGGACGAAAGTAGAATTGCGCAAAGTATCCCGGAGGAAGAATACAGGATGGCATTTCTGAAGATGGCGAGAAACCTTACCCCGACTGGGAGCCAATTTGAGAGCCTGTCACTGCAAACAGACAGCATGGCTTCACCTGTAGTCATTACCGCGCCGAAGAGAGCCACGCTGACCCGGAAACTGGAAAAGTCTAGACAATCCGAGATCAGTGACACTGGACCACAACACGCCTTGCTCAAGGGCGTTCTCCGCGCACTAGAGCTTGATAAGGATTGGGTTAAGGTCGCTGTGGACGGTGAAGAACATCTCATTTTTGGTGTATCCGAGCAACTCGATGACGTGATCGGAAATATGGTTAACAAGCCTGTAATCGCAAAGGTGTCGCAACACAGGGGAAAAATGCGCCTCGTCGACATCGACCTTGCAGAGTGACGCCCCCGCTCACCCCGCTTCGCCCAATTGCTCCCGCATCCACTCCGCGAACGCCGCCACCGCGGGATCGGCGCGGCGGGTCAGCGGGGTGACGAAGTGGAACCAGAGGCCGGACGACAGGGTCAGCGGGAAGGGAGCGAGGAGGCGGCCGGCGGCGACGTCGGGGGCGGCGAGCACGCGGCGGCCGAGGACCACGCCCGCTCCGTCGATCGCCGCCTGGAGCGCATGATCGGCATTGCTGAAGCGCAAGCCCCGCGCGGGATCGACGCCGCCGACCGCAGCGGCGGCGAGCCAGGCGGACCAATCGGGCACGTCGGGGGAGACGGCGCGCAGGGAATCGTCGTGGATGAGCGGCGCTCCGGCGAGGTCGGCGGGACTCGCGAGGCCGCTCGCCGCTCCGGGCGCGACGAGCGGCGTGACCGATTCCTCGACGAGCCGCTCGACCGACAGCCGCGTGCGGTCCGCGCTCTCGATCCGGCGGGGATCTCCGAACCGGATGGCGACGTCGATGCCCTCCAGCTCGAGATCGACGATGGCGAGGCCGGCGACGATTCGCGTGTCGATCTCGGGACGCGCCGCCGCGAAGCCGGCGAGCCGCGGCGCCAGCCATTTCGAAACGAAGGCGGGGCCCGCCGTGATCGTGAGCGTGGCCACCGCCCCGCGCGCCTGGGCCTGAGCGATGCCGAGGCGGATGCTCTCGAAGCCGGCATGGATGCCGGGATAGCAACGCCGCCCGGCCGGCGTGAGGCTTACCGTGCGGCTGTCGCGATCGAGCAGCGAGAAGCCGAGGAAGTCTTCGAGCGTCTTGATCTGATGGCTCACCGCGGCGGGCGTGACGTGCAGCTCCTCGGCCGCACGCTTGAAGCTTCCGTTGCGGGCGACCGCCTCGAAGGCGCGCAGGGCGTTCATCGGTGGCAGGCTCACGACGCCCTCTCGTCAGACAGTTGAGAAAAACTCAATGCAGGGCTGAAATCTACTCGTTTGCCGCACTGCGAGGAAATCCGTAGCTTTCCCGTGTCGCGAGGCTCGGCTTCCGGACCGCGACGCCGAGGCGGCCGGCATCCTCGCGCCGCAACCCGAAGAGACACGTTCCGAGCCGCTCGGCCGCGCGCGATCGATGCGCGCGAGCGACCCTGCTCGCCCGCAGGAGACATCGCAATGTCAGGCATCCTCGCCATCATCGGCTTCACCATCGCCGGCGAACTGTTCGTCGCGACGTTCGCGTTGCCGGTTCCCGGCGCCATCGTCGGTCTCGTGCTTCTCCTGTCGGCGCTCGCGCTCGCCGGCAGACGCCGCGGCGAAGCGCCGTCGGCGATGGCCGAGATCGAAACGAGCGCGCGCACCGTGCTGCGCTTCCTCCCGCTCTTCCTCGTGCCGCTCGGCGTCGGCGTGATCACGCTCGGCGGAATGCCGCAGGCCGATCTCGCCCGCCTCGTCGCCACCCTCGTTCTCGCGCTCGTCGCGGCGATCGTCGCCGTCTCGACGGTTCTGCGCCTCCTCGCGCCGCGCGTCTGAACCGAGCTCCGGAGACCGACATGTCAATCTCGGCAGCACCCCTCCTCGCCCATCCGCTCGTCCTCGTCGGCACCACCGTCGGCGCCTTCCAGCTCGGGACGCTCCTCTACGAGCGCTCCGGACGGCTCGCGATCCTCCAGCCCGTGCTGATCGCGATCCTCGCGATGGTCGCATTCCTGGCCGTTACCGGGATGCCCTATGCGACCTATCTCGAGGGCACGACGATGCTGCATCTCCTGATAGCGCCAGCAATCGTCGCCTTGGCCGTTCCGTTGCACGACAACCTGCGCAAGGCCCGTGCGGCCTTGCCTGCGCTCCTTGCGACGCTCGCGATCGGCGGCACCGGCATCGTCCTGTCGGCGCTCGCGATCGGGTTCGCCTTCGGCCTCGACCACGCGATGCTCGTCTCGCTCGCCACCAAGTCGGTGAGTGCGCCGATCGCGCTCGGCGTCGCCGAGCGAATCGGCGGCGACCCCGCTCTCACCGTCCTGAGCGTCTTCGTCACCGGCATCCTCGGCGTGATCGTCACGCCCGCGCTCCTGCGCCTCCTGCGCGTCGAGGACGAGGCGATCCGCGGCTTCACGCTGGGCGTCGCCGCGCACGCCTTCGGCATCGCCCGCGCCCTGGAGATCGGCCCGAAGGCCGCCGCCTTCGCCACGCTCGGCATGGGCCTGATGGGCTGCGCCATCGCCTTCCTCGTCCCGCTCGCCTTCGTAGCGTTCGGGTGAGCCTCCCCGTGGACACCCGGCGACGCGCCGCTACGATCGCTCTCTCGTCGAAACGAACAGGAGCGCGCCGTGCCCTTCATCCCCGTGCGAGACCTGCCGGACCCCGTCCTGTCCGCGGAGGATGTCGGGCGGGTCGAGGAGCGGGAGTTCCGGCATCCGCTCAACCCGAACGCCCGTCGCCTGACGCGCGCGCTGGGGGATGCGGTGGGGCTCTCGCGGATCGGGGTGCATCTCGTGCGCGTCGAGCCCGGCGACGACACGACGGAGCTGCACGCCCATGCGGTCGAGGAGGAGTTCGTCTACGTCTTGTCGGGGCGCGCGCGGCTCACGCTCGGCGACGAGGAGCGGATCCTGGAGGCGGGGGCCTTCGCGGGCTTCGCGGTGGGGCATCCGCCGCACGCGATGACGGCGCTCGGGCCCGAGCCCCTCGTCTACCTCCTCGCGGGGACCCGCGAGGCGATCGACCTGTGCCATTATCCGCGCCGCGGCCGCTGGCTGATCGTGACGCCCGAGGCGGAGCGGCTCGTCGCGGAGGACGACCTGCGCGACGTCTGACACGCGAGAATAGCGCGCGGCGGCCGACGCACCTGCGCGGCACGCGTGCGGCTAAACCGCCCGTTAAGCGCCTGCGTGCACGCTGCGATCAGCCTCTGCTCGGGCGATCACGCACAAAGCGGATCGCCCCGGCGGCGCCCCGCTCGGGGCGTCGCCGCAACGCCCCCCCCGGAGCCCCGATGTCCGCCGCCCTCCGCGCCCCCGCCTGCCACGATTGCGCGCCGTCGCGCTTCACCCTGCCGATCTCGATGGCGTTCCAGCCGATCGTCGATGTCGGGTCGGGCGGCGTTCTCGCCTACGAGGCCCTGGTGCGCGGCGCGCGCGGCGAGGGGGCGGGGAGCGTGCTCGCGCAGGTCACCGACGAGACGCGCTACGCCTTCGACCAGGAGGCGCGCACCCGCGCGATCGGGCTCGCCGCCCTGCTGGACCTGCCCGCGCGCGAGGGGCTGTTGTCGATCAACTTCTTCGCCAACGCGGTCTACCGTCCGGAGACCTGCATCCGCCGCACGCTGATCGCCGCGCGCCGCCACCGCTTCCCGCTCGGGCGCCTGATGTTCGAGCTCTCCGAGAGCGAGGCCGCGCGCGATCTCGACCACATGGTGCGCATCCTCGCCGCCTATCGCGGGATGGGCTTCAAGACGGCGATCGACGATTTCGGCGCCGGCCATTCGGGGCTGACGCTGCTCGCGCGCTTCCAGCCGGATTTCGTCAAGATCGACATGGCCCTCGTGCGCGACATCGACACGGATCGCGCCAAGGCCGCGATCGTGAGAGCGATCGCGCGGATGTGCGCCGATCTCGGCATCGTGCCGATCGCCGAAGGCATCGAGACGGCGGAGGAGAGCCGCGCGCTCGCGGAGATCGGGATCGTCGCCCAGCAGGGCTATCTCTTCGCGCGCCCCGGCTTCGAGTGCCTCCCCGAGGCGGTGCTGCCCGCGGCTGCGTCCGAGGTCGCGGCGGTGGCGTGAGATGTTCTCACCCGCCCGTCATTCCGGGGCGCGGCTCAGGCGCGGCCGGAGACGATCTCGCGCTCGCGATAGACGAGGGGGCGCGGGCACGGGCGCCCGGTCTTGCGGCGGGTGAGGAAGCGGGGCCGGCGGCCCGACAGCAGGCCGTGGCCGCGGCGAAAGTGCACGGATCCGACGGCGAGCGGGCCGATCTGCGGATAGGGCGCGGACAGGCTGCCGTCCGGGTTCTGCAGCATCAGCGGCAATCCGCTCGCGAGGCCGAGGCGCCGCCATTCCGCGACGACGTCCTCCTCGGGATAGCGGCCGAGCACGCAGCCGATCGCGCCGGTCTCGTCTACGATCGCGAGCTCGAAGGCGGGCGCGCCGGCGCCCTCCCCCTCCGCGATGCGCATCGCCACGCCGACGGGGCGCGGCGCCGTCGCGCAGACGACGCGGCCCTGCGCCGCGATCTGCGACAGGATCTTCTCGGGGGAGCCGGAGCCGCCGTCCTGGGCGGCTCCGGCCGCTCGAGTGAGCTTTGCCTTCATGCTCGACGCCTTGCCGTTCCTTGCGACATCGGCGGCTTTTCTTCACACGTTGTTCGTGTCTTGCCGCTCGATCGATGCCGAGCATGATGGTTTTGCTTTCACAGGAAGGCCTTAAGCTTTTCGGTTAAGAAGAGGCGAACGGCGCGGATGCTGAATCGATGCTTATCGGAGAACGGCGCTTTGCACGCGATCGGACGCGGACCATTGCGCGCGCGCCCGCTTCGTCCTACTTGAGAGATCAATGACGTGCGCCGCCCGTGCAGGCGGCGCCGAGGCTCTCTCTCGGTCGTCGCGCCCACGCTCGCCCGCCGCCCTCCCGCAGCGTCTGCGGCGGGGCGTGGCGGCACTTCGATCGCCCGGCGCGGCGACGCTTCGACGGATCGCGATGAACGCCCCCACCGCCACGGCCTCGAACGATGTTTCCGGCGATGTTCCCCGGACGGCCGCGCCCGGCGCGGACGACGCGCTCGCCGCGGCGCTCTCCGCCGCCGCCCGCGAGGCCGGCGCGATGGCGCTCTCCTTCTTCCGCCCCGGCGCGCGCACGAGCGCGCGCATCTGGAACAAGGCCGGCGGCTCCCCGGTGACGGAGGCGGACGTCTCGGTGGACGCCTTCCTGAAGGTGCGTCTCTCGGCCCTCCTGCCCGAGGCGGGCTGGCTCTCGGAGGAGACCGCCGACAATTCCGATCGCATCGCGCGCCGCCTCGTCTGGATCGTCGACCCGATCGACGGCACCCGCGCCTTCCTGAACGGCCATCCCGACTGGTCGATCGCCGTCGCGCTCCTCGTCGACGGCGCCCCCGCGCTGGGGGTCGTGCACGCGCCCGCTCACGATGCGCATTATGCCGCGATCGGTGGCCGCGGCGCGCGCCTCAACGGCGCGAGCATCGCCGTCGCCGCGCGCGACACGCTCGTCGGCGCGCGCGTCGCCGGCCCCAAGCCGATGATCGAGACGCTCGCGCGGCGGGCGGGCCCTGTCGAGGAGGCGCCGAAGATCCCCTCGCTCGCCCTGCGCATCGCGCGCATCGCCGCGGGCGAGGTCGATGTCGGCCTCGTCTCTGGCAATGCGCGCGATTGGGATCTCGCCGCGGCCGATCTCGTTCTCGCCGAGGCGGGCGGGACCCTGTCCGACGTCGCGGGCCGGCAGCCCGTCTACAACCGGCGCGATCCCGTGCACGGCGAACTCGTCGCGACCTCGCGCGGCTTGCATCCGCGTCTCGTTGAGGCCATGACGACGGACGGCCGGGCGGGCGATGCCGTCCGCTGAGCGAACGACCCAGAACCGGGGCGAGAAACCATGACCGAGACCACCGTCCACACCGGCGAGCAGCAGCTCCTCCACCTCGTCTTCGGCGGGGAATTGCCCGATCCCTCGAAGGTCCGCTTCAAGGATCTCGACGCGCTCGACGTCGTCGGCATCTTCCCCAACTACGCCACCGCCTATTCCGCCTGGAAGGCCAAGGCGCAGGCGACCGTCGACAATGCGCACATGCGCTATTTCATCGTGCACCTGCATCGCCTGCTCGAGCCGGCGGCCGAGTGAGGCGGCCGGCGGAGGCGGGGCGGAAGCGAAGGGGTAGGAAGCGAAGCGGATGGGCGTTCTCAAGCGCATCGGACGCATTCCGCGGGTGCAGAGAGCGCTCGGCGGCCTGTTCGCCGCCTATCTGCGGCTCGTGCGCCGCACGAGCCGGGTCGTGATCGAGCCCGCCGACGCCTTCGCGCGGCTCGAGCCGATGCGCCCGGTGATCGGCGCGATGTGGCACGGCCAGCACCTGATGGTGCCCTTCGCGCGGCGCGACGAGGACCGCTCGGTGAGCCTCGTGTCGCGCTCCGGCGACGGCGAGCTCAACGCGATCGCCCTCGAGCGGCTCGGCATCCGCGCGATCCGCGGCTCGGGCGATCGCGGGCGCGGGCGCCTGCGCGAGAAGGGCGGAGCCTCGGCGCTCAGGGCGATGCTGCGCGCGCTCGACGGCGGCGAGACGGTGGTGCTCACCGCCGACGTGCCGAAGATCTCGCGCGTGGCGGGTTCGGGCATCGTCACCCTCGCGCGGCTCTCGGGCCGGCCGATCGTGCCGGTGGCGGTGGTGTCGAGCCGCCGCTTCGTGTTCGATTCCTGGGACCGGGCGACGCTCGGCCTGCCCTTCGGGCGCATCGCCATCGTCTTCGGCGAGCCGATCGCCGTCGCGCGGGAGGCCGACGACGACGCGCTCGAGGCGGCGCGGATCGCGGTCGAGGCGGCGCTCGACGCCGTCCACGCCCGCGCCTATGCCCTCGTCGGCCGCGACGATCCGGGCCGGCGCCCGCGCGCCGCCGCGGCCGCGGAGGCGCGCGGATGAGCCGGGTCTCGACCAAGGCCATGCTCTGGGCCTATCGCTTCGGCGTCGGCGCGCTGACGCCGGCCGCGAGCGCGCTCCTGCATTGGCGCCGCTCGCGCGGCAAGGAGGACCCGACCCGCCTCGGCGAGCGGCGCGGCCATGCCGGGCGCGCGCGCCCCGAGGGTCCCCTCGCCTGGCTGCACGGGGCGAGCGTCGGCGAGACGCTCGCGATCCTCCCCCTCGTCGAGCGGCTGACGCGCCGGGGCATTGCGGTGCTCGTCACCTCCGGCACGCGCACCTCCGCGCAGGTGATCGCACGGCGCCTGCCGCCCGGCGCGATCCACCAATACGTGCCGCTCGACGTGCCGATCTACGTGCGCCGCTTCCTCGACCATTGGCGGCCGGACATCGCGCTCTTCGCCGAATCGGAGATCTGGCCGAACTTCATCGTCGCCCTCGAGCGGCGAAACATCCCGCTCGTCCTCGTCAATGCCCGCCTCTCCGAGCGCTCGTTCCGGCGCTGGAGCAAGGTGCCGGACGCCGCCGAGACGCTGCTTTCCCGCTTCGCCTGCTGCCTTGCGCAGACGCCCGCCGACGCCGAGCGCCTGCAGCGGCTCGGCGCGCCCCGCGTCTCCGTGGCAGGCAATCTGAAATTCGACGCGCCGCCCCCGCCCGCCGATCCGCGCACCGTGGCGAGCCTGCAGGCGCTCACCGCCGGGCGGCCGGTCTGGCTCGCCGCCTCGACGCATCCCGGCGAGGAGGAGATCGCGATCGCGGTGCATCGCGCGCTCGCCAAGCGCTTTGCGGGCCTGATCACGATCGTCGCCCCCCGTCACCCCCAGCGCGGCGCCGAGATCGCGGCGATCGCGCGCGAATCGGGCCTGCGCCCGGCCCGCCGCTCCGAGGGTCTCCAGCCCGACCGCGCGACGGATCTCTACATCGCCGACACGATCGGCGAGATGGGCCTCCTCTACCGCCTCGCGCCCCTCGTCTTCGTCGGCGGCTCGCTCGTGCCGCATGGCGGGCAGAACCCGATCGAGCCGGCGAAGCTCGGCGTCGCCGTGCTGCACGGGCCGCACGTGCACAATTTCACCGACGTCTACGCGGCCCTCGACAATGCCGGCGGCGCTCGCCCCGTGGCGGATGCGCGCGCGCTCGCCGGAGCGCTCTCCGAGCTCCTCGCCGATGCGGGCACCGTGCGCACGATGGGGCGGCGCGGCACGGAGGCGGTCGAGCGTCTCGGCGGCGCGCTCGAGCGAACCGTACGGGCGATCGATCCGTTTCTCGTCGGCCTCGTGCGCGGAGAGGGATGACATGCGAGCGCCGGCTTTCTGGAGCGCGCCGCGACCGAGCCTCGCGGCGCGCGCCCTCGCGCCGATCGGGGCGATCGTCGGCGGGGTGACCGCGCGGCGGATGCGCGAGACGGGGGTGCGCGCGGCGCTGCCGGTGGTGTGCGTGGGCAATTTCACGGTCGGCGGCACCGGCAAGACCCCCGTCGCGCTCGCGCTCGCCGATCTCCTCGCGGGGGCGGGCGAGCGGCCGGTCTTCCTCAGCCGCGGCCACGGCGCGCGCGTCGCGCAGCCCACCCGCGTCCATCCCGATACGCACGGCGCGGCCGAGGTCGGCGACGAGCCGCTCCTCCTCGCGCGGGTGCGCCCCACAATCGTGAGCCCGGACCGCCCCGCCGGCGCGGCGCTCGCGGCGGCGACCTCGGGCGCGAGCGTGATCGTCATGGACGACGGGCTCCAGAACCCCTCGCTCCTGAAGGATTGCACGATCGCCGTCGTCGACGGCGAGACCGGGATCGGCAACGGCCTGTGCCTGCCGGCGGGTCCGCTCCGGGCGCCGCTCGCGGGCCAGCTCGGGCACGTCCACGCGGTCGTGACGATGGGCGACGGCCCGGGCGGCGCGGCGGTGGCGAGCGCGGCGCGCGCGCGGGGCCTGCCGGTCTTCGCCGCCCTCCTCGCGCCCGACGAAGCCGCCGCCGCGCAGCTCGCGGGAGCCCGCGTCCTCGCCTTCGCCGGCATCGGCCGCCCGGAGAAGCTGTTCGCGACGCTGCGCGCGATCGGCGCGGAGGTCGTCGAGGCGGTGCCGCTGCCCGACCACCATGCCTATGCCCCGGGGGAGGCGCAGGCGCTCGTCGAGCGCGCCCGCGCGGCGGGCCTCCTCGCGGTCACGACGACGAAGGACGCGGTCAAGACCGGGCCGATCGCGGGGCTCGCGGTGCTGCCCGTCGCCGCGCGCTTCGCCAACGCCTCGGGCCTCCTCGCGCTCGTGATGCGCCGCATCGAAGCGGCGCGACGGGCCGGGGAGCCGGGGGCGTGAGGGGCGGCGACATCGGGAGCCCTTGGCAAGCGGGCGCGCGCGCAATATGCGTGGGGCGATGACCACGCGCCCGCCCCTTCCCGGCCGGATCAAGATCTGCGGCCTGTCCACGCCCGAGACGCTCGACGCGGCGCTTCTGGCCGGCGCGGACATGGTCGGGCTCGTGCGCTTCCCCAGATCCCCGCGCCATGTCGACCTCGACGCGGCCGCCGCGCTCGCCGAGCGCGCTCGGGGACGCGCCTGCGTCGTCGCGCTCGTGGTGAACGCGGCCGACGACGAGCTCGCCGCGCTCGCCGAGCGCGTGCGCCCCGATCTCCTCCAGCTCCACGGCGCCGAGAGCCCCGAGCGCGCCGCGGCGATCGCGCGCGCGACCGGCATTCCCGTGATGAAGGCGATCGGGATCGGCACCCGCGAGGACCTCGCCGCGATCGACGCCTATCGCGCGGCGGGCGCGTCGATCCTCCTCGACGCCAAGCCGCCCAAGGACCCCGCCGCTCTGCCCGGCGGCAACGGGCTCGCCTTCGATTGGCGGCTTCTCGCCGATCTCGATCCGAGCCTTTCCTTCATGCTCTCGGGCGGGCTGACCGCCGGATGCGTCGCCGACGCCATCGCGCTCACGCGCGCGCAGGCCGTCGACGTGTCGTCGGGCGTCGAGAGCGCGCCGGGCGCCAAGGACGTCGCCCGAATCGCAGATTTCGTGGCGGCCGCGCGATCGGCCTATGCCAAAATCCCTTCCGCCGAGAGGATGAGCCCGTGAACGCGCCTCAGACGCCCAATTCCTTCCGCAACGGGCCGGACGAGACCGGCCATTTCGGCATGTTCGGCGGACGCTTCGTCGCCGAGACGCTGATGCCGAACATCCTCGCGCTCGAGCAGGCCTACGAGGCCGCGAAGGCCGATCCCGCCTTCGCGGAAGAGATGCGCTCCTATCTCAAGCATTATGTCGGGCGCCCCTCGCCGCTCTATTTCGCCGAGCGGCTGACGGAGCACGTCCGCGCGGGCGCGAAAGCCGGCTGCGGCGCCAAGATCTACCTCAAGCGCGACGAGCTCAACCATACCGGCGCGCACAAGGTGAACAACGTTCTCGGCCAGATCCTGCTCGCGATCCGCATGGGCAAGCGCCGGATCATCGCCGAGACGGGGGCCGGCCAGCACGGCGTCGCGACGGCGACGCTCTGCGCGCGCTTCGGCCTCGATTGCGTCGTCTATATGGGCGCGACCGACGTCGAGCGGCAGAAGCCGAACGTGTTCCGCATGAAGATGCTCGGCGCCGAGGTGGTGCCGGTCACCTCCGGCTCGATGACGCTCAAGGACGCGATGAACGAGGCTTTGCGCGACTGGGTCACGCATGTCGAGACGACGTTCTATTGCATCGGCACCGTCGCCGGCCCCCACCCCTATCCCGCCATGGTGCGCGATTTCCAGTGCGTCATCGGCGAGGAGGTGCGCTGGCAGATGCAGGAGGCGGAAGGCCGGCTCCCCGATTCGCTGATCGCCGCGATCGGCGGCGGCTCGAACGCGATCGGCCTGTTCTACCCCTTCCTCGACGATGCCTCCGTCGAGATCTACGGGGTCGAGGCCGCCGGGCGCGGGGTCGATTCGGGCCTGCACGCGGCCTCGCTCACCGGCGGCAAGCCGGGCGTGCTGCACGGCAACCGCACCTATCTCCTCATGAACGAGGACGGCCAGATCACCGACGCCCACTCGATCTCGGCGGGGCTCGACTATCCCGGCATCGGCCCGGAGCATTCCTGGCTGCACGAGCAGGGCCGCGTCACCTACATCTCCGCGCGCGACGACGAGGCGCTCGCCGCCTTCCAGCTCCTCTCGAAGCTCGAGGGCCTGATCCCCGCGCTCGAGCCCTCCCACGCCATCGCCAAGGCGGTCGAGATCGCGACGGCCAAGCCGAAGGACCATCTGATGGTGGTGAACCTGTGCGGGCGCGGCGACAAGGACATCTTCACGGTAGCCGAGCATCTGGGGGGCGGGTTGTGACCGCACGCATCGAAGCCCGTTTCGCCAAGGCCCGCGCGGAGAACCGCGCGGTCCTCGTCACCTACACGATGGCGGGCGATCCCGATCCGGAGACCTCGCTCGCGATCCTGAAGGCGCTGCCGGGGGCGGGGGCCGACATCGTCGAGTTCGGCCTGCCCTTCACCGACCCGATGGCCGACGGGCCTGCGATCCAGGCGGCGGGCTTGCGCGCGCTGAAGGCGGGGCAGACGACGGCCGGCACGCTCGATCTCGTGCGCCGCTTCCGCGAGAGCGATGCCGACACGCCCGTGATCCTGATGGGCTATTTCAACCCGATCTACCAATACGGCGTCGAGCGCTTCCTCGCCGACGCGAAGGCGGCGGGGGTCGACGGGCTGATCGTCGTCGATCTGCCGCCGGAGGAGGATGCCGAGCTCTGCCTGCCCGCGCTCGCGGCCGGCCTCGCCTTCATCCGGCTCGCGACGCCGACCACCGACGATCGCCGCCTGCCGGCGGTGCTCGCGAACACGGCGGGCTTCGTCTATTACGTCTCGATCACCGGCATCACCGGCGCCGCGACGCCCGATTTCGACAAGGTCTCGGGCGCGGTCGCGCGGATCAAGCGGCACACGGATCTCCCCGTCGTCGTCGGCTTCGGCGTCAAGACCGGGGCGCATGCGGCCGCGATCGCGCGCGGGGCGGACGGGGTCGTCGTCGGCTCGGCTCTGATCGACCGCCTGAAGGCGAGCCTCGACGCGGAGGGGCGCGCGGGCGGCGACACGGCCGAGAGCGTGCTCTCGCTCGTGCGCGAGATCGCCGACGGCGTGCACGGCGCGCGGCGCTGACATGCTGGAAGGCCTCCACCCCAACCGCCCGACCCATGTGCTGCGCCTCTCGACCACCGAGGGCGCGGCGCGCGCGATGACGGATCTCCTCGGCGAAGTCTTCGACCCCGCCGAGACGGCGGTTGCCGCCTTCGAGACGGAGGACGGCGCGTCCTGGCTGCTCGAAGCCTATTTCGCGAGCGCGCCGGACGAGCCCGCGATCCGCGAATTGCTGCGCCCGATCGTGGGCGACGCGATCGACGCGGCCGCCTTCGTGGAGATCGCGGCCAAGGACTGGGTCGCCGCCTCGCTCGAGGGCCTCGCGCCGGTGCGCGCGGGTCGCTTCCTCGTGCACGGCTCGCACGATCGCCACCGGGTGCGCGAGAACGACGTCGCGATCGAAATCGAGGCCGCGCTCGCCTTCGGCACGGGCCATCACGGCACGACGCGCGGCTGCCTCTTGGCCCTCGTCGACGCCTTGAAGACCAACCCGCCGCGGCGCGTGCTCGACGTCGGCACCGGCACCGGCATCCTCGCCTTCGCCGCCGCCAAGGCGATGCGGCCGGGCGCCTCCGGCCGGCGGGTCGTCGCGGGCGACATCGACCCCGTGGCGGTCGCGGTCGCGCGCGAGAACGCGAGGCTCAACGGCATCGCGGGCGATCTTTCGCTCTATGTCGGGCCGGGCGTGCGCCACGCGTCGGCGAACCGCACCCGCCATTTCGACCTCGTCTTCGCCAACATCCTCGCCGCCCCCCTGCGGCGGCTCGCGCCCTCGCTCGCGCGGGTGACGGCGCAGGGCGGCACGCTCGTCCTCTCGGGGCTGCTCGCGCGCGACGTGCCGGGCGTGCTCTCGGCCTATCGCGCCCAAGGCTTTGCGCTCGTGCGCCGGCGCGATCTCGAAGGCTGGGCGGCGCTGACGCTCCGCCGCGGAGGAGCGGCGCCGCGGCCGGCGCTGTAGGGGGTTTCCTATCCGTCGAGGCGCGCCCCTCTCCTTCCCCTCAGGGGAAGGTGGCTCCGACCCCGAACAGGGGTCGGAGACGGATGGGGTTATTCGCTCCGAAGGAGCGAAGGGGCGTTGGGCTTCTCCTTACGTAAGGCGCTCTACGACGACGCCCCTTCGCAGCTTCGCTGCGAATGACCCCATCCGACCCGTCGGCTCCGCCGCCGGGCCACCTTCCCCTGAGGGGAAGGAGAAGAACGCCCCCTCGCCGCCCCGCCTCAGCGCACCTCGGACAGAAGCGGCGACCAGGTCGGGTCGGAGGCGAAGCCGGGGGTGGGGATCTGGACCTCGACGCGGCCGGTGATGTCGACCATGTAGAGCTGCCCGCCGGACTGGCCGCCCGGATCGCGGAAGAAGACGATGTACTGACCGTTCGGCGCCCAGGCCGGCCCCTCGTTGTGGAAGCCCTCCGTGAGGATGCGCTCGCCCGAGCCGTCGGGGCGCATCACGCCGATCGAGAAGCGCCCGCCCGACATCCGCGTGAAGGCGATCAGGTCCCCGCGCGGCGACCAGGCCGGTTGCGAATAGGAGCCCTGGCCGAAGGAGATGCGCCGCACGTCCGAGCCGTCCGCGTTCATCACGTAGAGCTGCTGCGTGCCGCCGCGATCGCTCTCGAAGACGATCTGCGTGCCGTCCGGCGAGAAGGACGGCGAGGTGTCGATCGCCACCGACGAGGTGAGCCGCGTCGTCGTGCGCGAGACGAGGTCGATCTGGTAGATGTTGGCGTTGCCGCCCTGCTGGAGGGCCATCACGATCGCCCGCCCGCTCGGCGCGAAACGCGGGCTCGAGGTCATGTCGGGAAAGTTGCCGACGGCCTGGCGCGCGCCGGTCTCGAGGTTGAGCACCTGCACGCGCGGCTGCTCGCCGGACGTCTGCGCCATGAAGGCGATTTCCTGGGCGCGCGGCGAGAAGCGCGGGGTCACCACCGATGCGTCGCCGGGCGTGAGGAAGCGCACGTTGGCGCCGTCCTGATCCATGATCGCGAGGCGCTTGAGGCGGTTCTCCTTCGGCCCGGTCTCGTCGACGAAGACGATGCGCGTGTCGAAGAAGCCGCCGAGCCCGGTGATCCGGGTGAAGACCGAATCTGAGATGATGTGGCCGACGCGGCGCCAATTGTTCGGGTCGGTGAAGAATTGCTGGCCGGTGATCTGCTGGCCGGTCGTCACGTCCCAGAGCCGGAACTCGGTGCGCAGGCGCCCCTGCCCGTCGCGGGTGACGCGCCCGGTGACGAGGCCCTGCACGCCCGCCGCCCGCCAGGCGTCGAAGCGCGGCACCGCGTCGAAGGCCGGCGCCGCCTCGGGGAAGCGGTCGCGCGCGAGCGGCGCGAAATAACCCGAGCGGCCGAGATTGCTCGTCACGATCCCGGAGATCTCGGGCCCGAGATTGCCCTCGCCGGCGAAATCCGTCACGGCGATCGGCATCGGCTGGAACTGGCCGCCGCGCACGTCGACGACCAGTTCCGCGCGGGCCGTATCCGGCGCGAGGGTGGGCGCGAGGAGCACGAGCGCTGCGGCGGCGAGGCCGATCCGGCAGGCGATCTTCAAGGTGCGCATTGTGTTTCGTCGATCCGCTCGAGGTTGCGCGAGGCGCCGCGAGGGCGCCGGTCGGGTTGGCGTCTGGAACCGGTTCAGGACGCTTCCAGGGGATTGAAGTTCACGCTCAGCGTTCTCCAATCGTCGTAATAGGGGGCGAATTGGGCCGGAATCCGGAGCGGCGCGCAACGCTGCACCGCCCTCAAAGCCGAATCGGCGACGGCGCCGAACAGCGGATCCGACGAGGAATTGACGAGATCGGGGCCGGCGGTGAGCCCGCCCTCGGGCGACAGCGAGAAGCGCACCACCGCGACGGGGGGATTGCTCATCGACTGGGCCGCGAGCGGCGCGTCCCAGCAGGCGCGCAGCTGCGAATTGATGAGCCCGATGAGCTGGTCGCGCAGGCTCGGGCTCAGCCGCGAGGCGGTGCCCGTGGCGGTGCCGAGCGAGGCGGTGCGGGCGAGCTCGGGCCCGCTCGCGCCCGTCGCCGCCGGATTGTCGGTCGAGCGCAGGAGCGAGGCGATGTCGGTCGGGTTGAAGCGGCTCGCTTCCTCCGCGACGCGGCTCGCGCGGGCCTCCTCCTCCTCGCGGCGGCGGCGATCGGCGGCGGCGCGGGCCTCGCGCTCGGCGCGCTCGCGCTCCTGCCGAGCCTGCGCCTGTTGTTGCTGCTGCTGGCGCTGTTGCTGGGCCTGCGCCTCGCGACGCCGCTCCTCCTCGCGACGCCGTTCGGCCTCGCGGGCCTGCGCCTGAGCCTGCTGTTGCGCCTGCTCCTGGCGCGCGCGCTCCTGTTCGCGGGCGATGCGCTGCTGCGCCTCGGCCTGGGCGCGGGCGCGCTCGGAGCGCGAGGGCGGCAGCGGCACGGGCACCGCGTTCTCCGCCGCCTCGGCGACGATCGGCGCAGGCACGCTCGGCGCCTCGGGAGCGGGCGGCGTCGGCGCGGGCGGCGCCTCGGCGACCGGAGGCGGCGGCGGGGGAGCGACCGGGGCCGG
>NZ_JBKBQG010000038.1:0-39705 GCF_046292825.1 Salinarimonas sp. | reverse complement strand
GTGGGTTGGGGGCGGAAAATCCCTCCCCGTAGGGGTGGGTGGCCTCGGGAGCGGAGCGCCCGAGGTCGGGTGGGGCCCGAGGGTCGGAGGAAAATCTCCGCGCGACGGGCCCCACCCGGCCTTTCTCGGCTGTCGCCTCGAAAGTCCACCCTCCCCTCCGGGGAGGGAGGGCGGGCGGCAAATCCCTCCCCGTAGGGGAGGGTGGCCTCGGGAGCGGAGCGACCGAGGTCGGGTGGGGCCCGAGGTTTGGAGGATCATCTCCGCGCGACGGGCCCCACCCGGCCTTTCTCGGCTGTCGCCTCGAAAGTCCACCCTCCCCTCCGGGGAGGGAAGGCTCCCCTTCACTCCGCCGCGCGGGAGGGGGCGTAGCCGAGGCGGGTGTTGAGCTCGGCGAGCAGGCGCTCGGCGGCGTCCGCGATCACCGTGCCGGGCGGGAACACCGCGGAGGCGCCCATCTCCATCAGCGCGGGCACGTCGTCGGGGGGAATGACGCCGCCCACCACGATCATCACGTCGCCGCGCCCCTCCGCCTCGAGCGCCGCCTTGAGCGCGGGCACGAGGGTGAGGTGCCCTGCCGCGAGCGAGGACACGCCGACGATGTGGACGTCGTTCTCGATCGCCTGGCGCGCGGCCTCCTCCGGAGTGGCGAAGAGCGGGCCGATATCGACATCGAAGCCGAGATCGGCGAAGGCGGAGGCGATCACCTTCTGGCCGCGATCGTGCCCGTCCTGGCCCATCTTGGCGACGAGGATGCGCGGGCGCCGCCCGTCCGCCTCCTCGAAGGCCTCGACCAGTCGGCGCACGCGTTCGATCGCCGGCGACATCGCACCCACCTCCCGCTTGTAGACGCCCGAGATCGAGCGGATCTCGGCGCGGTGGCGCCCCCAGACCTGTTCGAGCGCGCCCGAGATCTCGCCGACGGTCGCCTTGGCGCGCGCGGCATCGACCGCGAGCGCGAGCAGGTTGCCCTCGCCGGAGCCTGCGGCCTTCGTCAGGGCGGCGAGCGCGGCCTCGACGGCGGCAGGATCGCGCTCGGCGCGCAGGCGGGCGAGCTTGTCGATCTGGAGCGTGCGGACATTGGCGTTGTCGACCTTGAGCACCTCGATCGGGCGCTCGTCGAGGGGCTTGAACATGTTGACGCCGATCACCGCCTGGTTGCCGGAATCGATCCGGGCCTGGGTCCGCGCGGCCGCCTCCTCGATCTTGAGCTTGGGCACCCCCGCCTCGATCGCCTTCGCCATCCCGCCGAGCGCCTCGACCTCGCGGATATGGCCGAGCGCGCGGCCGGCGAGCTCGGCGGTCAGCCGTTCGACGTAGTACGAGCCGCCCCAGGGGTCGATCACGCGCGTCGTGCCGCTCTCCTGCTGGAGGAAGAGCTGCGTGTTGCGGGCGATGCGCGCGGAGAAGTCGGTCGGCAAGGCGAGCGCCTCGTCGAGCGCGTTCGTGTGCAGCGACTGCGTGTGGCCTTGCGTCGCCGCCATCGCCTCGATGCCGGTGCGCACGACGTTGTTGAACACGTCCTGCGCGGTGAGCGACCAGCCGGAGGTCTGCGAATGGGTGCGCAGCGCGAGCGATTTCTGGCTCTTCGGCTCGAAATCGCGCACGAGCCGCGCCCAAAGGAGGCGGGCGGCGCGCAGCTTCGCCACCTCCATGAAGAAGTTCATCCCGATCGCCCAGAAGAAGGACAGGCGCGGCGCGAACTGGTCGATGGTGAGCCCCGCGGCGAGGCCGGCGCGGATGTATTCGACGCCGTCGGCGAGCGTGTAGGCGAGCTCGAGATCCTGCGTCGCCCCGGCCTCCTGCATGTGGTAGCCGGAGATCGAGATCGAGTTGAATTTCGGCATGTTCGCCGAAGTGTAGGCGAAGATGTCCGAGATGATGCGCATCGAATCCCGCGGGGGGTAGATGTAGGTGTTGCGCACCATGAATTCTTTGAGGATGTCGTTCTGGATCGTGCCGGCGAGCTTGTCGGGCGAGACGCCCTGCTCCTCGGCGGCCACGATGTAGAGCGCCATCACGGGGAGCACCGCCCCGTTCATCGTCATCGACACGCTCATCTGGTCGAGCGGGATGCCCGAGAAGAGCGTGCGCATGTCGTAGATCGAATCGATCGCCACCCCGGCCATGCCGACGTCGCCCGCGACGCGGGGATGGTCGGAATCGTAGCCGCGATGGGTGGCGAGGTCGAAGGCGACCGAGAGGCCCTTCTGGCCCGCGGCGAGGTTGCGCCGGTAGAAGGCGTTCGAATCCTCCGCCGTCGAGAAGCCGGCGTATTGGCGCACCGTCCAGGGCTGGTTGACGTACATCGTCGGGTAGGGCCCGCGCAGGAACGGCGCGATGCCGGGATAGCCCGCGACATGCGAGAGCCCGGCGCGGTCCTGCGGGCCGTAGGCGCCCTTGACGGGGATGCCCTCGGGCGTCGTCCACGGCTCGCCGGCCTCGGCTCCGGCGCGGGCTTCGCCCGGACGCGGTGCGGCGAAGGGGATCGTCGTGAAATCCGGGATCGCGGTCATCGTTCACCCTCCGGCGGCGCCGGCCGCCTCGTCGACAAGCTGGGAGCGGAGGAAGCGCGCGTCAACACCGCCGCGCCCCGTCAGGCGATCTCGGCGCGCGCGAGCGCGTCTTCGAGGAGCGCGAGGAGATCGCAGCCCGAAAAGACGAAAGCGTCAATTCCCGCCGCGCGCAGCGCCGTCTCGCGCTCGGCCGTCGGGCGCCCGGCGAGATAGAGAATCGTCACGCCCGCCGCCTTCAGGGCGCGCGCGGCGTCTTCTCCTTGCGCCTCGTAGAGCGCGTCGGAGGACGCGAGGCAGGCGATGCGCGTGCCGCTCGCCCAGGCGGAGGCGGCGAGCGCCTCGAGATCGGCGTGGACCTCCGCCGGAAGCGCCGCGATGCCGCCCGCCTCGAAGGCGTTCTTGGCGAAGGTCGCGCGCGCGTTGAAGGCGGAGAGCGGGCCGAGGGTGGCGAGGAACACGCTCGGGCGCGCGCCGGTCTTGGCGAGATGCGCGTCGCAGCGATCGCGCAGCCGCTCGAAGGGCTCGGCGTCGCGGATCGAGGGCAGCGCGGGGAAGACGACCGGTGCGATGCCGGCCGGGGGCGCGGCGAGGGCGGAGAGCGGCTCTCCGGCGCGGAGCGCGGCGACGAGATCGCCGAAGGCGACGACGGGGGTGGACGAGGGGCTCGCCGCCGGCGCGGGCGCGTCCTCTTCCGGAGGCGCCTCCTCGCGCGTCATCGCCACCGCGACGGGCGCCTCGGCGAGGTGGGGGAACTCGCTCACGCCGGTGATCGCGTCCCGGCGCTTGGCGATCGCGGCGTCGCGGGCGCGCCGCACGTCGCCGATGCGGCTCTGGACGTGGCCGGCCTCCAGCGTCGAGAGGATGCCGCCGCCGGCCTCGATCGCCTGGAACAGAGCCCAGGCCTGGGCGCAGAGCGCGTCGGTGAGGGTTTCGATCGCGCCCGAGCCCGCCGCCGGGTCCGCGACGCGCCAGAGATTGCTCTCGTGGAGAAGGACCGTTTGCGTGTTGCGCGCGACGCGGCGGGCGAACGCGTCGGGCAGGCCGAGCGCGGCGGTGAAGGGCGTCACGACGAGGCTGTCCGCGCCGCCGATGCCGGCCGCGAAGGTCGCGACCGTCGCACGCAGCATGTTCACCCACGGGTCGCGACGCGTCGTCATCCGCCAGGCGGTCTCGGCATGAAGCCGGATCGGCGCGGGGGCGAGCCCGCAGGCCTCCTCCACGCGCGCCCACAGAGCGCGCAGCGCCCGCATCTTGGCGATTCCGAGGAACTGGTCGGCATCGGCGACGAGGAGGAAGGAGAGGCTCGCCCGCGCGTCGTCGAGACCGTGACCGGCGGCCTCGAGCGCGCGCAGATAGGCGAGGCCCGTCGCGAGAACGCAGGCGAGCTCCTGCGCCTCGCTCGCGCCCGCCTCGTGATAGGGCCGCCCGTCGCAGAGGAAGAGACCGCCGACGAAGCCGCGCGCGGCGAGGTCGCCGAACGTCTCGCCGCAGCGTGCGCCGACGACGTCCCACGGCGCCGAGAGCCGCCCGCTCGCCGCCGCCGCGCCGATCGGATCGAGGGCGAGGTCGAGCGCGAGGTCCCCGAGCGCGTGCCCGCGCTTCTCCGCGAGCGCCACGACGAGCGCCGCGACGTGCCGTCCGGCGGCGCCGGCGTCGAGCCGCAGATGGACGAGATCGAGCATCACCCCGTCGAGCGCCGCCTCGAGATCGGCGAGCGTCTCGACGCGCAGCCCGAAGCCGCGGGCGGAGCGGGCCTGCGGCGCGACGAGGACGAGCGCGTCCGCCCCGCCTTCGAGATCCTCGAGGGCCTGGGCGCGGGCCGCGCCGGGGTCGGGATGGTCGAGCCGCGCGGCGACCCGCCAGGGCCCGTGCGCGGCGCGACCCGGCCGCGGCGCGACCTCCGCGGCCTCGTAGAGCGGCTCGACGCGCAGACCGTCGTAGCTGCGCGAGACGAGCTTGCGCTCGAAATCGGCGCCCTTCAGCACGCCCTCGACGAGCGCCAGCCAATCCGCCCGCTCCGCCGGGGGAAAGTCGGCGGCGAGTGCGGAAACGTCGATGTCCTCGCTCATCGGTGCGCTCCCTCGCGATGTCGCATCCCTGTTAGCCGGAAACGCCGCGGCTGCGAAAGAGGCACTTTCGTCAGAGACGCCGCCCGATCCCTCCCCGGAGGGGAGGGTGGCCTCCGAGCAGAGCGAGGAGGTCGGGTGGGGCCCGACGCTCGCAGAACGACCTCCACCCGGGCCCTACCCTCCCTAAGGGGCCAACGAGCGCACAGATCATCGTTCGTGCATACGCACGACGAAAACAGCACGCTCCCTCTCCTTCCCCTCAGGGGAAGGTGGCTCCGGACCCGAACAGGGTCCGGAGACGGATGGGGTCGTTCGACCCGAAGGGTCGAAGGGGCGTCGGGAGCCGCCGTACGTACGGAGCTTTATGACAACGCCCCTTCGCCGCATTCGCGGCGAAAAACCCCATCCGACCCGTCGCCTTCGGCGCCGGGCCACCTTCCCCTGAGGGGAAGGAGAGGGGTCGCGTCTTGTCGCTTCGTTCCCAGGCGCAGACCACGAGGCGTGAATCTCGTAGCCTTAGGGGGAGGGACGGCCCGCCGCGCGGATCGCGTCGAACAGGGCCTGGGGCGTGGCGGGCATGTCGATGTGGGCGATGCCGAAGCCGCGGTGGAGGGCGTCGACGAGGGCGTTCATCACGGCGGGCGCGGCGCCGATCGTGCCCGCCTCGCCCGCGCCCTTGATGCCGAGCGGGTTCGTCGCGCAGGGCACGTTGCGGGTCTCGAAGACGAAGTTCGGCACGTCGGCCGCGCGCGGCACCTGGTAGTCCATGAACGAGGCGGTGACGAGCTGGCCGCTCTCGTCGTAGACGACCCGCTCCTGCAGCGCCTGGCCGATCCCCTGCACGATGCCGCCATGCACCTGGCCCGCGAGCAGCAGCGGGTTGAGGGTCACGCCGAAATCGTCGACGACCGTATAGGCGAGGATCTCGACCTCGCCGGTCTCGGGATCCACCTCGAGCTCGCAGACATGCGTGCCGTTGGGATAGGTGCCCTCGGGCGGCTTCCAGCGATAGGAGGCGGCGAGGTCGGCGCCCGGTCGCGCGGCGAGCGTCGCGAAATCCACCGCCCGATCCGTGCCGGCGACGCGCACGGTGCCCTCGACGATCTCGAGATCGGCGGCGGCGGCTTCGAGATGGTCGGCGCCGAGCTCCTTGAGCCGCTGCGCGAGGATCTCGCTCGCGCCCGCGACCGCCGCGCCGCCGACGGGGATCGAGCGCGAGCCGCCGGTGCCGCCGCCCGTCTTGATCCGATCGGTGTCGCCCTGCTCGACCGAGATGCGCTCGATCGGCAGATCGAGCGCCTGCGCCACGAGCTGGGCATAGGCGGTGGCGTGTCCCTGCCCGGTCGATTGCGTGCCGATCCGCACGTGCGCCCCGCCGTCGGGCAGGATCGCGACGTCCGCGCTCTCGGCGCCGCCGCCGGCGCAGATCTCGATATAGGTCGCCATGCCGATGCCGCGCACGCGCCCGGCCTGCCGCGAGGCGGAGGCGCGCTCGGGGAAGGCGTCCCAGCCGGCGCGCGCCATGGCCTGGCGCATGTGGCCCTCGAACTCGCCGGTGTCGTAGGTGCGCCCGGTCGCGGTCTTGTAGGGCATCTGGTCGGGGCGGATGAAGTTGCGCGCGCGCACCGCGTCCGGGCTCTCCCCGCGCACGCGGGCGACGTGGTCGACGAGCCGCTCCACCACGTAGGCCGCCTCGGGGCGGCCCGCGCCGCGATAGGCGTCGACGGGCACGGTATGGCTGTACCAGCCGCGGATGCGCGCGTGCACCGCCGGGATGTCGTAGACGCCCGGCGTCATGCGCGCGCCGCCGGAGGGGATGAACGGCGCGAATTGCGAGAGATAGGCGCCCATATCCGCATCGATGACGACCCGCATCGCGAGGAAGCGGCCCGCCTCGTCGAGCGCCATCTCCGCGCGGGTGAGGTTGTCGCGGCCCTGCGCGTCGCCGAGGAAGTGCTCGCCGCGTTCGGCCGTCCAGCGCACGGGCGCGCCGAGCGCCTCCGCGGCGACGAGGACGAGCGGATATTCGCGATAGACGAAGATCTTCGTGCCGAAGCCGCCGCCGACATCGGGCGTGACGACGCGCAGCCGCTCGGGCTCGATCTTCATGATGCGCCCCGCCACGATGTCGCGCACGTCGTGGCTGCCCTGGCTGCCGAGCGTGAGCGTGTAGCGGCCGCTCTGCGCGTCGTATTCGCCGAGCGCCGCGCGGGTCTCGAGGAAGTTCGCGACGACGCGGTTGTTGACGAGATCGATCGCGACGACCTGCGCCGCGCGCGCGAAGGCGGCATCCGTCGCGGCCGCGTCGCCGACGCCCGCATCGAAGGCGAGGTTGGTGCCGATCTGCGGCCACACGAGGGGCGCGCCGTCGGCCTGCGCGCCGACGATGCCGATCGCGGCGTCGGCGATCTCGTAATCGACGGGGAAGGCGTCGACGGCGTCCTGCGCCGCGTCGCGGGTGTCGGCGATCACGACCGCGACGATGTCGCCGACATGGCGCACGCGCCCGTCGGCGAGGACGGGATAGGGCGGCAGGGGCATCTTGGTGCCGTCGGCATTGGCCGCGGGACCGAGGCAGGGCAGATCGCCGAGATGCGCGACGTCCGCGTGGGTGAGCACGAGGCGGATGCCGGGCATGGCGCGGATCTCGGCGAGATCGCCGATCCGGAAGGTCGCGTGCGCATGGGGGCTGCGCACCATCACGGCGTGGAGCGCGCCGGCGGGAGCGAGATCGTCGGTGTAGCGGCCCGTGCCGCTGACGAACCGCGCGTCCTCGACACGCCGGACCGGCTGACCGACACCGAACTTCATGGGGCGCATGCGCTGGTCTCCTCCTGCGTCGCGATCGGGGTCCGAGTAGAAGCGCCCGCGCGCCGCCGCGCAAGCCCGCGGCCCGTGTGGGGCGGCCTTCGGGTTCGGGCGAAAATGCGAATGCGACGCATCTCGGAAAGGGTAACGAAATGCAAACGCGCTAGTCTCACTACGGCACAGGCGGTATTGCGCCGCACCACGCAATGCGACGAGCGAGACGACGGGCGGGTGGCATGGCCGAGGCATGGCGAGCAGGGGAGACGGACGGCGCGGGAGAGCGCGGCGCTCCCTCGCTCGACGACGGCCGCGCGCGCGCGACCCCCGCCCTGGAAGCCTCACCCGAGATCGGCGCCGATCCCGCGCGACGCGCCATCGCGCGCCTGACGCAGGCGGTGCGGGCCGAGGCGCGCGCGCTTCGCGAAAGCACGGCGCGGCTCGGCTGGCAGTCCGCCCGAATCGCCCGCGCGGATGGCGGATCGGCGAGGGACGAGCGGGCGCTCGGCGCGATCCTCGCCGAACTCGCCGCCGGCACCTTCGGCGCCGTCCTCGCCGCGATCCGGGCGGGCGCGTCGGTGCGCGGCTTCGCCGCGGTGGCGGGGGAGACGCGCGTCCTCGCCCGCGCCTTCGAGGCCTCGGCCGCCGCGCTCGAGGCGCAGATCTGCATCATCGAGGAGCGCTGCGCCGAGGCGGCGGCGCTCGCCACGCGGCTCGAAAAGGCGAGCGACGGGGCGGGCGAGGCGCAGGCCCTCGCCGAGGACGCCGCCGCCGCGCGGGGCGCCTGCCTCGCGCTCGCCGACGCGGTCGAGACGCTCGCCGACACGCTCGCGGGGGCGATCGGGCTCGTCGATCGCCGCCAGAGCCTGCGGGTCGCGCTCGAGGTGCCCTGCATCCTGCGCCTCCTGGACGGCGAGCGCGTCGGCCGGACGCTCGACCTCTCGCAGCACGGCGCCCGCATCGCCCTCGACGACGCCTCCGACCTGCCGCCCGGACGGCCGGTGCGGCTCGTCCTGCCGGAGATCCCCCGCATCGTCGGCACGGTCGTGGCCGGCGCCGGCGAGGGCCTGCGCGTCGCCTTCGACCTCGGCCACGAGGCCAATGCCCCCGCCCGCGCGGGGCTCGCCCGGCTCGTCGCGCAGGCCGGCGCGCGCGGGTGAGGGACGCCCTCAGCCGTCGCCGACGTCGGAGCCCGCGGCGAGGGCGGCCTTGGCTTCCGCCGCCGCGATCAGCGCTTCGAGGCCGCGCTTGAGATCGTCCTTCATCGGCTCGACGGCGGCGAAGATCGCCTCGGTCTCGAGGAAGTCGAGCACGCGGAAGGGGGTCACGGGCGGGCGCAGGAGGAGCTGGGGAGCGACGAGCTTGAGCTTCGCCCGCACCAGCGCCTCCTGCATGATCTGGATCGCGCCGAGCGTCACGTCGAGCCCGCCGGGGAGCCTGTCGGGGTCGGGCTCGGGGCCGGCCGCGACGTCGACCGCGATGACGATGTCCGCCTTGCCGACGAGGAGATCGAAGGGCAGCGGGTTGACGCTGCCGCCGTCGATCAGCGTGCGCCCCTCGTAGACCACCGGCTTGAACAGGCCGGGGATCGCCATCGAGCCCGCGACCGCGCTCGCGAGCGAGCCCTCGCGGAAGACCATCTCGGAGCGGGCGAAGAAGTCCGTCGTCACCACTTCGAGCGGGATCGCGAGGTCCTCGATCCGCTCGGGCAGGTCGCGCGGCCAGAAGGCGTCGAGCACGCGCTCGCCGTCGAGGAGGAAGGGGTTGCCGAGCCCGTTGAACATGTCGACGAAGCGACCGACCCGCGCCTCGAGGAGCCGCGCCATCACCCGCGCCCGGTCGGTCATCGTCGCGATGGCGTGGCGGCGCAGCGCCCGCGCGGGAAGGCCCGCGCAATAGGCGCCGCCGACGATCGCGCCCATCGAGCAGCCGGCGATGGCGGTGGGGCGGATGCCGAGCTCGTCGAGAGCTTCGAGCAGCACGATATGCGCGAGCCCGCGCGCGCCGCCGGCACCGAGCGCGAGGGCGACGCTCGGATAGGGCCCGATCGCCCCCGGCGGCGGCGCCTTCGCGCGCCCGCGCTTCTCGCGCGGGGCGAGCGCCGAGCGCTTCTCGATCCGTCGCGCGCGCCAGGACCGCCGCCCCGTCACCGGATCGGGTCCGTTCGAGGATTCGGGGCCCTCCCGGTCCGCCTCGCCGTCCCCGCTCATCGCGTCTCCTGCTCCGCGAGGACGGGGAGGATCAGATCGAGCGCGCCGGCGGGGTCCTCCTCGGGCACGAAATGGCCGCTGTCGAGGAGCCGGCCCTCGGCCTGCGGCGCGAAGCTCGCGCGCCAGACGTCGAGCGGGGTCGGGCCGCCGTCGTCGCGACCCGTGAGGAAGAACTCGCCCCAGCCGATCGCGACGGGGCACCGGATGCGCCGGCCCGCCGCGAGATCGGCCTCGTCGGCCTCGCGGTCGAGGCTCGCGCCCGCGCGATAATCCTCGCAGACGGCATGGATGCGGGAGGGCTCGTTGTAGGCCTGCCGATAGGCCTCGAGCGCGGCGGGGTGGATCGCGTCGAGCGTGCCGTCGCGGGTCCAGCCCGCCATCAGCTTCTCGAAGAAGGCGTTCGGATTGCGCCCGATCGCGTCCTCCGGCTCGGGCGCCGGACGCGCCAGGAACTCCCAATGCGCGGCGGGGAAGCGGCCCGCCTCGATCTCGCGCCAGACGTGGAATGTCGGCAGGATGTCGAGCATCGCGAGATGGGTGATCCGCGCGGGCTGATCGAGCGCCAGCCGGTAGCCGACCCGCGCGCCGCGGTCGTGCCCGACGAGCGCGAAGCGGGCATAGCCGAAATGCGACATCACCCGGATCGCGTCCCGCGCCATCGCGCGCTTGGAATAGGCCTCGTGGGCGGCATCGCTCGGGGGCACGCTCGACCAGCCGTAGCCGCGCAGGTCCATCGCGACGACGTGGTGGCGCTCGGCGATCTTGCCCGCCATGCGGTGCCAGCAGACATGGGTCTGCGGAAAGCCGTGCAGGAGGAGCACCGGGGGGCCCTCGCCCTTGGAGCGGGCGAAGATGCGCCCGTCCGGCGTGTCGAGCCAATGGCTCTCGAAGCCCGGAAACAGATCCTGCATGCGCGTGCCTCCTCTCGCCGGGGCCGGCCGCTCAGCTCCCGACGCCGTCGCGCCCGAGCGCCCGCCAGCCGATGTCCCGCCTGTGGAAACCCTCGGGCCAATCGATCCGATCCACCGCCTCGTAGGCGCGATCGCGCGCCGCCGCGAGCGTGCGGCCGGTTCCGGTGACGGCGAGCACGCGCCCGCCGCGCGCCACAAGCCGCTCCCCCTCCCGCGCGGTGGCGGCGTGGAAGACGCTCACGCCGGGAAGCGCGCCCGCTCGTTCGAGCCCGCCGATCGTCGAGCCCGTCGTCTCGAGGGCGCCGGGATAGCCCCGCGTGGCGAGCACCACGGTCAGCGCGGCATCGTCGCGCCAGCGCAGGTCGATTCCCTCGAGCCGCCCCTCGCAGGCGGCGAGCATGGCGGCGACGAGGTCGCTTGCGAGGCGCGGCATCAGCACCTGCGCCTCCGGATCGCCGAAGCGGACATTGTACTCGATCAGCTTGGGCCCCTGCGCCGTGAGCATCAGCCCGGCATAGAGGATGCCGACGAAGGGCGTGCCGCGCTCGGCCATCGCGACGAGCGTCGGGCGCACGATCTCGGCCATCACGCGCTCGGCGAGGGCGGGGGTGAGGACGGGCGCAGGGGAATAGGCGCCCATCCCGCCGGTATTGGGCCCGACATCGCCGTCGAACACGCGCTTGTGGTCCTGCGCGGAGGCGAGCGGCAGGGCGGTCTTCCCGTCGCAGAGGGCGAAGAAGGAGACCTCCTCGCCCTCGAGCTTCTCCTCCATCACGACGCTCGCGCCGGCGGCTCCGAGCGCGCCCGAGAAGATCGCCCGCAGCGCCTCCTCCGCCTCCGCCGCCGTCTCCGCCACGACGACGCCCTTGCCCGCCGCGAGCCCGTCCGCCTTCACCACGATCGGCGCGCCCGTCGCGGCGAGATTCGCGAGAGCGGGCTCGAGCGCGTCGAAGCGGGCGAAGGCGGCGGTGGGAATGCCGTATTCGGCGCACAATTCCTTCGTGTAGCCCTTCGAGCCCTCGAGCTGCGCGGCGACCCGGCGCGGGCCGAAGGCCGCGATGCCCGCCGCGGCGAGATCGTCGACGAGGCCCGCGACGAGCGGCCCCTCGGGGCCGACGACGACGAGCCCGACGTCCTTCTCCCGGCAGAAGGCGACGACGGCGTCATGATCGGCGACGTCGAGCGAGACGTTCTCGCCATGCGCGGCGGTGCCGGCATTGCCGGGGGCGACGAAGAGGCGATCGCAGGAGGGGCTGCCCGCGATGGCGAGGGCGAGGGCGTGCTCGCGGCCGCCCGATCCGATCAGCAGGATGTTCATGGCTCCGAGCCTGTAGCGAAGAAGCCGGCCCCGGTCCAGCGTCCCGGTCCGGCCTCAGCGGGCGCGGCTGCCCTCGTCGAAGCTCGCCAGGAACGCGGCGAGGTTGCGCGGCAGCGCCTCGCAGAGATAGCCGCCCTCCTGGACGATGGCGGTGGGGTAGCGCGCCCGCGCGATCGCCCGCGCCGCCCGCTCGAAACCCGAGGTCGTCACGGCGAGCGCGCCGATCGGATCGTCGATCGACGCGTCGAGGCCGAGCGCGAGCACCAGCGCGCCGGGGCGGTAGGCGTCGATCGTGGCGAGGGCATCGGCGATCGCGGCGAGGAAGACGTCGTCGCCCGAGCCGTGCGGCAGCGGGATGTTGCGGTTGGCGCCGCGGCCGGGCCCCTCGCCGACCTCGTCCGCGTAGCCGGCGAAATAGGGGAAATAGGTGGCCGGATCGGCGTGGATCGACACCGTCAGGACGTCGGCGCGGGAATAGAAGATGCCCTGCGTGCCGTTGCCGTGATGGACGTCGATGTCGAGGATCGCGACCCGCGGCTCGGCGGCGAGCGCATCGGACGTGCGCAGGCGCTCGGCGGCGATCGCGGAATTGTTGAGGAAGCAGAAGCCGCCGGCCGAATCCGCGTAGGCGTGGTGCCCCGGCGGACGGCAGAGCGCGTAGGCGCGGCCCTCCGCGAGCGCGCAATCGGCGGCGGCGACCGCGACCTGCGCGCTGGCGCGGACCGCGTCCCAGGTGCCGGCTCGGATCGGCGTCGAGGTGTCGGCGAGATGGTAGCCGATGAGGCCGATCATGCCGACCGGCCGACGATGCATGTGCGGGCGCGCGAAATGCCCGCTCAACACCTCGTCGCCGGTATCGGGGATCTCGGCGCGGCGCCCCCAGGCCTCCTGGAGGAAGGCGAGATAGCCGGAATCGTGCACCGCCTTCATCGGCGCGAGCCCGAGATCGTCCGGCACGGCGAGGCGATGTGCGCCGTCGATCGCGGCTCGCAGCACCTCGTAGCGCTGCGCCTGCTCGGGATGCGCGACTAGAGCGCCGCGGCGGAAATAGCGGTCGGGATCGTGCGCGAGCGAGCGCGGGTCGTGAAAGGCACGCATGCCGCGTTAGAGCACGTTTGCCACGCGAGGGGAATACGCGTGCCGCGCACGGGGAATGGGCGCGCTCGCGCCCACCCCGCTCGGACCCGGATTCCGGCGCCCTCAGGCCTTCGCGTCGCTCATCTCCGTGCTCGCGAAGGTCTCGGCGATCTGCGCGAGATTGTCGAGCAGGCGGCGCGACTTGATCTTCGAGGCGGAGACGATCAGACGCTGCACGCCGTCATTGGCGAGGATGTCCTGGCGCCCGGTCTCGCGGGGCTCGACGTCCTCGGAGAAGCTGAAGAAGAACTCGATCGGCTGCTCGGTGGAGAGCGAGACCTGATGCAGGCGCCCGGCGCCGATCCGGTCGGTTCCGTTCTCGTACTTCTGGATCTGCTGATAGGTGACGCCGATCTGCTCGCCGAGCTTCTGCTGGCTCATCTTGGCGATGCGGCGCGCGAGGCGAATACGCTGACCGACGAAGCGGTCGATATCGGTTGGGCAACGGGTCGACATGGGCCTACCGTGATCTTTGGTTGAGTGTACGTGTAGAAATAGGCCTACTTCGACGCTGTGTAAATAGACGAAGGGGCTGACATGCCTCTCGTGTAGTAGTCTCGAAGGGGGCAGGAGGCGCACGAAGCAGCGTGTACGACGAACTACCGGAAAACCGCTACAAAAATGAAAATATGCGTTGCATCAGGCGGATAGCGGCAATTTGCACGAAAACATTCGTATACAAAGGTACGCAGCGTCTGCCAGGGCACTCATGCGTGCGTAAAATGCGTTTATGATTTTAGCTTTTCTGCACTGGTGCTCGAGTCCATCCGCATCGCTGGCGGCGCTCCAGCACTTGCTGCGCAAGGAGATACGGGAAAACACCGAGTCACGAAGCCGCGCCAATTCTCTCACGAGCCGCGGGTCGATTACGCCCCTGCCCGCGCGCGCCCGCACCCGCCATTTCGACGGGTTCAGCTTCATAATGACCAATCCCGCGAGACGCTGCCCCGCCGAACTGGACGCCGGAAGCAAGAAGATCGCGCGCGGCACCAAGCGCAGGACGGCGGCTTGCCGCATATGACGCTGCGTAATCACAATCGAGCTGGAGAGATTCCGGCAAGATGAAAAGACGTCATTGCACAAGGCCTGCCGCTCTTTGGTTGCCGAAGCACGGCTTCGTGATCGCTCGGCGTCTTGAACCGCGGATCGCGCGCGACATCATCGCAAGCGAACGTTTCAACCCCAACGCGAGACGCTATACGATGCCTTCGACTTCGAACCCCGACCGCCGCAGCCTGCTCCAGACAACGCTCGTCGCCACGCTGGCGGTCGGGATCGGGACGGGAGGACCGGCCATGGCGCAGGCGCGCACGAGCACGAGCGAGAGTGGGAACGGCGCGGGCCAGGCGCCCGGCTTCTATCGCTACCGAATCGGCGAGATCCTCGTCACCGCCGTCAACGACGGCTTCGGCCGGCGCCCGCTCGACGGCTTCGTGCGCAATGCCGAGCTGTCGGAGGTCCAAGAGGCGATGCGCGCGCGCTTCCTCTCCGAGGAGGCGCTCGAGATCCCCTTCACGACCCTCGTCCTCGAGACGCAGGGTCGGCTCGTCCTCATCGACGCCGGCAACGGCGATTCGGGCGCGCCGACCTCGGGGCGCTGGATGGAGAATTTCCGCGCCGCCGGCTACGCGCCCGAGGACGTCGACGACGTCGTGATCAGCCATTTCCACGGCGACCACGTCAACGGCCTGCGGCTCGCGAGCGGGGAAGCCGTGTTCCCGAACGCCCGCATCCACGTCCCCGCCGCGGAATGGGACTTCTTCATGGACGATGCCCGCATGGAGGCGGCGCCGGAGGCCGCCCAGGGCGTGTTCCGAAACGCCCGGCGCGTGTTCGCGCCGATGGAGAGCGAGCCCGCCCGTTTCGAGCCCGAGGCGGAGGTCGTGCCCGGCGTCACCGCGATCGCCGCCCACGGCCACACGCCGGGACACACGGCGTTCCGCATCGCATCGGGCGGGGAGAGCCTCCTCGTCCTCTCCGACACGACGAATCACCCGGCTCTGTTCGTGCGCAATCCGGGCTGGCACGCGATCTTCGACATGGATGCGCAGGCCGCCGAGGAGACCCGTCGGCGCCTTCTCGGCGAGGCCGCGGATGCCCGCGAGCGGGTCGCGTTCTACCACGCGCCCTTCCCGGCGCTCGGCCATGTCGCGCGCGACGGCGAGGGCTTCGCCTTCGTGCAGGCGCAGTGGACGAGCGCGGTCTGACGCCGCAGGCGCGCTCTCGCGACGGAACGATGCGCCGGGCGTGTGGACGCGCGCCCGGGCTCGTGCTATGGACCCGCGCCAACTCGTCCCCGGCGACAACGCTCGCCCATCCCGCGGAACGCGCGAGGAGTTGGTCATGGCCCGCATCATCGAAGATCGTCTCGTCGAAGGCCTCACCTTCGACGACGTGCTCCTGCGTCCCGCGCATTCGGAGGTCCTGCCCTCCGACGTCGACCTGCGCACCCGCCTCACCCGCGAGCTGAGGCTCAACATCCCGATCGTCGCCTCGGCGATGGATACGGTGACCGAGGGGCGCATGGCGATCGCCATGGCCCAGCTCGGCGGCATCGGGGTGATCCACCGCAACCTGGAAGCGCCCGAGCAGGCGAAGCAGGTGCGGCTCGTCAAGAAGTTCGAATCGGGCATGGTCATGGACCCGATCACCATCTTCCCCGACGCGACGCTGGCCGACGCGCTCGACGTGATGAAGCGCAACCACATCTCGGGCATCCCGGTCGTCGAGCGCGGGCCCGGCGGCCGCAAGGGCAAGCTCGTCGGCATCCTCACCAATCGCGACGTGCGCTTCGCCGACAATCCCGCCCAGCCCGTCTCCGAGCTGATGACCAAGGACCGGCTGATCACGGTGCGCGAGAACGTCGCCCAGGACGAGGCGCGCCGCCTCCTCCACCAGTTCCGGATCGAGAAGCTTCTCGTCGTCGACGACCACCACCGCTGCGTGGGCCTGATCACCGTCAAGGACATGGAGAAGCAGGTCGCCCATCCGCTCGCCGCCAAGGACGCGCAGGGCCGGCTCCTGTGCGCGGCGGCGACGACGACGGGCGAGCTCGGCTTCGAGCGCTCGGAGGCCCTGATCGAGGCCGGCGTCGACGTGATCGTCGTCGACACCGCCCACGGCCATTCGGCCAAGGTGCTCCAGGCGGTGACGCGGGTGAAGGCGCTCTCGAACGTCGTCCAGGTGATCGCCGGCAACGTCGCCACCCACGACGGGGCCAAGGCCCTGATCGACGCGGGCGCGGACGCGGTGAAGGTCGGCATCGGGCCGGGTTCGATCTGCACGACCCGCATCGTCGCGGGCGTGGGCGTGCCCCAGCTCACCGCCGTGATGGACGCGGTCCGCGCCGCCGAATCGACCCGCACTCCGGTGATCGCCGACGGCGGCATCAAGTTCTCGGGCGATCTCGCCAAGGCGCTCGCGGCGGGCGCGGAGACCGCCATGATCGGCTCGCTCTTGGCCGGCACCGAGGAGGCGCCGGGCGAGGTGTTCCTCTACCAGGGGCGGTCCTACAAGTCCTATCGCGGGATGGGCTCGGTCGGCGCCATGGCGCGCGGCTCGGCCGACCGCTACTTCCAGCAGGACATCAAGGACCAGATGAAGCTCGTGCCCGAGGGCGTCGAGGGCCAGGTGCCCTACAAGGGCCCGGTCGCGGCCGTCGTCCACCAGCTCGCGGGCGGGCTGCGTGCGGCGATGGGCTATTGCGGGACGCGCACGCTTCCGGACTTCGCCGAACGCGCGGAATTCGTGCGCATCACCAATGCGGGCCTGCGCGAGAGCCACGTCCACGACGTGACGATCACGCGCGAGAGCCCGAACTACCCGTCGCGGGCTTGAGCGAGGGCCTGCCGTGAGCGCGGCGATCGCTCCGGTCCTCGCGCTCGTCGCGCTCGCCTTCGGGCTCCTGTTCTGGATGGGGGCGCTGCGCAATCTCGCGCTCCTGCGCGGGCAGGCGCGGCTCGGGGAAGCGGCGCTCGGTGAGGCGATTTGGCCGCGCCGCGCGCGCCTCGTCGGCAACGCGTTCCACAATCAGCTCGAATTGCCGCCGCTCTTCTACGCCCTCGTCCTGTTCGTTTTGGCGACGGATGCGTGGACGGGGGCGGACGCGATCCTCGCCTGGATCTTCGTCGCGACGCGCTACGCGCACGCCGCCGTCCACGTCACCACCAACGACGTGCGCCTGCGCGGCCCGCTCTTCGTCGCGGGCGCGCTGGTGCTTCTCGGCCATTGGGCATGGTTCGGATGGCGTGCGCTCGCGTGAGCGCCCGCCCGAGCGCCTCAATCGGCCTTCGGCTGCGTGGTCGCGGGCGGGTCGCTCGCGGGGAAGGTGTCCTCGAGCGCCTCGTCGAGCTCGCGCTCCTGGCGCTTGCGCTCGGTGGACTTGTCCTCGCCCGTGTCGTCGCGAGGGGTTTTCTTCTCGTCGCTCATGATCGCCTCCGGCTGTGGGAGAATGTCGAAGTCCCGAGGGTCAACGCGGCCGGAGCGGAAAGGGTTGTCCCGCGAAATCACTCCATCACGGCGGCCTTGAGCACGCAGACCATGGTCGCGCGCCCCGGGCGGTCGCCGATGCAGCGCACCGTGTGGGGGCGGTCGCAGCGATAGCGCAGCGTCTCGCCGGCCTTGGCGCGCTGCACGCTGCCGGCGACCTCCACCTCGAAATCGCCGTCGAGCACGGACAGGTGCTCGACCGAGCCGCGCTGGTGGGCATCCGATTCGAGCACGCCGCCGGGCTCGGACTGGACGTCGTACCATTGCAGCCATTCGACGGTCTTGATCCAACCGATGATCGAGAGGCGCATCTTGCCGTCGTCCGACACGAGCATCGGCGTGTCGGCGCGCGAGGAGCGCTCGATGAAGGGCTCGTCCTCGACGGTGGCCAAGACCCGCTCGATCGAGACGTCGAGCGCCTGCGACAGGCGCCAGATCGTGGCGAGCGTCGGGTTCGTCTCGTTGCGCTCGATCTGGCTGATGATCGACTTCGCCACGCCGGATTGCTCGGCGAGTTCCGACAGCGACAGATTGTAGGCCTTGCGCAGACGCTGGATCGTCTTGCCGAGCTGGCCGGAGAGGACCTGGGCCCCCGCCTCGAGCTCGCGCGTCCGCTCCTTGCCTTCGACGCCCATGGGGCACCTTTCTCGAAGAAACGCGTTCCTTTGACCGAACGCTCGTTTGTCGTTTCAAACGCAACATGCCCAAGCGGACGGGCCGTGGCAAGGGGGGGCCGGGCTCCTCGCGGCGTTCTCACTCGGCCTCGAGGCCGAACTTCTCGACGACCTCCGGGCTGATGATGCCCGACGTCATGGCGAGCAGAACGAGGCTCGCGTCGAGCGCGTCCGGATGGTCGAGCGCCCGCTCGACCCGCCGCTCCACCCGCGCGAGCGCGGCCTCGCCATTGGCGTGCGCGAAGGGGTCGGGCCCCATCATGCAATAGGCGACGATCTCGGCGGCGGGGCCGTAGGCGCCGGGGGAGGGGTCGTCGCGTCCCTCCGCGTCGCGCATCAGGCGGATCGCGGCGAGCTTGACCGCCTCCTTCACCGTCATCGGGTGGACGTCGAGCGCGCGAAGCGCCTCGTCGAGGCGCCGCAGGTCCTCCGAGCGGCCGAAGCGCCCGAACAGCCCGATCGACGATCCGCGCCTGAACATCGCCGCTCCCTCCCCAACCGTCCGCAGAACGTGGCCCCGCCCGCGCCCCGCGGCAAGTCCCGACGACATCCGCGCCCCGGACGCGAGCCCTCTGGACTCGCGAATCGTTCCCCACTTCGTCATTCCGGGGCGCGAAGCGAGCCCGGAACCTAGACTCCCGACCTCGGTTCGAGCGCGCATGCGCGCTCGCTTTGCCAACCCGAGGCCGTGGATGCGTCGAAGGACGCAGCCTATAGGCTGCTCATCGTAACGTCGGGTATCTGGGTTCCGGGCTCGCTTCGCGCCCCGGAATGACGACGTCTAGGTAAGCAGGCGAATCATCCACGGTTTTTTGGCTCAAGGCGTCTCGCAGGCGCCGCTCGGCGCGATCAGATCGAGCGAGACGAGGCGGCCCTCGAGCGCGTAGGCGCCGAAATCGAAGACGAGGTCGGAGCTGACGCCGTTCTCGAACAGGCGGAACGAGATCTCGTATTCCGGCAGCTGCTCGCCCTCGCCCTCGACGAAATAGCTCAGCCGCACGGGCCAGCTCGCGAGGCCGGCGACCGGGGCGAGCGCCTCGGGCGCCGCGTCGCCCTCCGGCGCGCGCTCGTTCCCGACGAGCGCCAGCGTCTCGTAGACCGTCAGGCCGTCGCCGGACCCGTCGAACAGGCGCGCCGGCACGAGCCGTTCCCCGGCGCGGGCGGCGCCGATCATCAGGCGCACGTGCTCGGTGGGAAAGAGCGGCGCGTCGGAGAGGACCCGCGAGGGCTCGGCGCTGCGCTCGAGCGAGATCGTCGTCGCCCCCTCGGCGCGGGCGGCCTGCCCGTCGACGCTCTCGATCGTGGTGCCGGCGGCGCGCGTCTCCGAGCGGAACTTGAGGAGCGCGCCGTCGGCGGCCTCGAAGGTGGCGCTGTTCGAATCGATCGTCTGCCCGACGCCGTCCTCGGCGCCGATGACGACGACCTGCCGGACGCGCGTGGTATAGCCGTCGCAGGCATCCCCGTGGATCTCGAGGGCGATGCGCCCCACAGCGGAGGCGATGCCCGCCTCCTCGCGCACGATGCCGAGCGTGAGATCGTAGACCGCGCGATGCGCATCGAGGCGGACCGCGGAAGGGCCGACGGCGGCGGGATCGGCTGACGCGTCGGCTGCGAGCGCCCCGGTCGCGCAGAAGGCGAGGGCGAGGCCGGATGCGAGGCGCATGGTCGCAGACACTCCCGACGGACTTTCGTGATCCCACCCCTGTGTAGAAGGCGAAAGCGATGAGCGCAACGGGACGGGTTGCGCCTTGCGCGCGCCTGCCGCAGAAGCATGGCATCGTCGTGAACGCGCTTTGCCGCGGGAGGAACGGATCATGAGCAGGATCGAGGAGAAGCTGGCCGATCTGGGGATCACGCTGCCGGCGGCGGCGGCGCCGGTGGCGAACTACCTGCCGAGCGTGCGCACGGGCAATCTCGTCGTCGTCTCGGGGCAGCTCTGCCTGGGGCCCGACGGCAAGCTCGCGCCCGCCCATATCGGCAAGCTCGGCGCCGGGGTCTCGCCGGAGGCGGGCCGCGAGGCCGCTCGGCTGTGCGCGATCAACCTCCTCGCCCAGCTGAAGGCGGCGGTGGGCGATCTCGATCTCGTCGTGCGTTGCGTGCGCCTCGGCGGCTTCATCAATGCGAGCCCCGATTTCGCGCAGCTCGCCCAGGTGATGAACGGCGCCTCCGATCTGATGGTCGAGGCGCTCGGCGAGGCCGGCCGCCATGCCCGCTCGACGATCGGCGTCGCGGAATTGCCGCTCGACGCCGCGGTCGAGGTCGAAGGCATGTTCGAGGTGCGCTGAGCATGAGCCTCGCCCTTACGCCGGCGCCGGATTGGCTCGTCGCGCGCCCCGTGGCCCATCGCGGCCTGCACGAGCGCGCGGCCGGGCGCGTCGAGAACACCCTCGGCGCCGCCCGCGCGGCCATCGCGCACGGTTTTTCGATCGAGTGCGACGTCCAGATCAGCGCCGACGGGGAGGCGATGGTCTTCCACGACGACGACCTCGCGCGGCTCGTCGGCCGCGAGGGGCTCGTGCGCGAGGTGGCGGCCGAGCGGCTCGCCGCCACCGCGCTCCTCGATGCCGGCGGGGAGACGATCCCGCGCCTGTCCGATCTTCTGGAGACGGTCGCCGGGCGGGTGCCGCTCGTCGTCGAGATCAAGAGCCGCTTCGACGGGGACATGCGCCTCGTGCACCGCACGCTCGCGCTCGCGCAGGCCTATTCGGGGCCGATCGCGCTCAAATCCTTCGATCCCGCCATCGTCGCGGAGATCCGCCGCCTCGCGCCGCAGCGCGTGCGCGGCATCGTGGCGGAGGCGCGCTACGATCACCGCGAGTGGGACGGCCTCACCTCCGAGACGAAGCGCGCGCTCGCGAGCCTCGACCACGTTCGCGAGACGCAGCCGCATTTCCTCTCCTGGGGCGTCCGCGACCTCCCGCACGCCGCCCCCTTCCTCCTGCGCGCGCTCGCCGAGCTGCCGGTGATGGTCTGGACCGTCCGCGATGCCGATGCCCGCGCCCGCGCGCAGGCGCATGCGGATCAGATGGTGTTCGAGGGGTTCGTGCCTTAGAACTCTCGCCTGAGAACTCTTGCGCGCTGCCGCCCTCACGCCGCGTCGTCGGCGGCGCGGCGGGGCGGGGGCTCGTCGGCGAAATCGAGGCTCTCGATGCGCCGCCCGCGCCGGGCGATCGTCTCGGTCGCGGCGCGGATCGCGGCGACGTCGCCCTCCGCCTGCCGAAAATGCCGGTCGAGACGCCCGACGCGGTCCTCCAGCCGGGAGAGATCGTCGAGGAGGCGGGCGACTTCGGTCTGGATCACCCGCGCCTCCTCGCGCACCCGCGCATCGCGGGCGAGCGCCTGCACCACCTGGATCGCGAGCGAGAGGAGGGCGGGCGAGACGATGACCACGCCCGCGCGATGCGCGCGCTGGACGACGTCCGGGAAATGCTCCTGGAGATCGGCGTGCACGCTCTCGGCGGGCACGAACATGAGCGCGACGTCCTGCGTCTCGCCGGGAACGAGATAGCGCTCGGCGATCGCGCCGACATGGCGGCCGACATCGGCGCGCACGCGGGTCGCCGCCCGCGCCTTCGCCTGGGCGTCCCGCGCCTCGCGATGGGCGAGGAAGCCTTCGAGCGGGAATTTGGCGTCGATGACGAGGCCGCGCGGATCGCCGGGCAGGCGGATCAGGCAATCGGGCCGCGCGCCGCTCGCCAGCGTCGCCTGGAAGGCGTAGGCGCCGGCGGGCAGGCCGTCGCGCACGATCGCCTCCATGCGCCCCTGCCCCCAGGCGCCGCGCGCCTGCTTGTCGGAGAGGATCTCCTTGAGATCCGCGACCTGGCCGGCGAGGGTCTCGAGATTGCGCTGGGCGGCGTCGATCACGGCGAGCCGCGAGGAGAGCCGGGTGAGATGCTCGCCCTGCGCGGCGCTCCCGCGCTCGATGCGCTCGGCGAGCATGCGGGCGAAATCGCCCTGTCGCGCGCCGAACACCTCCGCGAAGGTCGCCATCCGCCCGGTCATCTCCGCCTGGAGGCGGGCGATCTCGGCCATGCGCCGGGCGGTCTCCCCCCGCTCGCGGCGGGCTCTCGCGAGGCTCGCGAGGAGCGCGATCGCGAGGACGAGCGCGAGCGCGCCCGCGGCGAAGGCGAGCGTCTCGGGGGAGAGGCCGAGGGCGACGTTCATGCCCGCATCATGACGCGAAAATGCGAACGAAGGCTGAACGCCGCCCGTGCCTCACTCCGTGCGGTAGCCGGTCTCGCCGAGATTCATGCCGAAGGGACCGGAGTCCTGGATCGCCGGGACGTTGCCCCACGCCTGGTCGATCCCTTCCATGTTCTCGATGTCCTCTTCGCTCGCTCCCCAGACGACGAGGCGATCGCCGTCGAGATAGAAGCGGTCGACCGGCAGCGCGAGCTTCTCCGATCCGAAGCCGAGGAAGCCGCCATGGTCGAAGACGAGATAGCGCTGCCCGTCCGGCCCCTGGACGAGGCGATCGACGGTGCCGACCTCGTCGCCGTCGCGGGTGTAGATCGGCTGCGCCTCGAGATCGGCGATGATCATCGGCCTCTGCTCGCGGGAGAAGCGCGGAGGCAGCTGGTATTGCTCGCCGAGCCGCAGGATCGCGTCCGGCCGCTGGCGGGTGACGGCGATGCCGTCCTCGACGGGCGCCTGCGCGACCACGAGCGCGCCGTCGCGCGCCTGCGCCGCCGCCCCGCTCGCCCCGACGCCGATCGCGAGCGCGGCCGCGAGCGGAATGCCGTATCGGGCTGTCTTGGAAATCATGTCGCCTCCTGATCTGTCCGAGGCGAACGCATGGCGCGGGGCGGGGTTCGGTCGAGGGGGGGCGGCCCTGCGCGTTCCCCTGGAGAGCGTGTGGATCTCCGGAAGGTTGTCATCCCGGGCCGCGAAGCGGACCCGGGACCCATATCCTCGAGGATCGCCCGAGCGCGCATGCCGCGCTCGTGCCGCTACATATGGGCAGCTTTCGTCGGAGAAACGCAGCCTACAGGCTGCGACTGACACGTCGTGGTTATGGGTCCCGGATCGCCTTCGGCGTCCGGGATGACACCGCAACGTTTTCACACTCTCTCAGGAAGCAGAGCGACGGCGCCTCGCCGACACGCTCGCCCTGCTCGCGATCCCTCACGCCCCCGTTCTCGCCGCGTCGACGATGCGGCGGGCGTGGGCGAGGGCTTCCTCGATGTCGAGGGCGGAGGTGTCGAGGACGTGGGCGCCCTCGGCCTGCTTGAGGGGGGCCGTCGCGCGGCCGCTGTCGCGGGCGTCGCGGGCGCGCAGATCCTCGAGCACGGCCTCGTAGCCGATGTCCTCGCCCCGCAGCGCGAGCTCGCGGTGGCGGCGGCGGGCGCGCTCCTCGGTGCTCGCGGTGACGAACAGCTTCACCTGCGCATCCGGGCAGATCACGGTGCCGATGTCGCGCCCGTCGAGCACGGCGCCGGGCTCCTGCTCGGCGAAGCGGCGCTGGAAGTCCACGAGCGCGCGGCGCACGGCCGGATAGGCGGAGACGATCGAGGCGGCGCGCCCCATCTCGGCCCCGCGCAGGCGGCTCTCCTCGACATAGGCGAGGTTGAGGGCGGCGGCGGCGGCCTCGGCGGCCTGCTCGTCCTCGAGCGGGCGGTTCTTGTCGATCAGGATGCGCGCCACCGCCCGGTAGAGGAGGCCGGTATCGAGATGGGCGAAGCCGTAGGCCTCCGCGAGCCGCCTCGCGAGGGTGCCCTTGCCCGAGGCGGCCGGGCCGTCGATCGCGACGACGAACCCCATCAGGAGCCGACCCCGGCATCCGCGATCGACGCGCCGAGCCCCCGCATGGACGACACGAAGGTCGGGTAGGACGTCGCGATCATCGCCCCGTCGTCGACGCGCATGCCGTCGCGCGCCACGAGGCCCATGACGAGGAAGCTCATGGCGATGCGGTGGTCGAGATGGGTGGCGACGGTGCCGCCGCCCTGCGGGGCCCGCCCCGCGCCGGAGACGACGAGGTCGTCCCCCTCGATCGCGTGCGCCACGCCCGCGGCGGCGAGGCCGGCGGCGACGGCGGCGAGGCGGTCGGATTCCTTCACGCGCAATTCGTGCAGGCCGCGCATGCGCGTCTCGCCCTCGGCGCAGGCCGCGGCGACCGCGAGGATCGGGTATTCGTCGATCATCGAGGGCGCGCGCGCGGCCGGCACGTCGACGCCGCGCAGGCGGCTCGCGCGCACGCGCAGGTCCGCGACGGTCTCGCCGCCCTCCTCGCGCTCGTTCTCGAGGGCGATGTCGGCGCCCATCTCGAGGAGCGTGGCGAGGAGCCCCGTGCGCAGGGGATTGGTCATCACGCCCTCGACGAGAATGTCCGAGCCCGGCACCAGGAGCGCCGCGACGATGGGGAAGGCGGCCGAGGAGGGGTCGGCGGGGACGACGACGCGGGTGCCGACGAGCTCGGGCTGGCCCTGCAGGACGATCGTGCGCCCCGCCTCGCCGTGCGGCTCGACGCTCACCTGAGCGCCGAACAGGCGCAGCATCCGCTCCGTATGGTCGCGGCTCGCCTCGCGCTCGATCACGGTGACGCGGCCGGGCGCGTTGAGCCCGGCGAGCAGCACGGCGGACTTGATCTGCGCGGAGGCGACCGGCGTCTCGTAGGTGATCGGGATCGTCTCGCGGGGGCCGCGCAGGGTGAGCGGCACGCGCCCGCCCTCGGCCGCCTCGACCACGATCGCGCCCATGCGCGTCAGCGGCTCGAGAATGCGGCCCATCGGGCGCTTGCGCAGGCTCGCGTCGCCGTCGAAGGTCGCCGTCACCGGATGGCTGCCGGCGACGCCCATCATCAGCCGCGAGCCGGTGCCCGCATTGCCGAAATCGAGGACGCCGTCGGGCTCGACGAGGCCGCCGATGCCCACACCCGTCACCCGCCAGGCGCCCTCGCCGAGCCGCTCGACGCGCGCGCCGAGCTGCGCGCAGGCGCGGGCGGTGCGCAGGACGTCGTCCCCCTCGAGAAGACCCTCGATCCGCGTCTCGCCGATGGCGAGGAGGCCGAGGATCAGGCTGCGGTGGGAGATCGACTTGTCGCCCGGAACGCGCAGGCGCCCGACGAGCGGGCCGCCGGGACGCGCCTCGAGCGGCTGGGGCTGGTGATCGGGATCGTGCGACACGAGTAGGGGGGCTCCGGCTCGGGATCGGTTCGGACGGGAGCGTTAGCACGGGCGCGCGCGCGCGTCACGACGCCATCGCGGGCGCGGGTCAAGGCGGGGTGCGACACCGGCCTTGCGCGCGCGCTCATCTTTTGGTTTGACATTTCGCGCGAGGCGTTCAACACCCTCCACCCTTCCATCACGATCTACGAAGGTTTCAGCCCGTGGCCAGACCGGAACTCGGCACCAAGCGGACCTGCCCCGAGACCGGGCGCAAGTTCTACGACCTGAACCGCGACCCCGTCGTCTCCCCCTATAGCGGCGTCGCCTATCCCCGCGCCTCCTTCGAGGCCGTTGGCGTCAAGGGCGGCCGCGTCGTCCCCGTCGTCGAGGAGGCGGAGGAGGAGGAGCTCGAGACGGCGAACGTCGAGCTCGTCTCCCTCGAGGAGGCCGACGACGAGAAGAAGGTCGAGGGCGCCGAGGAGGACATCGACCTCGGAGAGGGCGACGACGACGACACCTTCCTCGCGGAGGAGGAGGAGGGCGACGACGACGTCTCCGGCCTCATCGACGGCGAGATCGAGGACGACGAAGAGGCTTGACATCCCCCGCCGGGGCGATAAACAGGCGCACCGTTTCGACGGACCCGCTCCGCGGCCCCAACCGCGGAGATCGACGAGTGGGGCCATAGCTCAGTTGGGAGAGCGCTTGAATGGCATTCAAGAGGTCGGCGGTTCGATTCCGCCTGGCTCCACCATCGCCTCACGCTCCCTGACGCGCTCGATCCGAGCGGGAGCGCCCCGGCGTCTCGCCGCGGGCCGCGTCGACCCGACGCCGCCACCCCAAGGGCGCGCGCATTGGACGGGGCCATAGCTCAGTTGGGAGAGCGCTTGAATGGCATTCAAGAGGTCGGCGGTTCGATTCCGCCTGGCTCCACCAACGCTCCCACCATCGTGACGATTGCGGAAGCGCCGGGAGAGGCGGGAAGCCGCGCGTGCGGCTCCCCGAAAGCGTGCCGCCCGAGGCTCACTCGCCGTAATCCGACTGCAGGCGGATGCGCTCGTGATTGGCGAAGAACGGCTCGTCGGCGGTGGCGGCCGGCGCGAGGCTCGCGGACGCCTCCGGCACGACGACGCTGCCCGTCGCCTCCACGTCGAAGGCCGGCGCCGACCCGTTCAGCAGGAAGCCGTCGATCTGGCGAGGCTGGTCGTAGAGGCGGATCTCCTCCTCGGGCGTCAGCGCGAGCGCCGGGGCGCCGAGGCCGAGCGCGAGGATCGCACCGGCGAGAGCGGCGGAGCGGAGGGCCGAGATCTTGGTCATGATCGTTTCTCCTAGCGCCACGCGGCAACCTTCGCCGCGGGCTTCGTCACTCCATTTCGGTCGCCGGATGGGAATTGCATCATCGCCGATCGCAGAGTGTGATTTGCAATTTTGCAGGTAACAAACGCGTTTTCGACAGTCACGCGGATTTGATCTTGCGTGATCGCACGAAGCGGCGTTCTCGGCGGGGAGGAACGGCGCGCCTGCCCACTTTCAATCGCGGCGCTTTTGCGCAAAGTGCGCGCGTCCCTCGAACGTTACGGGAGCCCCGAGCCGAGATGTCCCCCCGATCCGACGCCTTTTCCGCACAGGCCTGGAGCCGCAACGGCGCCGCCTACGAGGCGATCCGCACAATGCCCTTCAACGCGGAGCTCGCCGCCGGCACGCTCTCGAAGGAGCGCTTCACGCACTACATCGTCCAGGATGCGCATTACCTGATCGGCTTCGGCCGAGCGCTCGCGCTCGCGGCCGCCAAGGCGCGCGATCCCGATCGCATCGTGCAATTCGCCAAGGGCGCCGAGGTGGCGATCGTCGTCGAGCGCTCGCTGCACGGCTCGTTCTTCGAGCAATACGGCATCGCGCCGCAGACCTTCGCGGAGACGCCGGTCGCGCCGACCTGCCACCATTACGTCTCGTATCTGACGGCGACCGCCTTCGCCGAGCCCTACGAGGTCGTGCTCGCCGCGCTCCTGCCCTGCTTCTGGATCTATGCGGAGGTCGGCCGCGACATCCACGCCCGCGCGGCGCCCGGCAATCCCTACCAGGCCTGGATCGACACCTATGCCGGCGAGGATTTCCATGAGGCGGTGCGCGCCATGATCGCGGCGACCGACGAGGCGGCGGCGCAGGCCTCGCCCGCGATGGTCGCGCGCATGCACGACGCCTATAAAGCCGCGACCCGGCTCGAATGGATGTTCTGGGACGGCGCCTACCGTCTGGAGCGCTGGCCGGTGTGATCCCGCGCCGCACGAGCGGCGCGGCGATCGCCCGTGCCGCTCAGCCGAAATCGACCGAGAGCACCTCGTAGGACTTGCCGCCGCCGGGCGTGACCACCTCGACCGTGTCGCCGACCGTCTTGCCGATGAGCGCGCGGGCGATCGGCGAGCCGATCGAGACGCGGCCGGAATGCACGTCCGCTTCCGGCTCGCCGACGATCTGGTAGACCTTCTCCTCCTCGGTGTCCTCGTCGACGAGGGTCACGCGGGCGCCGAATTTGATCCGGTCGCCGCCGAGCTTGCCGACGTCGATGACTTCCGCGCGGGAGATCAGGCTCTCGAGCTCGAGGATGCGGCCCTCGTTGTGGGATTGGGCTTCCTTCGCGGCGTGGTATTCGGCGTTCTCCGACAGATCGCCGAGCGCGCGCGCTTCGGAGATCGCCTGGATGATCCGCTGGCGCTCCACCTGCTGGCGGTGCTTGAGCTCCTCCTCCAGCTTCTGGAAGCCCTGGGCCGTGATCGGGACCTTGTCCATGTTCGGTCTTCTCGACGCAAAATCAGCGCGCGGAGCGGCGGTTGTCCGGCGCTCCGGCGCTGCGGTGGAGGATCGTGGGAGGCGTTCACGCCTCCCGGTGTCGGCGCGGGCGCCGCAGGCTCAAGCGAAATAATCCTGCAGCGCGCGCACCTCGAGATCGCCGCTCAGATAGGCCTCGATGCCCTCCGCGGCCGCGATCGCTCCTGCCAGAGTGGTATAGTACGGGACCTTGTGCAAGAGGGCGGCGCGGCGCAGCGACCGCGAGTCCGAGAGCGCGCTCGCGCCCTCCGTCGTGTTGAACACGAGATGGACGTCGCCGTTCTTGATCGCGTCGACGATGTGGGGCCGGCCCTCGAGCACCTTGTTGATCTTGCGCGCGGGCACGCCGTTCGCCTCGAGATAGGCCTGGGTGCCCCCCGTCGCGAGGATGACGAAGCCGAGCTCGGCGAGACGCCGCACCGCCGGCAGGAGCCGCGGCTTGTCGTCGTCGCGAACCGACACGAACACGGTGCCGGCCTTCGGCAGCATCGTGCCCGAGCCGAGCTGGCTCTTGAGGAAGGCCACGCCGAAGGAACGGTCGAGGCCGATCACCTCGCCCGTCGAGCGCATCTCCGGCCCGAGCAGCACGTCGACGCCGGGGAAGCGCGCGAAGGGGAACACCGCCTCCTTCACGCCGATATGGGCGAGCTCCTTCTTTTCGAGACCGAAGGAGGCGAGGCTCTCGCCGGCCATCACCCGCGAGGCGATCTTGGCGAAGGGCTCGCCGACGACCTTGGCGACGAAGGGCACGGTCCGCGAGGCGCGCGGATTGACCTCGAGCACGTAGACGGTCCCGTCCTTGAGCGCGTATTGCACGTTCATCAGCCCGCCGACGTCGAGCGCGAGCGCGAGCGCCTTCGTCTGCCGCTCGAGCTCGGCGATCGTCTCCGCCGACAGCGAGCGCGGCGGCAGCGAGCAGGCCGAATCGCCCGAATGGATGCCCGCCTCCTCGATATGCTCCATGATGCCGGCGACGAAGACGTCACGCCCGTCCGCGAGCGCGTCGACGTCGATCTCGATCGCATCGGCGAGGTAGCGGTCGAACAGAAGCGGGTTCTTGCCGAGCACGGTGTTGATCTGCCCGGTCTTGTCGTTGGGGTAGCGCGCCTTGACGTCGGAGGGGATCAGCGAGGGCAGGGTGCCGAGGAGGTAGTCCTCGAACTGCGTCTCGTCGTGGATGATCGCCATCGCGCGCCCGCCGAGCACGTAGGAGGGGCGCACCACGAAGGGCAGGCCGAGATCGCCGGCGACGAGGCGCGCCTGCTCGACCGAATAGGCGATTCCGTTCTTGGGCTGCTTCAAACCGAGCTTGTCGAGGAGGCGCTTGAAGCGGTCGCGGTCTTCCGCGAGGTCGATCGCGTCCGGCGAGGTGCCGAGGATCGGCACGTCCGCCTCCTCGAGCGCGCGCGCGAGCTTGAGCGGCGTCTGGCCGCCGAACTGCACGATGACGCCGTGCAGCGTGCCCTTCGAGCGCTCGGTATCGAGGATCTCGATCACGTCCTCGGCGGTGAGCGGCTCGAAATAGAGCCGATCCGACGTATCGTAATCCGTCGACACCGTCTCCGGATTGCAGTTGATCATGATCGTCTCGTAGCCGACGTCGCCGAGCGCGAAGCAGGCGTGGCAGCAGCAATAGTCGAACTCGATGCCCTGCCCGATCCGGTTCGGCCCGCCGCCGAGGATGACGACCTTCTTGGCGTCCGACGGCCGTGCCTCGTCCGCCGGCACGCCGCCGAAGGGCGCCTCGTAGGTCGAGTACATGTAGGCGGTGGGCGAGGCGAACTCGGCCGCGCAGGTGTCGATGCGCTTGAAGACCGGGCGCACGTCGAGCGCCCGCCGCGCCGCCGTCACCTCGGCCTCGCTCCTGCCCGAGAGCACCGCGAGGCGTGCGTCCGAGAAGCCCATCGCCTTGAGGCGGCGCATGGCGCCGGGCGTCGTCGGCAGGCCGAGCGCGCGCACCTTCGCCTCGGTCTCGACGATGTCGCGGATGTGCTCGAGGAACCAGGGGTCGATCCGGCAGGAGGCGTGGATCTCCTCGGTCGTCGCGCCGAGCCGCATCGCCTGGGCGACCTTGAGGAGCCGGTCGGGCGTCGGCGTGCCGAGCGCGGCCTTGATGGCGTTGCGGTCGTCGCCCTTGCCGAGCCCCTCGATCTCGATCTCGTCGAGGCCGGTCAGCCCGGTCTCCAGCGAGCGCAGCGCCTTCTGCAGGCTCTCGGCGAAGGTGCGGCCGATCGCCATCGCCTCGCCGACGGACTTCATCGAGGTGGTGAGCGTGGGCTCGGAGCCGGGGAACTTCTCGAAGGCGAAGCGGGGGATCTTGGTGACGACGTAGTCGATCGTCGGCTCGAAGGAGGCCGGCGTCGCGCCGCCCGTGATGTCGTTGGCGATCTCGTCGAGCGTGTAGCCCACCGCGAGCTTCGCCGCGACCTTGGCGATCGGGAAGCCCGTCGCCTTCGAGGCGAGCGCCGAGGAGCGCGAGACGCGCGGGTTCATCTCGATCACGACCATGCGCCCATTCGCCGGGTTGATCGCGAATTGCACGTTCGAGCCGCCGGTCTCGACCCCGATCTCGCGCAACACCGCGATCGAGGCGTCGCGCATGATCTGGTATTCCTTGTCGGTGAGCGTCAGCGCCGGCGCGACCGTGATCGAATCGCCCGTGTGCACGCCCATCGGATCGATGTTCTCGATCGAGCAGACGATGATGCAATTGTCGGCGCGGTCGCGCACGACCTCCATCTCGTATTCCTTCCAACCGAGCACGCTCTCCTCGATCAGGACCTCGCCCGTCGGGGAGGCGTCCAGACCGCGCTCGACGATGTCGAGGAACTCCTCGCGGTTGTAGGCGATGCCGCCGCCGGTGCCGCCCAGCGTGAAGGAGGGGCGGATGATCGCCGGCAGGCCGATCTCGGCGAGCGCCATCAGGGCCTCGCCGAGCGCGTATTCGATCGTGCGCTTGCGCCGCTCGCTCTCGCCGGCCGCCCATTTGCGCGCGAAGGCGGCGCGCAGATCGGCCTTCTCGGTCTCGGACACGTCGAGCGCGTCGATGCGGGCGAGCTCGGCCGCGTGCTCGTCGCGGTGCTTCTTCTTCAGCGAGGAGGCGTTGGCGAGGCGCGAGGAGGGCGTCTCGAGGCCGATCTTCGCCATCGCCTCGCGGAAGAGCTGGCGGTCCTCCGCCTTGTCGATCGCGACCGCGTCCGCGCCGATCATCTCGACGCCGTACCTCTCGAGGACGCCCATCTTCTGCAGCGAGAGCGCGCAATTGAGCGCCGTCTGCCCGCCCATCGTCGGCAGGAGCGCGTCCGGGCGCTCCGCCTCGATGATCTTGGCGACCACTTCCGGCGTGATCGGCTCGACATAGGTGCGATCCGCGAGCTCGGGATCGGTCATGATCGTCGCCGGATTGGAATTGACGAGGATGATCCGATAGCCTTCCTCGCGCAGCGCCTTGCAGGCCTGCGTGCCGGAATAATCGAATTCGCAGGCCTGTCCGATCACGATCGGACCCGCGCCGATGATGAGGATCGAGGAGATGTCGGTGCGTTTGGGCATGCGCGGTTCCGTTCTCGGGCGGGGCTCGGGCGCGCGAGGCGGAGGCGACCGCGCGCGCGATCGTCCCCATGCCTCTCGGCCCGGGCGCTTCAAGCGACCAGGAGTCAGATTTGGCGGGGTCTATAGACGGCTTTTGGCGAAAGCGAAAGGCTCGGCCCGAGCGGATCGACAGGAAGCGCGCATCGTGGCGCTTTCGCGCCTGCGGCGCATTGGCAGCGCGGCCACGAGAACATAGTTATGGTGCGGTGCCGCGTCGAAAGGAGAGAGTGCGCATGTCGGAACCCCGCTGGACCATCGTCACCGGAGCTTCGAGCGGCATCGGGGCCGAAATCGCACGTCGATTCTCTGCGATCGGACACAATCTCGTGCTCGTGGCCCGTCGCCGCGAGCGGCTCGAGAGCCTCGCCTCCGAGCTCGTCGCGAAGGATAGGGGCTTCGTCGAGACGATGGAATGCGATCTCGCAGGCACCGACGCCGCGCAGGAGCTGCATTCCCGTATCCTCGCCAAGGACCTCGCGCCGCACACGCTCGTCAACGCGGCGGGCTTCGGGCTGCGCGGCGATTTCATCGATCTGCCGCTCGAGGAGCAGATGCAGATGATCGCGCTCAACGTCGCGGTGCCGACCGCTCTGTGCCGCCTGTTCCTGCCCGACATGATCGCGCGCGGGCGCGGCGGCATCCTCAACGTCGCCTCGATGGGCGCCTTCCAGGCGAGCCCGCACATGGCGACCTACCAGGCGACCAAGGCCTATCTCCTCTCGCTCTCCGAGGCGCTGCACGAGGAGGCGAAGCCCTTCGGCGTCGTCGTCACCGCTCTGTGCCCGGGCGCGACCGGCACCGAGTTCGGCGCGAGCCTCGACGGCGGCGAGCGCCGCTACCTGCGCTCGCGGCTCGACGCGAAGCGGGTCGCGCGGATCGGGGTCGAGTCCTACCGCGCGGGCCACGCCGTCTGCGTTCCGGGCGCTCGCAACAAGACCGCGATCGGCCTCGGCCGCCTCCTCCCCCGCATGCTCGCCCGCCGCGTCGCGGGCGCGATGCAGCGCTGAGAGTTCGAAAGGGGAGAGCCGGCGCCAGACGGCGACCGGCCCTCTCCTTCCCCTCAGGGGAAGGTGGCCCGGCGGCGAAGCCGACGGGTCGGATAGGGTTATTCGCGCCGAAGGCGCGAAGGGGCGTGGTCCTAAAGCTCCTTGCGTAAGGCGGCTCCCGACGCCCCTTCGACCCTTCGGGTCGAATGACCCCATCCGCCTCCGACCCCTGTTCGGGGTCGGAGCCACCTTCCCCTGAGGGGAAGGAGAGGGAGCGCTTTCTCCGTCGTCCTCGAGCGGACGCCGCGGCGCGGGCTCCGCGACTTCTCCTCAATTCCCCGTCCGCGGTGGGAAACGGGACGGTTTCGCTTGCGGCTCGCGGCGCGAGCGGCGATGATGCGCGCGGAATAGGCAGTCGCACGAACCGGGCCGGCGGCGGCCGCGGGGAACGCCGTCGTGGATTGGGACAAGGTTCGCATCTTCTTCACCGTCGCCGAGGCGGGGTCCTTCACCCGTGCGGGCGACGATCTGGGCTTGAGCCAATCGGCGGTCAGCCGGCAGATCAGCGCGCTCGAGCGCGAGCTGCGCGCGCCGCTCTTCCACCGTCACGCCCGCGGGCTCCTCCTCACGGAACAGGGCGAGCTCCTGTTCCGCGCCGCGCGCGACATGAAGATGCGCCTCGAGACGACCCGCGCGCGCCTCGCCGAGACGGCAGAGCGTCCCTCCGGCGACCTCAAGGTGACGACCACGGTCGGCCTCGGCTCGCTCTGGCTGACGCAGCGTCTGCCGGAATTCTTCGACCTCTATCCCGAGATCCGCGTCGAGCTGATCCTCTCCAACGAAGAGCTCGATCTCGGCATGCGCGAGGCCGACGTCGCGATCAGGCTGCGCCAGCCGACCCAGCCGGACCTGATCCAGCGTCGCCTGTTCACGGTGCATTTCCACATCTACGCGTCGGCGGAATACATCAAGCAGTTCGGAGAGCCGAAGACGCTCGCCGATCTCGACACGCACCGGCTCCTCGCCTTCGGCGGCGATCAGCCCTCCTATCTGCTCGCGGTGCACTGGCTTTCGACCGCCGGCCGCGACGTGCGCAACCCGCGCACCTATCAATGCGTGATCAACAACATTTCCGGCCTCAAGACGGCGGTGGAGAGCGGGGCCGGCATCGCGGTGCTGCCCGATTACGTCACCGATCAGAACACGCAGCTCGTGCAGATCCTGCGCGACGTCGAGATGCCCTCGCTCGATTCCTACCTCGTCTATGCGGAGGAGATGCGCCAGGTCGCCCGCGTCCAGGTCTTCCGCGACTTCCTGGTCTCGAAGGCCCAGCGCTGGACCTATTGAGCCCACGCGATGGGCAGTCGCGAGCTCTGCCGTTTTTCTAGGCGGGTGAGCGGTCGTTCAGCGGGCGTCCGACGCAACCCCGGCCGTCTTCACGACGCAAATGCGACGGCGCGGCAAGGAATCGGGGGAAAAGCGTGGCGGCAGCCATGCGCGCGACGCAGGGGTGATTCACCTTTATGTGCATTGCAAAGCGGCAGACTGCGCGCCATATCGGCATTGGCTGAAGGCGATGGGACCGCTACTTCCTCCCGGCGGTTTTCCATTTCGGCCGTTCCCCTCTGGAGGGTTTCGACGCTCCCAGTCGAAGCTCGACAAACTTTCGAAGCCGCTTCCGCCAAGTCGGAAGCGGCTTTTTTTCTGCGCGGCGCCCGCCACCCTCACGCGAACAGCCGCTCCCTCTCCATGCCCTCGTAGAGGTCGGCGACCCATTCGCCGTAGCCGTTGAAGAGGAGCGTGTCGCGGCGCTCGTTGGTGCCGAGCATGCGCTCGGTCGCTTGGCTCCAGCGCGGATGCGGCACGTCCGGGTTCACGTTCGCCCAGAACCCGTATTCCTGCGGGGCGAGCTCCTCCCAGAACGACATCGGCCGCTCCTCCACGAAGCGGAAGGCGACGATCGACTTGATCGACTTGAAGCCGTATTTCCACGGCACGATCAGGCGCAGCGGCGCGCCGAACTGGTTGGCGATCGGCTTCCCGTAGATGCCGGTCACCATCATCGTCAGCTCGTTCGTGGCCTCGGCGATGGTGAGACCCTCGGTATAGGGCCAGGGATACCAGATCTGGCGCTGGCCCGGCGCCATGGTCGGCTCGTAGAAGGTCTCCATCAGGACGTATTTGGCCGAGGAGAGCGGGCGGGCGAGCGCCACGAGGTCGGCCATCGGGAAGCCCGTCCACGGCACCGCCATCGCCCAAGCCTCGACGCAGCGGAAGCGGTAGAGGCGCTCCTCGAGGCTCATGCGCCGGATCAGCGCCTCGACGTCGAGCGTCTGCTCCTCCTCGACGAGGCCCTCGATCCGCACGCTCCACGGCCAGGCCTCGAGCCGCTGCGCGGCGGCGGCGACGCTCTTCGAGGAGCCGAACTCGTAGAAATTGTTGTAGTTCGCCGCGACGCTCTCCTCGGTCAGGTCCCGGTCGAGGACGAAGCCCTCGTTGCGGGGGGCGGGGTAGAGGTCGCTCGTCGGGCGCTCCTCGGCCAGGGCGATGCGCGGCAGGGCCGAGGCCCCGATCAGGCCGGCGGCGCCCGCCATCAGCGTGCGTCTGTTCAGGAACACGCTCTCGGGCGTCGCCTCGCTCTCGGGGATCTCCCAGCCGCGCTTGCGCTTGATGAACATTCCGTGCGCTCCCTCGTCGGCCGGCCGCGCCGGCGCCTCGCGTCTTTCCTCGGGGGAAACATCGGGCACTCCCCCCGGCCCGGCAAGTCACGGCCTCGCGAGCGGGCGGCCGTGGTGCGGGCATCCTGCCCGAGGCGGAAGCGGCGCGCGTGCGGGTTATCGTCGCGCGAGCGAGCCTGTATGAAGGGAGGCAGACGCCGGGAACGGCGCCCCAGACATCAGGAGACGCCCATGCAGACCGAGCCGCGCGAGCATCCCGGCACCGCCGCCCTCTCCGCCCTCTCCCGGGGGCTTTCGGGGACGAGCCCCGTTCTCGTCGGCTGGTGCGGCCTCCCCGAGCCGACGGTCCCCGGGCTCATGGCGCGCGAGCCCTTCGACGCGATCGCGATCGACATGCAGCACGCGCCCGTCGACCTGCGCGCCGTCGTCTCCGCGATCCCGCTCGTCGCCGCCGCCGGCAAGCCGACGATCGTGCGGGTGCCGGTGGGCGATTTCGCCACGGTCTCGCGCGTGCTCGACGCGGGCGCGGTGGGGATCATCGCGCCGATGATCGACACGCCCGAGGACGCGCGCCGGCTCGTCTCCTTCGCCAAGTTCCCGCCCGTCGGCGGACGCTCCTGGGGGCCGGCTGGCGCGCTCGCGCTCACGGGGATGGACCACCCGACCTATTTCGCGCGGGCGAACGGGCTCGTCGTCGTTCTCGCCATGATCGAGACCCGCGCCGCGCTCGACGCGATCGACGAGATCCTGGCGGTCGAGGGGCTCGACGGCATCTTCATCGGCCCCGCCGATCTGTCGGTCGGGCTCTCGCAGGGGGCGCGGCTCGCGCCGGAGAGCGCGGAGGTGGATGCGGCGATGCGTCACGCCATCGAGCGCGCCCGCGCGGCGGGCAAGTCGATCGGCGCCTTCGCCGCCAACCCCGCCCGCGGCCGCGCCCTCGTCGAGATGGGCTTCGACCTCGTCGCGCTGGGCTCCGACACGATGTTCATGCAAGCCGGCGCCCGCGCCGCGGTGGCGACGGCGCGGGGAGGCTAGAGGCGCTCGCTCGCGATCCGGCGCCTATTCCCGCGTGGCCGTCACCGGCGTCTCGGGCACCGGGGTGAGGGGGCCTTTGCCGGCGAGCCAGGAAAGGATGTTGTCGACGACGAGGCGGGCCATCAGGCTGCGCGTGTGGATTGTCGCCGAGCCGACATGAGGGAGGAGCACGACGTCGTCGCGGGCGATCAACGCCTGCGGCACGCGCGGTTCGTCCTCGAAGACGTCGAGCCCCGCGGCGCCGAGACGCCCCGCCTCGAGCGCCTCGACGAGCGCCGCCTCGTCGACGACGCTGCCGCGGCCGACATTGATCAGCGTTCCCGTCGGCCCGAGCGCGGCGAGCACGCTCGCGTCGATCATGTGGCGCGTGGCGGCGCCGCCCGGCGCGACGCTGACGAGAATGTCGACCGCCTTCGCCATCTCGTGCAGGTTCGCGACATAAGCGTGCGGCACGCCCTCCTGCGGGCGCCGGCCGTGATAGACGATCTCGACCCCGAACGCGTCGAGCCGGCGCGCGATCGCCTTGCCGATCCGCCCGTAGCCGAGGATGCCGACGCGCTTCTCGCGCAGCGTGTTCGTGAGCGGAAAGGCTCCTTCGAGCCAGGATCCCGAGCGCAGATAGCGCTCGGCGGCGCCGAGCCGGCGCACCGTCATCAGGAGGAGGCCGAGCGTCAGGTCGGCGACCTCCTCGGTGAGGACGTCGGGCGTGTTCGTCACCACGATGCCGCGCGCGGCCGCGGCGGCCGTGTCGACATGGTCGTAGCCGACCCCGAAGCTCGCCACGATCTCGCAATTTGGCAGGAGATCTAGGAAGGCGCCGTCGATCGGCAGGTGCGAGCCCGTCGCGACCGCACGGATCGCCGATCCGCGCTGCGCGAGGAAGGCGTCGGGATCGGGCATTTCCCAGAGCTTGTGGAGGGTTCCGGCCTGCGCGAGCGCCTCGGCGACGAGCGGCAGCATCGGCCGCGGCATCAGGATTTCGGGTGTCGACACGGGTCCTCGCCTCCCTCGTTTCCCTCAACGAAGCAGGAAACGGCGCCGCGGCAAAGGCGAAATCGCGCGCGGGCGTCTGGGGGAGGGCGCGTCGCGACGAGGCGCGCGGCTCAATGCGCGGCGGTGGTCGCGCGGGCGACGAGCTCGGGGGCGAAGACGTGGCGCTCGGGCGGAGCCTCGGGATCGACGATGCGGCGCATCAGCACCTCGGCGGCGCGGCGGCCGACGGCGTCGTGGTGCGTGCGCACGGTGGTGAGGCCCGGCGCGCTCGTCGCCGCCTCCGGCGCGTCCCCGCAGCCGACGATCGACACGTCGATCCCCGGCCGCTTGCCCGTGCGCGCGAGCCCGACCATCGCCCCGAAGGCGACGAGATCGTTCACGCAGACGATCGCAGTCGGCGGGTCGTCCTGCGCGAGGATCGTCACCGTGCCGGCGATGCCGGTCTCGCGCGTGCCGTAGCCGTCGACGAGATGGTCCGGATCGACGGGAAGCCCCCGCGCCGCCATCGCCGCGAGGAAGCCCGCGCGGCGGGCGCGGTCGCTCGAGATCATCGGGTCGCCGCCGATCATGCCGATGCGGCGGTGGCCGAGCGCGACGAGATGGTCGACCGCAAGCTCCGCCCCCGCCCCGTCGTCGACGCCGACATAGTCGAAGCCCGCGCCATCGACGTCCCGCTGCACGAGCACGACGGGGATGCCCGCATCGACGAGATGGGCGAGCGCCTCGGCGGTCGATCCGCTCGCGGGGCAGATCAGCATGCCGTCCGGGCGGAATTCGCGCAGCATGCCGAGCACGCGCTCCTGCCGGTCGAGGCTCTCGGCATAGGTGCCGAGCAGGATCGTGCGGCCGGCGTCGCGCGCGGCGTCCTCGACGACGGCGAGGATGCGCGCGGCGTCGGGCTGCGAGACGTCGTTGAGGCCCACCGCGATCATGTCCGAGCGGGAGGTGCGCAGGGCGGCGGCGCTGCGATTGTAGGTGTAGCCGAGCTCGCGGGCGGCCTGCTGCACCCGCAGCCGGGTCGCGTCGGCGACGACGGGCGCGTTGCGCAGAGCGAGGGAGACCGTCGCGGTCGACACGTCGAGCATGTCGGCGATGATCTGGAGGGTCACGCGACCGCGCGCACCGCGCGTCGGCGATAGACTGCCGGTCTCCATGTGCGTCCTTGCGGTTTCCCCTCGACTTTAATCGAGGTTAAGCCCGAGGGTCGGCAATCGTCTATTGGGAAACGTACGTAAGTCCGCCTGACACGGCTCGCGTCAAGGGCGCCGCCCGCGGATCGCCCGCTCGCGGGCGAGGAGATAGAGCCCGCAGGCGATGACGATCGCCGCGCCGATCAGCGTGAAGACGTCCGGGAAATCGCCGAAGACGAGCCAGCCCAGCGCGAGCATCCAGACGATCTGCGTGTACAGGAACGGCGAGAGCACGGCGGCGGGGGCGCGGGCATGGGCGAGGATCAGGAGCCAGTGCCCCACCGTGCCGTAGACCGCCACCGAGCCGAGAAGGAGCCAGAAGGCGAGGCTCGGCGGCTCGATCCAGACGAAGGGCACGATCGGGGTGGCGAGCGCCACGCCGCCGAGCCCCGAATAGAACAGGATCGTGCGCGGGTGATCGACCTGCGCGAGCATGCGCGTCGTGATCGCATAGAGCCCGTAGCAGACGACGCCCATCAGCGAGAGCAGGAAGGCCGGATGCAGCCCGCCGAGCCCCGGGCGCACCACGACGAGCACGCCCAGAAAGCCGATCGCGATCGCCGCGAGCCGGCGCGGCCCGAGCCGCTCGCCGAGCATCGGCCCGGCGAGGAGCGCGACGAGGAAGGGCACCGAGAAGGTGATCGCCATCGCCTCGGCGAGCTGGAGATATTGCAAAGCGAGGAAGTTGAAGACGGTCGACCCGAACAGGAGGAGCGAGCGCGCGCCCTGCAGCCAGGGTCTCGCGGTGCGGCTCACGCCCGGCGTCGTGAAGGCGTTGACGAACAGGCTCACGAGCACGACCGAGCCGATATAGCGCACCCAGACGGTCTGCAGCGGGTCGAGCACCTGGTTGAGGTACTTGGCGGTGGCGTCGAGCGCGGAGAAGCAGACGAGCGCGGTGCACATCAAGGCGATGCCGACGAGCCGCCGACGGCTCTCGGCGTGGTCGAGCGGCGCTTCGAGATCCGTGCGGGGCGGGCGGGGTCGATTCATGGGAGGACGTTATAGGCCGAGCGGCACGAGCGTGAGGGCCGTTTCGCGCACGAGGCGCAGCGCGTCCGCGCCCCGGGGGCGGGGGGGGGGGGGGGGGGGGGGGGTGCGGGGGGCGGCGAACCGGCATGGGTTCGGAGCCAAAAGGCCGGGGGAGATCCGTACCCACAGGGGTAGGTGGGGAC
>NZ_JBKBQG010000037.1:0-41707 GCF_046292825.1 Salinarimonas sp. | reverse complement strand
TAGGGGAGGGTGGACTTTCGAGGCGTGAGCCGAGAAAGGCCGGGTGGGGCCCGGGTGGAGATTGTTCTTCGAGCGTCGGGCCCCACCCGACCCCTGTCGCTACCGCTCCAGGGGCCACCCTCCCCTACGGGGAGGGATTCGCGCCCTCGTGAATTTGCGGATTGCATTAGTGTCGAGAACCGACCGAAGATTCACGCACCCAACCGGAGCTCGCCATGCGCCTCCATCAGCGACCCGAGACGACCGTCAGCGCATCGGTTCCCCGACGGCTGCGCAAGGAGCTGACGCGCCAGGAGGTTCGGGTCTGGAAGGCTCTTCGCGGGTGGCGTCCGGCAGGCTTTCACTTTCGCAGACAGATGCCGATCGGGCGACATGTCGTGGATTTCGCGTGTCTGAAGCAGAGGCTCGTCGTCGAGATCGACGGAAGCCAGCACGGTGAGGATCCGCATGTCGCATCCGACCGTGCGCGAGACGCCTCGCTCGCCCGGCAGGGCTTCCGCGTGCTGCGCTTCTGGAACAACGAGGTCGACCGCAATTTCGACGGCGTCATGGAAGCGATCTTCCGCCATCTGACCCGCGAAAATCCCTCCCCGTAGGGGAGGGTGGCCCCTGGAGCGCCAGCGACAGGGGTCGGGTGGGGCCCGGGTGGTGATAATCCTTCAAACCTCGGGCCCCACCCGGCCTTTCTCGCTCCGCTCGAAAGTCCACCCTCCCCTACGGGGAGGGATGGCGGCGCGAATCCCTCCCCGTAGGGGAGGGTGGCCCCTGGAGCGTCAGCGACAGGGGTCGGGTGGGGCCCGGGTGGAGATTGTCCTTCGAGCGTCGGGCCCCACCCGACCTCGTTCGCTGCGCTCCGAGGCCACCCCCCCCCTACGGGGAGGGATTGGGTTGGCGCTCCTCGCGATGCATGTCTATACATAGACACCCGCCCGAGAGGACGCTCCGATGCATCAGACGATCCACGCCCGCTCCGCGCTCCTGCCCGAAGGCTTCGCCCGCGACGTGCGGATCGCGATCGCGGACGGCGCGATCGCGCGGGTCGAGACGGGCGTCGCGGCGGCGCCGGAGGACGCGCGGGTGGCGCTGGCGCTGCCGGGCATGCCGAACCTCCACAGCCACGCCTTCCAGCGCGCCATGGCGGGGCTCGCCGAGGTCGCGGGGCCGAGCGCGGACACGTTCTGGACCTGGCGCGTGCTCATGTACGACGTCGCGCTCAAGCTCACGCCCGACGAGATCGAGGCGGTGGCCGCGCGTCTCTACATGGACATGCTGGAGGCCGGCTTCACGCGGGTGGGCGAGTTCCACTACCTGCATCATCGCGAGGACGGCGGCCTCTACGACGACATCGCCGAGACGGCCGGGCGCATCGCCGCCGCGAGCGCGCAGACGGGCATCGCGCTCACGCTGCTCCCCGTCTTCTACGCCCACGCGACCTTCGGCGGCGCCGAGCCCAACCCCGGGCAGCGCCGCTTCGTCACCGGTCTCGACGATTTCGCGCGCCTCGCCGAGCGCTCGCGGACGATCGCGCTCGCGCTCGAGGGCGGGCGCTTCGGCATCGCGCCCCATTCGCTGCGCGCGGCGACGCCCGAAGAACTGGCTTCCGTCGTGCCGATGGCGGCGGGCGGGCCGGTCCACATCCACGCCGCCGAGCAGGTGAAGGAGGTCGAGGATTGCCTCGCCTGGTCGGGCCAGCGCCCGGTCGAATGGCTCCTCGACCATGCGGGGGTCGACGATCGCTGGTGCCTGATCCACGCGACCCATATGACCGAGGACGAGGCGCGCCGCCTCGCGCGCACGGGCGCCATCGCGGGTCTGTGCCCGATCACCGAGGCCAATCTCGGCGACGGGATCTTTCGCGCCCGCGATTTCCTCGGCGCGGGCGGGCGGCTCGGGGTGGGGTCGGATTCCAACGTGACGATCTCGGTCGCGGGCGAATTGCGGCAGCTCGAATATTCCCAGCGCCTCGCCCATCGCGAGCGCAACGTGATCGCCCGGCCCGGCCGCTCGACGGCGCGGCGTCTGTTCGAGGAGGCGCTCGCCGGGGGCGGCGCCGCGCTCGATGCGCCGACGGGGCTCGTCGCGGGCGCGCCGGCCGACATCGTGTCGCTCGACGGCGAGGCGCTCGCCTATCTCGAGGAGGACGCGGCGCTCGGCGCCTTCCTGTTCGGGGCGGGGATCGCCGTCGACGGCGTCTGGGCGCGCGGCCGGCAGGTGGTCGCGCAGGGGCGCCACGTCGCGCGCGAGGCGATCCTCGCCCGCTACGCGCGCGCGATGCGCCGGATCGTCGGCTGATCGGACGCCGCTTTGCGCGAAGCGCGGAGTGATCGTAGATGGTGCCCACGTCCCCCGCTGCCACCCCACCCGCAGACGATCCCATGCACGACGCCACGCGCGCCCCGCGCACCCTCCACCAGCGCATCCTCGGCGAGATCGAGGGGCGGATCGTCTCCGGCGAGTGGCCGCCCGGCACCCGCATCCCCTTCGAGGTGGACCTCGCGCGCCATTACGCCTGCTCGCGCATGACCGTGAACAAGGTGCTCTCGCAGCTCGCGCGGGCGGGGCTGATCGAGCGGCGCAAGCGCTCGGGCAGCTTCGTGTCGAAGCCGCGGGCGCAATCGGCCGTGCTCGAGATCCACTCGATCGAGGCCGAGGTGCGCTCCCTCGGCCTGCCCTATTCCTACCGTCTCGCCGCGCGCCGCGTGCGGCCCGCGACCGCTGCCGATCGCGAGCGCCTCGCCGCCGCCCGCGGCGCGCGCCTCCTCCATCTCCTGTGCCGCCACGACGCGGGCGGGCGGCCGTTCTGCCTCGAGGACCGGCTGATCGACCTGACCAGCGTTCCTCATGCCGAAGACGCCGATTTCGCCGCCGCCCCGCCCGGCCCCTGGCTCCTCGCGCAGGTGCCTTGGAGCGAGGCCGAGCATCTCGTGCGCGCGATCGCGGCCGATGCGGAGACCGCGCGCGCGCTCGCCATCCCGCCCGGCAGCGCCTGCCTCGTCGTCGAGCGCCGCACCTGGAACGCGTCCGGCGCGATCACGCAGGTGCGCCTCGTCTATCCCGGCGACAGCCACGTCCTGTGCGCCCGCTTCACCCCCTCGCAGGCGGGGTGAGGAGGGGCGGCTCAGCCCGGCGGGGTCGCGGGATCGGCGCTCTCGCCGAGATCCTCGGCGGCGGGGAGGACGAAGACCTGGCCGGGAAAGATCAGGTTCGGGTTGCGGATCTGCTCGGCATTGGCCTCGTAGATCACGGTGTAGCGCACGCCGCGCCCGTAGACGCGCCGGCTGATCCGCCAGAGGCTGTCGCCGCGGGCGACGAGCGCGGTGTTGATCTCGGGGATCGTGAGCGTCGCGGCCCGCTCGACCGGCTCTTCCGCCGGAGCCTCGGCCGTCGCGGGCGTCTCGACCCGAGCGGGGGCGTCCGCGACCGGCATTTGCGGGTCGCTCGGGGCCGGGCTCTCGGTCGCGGGCGCGATCTGCGCCTGCGGCGCGGGCTCGGCAGGGGGCGCGGGGAGGGGTTCGGCCGTGGGCGCAGCGGCGACCTGCGGCGGGGGCGGCTCGTCGGCCACGATCAGCGGCATCGCGAACACGACCTCGGCCCGGCTCAGCACGCGGCCGTCGCGGATGTCGACGTCGTCGAGGCGCACGCGGTAATCGCCGGGGCGCACGCCGCGGCGGATGGCGAAGGTGACGGAGCCCGTCTCCTCGGCGCGCGCCATGCCGACCAGCGTCTCGTTGAGGTAGAGCCGCACGCTCGCGCCCGGCGCGGCGGCGCCCGACACGAACAGGCCGCCCTGCGTCTCCGCCTCGACGGAGGCGATGCGCACGCCCTCGCGCGTCGCCGGTTCGGCGACCGGCACCGGCTCGGGTTCGGGATCGGTCTCGGCCATGGCCGGCACCTCGACCGGGGCCGCCTCGGCGGGCGCCTCCGCGACGGGGTCGATCGCCGCGATCGCGATCGTCGGCTCCGCGGCGGGGGCCGGCTCGGCCGGGCTTTCGGCGACCGCCTCGGCCGTCGGCTCCGCGGCGGGCTCGGGTTGCGAGAGCACTATGGTCGGCCGGTCGGGCTCGGCGAGCGCGACCATCGGCGTCTCGTCGCCTCCCGGCGCGATCACCACCGTCACGCTCTGGCGCGAGAGGCGGGCCTCGCCTTCCGCGCCGCGGATCTGCAGGCCGATCTCGTGGGCGCCCGGCGGGAGCGGGGGCGCGATGAAGACGAAGGCGCCGCTCGCGTCGGCGACCTCGATCGCGTGCGTCTGCCCGTTGCGCAGAAGCTCGACGGTCGCGCCCGGCGCGGCCTGACCGGCGATCACGGCATCGCCGGTCGGCTCGACGCGCACGATGTCGAAGGTCGCCTCCGGAAGGGCCGGCGCCTGCGCGACGGGGGCCGGCTCGACGGTCTCGACCGGAGCCGACGGCGCGACCGCCGCCATCTCGACGGGCTCGGGCTCGGGCTCGCTCTCTTGGGCGACCTCGACGGCAGGCTCCTCCGCGGGAGGCTCCGCTGCGGGGGGCTGCTGGGCGACCGTCTCCTGCGTCTCGACGACGGGAGGCGCCGCGGCGATGCTCGCGGCGGGCGAGACGGCGAGCGGGGCGGGCGCTTCCACGGTCGCCTCGTCCGTGCCACGATCGCGGACGAAATAGGCGGTCGACGCTCCGGCGAGAGCGATGGCGGCCACGCCGGCCAGGGCAATGGTGCGGCGACGATCGACGGACACGGCGCTCGTTCCTCGCAGGATGCGGTTTTCCTCACGGAACGATTTACTTCGCCAGCGCCTTGATCGAAAGAAAAATCAACGGCCGTGGTCGGCCGATTCGCACATTTTCGAGGGAGTGGGCCGCGACAATGAGTCGTATCCGATCGATCTGCGTCTATTGCGGCTCGGCGGCGGGGGGCGATCCGGCCTTCCTCGCGGCCGCGCGCGAGCTCGGCACCGCGATGGCGCGGGCGAATATCCGCCTCGTCTATGGCGGCGGCGCGCTGGGGCTGATGGGCGAGGTGGCGCGCGCGACCATCGAGGCCGGCGGCGAGGTGACGGGCATCATTCCCGATTTCCTCACCCGCAAGGAGCAGCTCCTCGACGAGGTCCAGGAGACGATCGTCGTCCCCGACATGCATACCCGCAAGCGGATGATGTTCGATCGCGCGGACGCCTTCGTCGCGATGCCCGGCGGGATCGGCACGCTCGAGGAGCTCGTCGAGCAGATGACCTGGGCGCAGCTCGGGCGCCACCACAAGCCGATCCTCGTCCTTTCGCTGCTCTCGTTCTGGAAGCCGCTCCTCGTGCTCCTCGAACACATGCGCGAGCGCGGCTTCATCCGCGAGGGGCTGGAGCTCTCCTACCTCGTCGCCGAGCGGGTGGGGGAGGTGATCCCCATGCTCGAGGCCGCCGCCGCCCGCCGCCCCGCGCCGGACGATGCCGAGCGCGCGGCGACCGAGGCCTTCGTCGAGCGCAAGTTCTGAGCGCCGGCGACGAAGCCCTCAGCGCGTGAAGATCTCCACGCCCGTCTGCGTGACGCCGACGGTGTGCTCGAACTGGGCGGAGAGCTTGCCGTCGCGGGTGATCGTGGTCCAGCCGTCGGGCAGGATCTGCACCTCCGCGCGCCCGGCATTGAGCATCGGCTCGACCGTGAAGATCATGCCGGGCTCGAGCCGCACGCCGCGCCCGGGCAGGCCGTAGCTCAGCACTTCGGGCGGCGCGTGGAAGACGCGGCCGATGCCGTGGCCGCAGAAATCGCGCACGACCGTATAGCCGCCCTTCTTCGCGACGCTCTCCATCGCGTGGCCGACGTCCCCGAGCGTCGCCCCCGGGCGCACCGCCATGACGCCCGCCATCATCGCGGCCTCCGCCGTTTCGATCAGGCGCGCGGCCGCCTTCGAGGCGGTGCCCGCGACGTACATCCGGCTCGCGTCGCCGTACCAGCCGTCGAGGATGGGCGTCACGTCGATGTTGAGGATGTCGCCGTCGGCGAGCACCACGTCCTCGGAGGGGATGCCGTGGGTGACGACCTGATTCACCGAGATGCAGCTCGCGTGGCGATAGCCCTGATAGCCGATCGTCGCCGGGACGGCGCCGTGATCGCGCATGAAGGTCTCGCACAGCCGATCGAGCGCGGCGGTCGTCACCCCCGGGCGCACGTGCGGTGCGATGAAGTCGAGCGTCGCCGCCGCGAGCCGGCCGGCGCGGCGCATGGCGGCGAAGGCCGCGGCATCGTGGAGGGGAATGCCGCGGGGGGCCTTCTCGCGTCCGTGGTCCATCGGGTCTCCTGGGATCGGTCGTGTCGGCCGACGGCAGGTCGGCAGCGGGCGGCAAGCCTTATAGCATCGCAGATGGTCCGTTGTCCGCGCCCGCGCGAGGGTTTAGACGTGCGACCATGAGCATCTCCCCTCGCGCCCCCGTCCTCCGCTTCGCCCCGTCGCCGACCGGGCTGATCCACATCGGCAACGCGCGCACCGCGCTCCTCAACGCGCTGATCGCGCGGCGGGAGGGCGGCACCTTCGTGCTGCGCCTCGACGATACCGATCGCGAGCGCTCCCGCGAGGAATACGCGAACGCCATCGTCGAGGATCTCGCCTGGCTCGGCATCGCGCCGGACGTGCGCGTGCGCCAATCCGATCGGATCGGCCTCTACGACGATGCGGCTTCGCGCTTGCGCGAGGCCGGACGGCTCTATGCCTGCTACGAGACCGCCGACGAGCTCGAGCGCAAGCGCAAGCGCCAGCTCGCGCGGGGCCTGCCGCCGATCTACGACCGCGCGGCGCTCGCGCTCACGCCCGACGAGCGCGCGGCGCTGGAAGCGGAGGGCCGGCGCCCGCATTGGCGCTTCCGGCTCGAGCCGCGGGAGGTCGTCTGGCACGATCTCGTGCGCGGCGAGGTGCGGGTCGATTGCGCCTCGCTCTCCGATCCGGTGCTCGTGCGCGAGGACGGGACCTACCTCTACACGCTGCCCTCCGTCGTCGACGACGTCGATCTCCACGTCACGCACGTGGTGCGCGGGGAGGACCACGTCACCAACACGGCGGTGCAGATCGAGATCTTCGAGGCGCTCGGCGCGCGCCCGCCCGCCTTCGGCCACCACAACCTCCTCACCGATTCGAGCGGGGAGGGGCTCTCGAAGCGCATGGGGCATCTCTCCCTGCGCTCGCTGCGCGAAGCTGGGCTCGAGCCGATGGCGGTCGCGGCGCTCGCGGTCCTCGTCGGCTCCTCGGAATCCGTGCGGCCCGTCGAGAGCCTCGACGCGCTCGGCGCGCTCGTCGATCTCGCCCGCATCTCGCGCGCCCCCGCCCGCTTCGACGAAGCCGAGCTCGAGGCGCTCAACGCCCGTCTCCTGCACGAGACGCCCTTCGAAGCGGTCGCCGATCGGCTCGGCGCGCTCGGCATCGACGGCGGCGCGGCGTTCTGGGAGGCGGTGCGCAAGAACGTCTCGCGCTTGGCCGAAGCGCGCGATTGGTGGGGCGTGGTCGAGGGGCCGGTCGCGCCCGCGATCGAGGACGCGGATTTCTGCGCGCGCGCCGCCGCGCTCCTGCCCGACGCGCCCTTCGACGCGGGCACCTGGGCCGCGTGGACGGGTGCCGTGAAGGCGCAGACCGGCGCCAAGGGCAAGGCCTTGTTCATGCCGCTGCGCCTCGCGCTCACCGGCCGCGACCACGGCCCCGAACTCGCCGGGCTCCTGCCCCTGATCGGCCGCGAGAAGGCGCTCGCGCGGCTCGCGGGCCGGACGGCTTAAGAAGCCTCGCTTATCGCACGGCGCGCGCAGGCTTCGAGGAAGGCGCGGTTGGGGCAGAAATCGGGGGGCGCCTCGAGCGCGTCCTTCCGGGCGAGCAGCCGGCCGCAGGCCTCGCGCGCGTCGCATTCCGCGCAAGCGATGGCGGCGCCGACGAGCCCCGCCCGGTCCGCCTCCCGCCGCGCGTCCCCCGAGGACACGCCGAGCCGGCGCATCATCTCGATCAGATAGCGCGTCTGCGTCTCGATGCGGGTCGCGAGCGCTCGATCGGCGCCTGCGCCCGCGATCGTCGTCGAGCCATGATCCATCCACGTCGCTCCGGTCTGTCGCGTCGTGCGGCAGAAGACAGGAGCAGGCGCGCGGGCGCCTTGATCCAGGTCAGGGGGGGCGGGGCGGACGCCGACCGGGAGGCGGAGGGGAGGGGCTTGATTAGTTCGATATCGCACGATATAGTGCGACATCGAACTAATGGAGCTCGTCATGTCCGTCGATCGTCGAAAATTCCTCGCCCTCGTCGGCGGCGGGGTCGTCCTCGCCGCCGGCGCCGTCGCCGGCCAGGCGCTGACGCGGCAACCGAAGACCGCGCTCGCGCCCTGGTCGGCCGCAGGCGGCTACGACGAGCCCCGCCGTCGGGCCCTGTCGTGGGCGCTGCTCGCGCCCAATCCGCACAATCGTCAGCCGTGGCTCGTCAACCTGCGCGAGGCGGGCGAGGTCACCCTCTACGCCGATCTCGACCGCCTCCTCCCCCATACCGACCCGCCCAATCGGCAGGTCACGATCGGTCTCGGCTGTTTTCTCGAGCTCATGCGCATGGCCGCGGCGAGCGACGGGTATCGGGTCGAGATCGCGACCTTTCCCGATGGCGAGGATCCCGACGGGCTCGACGCGCGTCCGGTGGCCCGCGCGCGCTTCGTCCCCGATCCCGCGATCGCGGACGATCCCCTCTTCGCCTTCGCGCCGCAGCGCCGGACCCTCAAGGAGCCCTACGATCTCGCCCGCCCGATCCCGCCCGCATCGCTCGCCTCGATCGCCGCGATGGCCGGGCCGCTGGGCCGGTTCGGCGGCAGCGTCGCGCCGGACGAGATCGCGTTCTGGCGGAGCCTGACGAGCGAGGCCTTCCGCATCGAATTCGAGACGCCGCACACGTTCAAGGAGAGCGTCGATCTCTTCCGGATCGGTCACGCGGAGATCGACGCGGAGCCCGACGGCATCGATCTCTCCGGGCCGCTCTTCGAGGGCTTGCGGGCCACCGGCCTGTTCACCCGCGAACGGGCGCTCGATCCGACGAGCATGGCCTACCGGGCCGGCATCGACGCCGTTCTCGCCAACGCGCAGACGGGCATGGGCTATGTCTGGCTCGTCACGGAGGGGAACACGCGCGCGGATCAGCTCCGTGCAGGTCGCGATTGGCTGCGGATCAACCTCGCCACGACGGCGCTCGGCATCGGCTTCCAGCCCATGAGCCAGGCCTTGCAGGAATTCCCCGAAATGGCCGATCTCCATCGCCAGGTGCACGCGCGCCTCGCGCCGGACGGGGGGACGGTACAAATGCTCGCGCGGATCGGGTATGGACCGAGCGTCGGCGCAAGTCCGCGCTGGCCCCTGGAGGCGCGCATCATTGACGGGTGACGACCATCGCGCGACCTATTTCCGGCTTCTCAACGAGGTCGGCATCGTCGCGCAGCTGAGCCGCACCATGCTCGAGGCGGCCATGCCCGAGGGCATGGTCTACCCGCATTTCGTGGTGCTCAATCATCTGGTGCGCCTCGGCGACGGGCGCACGCCGCTCGATCTCGCACGGGCCTTCCAGGTCCCGAAGACCTCGATGACGCATACGCTCGCGGGTCTCGAGCGGGCGGGATACGTCGTCGTGCGCCCCAATCCGGAGGACGGGCGCTCGAAGCTCGTGCGGATCACGGATGAAGGGCGTCGTTTCCGAGATGCGGTGATCGAGCGGCTCGGGCCCGATCTCGAACACCTCGCCTCGCTCTTTCCGCCCGAACGCGCGGCCGCGCTTCTGCCCGATCTCGAAGCGCTGCGGATCGTGCTCGACCGCTCGCGCAAGACGCCCGCCTCTTGAGGGGCGGACCGGCTGTCGCCCGGCGCTCCGAGCCGCCCGGTCACCCGCTCCCGTGCAGCGCCCCCCACACCCGCGCGGGCGTCGCCGGCATGTCGATATGGTGGATGCCGTAGGGGCGCAGCGCGTCGACGACGGCGTTCATCACGGCCGGCAGCGCGCCGGCGCACCCGGCCTCGCCGCAGCCCTTGGCGCCGAGCGGGTTCGTGGTGGCCGGCGAGGGGCGGCTCTCGACGCGGATCGTCGGGCTGTCGTCCGCGCGCGGCAGGGCGTAATCCATGAAGGAGCCCGAGACGAGCTGCCCGTCCGCGTCGAACACGGTGCGCTCCATCAGAGCCTGGCCGATGCCCTGGACGACCCCGCCATGCATCTGCCCCTCGACGAGCATCGGGTTCACGATCGTCCCGAAATCGTTGACCGCCATGTAGCGCACGACCGCCACCGACCCCGTCTGCGGATCGATCTCGACCTCGGCGACGTGACAACCGTTCGGGTAGGCGGAGGGCGAGGCGGCGTGGACGTGGACGACGTCGAGGCTCGGCTCGACGCCGTCCGGCGCCCGCACGCGCCCCTCGCGAAGCGCCTGCGCGAGCGCCATGACGTCGATGCCGCGATCGGTGCCGGCGACGACGAAGCGGCCGTCCTCGAAGGCGATGTCGACCTCCGCCGTCTCGAGCGCCTGGGCCGCGAGCACGCGCCCGCGTTCGATCACGAGATCGGCAGCCTCCAGGATCGCGGCACCAGACGCCATCAGCGATTTCGATCCGCCGGTGCCCCCGCCCGCCACGAGGCGATCGCTGTCGCCCTGGACGAGCCGGATCGCGGCGAAGGGCACGCCGAGCCGGCTCGCGAGCACCTGGGCGAAGGGCGTCGCGTGGCCCTGGCCGTAATCGAGCGTGCCGGTCGTGATCGTCACGGTGCCGTCCGCCTCGAAGGATATGCCGCCCATCTCGTTCGCGGGCGGAGCCGTGACCTCGAGATATTGCCCGATGCCGAGCCCGCGCAGCAGGCCCCGCGCCTCGCTCTCGGCACGCCGTGCGGGGAAGCCCGAGACGTCGGCGGCCGCGAGCGCGGCGTCGAGCACGGCGGGGAAGTCGCCGCTGTCGTAGGTCGTGCCGACGCCGGTCTCGAAGGGGATCTCGGCGGGCGCGATCTGGTTGAGACGGCGCAGCGCGATGCGGTCGCGGCCGGTCTCGGCGGCGGCGTTGTCGATGAGCCGCTCCATCACGTAATTGCCGTCCGGCCGCCCGGCGCCGCGATAGGGGCCGACCACCGGCGTGTTGGTATAGGCGCAGGCGATCTCGACCCGGACGACGGGCGTGCGATAGACGCTCTGCGCGTTCTTGCCGATGTTCACGGTCGAGAAGAGCGGCGCGACGGGGCTCAGATAGGCGCCGAGATCGGCGTAACCCGTCACGTGCAGCGCGAGGAAGCGGCCTTCCGCGTCGAGCGCGAGCGCGGCTTCCAGATCGAGCGCGCGGCCGTGATGGTCCGACAGGAAGCTCTCCGAGCGCGTGTCGACCCAGCGCACCGGCCGCCCGAGCACCTTCGCGGCATGCAGGCAGGCGACGTATTCGGGATAGACCGCGAGCTTCATGCCGAAGGAGCCGCCGACGCGGTCGGTCAGGACGCGGATGCGCTCGGGCGGCACGCGCAAGACCTTCGAGAGCATCGCCCGCATCGGGAAGACGCCCTGCGTGCCCGCGATCAGCTCGTAGCGCTCGGCCTGCGCATCGTAGCGCGCGATCGCCGCGCGCGGCTCGAGCGGCGCGACGACGATGCGGTTCGAGACGATGGACAGCCGCGTCACGTGAGCGGCCTTCGCGAAGGCGTCGTCGCAGGCCGTCTCGTCGCCCGAGACGAAATCGAGGGCGCGGTTGTGGGGGAGCGCCGGGTGGATCGCGGGCGCGCCGGGGGCGAGCGCCGCGCGCGGATCGGGCAGAGCGGGGAGGGGGTCGATGTCGGGGATCACCGCCTCGGCGCCGAGGCGCGCGGCGTCGGCGCTCTCGGCGATCACGAGCGCGATCGGCTGGCCGACATGGATGACGCGCTCGCGCGCGAGCGCCGGCACGTCGGGGACCGCCATCGGCGAGCCGTCGCGGTTCTTGAAATTCGGCGCGAGATTGGCCGGCATCGGGCCGTATTCGGCGAGGTCCTCGCCCGTCACGATCGCGACGACGCCCGGCACGGCGCGCGCGTCCTCGGTCGCGAGCCCGCGCAAGGTGCCGTGGGCGACGGGGGAGCGGACGAAGACGGCATGCAGCGCGCCCTCGGCCGCGTGATCGTCCGTGTAGCGGCCCGCGCCGCGCACCAGGATCGGATCCTCGCTGCGCGGCACCGGCTGACCGATCCCGAAACGCGCCACGTCGGAAGCTCGCTTGTCCATTCCGCCTCTCGTCGCATGAGCGGCGAAGGATGCACCGCCTCGGTCATGGCGTCTACGCGGGAGGCCATGCCTTGGACGCACGCGAGGCATGCCGAAATCCCTCCCCGGAGGGGAGGGTGGCCCCCGGGAGCGGTTTGAATGGAGAGCTGTCATCCCGGACGCCGAAGGCGATCCGGGACCCATACGCCCGACGGTGCAGTCGCAGCCTATAGGCTGCGTTTCTGTGACGGTCGATGCTCTACGGTTGGGACGCGAGCGCGGCATGCGCGCTCGAACGTTCGTCGGAGCGTATGGGTCCCGGGTCCGCTTCGCGGCCCGGGATGACAGCCTACGATACATAATCGAGCAGGGAAGGAGAGGGAGGGGCGCCTCAATGGTTGTCGCGCGGGACGCCGAAGGTCTTGGCGATGCGCTGGTACTTGACCGCCGGCTCGAGCACCATGCCCTCGGAGAGCTGGGCGACCATGGCGCGCTGGATCTCCTGCCAGGGCGTCTGGCTCGGCGGCACCGGAAACCCGCCCGCGCGGGCGAGCGCGTCGCGGCGCTCCGCGAGCTCGTCGGCCGAGATCAGGATGTCGGCGCGGCGCGTGTTCAGGTCGATCCGCACGCGGTCGCCCGTGCGCAGGAGGGCGAGCCCGCCGCCGAGCGCCGCTTCCGGCGAGGCGTTGAGGATCGAGGGCGAGCCGGACGTGCCCGATTGGCGCCCGTCGCCGATGCAGGGCAGGGCGCGCACGCCCCGGCGGATCATCGCGCCCGGCGGCTGCATGTTGACGACCTCGGCCGCGCCCGGATAGCCGATCGGCCCGGTGCCGCGGATGACGAGGATCGTCGTCTCGTCGATGCCGAGCGCCGGATCGTCGATGCGCGCGTGGTAATCCTCCGGCCCCTCGAACACGACGACCGGCCCCTCGAACGCCATCGGGTCGTTCGGATTGGAGAGGAAGCGCTCCGCGAATTCCCGCGAGACGACGCTCGTCTTCATGATGGCACTGTCGAACAGCGTCCCCTTCAGATGCAGGAAGCCGGACTTCTCCTTGAGCGGCCGGCCGTAGGGGCGGATCACCTCGCGGTCCCACGAGAACCGCCCGCGGCAATTCTCCCCCATCGTGCGGCCGTTGGCGGTGAGCGCGCCCTCGTGCACCTTGCCCGCCTCGATCAGCTCGGCCATCACCGCGACGAGCCCGCCGGCGCGGAAATATTCCTCGCCGAGATATTCGCCCGCCGGCTGCAGGTTGACGAGGAGCGGGATCTCGAAGCCGATCGTCTCCCAATCGTCGCAATCGAGCGGCACGCCGACATGCTTGGCGATGGCGTTGATGTGGATCGGCGCGTTGGTCGAGCCGCCGATCGCCGAGCAGGCGACGATCGCGTTCTCGAAGGCCTCGCGGGTGAGAATGTCGGAGGGCTTCAGGTCCTCCCAGACCATGTCGACGATGCGCTTGCCGGTCAGATAGGCCATCTGGCCGCGCTCGCGATAGGGCGCCGGGATCGCCGCCTGGCCCGGCAGGCTGAGCCCGAGCGCCTCGGCGAGCGAGTTCATGGTCGAGGCGGTGCCCATGGTGTTGCAATGCCCGTCCGACGGGGCCGAGGTCGCCACGATGTCCATGAATTGCTGGTAGTCGATGTCGCCCGCCGCGTGCCGCTCGCGCGCCGCCCAGACGATGGTGCCCGAGCCGGTGCGCGTGCCCTCCATCCAGCCGTTGAGCATCGGCCCGACATTGAGCGCGATCGCCGGGATGTCGACGGTCGCCGCGGCCATGATCAGCGCGGGCGTGGTCTTGTCGCAGCCGGTGAGCAGCACGACGCCGTCGAGCGGGTAGCCGTAGAGCACCTCGACGAGGGAGAGATAGGCGAGATTGCGGTCGAGCGCGGCGGTCGGGCGCTTGCCGGTCTCCTGGATCGGATGGCAGGGGAATTCGAAGGCGACGCCGCCCGCCGCCACGATGCCCTCGCGCACGCGCTTGGCGAGCTCCATGTGGTGGCGGTTGCAGGGGGCGAGGTCGGAGCCCGTCTGGGCGATGCCGATGAGCGGCTTGCCCGAGCACAATTCCTCGCGTGTGAGCCCGAAATTGAGGTAGCGCTCGAGATAGAGCGCGGTCATGCCCGGATTGTCGGGATTGTCGAACCACAGCCGCGAACGCAGCTGGGAGGGCGTGATCCGTCGCGTCCGGGTATTGGCGCTGTCGCTCATCGGGCTTCCTCGATCCTCTTTCGCGCGCGTGATCCGCGCGTCGTCGCGTGCCGATCATAGCCGGACGCGAGCGGATGTGAACGCGCCTCGCGCACCAACATGGCCCTCGCCTTCTGCCTCAACGCTCCCCCGGCGCGCAGCGGCGCTCCAAGCCGGCGATGACGGCGGCGGCGCCGGAGGTTGAGAACAGCATCCAGGCGCCCTGGCCGTCCGACAGGGGCGCGACGCGGAGCGCGCGCGATTCGACGATGTCCGAGACGAGCTGCTCGCCGGCCGGCGCCGTCATCACGGGAAAGCCCGCGTCGGCGGTCGCCTCCTCGTCGGGGTCGAGCGGGATGTGGTAGACGCGCGCCTCCGGCGTCTCGTACTGGCCGCGGATCGCCTCGACGACGAGGGCGTCCGACCAGTCTCCGGTGCCCAGGAACCAGGTGGCGATCGTGCCCTCCCGGCAGGTCAGCCCGAAGCAGATGGCGTCGTCGCCGAGATCGATGCAGGAGGCGACCGCGTCGCCGAAGACGGGCGGCAGCATCTCCCAGGGCTCGCCGGACGGCGGGGCGAGAAGCGGCTGGGCCTGCGCAGCGCCTTCGCGGAAGCCTGCATCGAGGCACAGCGCGAGCGCCGCGGCCGTCGCGGCGTGGCGGAGCGTGGGGAGGGCTCGCATCGTGGGGGACATCGTCGATTCCTGTCGGAGCACGGCGGCACAGCTTGCAACAGCCGGGCGCGCGACGGAAGGGTGCTCGGCGCCCATTCCGACCTGCGGACCCCGCCCGGCGCCCCGATCCGTCGGATTTCCGGGCGCTGCGGCGCGACGACATCGTCCCGAAACGCGGCGGGCGCAGGAGGAATGCGTGGGCGCGAGCCCCCGGGAGAAAACGATCCGAGGAGAGAGCCATGGTCCCCGCAAGAGACGACGCCCGCCGCGCCGATCTCGTCCACGCCCCCGTCGCGCCGCGTCTCCTCGTCGTGGCCGGCGCGGGCACGGCCTCCTGCGAGGCGGCCCGCATCCCGGGCTTCTACCGCGCCGAGACCAACGCGCCCTTCCTGCCTGCCGCAGCGGCGCCGCGCGCGCCGACGCGGGCCGCGGCCGCCTGACTTCGCGTCTCACGCGCCGAGGAGATCGAGCGTCGCCGGATCGGGGCGGCCCGCGTAGAAGCGGGCGAGGCCTGCGCGGAACAGCGCGCGGTCGGCCTCGTCGTCGGCGGCGGCGAGGAACAGGGTGAGGCAGGAGCGCAGCTTCGCGTCGTCCGGTCGGCCGAGGATCGCGGTCGCGTCGCGCTCGCGCACCGAGAGGATCGCGTGCGTCGCCTCGCGCAGACGGGGCCCGAGCACCGGATGGGCGAGATAGGCGCGCGCCTCCTGCGCGTCGGCGATGGCGTAGCGCTGCGCCGTCGGCGAGCGGCCGAGCCCGCGCAGCTGCGGAAAGACGAACCACATCCAGTGCGAGCGCTTCGCACCCGCCCGCAGCTCGGCGACCGCCCGCTCGTAAACGCCGCGATCCTGCGCCTCGACGAAGCGGGAGAGATCGTGGGGGTCGGAATCGCTCATGGGCGGGGTCGCTCCTGATCGTGGGCCCGCTCAGGTCTCCACCAGCCCCGTCGTGTCGTCCGAGGCGCGGGAATCGGGGCGGCCGTGGGGGAGGGCGAGATAGGCCTCCGAGCGCATCTCGACGAGGCGCGACACCGTGCGGTCGAACTCGAAGGCCTCGCGGCCGGTCGCGGCGCGGTAGAGCTCGTGCGGCTCGGCGGCGGCGGAGGCGAGGAGCTTGACGCGGTTGTCGTAGAGCGCGTCGACGAGCGTGATGAAGCGCTTGGCCTCGTTGCGCTGGGGGAGGTCCATCACGGGGATCGCCTCGAGGATCACGGTGTGGAAATCCTGGGCGATGGCGAGATAGTCGGAGGCGCCGAGCGGCTGCGCGCACAGATCGGTGAAGGAGAAGCGCGCGACGCCGCCCGCAGCCTGCGGGACCGGCACCGCGCGGCCCTTGACCGCGATCGCGATCGCCTCCCCGCGGGCGCGACCGGCGAGCTTGGCGAAGGCGGAATCGAGCGCCGCCCTCGCGGCCTCGTCGGCCGGCACGTGGTAGACCGGAGCGCCGGCGAGCTTCTCGAGGCGGAAATCGGTGCGCGCGTCGAGGCGCACGACGTCCATATGCGCGGTGAGCGTCTCGATGAAGGGCAGGAAGAGGGCTCGGTTCAACCCGCCTTCGTAGAGGCGCGCGGGCTCGACGTTCGAGGTCGCGACGACGGTGACGCCATGGGCGTAGAGCGCGGTGAACAGGCGGCCGAGGATCATCGCGTCGGCGATGTCGGTGACGGTGAACTCGTCGAAGCAGAGCACCCAGGCTTCTTCCGCGATCGCGGCGGCGACCGGCTTGATCGGATCGTCGCCCTTCACCCGCCCGGCCTTGAGGTCCGCGCGCCAGGTATGGATGCGCCCGTGCACGTCCGCCATGAAGGCATGGAAATGCGCCCTGCGCTTGCGGCGCACGGGCAGCCCCTCGTAGAAGAGGTCCATCAGCATCGTCTTGCCGCGGCCGACCGAGCCCCAGACGTAGAGCCCCTTGACGGGGACGATCGCCGCCGCGCGTCGGCCGAACAGCCAGCCGAGCGCCGAGCCCTTGCGCGCGAGGCGGCGCTCGCCGAGCGCTGCCGCGAGCCGGTCGAGCCGCGCGACGAGGGCGGCCTGGGCGGGGTCGCGCTCGATGTGGCGGGCCTCGACATGCGCATCGTAGCGTCGGCGCACGGGGCCCGCCGTGGACGCGTCGGCGCGCGCTCCGTGGCTCGGGGGAGGGGGTGGCGAATGGTCCACTGGCCTACTCGTCTCTGGCCTACTCGTCTGCGTTTCGGCGTCGAGGGTCGGCGCGCCGCCCGCATCGGCAACGGCGCGGCCCCCGCCCGCGATCCGCGCGATGGATCTAGATCATTTGCGCGCCGCTGGGAACTCCGCTGCCGCACGAGCGTTGCAGTTGACGGAGGGGTTCGGTCGCGCCGCGATCGAGCACGCCTTCGACCTCAATTCCCCGCCGATTTCTGGGATTTGCGCGCGCCGACCATTTCGTCATGGAATTGCCGCAGGCGCGTGCTATCCCTCTCGACAGTTGCAGATGCCCGATTCGGGACGGACGAGGAGGCCATGCCATGCAGACGACCACCCAGACGGTGACCTCTGCCGCCTGCGCCGCGATCGCCCGCGCCCCGTCGCGCCTGACCTCGCGGCCGATCGCGTCGCGGGGCTTCAACCTGTTCCGCCGCATCGACGCGCCCGAGCTGATCTGCGCCGTCCCGGACGACCGCGCGGTGCCGGGCTTCATCACGAGCGAGGGTTGGGCCTTCGTCGAGCGCGTGGAAGCGGGCGAGCCGCTGCCGCAGGGCTTCGACGCTCATGCGGCGGACGCCGTGCTGGCCTGGAACGGCTTCTATCTCTTCGAGAGCTGGCTGAGCGCGCGCGCGTCGCTCTGACGCGTCCGCCCGCGCACGCGTCGTCCGCCGACGGAGCGCGCGCCCTGCACGGGCGCGCTCGTTCTCAACGCGCGAGCGCCACCGGCGCGCCGGAGCGCGAGAGCACGCCCTGCATCGAGCCGGTGCCGGCGCGCAGGCGCGCGGCGACGGCGCCGCCCTGGCGGTAGAGGAAGACCTCGTCGTTGCGCAGGTCCCACGCGCTGACGCGCGACATGTCCTCGTTCTGGCAGCCCGACGTCGAGGCGCGATAGAGATCGAGCGAGGGCGTCGAGGAGAGCGTCACGCGGCAGGTCGTGCCGCCGGGCTCGCTCACGCGCCAGGTGCCGACGAAGCTCGTGCGGGTGAGCCGCGAGGGCGTTGCCGCCGGGGCGGGCTGCTGGGGCAGGGCGGCGACCTGCGGCGAGGTCGGCACGTCGGAGATGATCGGCCCCTGCCCGGCGAGCGCCCCGCCGGGCATGCCCGTGGCGCCGGGAGGCGGGGCGAGCTCGCTCGCTTCGACGACCCCCGTCGGCGCCGCGATGCCGGGCGTCAGCGGCTGGGTCAGCGGGGTCTGTCCGGCGACCACGCCGCCGCGCGGGGCCGGCCCGCCGCCGAAGCGTGCGGTTTGGCAGGCGCCGAGCGCCAGCACGCAGGCGGCGACGAGCGAGAGGCGCAGGAGGCGAGGAGCGGTGAGCGTCATCGTGTCCAAATCCGTTGCGGACGCGGCGAAAGCCGCGATCGTGCGAGGCGGCGGGCCGCCGTCCGTGAGACTAGCCGATCCGGGTTCACGCTTCATGAACCACGATCGGCGCCCGACCGCAAACGCCAAATGGCCGCGCGTCGACGACGGACGCGGCCATTCGGCTCGGGAGTGTTGCCGGAATGCAACGCGCGAGGGCGCGCGCTCGCGTGCGGCTCAGACGTGGCGCGTCACCATCATCTTCTTGATCTCGGCGATCGCCTTGGCCGGGTTGAGGCCCTTGGGGCAGGCGTTGGCGCAGTTCATGATCGTGTGGCAGCGATAGAGCTTGAAGGGGTCCTCGAGCCCGTCGAGCCGCTCGCCGGTCATCTCGTCGCGCGAGTCCGCCAGCCAGCGATAGGCGTGCAGCAGCGCCGCGGGGCCGAGGAAGCGGTCGCCGTTCCACCAATAGGAGGGGCAGGCCGTCGTGCAGCACGCGCACAGGATGCACTCGTAGAGCCCGTCGAGCTTGAGCCGGTCCTCGGGCGTCTGCTGCCATTCGCGCTCGGGCGCCGGCGTCTGCGTCTGCAGCCAGGGCTCGACGGAAGCGTGCTGGGCGAAGAACTGGGTCAGGTCCGGCACCAGATCCTTGAGCACCGGCATGTGCGGCAGCGGGTAGATCTTCACCGCGCCCGAGCCGCACTCGTCGATGCCGCGCGTGCAGGCGATGGTGTTCTGCCCGGCGATGTTCATCGCGCACGAGCCGCAGATGCCCTCGCGGCAGGAGCGCCGGAAGGTCAGCGTCGGATCGATCTTGTTCTTGATCCAGATGAGCGCGTCGAGCACCATCGGACCGCAATCCTCGCGATCGACGAAATAGGTGTCGATGCGCGGATTCTCGCCGTCGTCCGGGTTCCAGCGATAGATCCGGAACTCCTGCAGCCGCTTGCCGCCGTCCGGCTTCGGCCAGACCTTGCCCTCGCGCATCTGCGAGTTCTTGGGGAGGGAGAATTCAGCCATTTGACGAGTCCGATTGCGAGCGGTTTACGAGCGGGAGGACACGCAGACGCGCCCGAGCGGTATAGCCGACGCGCGACCAATGAACCGCATCGTGGCCGGACGCGGCGAGATGCTCTGCCCATGCTGGAGAGAGGTTCATGTCGATGACGAGCCTCATTGCGCCGGCGCGAGATCGATCTCGCGCTCTTGGGCGAGCCATGCGGCGTAACGCATCGCCTCCAGCACGTCCTCATGCTCGAGATACGGGTAATCGGCGAGGAGGCGATCGACCGGGACGCCCGCGCCGATCTGCCCGACGATCATGCCGACCGTGACCCGCATCCCGCGGATGCAGGCCTTGCCGCCCATGAGGGCGGGATCTCGGGTGATGCGGGGGAAGTCGGCCATGTCGCGCTCCTCGCCTCTCCTTCCGTCAATACACGCGCGCCTTGGGCGCGATGTATTCGATCTCGTTCGAGAGCGTGTAGGTGTGCACCGGGCGGTCGTCCATCGTGACGGTGCGCTTCTCCTCGTCGAGGAAGGCGAGGGTGTGCTTCATCCAGTTCTTGTCGTCGCGATCCGGATAATCCTCGCGGGCATGAGCGCCGCGGGATTCGGTGCGGTTCGCGGCCGATTCCATCGTCACCACGGCTTGCGTGATGAGGTTGTCGAACTCGAGCGTCTCGATCAGATCCGTGTTGAAGATCAGCGAGCGGTCCTTGGTCGAGACGTCGTCGATGCCGCTCCAGACCTTGGCGATGAGGCCGCGGCCCTCCTCGAGCACCTCGCCGGTGCGGAAGACGGCGCAATTGTTCTGCATCGTCTTCTGCATGTCGAGGCGCAGCTCCGCCGTCGGCGTGCCGCCGCTCGCGTGGCGGTAGCGGTCGAGGCGCGAGAGCGCGAGATCGGCAGAGCCCTTGGGCAGGCTCGGCTGGTTCTCGCCCGGCTTGACGATCTCGGCGCAGCGCAGGCCCGCCGCGCGGCCGAAGACCACGAGGTCGATCAGCGAGTTCGAGCCGAGACGGTTGGCGCCGTGGACGGACACGCAGGCCGCCTCGCCGATCGCCATCAGGCCCGGCACGACGGTATCGGCATTGCCGTCCTTCTTGGTGAGCACCTCGCCGTGGAAGTTCGTCGGGATGCCGCCCATGTTGTAATGCACGGTCGGAAGAACCGGGATCGGCTCCTTCGTCACGTCGACGCCCGCGAAGATCTTGGCGCTCTCCGAGATGCCCGGCAGGCGCTCGTGGAGGATCTTCGGGTCGAGATGGTCGAGGTGGAGATAGATGTGGTCCTTGTCCTTGCCGACGCCGCGCCCGCCGCGGATCTCCATCGTCATCGCGCGCGAGACGACGTCGCGCGAGGCGAGGTCCTTGGCGGACGGCGCATAGCGCTCCATGAAGCGCTCGCCCTCGGAATTCGTCAGGTACCCGCCCTCGCCGCGAGCGCCCTCGGTGATGAGGCAGCCCGCGCCGTAGATGCCGGTCGGGTGGAATTGCACGAATTCCATGTCCTGCAGCGGCAGGCCCGCGCGCAGCACCATCGCGTTGCCGTCACCCGTGCAGGTATGGGCGGAGGTCGCCGAGAAATAGGCGCGCCCGTAGCCGCCGGTGGCGAGGATCACCATCTGCGCGCGGAAGCGGTGGATCGTGCCCGTCGTCATGTCGAGCGCGACGATGCCGCGGCAGCGACCCTCCTCGTCCATGATCAGGTCGATCGCGAAGAACTCGATGAAGAAGTTCGTGTCGTTCTTCAGAGCCGCGCCGTAGAGCGTGTGCAGGATGGCGTGGCCCGTGCGGTCGGCCGCCGCGCAGGTGCGCTGGGCGGTGCCCTGGCCGTAATGGGTCGTCATCCCGCCGAAGGGGCGCTGGTAGATCGCGCCGGCCTCGGTGCGCGAGAAGGGCACGCCCCAATGTTCGAGCTCGTAGACGGCGGCGGGCGCCTGGCGGCACAGATATTCGATCGCGTCCTGGTCGCCGAGCCAGTCCGACCCCTTCACGGTGTCGTACATGTGCCAGCGCCAATCGTCCTCGCCCATGTTGCCGAGCGCGGCCGAGATGCCGCCCTGCGCGGCGACCGTGTGCGAGCGCGTGGGGAAGACCTTGGTCACGCAGGCGGTGCGCAGGCCGGCCTGCGAGCAGCCCACCGTCGCGCGAAGCCCGGCACCGCCGGCGCCGACGACCACCACGTCGAAGGTGTGGTCGGTGATCGGATAGGCCGCGCCGTTCACGTTGGGCGCGCTCGTCTGTCCGTTGGTCGCCATGATTCGTTCGTCTCCTCAGAGCGCAGCGCGCAGGCCGACGGTCAGGATCGCGTAGAGGCAGGCCGCCGCGATCAGGAACGCGAAGAAGGTGTTCGCGATGAGCGCGGCGATCTTCGCGCCCTTCCCGTGGACGTAATCCTCGATCACGATCCGCAGGCCGTGCGCCATGTGATACGTGACCGATACGACGAAGAGCCCGAGCAGGATCGCGACGAGCGGGTGCGACACGATCGCGACCGCCTCGGCATAGGGCCGCCCGGCGACCATCGCGACGATCACGACGAACGGCAGCACGAGCAGGAAATTCGATACCGCCGAGACGCGGTGGTGCCAGAAATGGTCGGTGCCGGAGCCGGAGGCGCCGAGCCCCTTGGCGCGGGCGATCGGGGTGCGCAGCGAGCGGGTGTTCGAATCTGCCATCAAAGCCTCCCTCAGCGCGCGATCAGGCCGACGAGCCAGACGAACAGCGTGAGCCCGATCGAGCCCGCGAGCGTCAGCTTGGCCAGCAGGAAGCGCTGCTCGGGCTCGTAGCCCTTGCCGAAATCCCACACGAAATGGCGCACGCCGCCGAGCATGTGGTGCATCAGCGCCCAGGTATAGCCGAACAGGAGGAGCCAGCCGATCGGCGAGCCGAAGAAGGCGCCCGCGCGGGCGTAGGCCTCGGGGCCGGACGCGAGGGAGACCAGCCAGAAGGCCAGGAACAGGGTGCCGACATAGAGAGCGACGCCCGTGGCGCGATGGAAGATGGACATCGCCATCGTCCAGGTCCAGCGATAGATCTGAAGATGCGGCGACAGGGGCCGGGGACGGGGTGCCGCGGCGCGTGCCGTTGGCGTCTCCATGGGCTCTCACTCCTCACGCGCGGCCGCGTTGCCGCAAGAAAGTCTTCGCGCTGCACGCTAACTAGACAAAGCGCGCGCGCCCGACAATGCGGCATGGCCCGCGTCGTGTTACAATTTCTCTAAAGTGTCATCGCCACCATGCGACATTCGTCGAACGGCGGGTCCGCGGGCGGGAAGGGGGGCGTTCAGAGGTCGATGCCGTCGACGTTGCGCTCGAGGCGGTCGACCACGGCCCGGATCCGCGGCTGGTGGGGATGGGCGTCGAGCGCGCGGCGGAAGCTCTCGAGCGCGCCCTCCTCGTCGCCCGCGCGCAGGAAGATGCCCCCGAGCCCCGTCCACGCGGCGTAGTGGCGCGGCTCGAGCGTCAGCGTCCGGTAGATGTCGGCGACGGCGGCGATCGGGTCTTCCATCACCATGAAGGCCATCGCCCGCCGGTGCCACGCCTCCGCCCAATCGGGCTCCAGGGCGATGACGCGGTCGATGAGCTCGATCGCCAGCGCCGCGTCGCTCTCGCGCATCGCGTCCTGCGCGCGCCGCATCAGGAGATCGGCGGTGTCGGAGCCCGAGCGCATCCAGCGGCGCTGGATCAGGAGCGCGACGCCGCGCGCCTCGCTCTCGTTCTCGGCCTCCGCGAGGCGGCGATAGAGCCGGTCGAGCTGCGGATCGCGGGAGGAGGGGGCCGCCTCGCTGCCGATTTCGCTTCCGACATCGCCCCCGATTTCGCCGTCGACGATCGCGGGCTCGTCCAGGAGCGGGAGCGCCTCCGTCGGCGCCTGCGCGACGGCGGCGCCCGCGGCGAGACCCGAGGCGGCGAGCGTGGCGAGCAGGCGATTGGGCAGACGAAAGCGCATGCGGAATCGTCCCCGATCCCGCATGCGCCGTCAAGACGAACATGGTCGCAGGCGCGCGATGCCGCGGCCGAGGGCCGGGGCGCGAGCCGCCCGCGCGCCTCAGCCCTGGCGGGCCTTGAAGCGCTTCTGCGTCTTGTTGATGATGTACACGCGGCCCTTGCGGCGCACGATGCGGTTCTCGCGGTGGCGCGCGACCAGGGCCTTGAGCGAGTTGCGGATCTTCATTGTCTTCACTCCGATGTCGCGCCGTCGGGCGCGACGTCCATCTGTCCGTTCGAGAAGGGCCCCGCTGCCCGCGACGTGCGACGCTTCCGAACGCCGATCCCGAGGAGAGGGCCCTCGCGAGAGACGAAAAGGAGCGCGCGCACGCGGCGCCCGCGTGACGTTGCGCCGGGAGTTAGCCGAAAGCGCCTGCGCGGTCAACACGCGCGGCCTGCGTTCGGCCTGCGATCGCCCGCGCGGACGCGCGCGCGTCCGCGCGGGCCTCGCATCGTCGGCGCGCGCCTCGCATCAGCGTCCTTCATGAGCGGCCTGCGCATCTTTGATGAGTCGCGCGCGCCGCGAGCGTGTATGGTCGCGCGCGCCGGCCCGCTCGATTCCGCGGCCCGGCATCCCCCCGCACGACGACCCGAGCGACGAGAGACATGACCGACGACACGATCGAGAGCCTGCGTATCGAGGCCCGCCGCGCGCCGACGAGCGGCATCGTCGACACCGTGAATTACGGACGGCTCGTGCCGGGGCTGATTCCGCTCTGGGTCGGCGAGGGCGATCTCCCCACGCCCGCCTTCATCGCGGAGGCGGCGACGCGCTCGCTCGCGGCGGGCGAGACCTTCTACACCTGGCAGCGCGGCGTGCCGGAGCTGCGCGCGGCGATCGCGCGCAGGATGAGCGCGATCTACGGCCGCACGCTCTCGCCCGAGCGCTTCTTCGTGACGAGCGGCGGCATGCACGCGGTGCAGATCGCGATGCGCATGGTCGCGGGCGCCGGCGAGGAGGTGATCGTGCCGACCCCCGCCTGGCCGAACTTCGCCGGCGCGCTGACCGTGTCCGGCGCGACGCCGGTCGAGGTGCCGATGGATCCCTCACCGGAGGGCTTCTCGCTCGATCTCGCCAAGCTCGAGGCGGCGATCACGCCGCGCACGCGGGCGATCGCGCTCAACAGCCCGGCCAATCCGACCGGCTGGACGGCGACGCGCGCCGAACTCGGCGCGATTCTCGAGATCGCGCGGGCACGGGGGCTGTGGATCGTCGCCGACGAGATCTACCACCGCTTCGTCTTCGACGCGCGCGTGCGCGAAGGCGAGCGCGCCGCCTCCTTCCACGACGTGCGCCGGGAGGGCGACCGGATCCTGTTCGTGCAGACGCTCTCCAAGAACTACGCCATGACCGGCTGGCGCATCGGCTGGCTGGAGGCGGACCCGGAGCTCGGCCAGACGATCGAGAACCTGATCCAATATTCGAGCTCGGGCACGCCCGTCTTCGTCCAGCGCGCGGCGGTCGCGGCGCTCGATCACGGCGAGGGCTTCGTCGCCCACCAGATCGCCCGCGCGGTCGAGGGGCGCGCGCTCGTCTCGCAGGCGCTCGCGCGCGTGCCGGGGCTCACCTTCGTGCCGCCGCCGGGCGCCTTCTACGCCTTCTTCGGTCTCCCCGGCGCGGACGCCCCCGCGCTCGCCCGTCGCATCGTCGACGAGGCCCGAATCGGGCTCGCGCCCGGCACGGCCTTCGGGGCGGGCGGCGCGGGATTCCTGCGGCTGTGCTTCGCGCGGCGCGCCGAGGACCTCGCCGCGGCGATGGAGCGCCTCGTGCCGGTCCTGAACGCCGCCGCCGCCGAGGGCGAGCGCAGCCGGCCCGTGCAGGTTCGCGCCTGAAACGAGCGCGAAGGGGCGGCGCCTGTGCAAATACGCAAAAACGCGTAGGAACTTCTTGCATCGGGAGCGATCGCGGCGTTAGTTTCACGAGATTGAATATACGAAGAGCGTGGGGGAGGTCATGCACGACAGGTCGCAGGAGGACGACGGCGCCCGCGTCGTCCTCGGCTCCGTCTCCGACGCGCGATGGGCGAGCATCCTCAACACCGCCGTCGACGGCATCATCGTCATCGACGAGGATGCGCGCATCATGATCTTCAACCGGGCCTGCGAGCGCATGTTCGGCTATTCGGCGGCCGAGGTCGCCGGGCGCAACGTCTCGCTCCTGATGCCGCCCGAGCACGCCCAGACGCACGACGCCTACCTCTCGAGCTATCGCCGCACGGGCCACGCCAAGATCATCGGCATCGGGCGCGAGGTGCGCGCCCGCCACCGCGACGGCACCTTCTTCCCGATCGATCTCTCGGTGGGCGAGGCGGAGACGCCGGACGGGCGGCAATTCGTCGGCATCCTGCGCGATCTCACCTCGCGCAAGGACGCCGAGCGCCGCCTCAACGAGCTGCAGGCGGACCTGATCCGCCTCGCCCGCGTCTCCGCGCTCGACGAGATGGGCTCGGCGCTGGCGCACGAGCTGAACCAGCCGCTCACCGCGATCATGCTCTACCTCCAGGCGGTCGGGCGGGAATTCGCCCGCGCCAAGGAGGCCGGCCACACGGCGGAGGCCGACGGGCGCGCCGAGGCGATCCTCGAGAAGGCCCGGCGGGAGGCGCACCGCGCCGGCTCGATCATCCAGCGCATCCGCTCGCTCGTCGAGAAGCGCGCGCCCGAGCGCAAGGAGGTCGAGCTCAACGCGATCGTGGACGACGCCGTCGACCTGACCGTCATCGGCCAGGACCGCAACGTGACGATCCTGCGCGATTATCAGGCGGGCCTGCCGCTGATCTCGATCGATCCGGTCCAGGTGCAGCAGGTCGTCGTCAACCTCGTCCGCAACGCCTACGAGGCGGTGAAGGGGCGCAAGGGCGGGCGGATCGTGGTTTCGACGGGGGCGGAGGACCGCTATCTCGTCGTCGCGATCGAGGACAACGGGCCCGGCATCCCAGCGGACAAGGTGTCCGAGCTCTTCCAGGCCTTCAAGACGGGCAAGCGCTCGGGCATGGGGCTCGGGCTCGCGATCTCGCGCACGATCGCGCAGAGCCATGGCGGCGACCTCACGGTCGATCCGGGCGGCGAGGGGCGCGGCGCGCGCTTCCTGATCCGCCTGCCGATCGCCGCGCCGGCGCCGGATCGGTTGGAGCAGGAGTGGACGCGGCCGCGTGCATCCGGCTAGGATTTCGCGGCGTGCGCGCGGTGCAGGCGGGGCGGCAACGACGGGGGTAGCATGAGCGGCGACATGATCGAGATGGCGGTGGTCGACGACGATCCGGCCGTGCGCGATTCTCTGGTGACGATCTTCGACCTCGAAGGCTGGCGCACGCGCGCCTTTCCGGACGGAGAGAGCTTCCTCTCCGAGGTGAAGCGCATGAAGATCGATTGCGTGCTCCTCGACGTCCACATGCCCGGCCGCTCCGGGCTCGAGGTGCTCGAAGCGCTCGGGGGTCACAATTACCAGGCGCCCGTCTTCATGATCTCGGGCCAAGGCGACATCCCGATGGCGGTGAACGCCATCAAGGCCGGCGCGCACGATTTCCTGGAGAAACCCTTCGACGCCGAGGAGGTGATCGGGCGCGTGCGCGAGGCGGTGCACAAGCGCCGCAAGGCCGCGGAGAGCGGCTCGAAGCTCGGGCTGCGCTTCAACGGAGCCGATCTCCTCACCCCGCGCGAGCGCGACGTGCTCGAGCAGATCGCCCACGGCGCCTCCAACAAGGAGGCGGGTCGCGAGCTCGGCATCTCGCCGCGGACGATCGAGGTCCACCGCGCGCGCATCATGGAGAAGCTCGGCGCGCGCAACACCGCCGACCTCGTGCGCATCGTCTTCACGGAAGGCGAGCGCTGAGGCCGGCGCGCGCCATCGCCGTCGCCCTCGCGCTCGTCGTCGCGGCGCTCGCCTCGGCGAGCCTCTCGGCGTGCGATCGCGCGCCGCAGGAGACCTCCGGCGAAAGAGCGCCGGGGGAGAGCCGATTCGCTCCCTTCTTCGGCGAGGGCGCCCTGCCGCGTCCGCGCCTGACCGCCTTCGAGGAGGCGCTCCTCGCGATCTGCGGCGAATGGGGCGCGCGTCCGGACCGCGCCGCCTTCCGCGCGCTCCTCGATCGCGACGCGTTCGTCGAGGAGGCGCGGGCGCTCGAGGCGGCGCTCGCCGCCCCGCTCTCGCAGGCGAGCGGACGGGCGCTCGAGGGTGCGCGCTTCCGCGACGCGCTCGCGGGGCTCTGGTTCGCGGAAGGCGGTTTTCGCCACGTCTTCTGCGGGGAGCCGGGCGAGAGCGGCCTCGGCGGGCTGCATTTCCGCGGGCGGCTCGTCGAGATGCAGGAGCGCGGCTGGGGCGGGCGCGCGGCCTGCGACGCCGTTCCCGACCGCCCGCCGACCTACGGCCTCGGCATCGCCTTCCTGACGCCGTCGGGCGCGCGCGAGCAGGCCTGCCCCAAAAGCGTCGCGCTCGATCTCGACGCGCTCTCGATCCTCGTCGAGGCGACCCGCGCGCTCGCGGCGCAGGCGCCGAGCCCGCGGGGGCGGGCGACGTGCCTGCATCGCATGACGACGCCGAGCGGTGCCGAGATCCTCGCCACCTTCGTCGCGCGCGACGGGGCGATCCGCACCTTCTACCCGAACACGGCTCCGCGCTGCCCCGACCGTATGCCCTTGCATACGTGCTTTTGCGATGGTTGAAAGCCGCGCTCACGCAAGGTCATATTCGAGGCTGCCTCCGCCGCCTGCGCGGTAGAACCAAGGGGAAAACCCCTGACTTGATCGCGACCGGGACATCTCCGACATGCACGACGTGTGCCGTGGACAAGACGTGAAGACCCGGCTCGAGGTACGAGGCGCGCGGTGAGGATCCATATCGTCGAAGACGACTACGCCGTACGCGACTCGTTGACGGAGCTCGTTTCGTCGCTGGGATTCTCGGTGCGGGCCTATGCCGACGGCGAATCGCTGATCCGCTCCGGGCCCCCCTCGTCGGCGGACGTCGTGTTCGTCGATCTCGGCCTGCCCGGCATTCCCGGCCAGGAGGTGATCGCCTGGCTGCGGCGTCTCGACGCGCCCCCGCGCGTCGTCGCGATCTCCGGGCGTTCCATCGTGGACATCGAGAAGATGCTCGAGGATCTGCCGGGCCTGCCCCTCCTGCGCAAGCCGCTCGAGGCGGAGTCGATCGTCGCCCATCTCTGAGAGCCTGTGAATCTTTCGAAGGTTGTCATCCCGGGCCGCGAAGCGGACCCGGGACCCATAACCTCGACGACGAGCCCGAGCGCGCATGCCGCGCTCGCTGCTCGACCTTTGCGCAGCTTTCGTTTGAGAAACGCAGCCTACCGGCTGCGACTGAGACGTCGTGGATATGGGTCCCGGATCGCCTTCGGCGTCCGGGATGACACCGCAACGAAAGATTTTCAAACTCCGAGGATTCGCGCGCGGTCCGGCTGACGCAGCGGCGCCGCGGGCGCGCTCCGGCGTTCCCCTCACGGCATCGTGCTTAAGGGCAAGTCCCGATGCGTGGTTCGGGCGCTCGGCGTAAATCCTCGGATCAGCACAGTCCGATCCCCCGGACATCATCCTCCAAGGACCATGTCATGGATGCGCGTCATTTCCGCTCCGAATTCAGCAACGCCAAGTTCGATTCCGGCTGGAGCCTGCGCTTCGACGGCGGTTGCGGAGGCGCGGATCGCCCCGACAAGGGCAAGGTCTTCTCGTATCATCACCGCGCGCTGATCCTCGACGAGGGCGATGCGGCCTCGAGCGTCTACGAGGTGCTCGAAGGCGGCGTGATCCTCTTCAAGCTCCTGCCCGACGGGCGCCGCCAGATCATCGAGGTGCTCGGCGTCGGCGACGTGTTCGGGCTCGCGCCGACCGCCGTCTCGGACGTCGCCGCCGAGGCGCTCACCGAGGTGCGGGTCGCCGTCTACGACAAGCGCTCGATCGACACCGACGCGACCCTGCGCGACCGCCTCTTCGCCCGCTTGCGCGCCCAGATGTGCGCTCTGCACGATCATGCCCTCCTCCTCGGCCGCAAGTCGGCGCAGGAGCGGGTCGCGACCTTCATCATGCGCCTCGTGCCCGGCCGCGGCGGCTATGCCTGCGCCGGCCCCTCGAAGACCGAGAGCGAGACCCGCGTCGATCTGGCGATGACCCGCCAGGAGATCGCCGATTATCTCGGCCTCACCATCGAGACCGTCAGCCGCGCCTTCTCGGCGCTGCGCCGCTCGGGCGTGATCGCCTACGACCGTCAGGACAACGTGCAGATCGCCAGCGTCTGCCGGCTCTGCCGCCTGACCGGCTCGCATTGAGGGTTCCGCGCCGCGCGGTCCCTCGAGACAAGCCCCGCGCCAGCGTCGCGTCTTACACCATCGCGTACTGCTTCCGATCGGGCGCCGGCTCCGGGCGCCGTGTCGTCGGTCTTCGGGCGGTCCGAACTCCCCCGCGCGCCGCTCTCCCGCGCGAGGACCGCCCGAAACGCTCCTTGTTCGGACCGGCGCACGTGCGGCGCCGCGTCCATCCGAGGTTCCTCCCGAGGGACGCGGGCCGTACCCCGTCCCCAACTGCCAAGGCCGCTTCGCGAGAAGCGGCCTTTTCTTTCGCCGCGTCCCGATGGAAAAGAGGACGGGCGGCCGAGATCCCCGTTCGCAGACGGAGATCCTTCCTTCGAAAACGAAGACGCCCGACGCAACTCCCCCGAGATTGCGCCGGGCGTCCGTGACGGTAACCGCCAGGAACAGCGCCCCGTCGAGACGCACATTGGCAGGCTCGCGGGGGGCGGACATTGATCGATCGCAAGGCATGCGAGAAAGGTCGCCGAACGAGCCGTGCTCCGTTTCCCGCTCGAAGCCTATCGCCGCTCGCCGGTCGCCCAGATCGTCCAGATCGCCGTCGCCTATGCGGGCGGGGCGGCGTTCGACGCCCTGGGCATCCCGGCCTCGTGGCTCTCGGGCGCGGTGGTGGCCGTGATCCTGTGGGGGCGGCTCGGACTCGGCGTCGTCATGCCGCGCCCCCTCGCCGAAGCGGCGATGCTGATTTCGGGGATCGTGATGGGCGCCGGCATGACGCCGCAGACGCTCGCCGCGATCGGGCTCTATCCGGCGAGCCTCGCCTTTCTCATCGCCGCGGTGGTCGCGACGACGCTCGCCTCCTCGCTCGTGCTGATGCGAGGCTTCGGCTGGCGTCGCGACGACGCGATCCTCGCGACGGTGCCGGGCGCGCTGACCGCGGTGATGACGATCGCGGCCGAGCGGCGCGCGGACGTCGCCGGCATCGGCATCGTCCAATCGATGCGGCTCCTCTTCCTCCTCATCGTCCTGCCGTTCCTCGTGGCGCTCGCCGGCGAGCCCGGCGGCGCGCGCTTCGGCACCGGCCCGGAGCCGATCTCGCCCCTCGCGCTCGGGGCGCTCCTCGCGAGCGGCCTCGTCGCGGGCGCGCTCTTCGACCGGATCGGGGTGGCGGCCGCGCTCCTCCTCGGGGCGACCGCCGCGAGCGGCGTCCTCTTCGCCTCCGGCACGATCGAGGGGCGGCTGCCGGACGAGGTCGCGACGCTCGGCTTCGTGCTGATCGGCGTCTTCATCGCCCAGCGCTTCAACACGCTCGATCTCGCCTCCCTGCGCAAGCTCCTGTCGGCGGCGCTCGCCGCCTTCGTCGTCGGGATGGCGGTGGCGGCCTCGTTCGCGCTCCTCGCGGTCGCCGTCGCCGGCGCGCCCCCGGCGGATGCCCTCGTCGCCTTCGCGCCGGGGGGGCTCGAGGCGATGATCGTGCTCGCGCTCGTGATGGGGCTCGATCCGCTCTATGTGGGCGTCCACCACATGGTCCGCTTCCTCGGAATCGGCTTCTCGCTGCCCTTCGTCTTCCCCCGGCGCGGCGCCGGATCCGACGCCGATCGGGAGCGCGACGCCTGAGGGCGGAGGGGGCGCGTGCGGCGCCTTCTCCCGGCGTCTTTCGCAACCCGTTTACCTCGCGAGGATCGCGGCATTTTTATCAATACCACTGTGTTGTAATCCGCATGCGCTTTGCCTATGGTGCGCCGGCCTGCGGCTATCGCGCAATTCGCCCCTCTTTCGGGGGAGGAGCGCGGGCGAGGCGCCGTTCGATCGCGGACAAACGAGGAAACGCCGCCGCATCGCGAGAGGTCGCAAGGCGAAGGTCGCCGAGAAGCGTCCCGATAATCGTGGAGGGATAACGAGAATGGAACGTCGTCAGTTTCTCAAGGGTGCCGCCGTCGGCGGCGTAGCCGCCGCCGCGAGCACGCTCGCCGCACCGGCGATCGCGCAGGGCAACATCACCTGGCGCATGGTCACGACCTGGCCGCGCAACTTCCCTGGCCTCGGCGTCGGCGCCCAGCGTCTGGCGGACCGCATCACCGCGGCCTCCGGCGGCCGGCTGACGGTGCAGGTCTTCTCCGCGGGCGAGCTCGTCCCGGCGCTGCAATCGCTCGACGCGGTCATCGACGGCACCGCCGAGATGGCCCACGGCGCGGCCTATTACTGGCTCAACAAGAGCCGCGGTCTCGCCTTCTTCACCGGCGTTCCCTACGGCATGACCTCGCGCGAGCTGACCGCCTGGGTCCGCTACATGGGCGGCCAGGAGCTCTGGGACGAGATCTACGACGGTTTCGGCGTGCAGGGCTTCCTCTCGGGCGACACCGGCACCCAGGCGGGCGGCTGGTTCCGCACCGAGCTGACCGGCCTGTCCGACATCCAGGGCCTGCGCTTCCGCACGCCGGGCCTCGGCGGCCGGGTCTGGGAGATGCTCGGCGCCTCGGTCGTCAACATGCCCGCGGGCGAGATCTTCCCGGCGCTCCAGTCGGGCACGCTCGACGCGGCCGAGTTCGTCGGCCCCTTCAACGATCTCGCGCTCGGCTTCCACCAGATCGCGAAGAACTACTACTTCCCCTCGTTCACGGAGCCGGGCCTCGCGACCGAGCTCGTCGTCGACAAGGCGAAGTACCAGGCGCTCCCGGCCGATCTGCAGGCGCTCGTGCGCGACATCTGCCAGGCCGAGTACGACCAGGTCGCGTCGGACTTCGCGGCGAACGATCCGCGCGCGCTGCAGACGCTGATCAACCAGCACGGCGTCACGATCCGCACGTTCCCGGACGAGATCCTCGAGGCCGGCGCCGACGCCTCCAAGCAGCTCCTCGAGGAGCTGCTCGCGTCGGACGACCCGCTCACCAAGCGCGTGGCCGAGAACTACGTCGAGAGCCTGCGCATCGTCCGCGAGCGCACCGACGGCAACGACACGCTCTTCGTGCAGGCGCGCAAGCGCTTCTTCGAGATCTGATCGCGCGCGTCGCAGACGCTCGTCACGCGGAGGCCCGGGCGAATGCCCGGGCCTCTTTTATTTGGAGGCGGGCACCGCGCCCGCCGCGATGCCGAGGATTTCAGAACTTGTAGCCGATGCCCGCGCGGACGATGTCCCCGCGGAACTGCGCGCGGTAGCCGACCGGTCCAATCGGCAGGCGCCCTTGCACCGTCCGGCTGCCGAGATCGTAGCGCAGGTATTCCGCGCGCAAGAGGATGTTGTCGGTCGCCGCGAACTCGATGCCGCCGCCGATCGCATAGCCGAAGCGTGTCCCGCTCGAGCGGACGTCGAGGCTCTCGCTGCCGCCGAACGGCGTCTCGTAGCCGGTCGAGACGCGCAGGTTCGCTTGCCCGAAGGCGACGCCGCCGGTCGCGTAGACGAGGACGCGGTCGAGCGCGAAGCCCGCGCGGATGCGAGCGGTCCCGAGCCAATCGAGCGATGCGCGCACCTCGTGGCGGATGGGCGTCTCGGCGATCTGGAGACCGCCGCCGCCCGGATTGAAGAAGTCGGTCAGAACCCGCCGATCCACCCGGCCCGTGGCCGAGCCCTGCAGGAAGGACGCGTCCACCTCGCCGCCGAGCACGAAGGCGCCGAATTGGTGCGTGTAGCCGGCATGGATGCCGCCGACGACGCCGTTCTGGCGACCGCGGAAGTTCTGGGTGACGACCGGGATGAAGCCGTCGGGCTCGTAGGTCCCGTTGCCGATCTGGCCGACGAAGTTGAACTGATTCGGGTCGGTGACCGTGCTGCGCCGATCGAGATCGGCGCCGGCCCATCCCACGTGGCCGCCGACGTGGAAGCCGGTCCAGGAGAAGGCGGCGGGTGCGGCGAAGGTCGGAACGCCGGGTGCCGTCGCGCGCATCGGGAGATCGGCGGCCGCGGCGAGCCCGACCGAGCTCAGGAGGGCAACCGTCGCCAGTGAGAGATATTTCATGATGAGTTGTGTCCTTGTCGTGAAGGAGACTCACGCTAGCAGATCGAGCCGGCGCGAGGCTGTAGCCTCGGCGCAACACGACGGCGCCTCATCCGACAAGATTAATCGAAGGTTGAAAACTCGCAGTCGCTTTTCTCAATCTGCGCGCGAAGCCGCCGACGCCAGCGCGCGCGCCGCTTGGAGCGTCTGCGCCGCCTCCTCGCGGAAGCTCGACGGCAGCTCGATCACGAACGCCGTCCCTGGCTCGAAGCGCGCCTCGCGCATCAGAGCGTCGAAGGGGATCGCCCCCCAGCCGAGCGGGAGGTGGAGATCGCCCAGGCCGAACGCGACGCGCTCCGCCTGCGAATAGGCCCAGAACGTCTCCTCCCGGCCGCCCGAAGCTGTCGTGGAGATGGACGTGGCGGGACACCCGCGCGAGCGCGAGCGCCTCCGCGAGCGGATCCCCGCCGCAGGCGCCGGCATGCAGGAAGCCGTGGCTGACATCGAGCGTCGCGCGCACGTGCTCGTGGCCGATCGCGGCGATCTCGCGGGCGAGGCGGGACGGCGAGGCGGTGTGGTGGTCGGGCTCGAAGGGGAAGATGTTCTCCACGCAGATCGTGCAGTCGCGCGCCTGCGCCTCGAGGCCGAGCCGGGCGAGCCATTCGCGCTGGCGGGCGTAGCGGTCCTCGATGTCGGGCGCATCCGCCCGGCAGAAGCCGGTATGCATGACGACGTGGCGCGCGCCGATGCGTGCGGCGACGTCGAAGGAGGCCACCGCCACGTCGAATTGGAGCCGCAGATGCTCCGGTTCGCCCATGAAATTGAGCCCGATCGCGGCGTGGACGCTGTAGGCGAGCGGCCTGCCGGCGCAGGCGGCGACGAGCCGGCTCGTCGGCCCCGGCAGGATGCGGCCTCCCGCGATCACGCACAGCGCGATGAGCGGGATCTCGGCGAGATCGCAGCCGAGCGCCTCCAGCCGGTCGAGCTCGTCGGCGAGGTCGCGCCCGTCCCCGTGCGCCACCTCCGCGCTCATCCCCACCTCGATCGCTGCGCCCATCGAATCGCCTCCCTCTCCGTGCGGGACGAGAGCACGATGCCACGACGGCGGGATGAAGGCGCGGCGGCTTTCGCCTCAGCGGTCGCGCCCGCGTCCCCCCGTCCCCTTGGCGAAAGCGGGCGCGGCTGCTATCTCCCGCTCAGCGAAACGACACGACTTTCAGCGCGGCGGCCCCGCGCCAGACACGAGCGCAAGATCCGCATGAGCGCCAGGACCATCGACAACATCCGCAATTTCTCGATCGTGGCGCATATCGACCACGGCAAGTCGACGCTCGCCGACCGCCTGATCCAGGCGACCGGCACCGTCGCCGATCGGGACATGCAGGAGCAGATGCTCGACAACATGGAGATCGAGCGCGAGCGCGGCATCACCATCAAGGCGCAGACCGTCCGGCTCGAATATCAGGCCAAGGACGGGAAGACCTACATCCTCAACCTGATGGACACGCCCGGCCACGTCGATTTCGCCTACGAGGTCTCGCGCTCCCTCAAGGCCTGCGAGGGCTCGCTCCTCGTCGTGGACGCCTCCCAGGGCGTCGAGGCGCAGACGCTCGCCAACGTCTACCAGGCGCTCGACGCCGACCACGAGATCGTCCCCGTCCTCAACAAGATCGACCTCCCCGCCGCCGAGCCGGACCGGATCAAGGAGCAGATCGAGGACGTGATCGGTCTCGACGCGTCGCAGGCCGTGCCGATCTCGGCCAAGACCGGGCTCAACATCGATCTCGTGCTCGAAGCCATCGTCGCGCGGCTCCCCCCGCCCAAGGGCGACCGCGAGGCGCCGCTCAAGGCGATGCTCGTCGACAGCTGGTACGATTCCTATCTCGGCGTCATCGTGCTCGTGCGCGTGATGGACGGCGTGATGCGCAAGGGGCAGGCCATCACCATGATGGGCACCGGCGCGCAATACGAAATCGACACGATCGGCGTCTTCCGGCCGAAGATGGAGAAGCGCGAGGAGCTCGGCCCCGGCGAGGTCGGCTTCATCACCGCCTCGATCAAGGAGGTCGCGGACACCCGCGTCGGCGACACCATCACCGAGGTGAAGCGCCCGACGGCCGAGGCGCTGCCGGGCTTCAAGCCCGCGCAGCCGGTGGTGTTCTGCGGGCTCTTCCCCGTCGACGCCGCGCAATTCGAGGATTTGCGCGCGGCGATGGGGAGGCTGCGCCTCAACGATGCGAGCTTCTCCTACGAGATGGAGAGCTCGGCCGCGCTCGGCTTCGGCTTCCGCTGCGGCTTCCTCGGGCTCCTCCATCTCGAGATCATCCAGGAGCGCCTCGAGCGCGAGTTCAACCTCGACCTCATCTCCACCGCCCCGTCGGTCGTCTACAAGCTCACCCTGCGCGACGGCGAGGAGGTCGAGCTGCACAACCCGGCCGACATGCCGGACGTGATGAAGATCGAGACGATCTCCGAGCCCTGGATCCGCGCCACCATCCTCACGCCCGACGACCATCTCGGCGCCGTGCTCAAGCTCTGCCAGGATCGGCGCGGCGTGCAGATCGACCTCAATTACGTCGGCAAGCGGGCGATGGTGGTCTACGACCTGCCGCTCAACGAGGTCGTGTTCGACTTCTACGATCGGCTGAAGTCGATCTCCCGCGGCTACGCCTCGTTCGACTACCAGATCACCGATTACCGCGAGGGCGACCTCGTGAAGATGTCGATCCTCGTCAATGCGGAGCCCGTCGACGCGCTCTCGATGCTCGTCCACCGCACCCGCGCCGAGATGCGGGGCCGGGCGATGTGCGAGAAGCTCAAGGACCTCATCCCGCAGCACCTCTTCCAGATCCCGATCCAGGCGGCGATCGGCGGGAAGATCATCGCCCGCGAGACGATCCGGGCGCTGAGGAAGGACGTCACCGCCAAGTGCTACGGCGGCGACGTCTCGCGCAAGCGCAAGCTCCTCGACAAGCAGAAGGAGGGCAAGAAGCGCATGCGCCAGTTCGGCCGCGTCGAGATCCCGCAGGAGGCCTTCATCGCGGCGCTCAAGATGGATTCGTGAGGGCGCTCAGGCGGCGCTCCACAGGAGACCGCCGACGCCCGCGACGATCAACGCCATCCCGAGGATCTCCTTGCCGCTGACGCTCTGCGCGAAGAGCCGCCGCGAGACGACCTGCGCCATCACCACCTCGACGAGGGCGAGCGTGCGCACGTTCGCGGCGCTGGTCAACGCGAAGCCGATGAACCAGAATTGCGAGGCGAGCGCGCCGAGAAACCCCGCCCCGGCGGAGGCGCGCCATTCCCGGAAGGATGCCGTCAGCGCGCGCCGGTCGAACAAAGTGAGATAGACGAGGAGGATCGCGGTCTGCACCGCGAGCGCCACGACGAGGGCGGCGGTCGCCCGCATCGGGAACGAGCCGTCCTCGAAGGCGAGGATCGCGCCGCGGAAGGCGGTCGCCGACAGGCCGAACAGAGCCCCCGCGCCGATGCCCATCAGGACCGGCCGCAGGCCCCCGCCGGTGAGCGAGCCCGGCTTGTGCGAGACGACGATCACGCCCGCCGTCGCGACCGCGATCGCGACCATACTCGCCGCCGTCAGCGGATCGCCGAGGACCGCGATGGCGAAGACCGCCGTCTGCACGGGCTCGGTCTTCATGTAGGCGACGACGACCGAGAACGCGCGCTCGCGCATCGCCGCGAGCATCAGGGCGGTCGCGCCGATCTGCGCCACCGCGCCCGCCACGACGAACGGCCAAAAGCCCTCGCCCGGACGCGGCAGCGCCTCGCCGGTCGCCGCGACGAGGATCGCGAGGAACAGGATCGCGAAAGGCAGGCCGTAGAGGAAGCGCACCTGCGTCGCGCCGATCGTCCCGATCCGCTGCGTCAGATCCCGCTGCAACGCGTTGCGCGCCGTCTGCGCGGCGGCTGCGGCGAGGGTCGCGGGGATCCACAGGAGGGAGAGGTCCATTCTCGGGTGCTTACAGGGGCCGCGAGGGGAGGGGAAGAAGAATCCCTCCCCGTAGGGGAGGGTGGCCTCGGAGCGAAGCGAAGGGGTCGGGTGGGGCCCGACGCTCGCAGGATGATCACCACCCGGGCCCCACCCGGCCTTTCTCGCTCGCGCTCGAAAGTCCACCCTCCCCTCCGGGGAGGGATTCGCGCGCCTCTCCCTCCCCGTAGGGGAGGGTGGCCTGCGAGCCGAAGGCGACGCAGGTCGGGTGGGGCCCGACGCTTGCAGGATGATCACCATCCGGGCCACACCCGGCCTTTCTCGCTCGCGCTCGAAAGTCCACCCTCCCCTATGGGGAGGGAGGGAGAGCGGGCGATCCCCGCCTTGACGCGGGGCGCGGGAGATTGCACGCCTGTCGGCCGAGACGAACGCGCGACGAGACGCCCGATGCCCTCCCACCTCTACGCAGAGATCGAAGCCGCCGCGCGCGATCCGGACAAGGTCCTGATCGAGACGCAAGACGGGCGGGCGATCACCTACCGGCAAGCCTTCGCGCACGCGGGGCGCTTCGCGAATGCGTTGCGGGCGCTCGGCGTCGAGGTCGGCGATCGCGTCGCGGTGCAGGTGGAGAAGAGCCCGGAGGTGATCCTCCTGCTGCTCGGCTGCCTGCGCGCGGGCGCCGTCTTCCTGCCGCTCAACACGGCCTATACGCCGGCGGAGCTCGATTATTTCCTCTCCGATGCCGAGCCCGCGCTCCTCGTCTGCGATCCCGCCGCCAAACCCGCCCTCGCCGAGATCGCGACGCGGCGCGGGGTGGGCGCGGTCGAGACGCTCGACGCGCGCGGGGAGGGCAGCCTCGCGGACAAGGCGGCCGCCGCCTCCCCCGATTTCGCCGATGCCGAGCGCGGGCCGGACGATCTCGCGGCGATCCTCTACACGTCGGGCACCACCGGGCGCTCGAAGGGGGCGATGCTCACCCACGAGAACCTCGCCTCGAACGCCCGCACCTTGCGCGACACTTGGGCCTTCACCGCGCGCGACGTGCTGATCCACGCGCTGCCGACCTTCCACACGCACGGGCTCTTCACCGCGACGAACACGATCCTGTTCTCCGGCGCCTCGATGTTGTTTCTGCCGAAATTCGACGCCGACGAGATCCTGCGCCTGATGCCGCGCGCGACCTCGATGATGGGCGTGCCGACCTTCTACGTGCGCCTCCTCCAGCACGAAGGCCTCACAAGCGAGGCGACCGCCCATATGCGGCTCTTCGTGTCGGGCTCGGCGCCGCTTCTCGCGGAGACGCATCGCGCCTTCGCCGAGCGCACCGGGCATGCGATCCTCGAGCGCTACGGCATGACCGAGACCAACATGAACACCTCGAACCCCTATGAGGGCGAGCGCATCGCGGGCACCGTCGGCTTCCCGCTTCCGGGGATCGACCTGCGCGTCGTCGACCCGCAGACGGGGGAGGGGCTCGCGACCGACGAGATCGGCATGATCGAGGTGCGCGGGCCCAACGTCTTCAAGGGCTATTGGCGCAATCCCGAGAAGACGAAGGCCGAGTTCCGCGAGGACGGGTTCTTCGTCACCGGCGATCTCGGCAAGATCGACCCGCGCGGCTACGTCCACATCGTCGGGCGCGGCAAGGACCTCGTCATCACGGGCGGCTACAACGTCTATCCCAAGGAGGTCGAGAGCGAGATCGACGCGCTGCCCGGCGTGGTCGAGAGCGCGGTCTTCGGCGTGCCCCATCCCGATCTCGGCGAGGGGGTGACGGCCGCGATCGTGCTCGAGCCCGGCGCGTCGCTCGACGAGGCGCAGGTGAAGGCCGCGCTGGCCGACCGCCTCGCCCGCTTCAAGCAGCCCAAACGCGTGATCGTCCTCCCGGAATTGCCCCGCAACACGATGGGCAAGGTGCAGAAGGCGGCGCTTCGCGAGCGTTACGCAGGTCTCTACGCGGGCGGCGGCGCGGCCGGATGAGCGCTGCGACCTCGCCCGCTCTGCTCGCCGTCCTCAAGGACGTCTTCGGCTTCACGGCGCTCCGCCCCGGCCAGGCGGAGGTGGTCGAAGCCGTGATGGCGGGCACGGACGTGCTCGCGGTGATGCCCACCGGCGCGGGCAAGTCGCTCTGCTACCAGCTCCCCGCCCTCATGCGCGAGGGCCTCGCGCTCGTCGTCTCGCCGCTCATCGCGCTGATGCGCGACCAGGTCGCGCAATTGCGGGCGAACGAGATCGAGGCGGGCGCGCTCAATTCGGCGAACGACGAGACCGAGGCCGAGCGCGTGCGCGAGGCTCTGCGCGAGGGCCGGCTCAAGCTCCTCTACGTGTCGCCGGAGCGGCTCGGCAGCGAGGCGTCGGTCTCCTGGCTCGCGCGGCGCGGCGTGTCGCTGCTCGCCATCGACGAGGCGCATTGCGTCTCGCAATGGGGCCACGATTTCCGCCCCGATTACGCCCGCCTCGGCGAGGTCCGCGCGCGGCTCGGCGCGCCGCAGACGATCGCGCTCACCGCGACGGCGGACGCCGCGACGCGCGAGGACATCGCCGCCCAGCTCTTCCCCGAGCGCCCGCGCGTCTTCGTCCACGGCTTCGACCGCCCCAACATCCGCCTCGCGATGGCGGCCAAGGAGAACACCAAGCGCCAGCTCACCGACTTCCTCGACCGCCACCGCGAGGAGACCGGCATCGTCTATTGCGCGACGCGCGACAGCACCGAGAAGCTCGCGGCCGCCCTGAAGGAGAAGGGCTATCGCGCGCTTGCCTATCATGCCGGGCTCGATCAGCGCGTGCGCCAGAAGAACCAGGACGTCTTCCTCCAGGAGGACGGCATCGTGATGACGGCCACCGTCGCCTTCGGCATGGGCATCGACAAGCCGGACGTGCGCTTCGTCGCGCATGCGGCGCTGCCGAAGACGATCGAGGCCTATTACCAGGAGATCGGCCGCGCGGGCCGCGACGGCGCGCCCGCCGACACGCTCACCCTCTACGGCATGGACGACATCCGGCTGCGGCGCATGCAGATCGAGCAGAGCGACGCGCCCGACGAGGTCAAACGCGTCGAGCGGCGCCGGCTCGACGCGCTCGTCGCGCTCTGCGAGGCGCCGCGCTGCCGACGCCAGACGCTGCTCTCCTATTTCGGCGAGACCTCCGAGCCCTGCGGCAATTGCGATCTGTGCGAGGGTGGGGTGAGCCTGTTCGACGCCACCCGCGAGGCGCAGATGATCCTCTCGGCGATCGCCCGCACGGGCCAGCGCTTCGGCGCGGCGCACGTGATGTCGGTGCTGGTCGGCGAGGAGACGGAGGCGGTCCTGCGCCACGGCCACCAGGGGCTGAAGACCTTCGGGGTGGGGCGCGATCGGCCCAAGACGCAATGGCGCTCGCTGATCCGTCAGGTCTACGCGGCCGGCCTCGTCTCGATGGATGTCGCGGGCGCGGGCGGGCTCTCGATCACCGAGCGCGGGGACGCGGTCCTGCGCGGACGCGAGACGCTGACCTTGCGCGCCGACACGCTCGAGCGCCCCTCGAAGCGCCGCCGGGCCGAGCGCGCCGCCGTGGCCGCCGAGGCGGCGGGGCTTTCGGCCGACGATCCTGTGCTCAAGGCGCTCAAGGCCTGGCGCTCGCAGACCGCGCGCGAGCAGGTGGTGCCGGCCTACGTCGTCTTCACCGACCGCACCCTCATCGACATCGCCACCCGCCGCCCCCGCGACGAGACGGCTCTGTCCGCCTGCACGGGTGTGGGTGCGGCCAAGCTCGAGCGCTACGGCGCGGCGGTCTTGCGGGTCGTGGCCGAGGCCGACTGAATCCCTCCCCGTAGGGGAGGGTGGCCTCGGAGGCGAAGCCGAACGAGGTCGGGTGGGGCCCGGGCGGAGATTTCGCGGCAAACGTCGGGCCCCACCCGGCCGTTCTCGCTTACGCTCGAACGTCCACCCTCCCCTGCGGGGAGGGATGGGAGCGCGTCCTCCCTCCCCGTAGGGGAGGGTGGCCTCGGAGCCGGAGGCGAACGAGGTCGGGTGGGGCCCGGGTGGAGATTTCGCGGCAGGCGTCGGGCCCCACCCGGCCGGGGGGGGGGGGGGGCGGGGGAGGGGGCACCCCACCCCGGG
>NZ_JBKBQG010000036.1:0-42551 GCF_046292825.1 Salinarimonas sp. | reverse complement strand
GGGGAGGGAGGGGCGCGAGCATCCCTCCCCGTAGGGGAGGGTGGCCCCTGGAGCGCAGCGACAGGGGTCGGGTGGGGCCCGAGGGTCGAAGCGCAATCACCACCCGTGCCCCACCCGGCCTTTCTCGCTCCGCTCGAAAGTCCACCCTCCCCTACGGGGAGGGATGGGCGCGGATTTACGCTGCGAACAGGCGGCTCGCCTCGCTCGGCAGGCGGGCTAGCGGATCGACGGGGACGTAGCGGCCGGCGAAGCCGGCGCGGGGGCGGCCGCGGCGGCGCACCACAGCCCGCTCGAAGGCGGCGAAATAGTCGAGGCGCCCGCTCGCGCCGTAGATCGGGTGGATCTCGAGGGCGCACAGATACACCGCACCGCCGCGATGATAATTCGCGAGGCATTCGGCGATCGGCTCGCGGCGGCGCAGCGCGCGGGTGATCGCCATCGTGGCGAGGCGGTTCGTCTCAGGCCCCTGCAGGAAGCGCGGCGAGCGCCCGATCGCCTCCTCCGCCCGATAGCCCGACAGGGCCTCGAAGGCCGCGTTGGCGTGGACGATGATCGGGCCGGGGCGCGCGTGGTCGGGCTCCGTGAGGAGGAGCGCGGTGGTCGGGCTGTCGGCGACGAGGGCCTGGAGATCGGCGATGTTCATAACATGGATTAAACATGAACCGATTGAATGACGCGTTACCGAAATCTTACCCCCGAGCCCCGTGGCTCCGCGGCGTTCGTTAACGAGAATTAAGACTTCGCCTCGGTGAGCTCCGCGAGGATGCCGAGATCGACGTTGCCGCCGCACAGGAGCACGCCCACCCGCTCCCCCGGCCGCGGCCGGTAGGCGCCCGACAGGAGCGCGGCGAGCGCGGCCGCGCCGCCGGCTTCGGTCGCGATCCGGAAGTCGCGCCAGAGCGTGCGCTGCGCGGCGACGATGGCATCGTCGCCGACGAGGACGACCTGGTCGACGCAGGCCGCCGCGATCTCGTGGACGAGCCGCCCGGCGCTGCGTGCGCCGAGGCTGTCGGCGGCGATCGAGTGGACCTCGACGTCGACCGGTCGCCCGGCCTCGAGCGCCGCGTGCAGCGCGCAGGAGCCGGCGGGCTCGACGCCGACCACCTTCGTGCGCCCCGAAAGCCACGTCGCCATGCCGGCGATCAGCCCGCCGCCGCCGACCGCGACGAGCACCGTGTCGAGCGGGCCCGCATCCTCCTCCCATTCGAGCGCGACGGTGCCCTGCCCCGCGATCGTCGCCTCGGCATCGTAGGCGTGGACCGAGAGCGCGCCCGAGGCCGCGATGTGAATCGAGCAGGCGAGCAGCGCGTCCGCATAGCGCGGGCCGCCGATCACGATCTGCGCGCCGAAGCGACGGATCGCATCGACCTTTGCGGGCGAGGCGATCTCCGGGACGAAGATGCGCGCCGCGTGCCCGAGCCGCATCGCCGCGTAGGCCACCGCCGCGCCGTGATTGCCGCCCGACGCCGCCGCGACGCCCGCCTCGGGCACCGCCTCCGACAGGAGCGTGTTGAAGGCGCCCCGCGCCTTGAACGAGCCCGCGTGCTGGAACAGCTCGAGCTTGAGGCTGACCTCGCCGTCGTGGCCGAAACCGCGCGGCAGCGACCAGGCCGGCGTGCGGCGCACGTGCGGCGCGATGCGCGCGAACGCCGCGCGCACGTCGTCGGGGGTGACTGGGAGGGGCGGCTTGCCGCTGTCGCTCATCGGGGCTCCTCCCGGACGTCGAATGAAGGCACACTTCTAGCGCTCCGTCGGCGCCCGCGCCATGGTGCTCACGCCCAGATGGCGATGGGAAGGCCGAACGCGTCGCGCCCCGGCGGATCGGGATAGGGGCGCGCCTGCCCGCGCGCGAGCCGCGCGGCGGTGGCGAGGCAGGCGAGCGCGTCGACGACGTCGTCTTCCCCCGCACCGCGCGGAGGCGGCCGCGAGACGACCGCCTCGGGCAGCCCCTCCGCGACGAGGAGCGCGCGGCGCAGGGCGAGGCCGGGCGGATGGGGCCTGCCGCGCACCTTCTTCGGCTCGGACAGAGCCGCTCCGCTCATGCGCCGGAAGGCGACCTCGGGATGGACCTCGAACACGCGCGCGACGAGGGCGGGGCGCGCCCGCAGGATCGCGTCGATCTCGCGCACCTTCGGGAAGAGCATGAAGCCCTGGCGCGAGACCTTGCGCGGGGGATCGGACGCGGCGAGCGCTGCGGCGCAGGCGCTCGCGTAATCGGGCGCCTCCACCGCGGCGCGGGCGGGCATCGAGAACACGCTCGATTGCCGCGCCCCGAGCAGCGGACGCACCGCCTGCTCCGCCACGCGTCCCGGCCCCGCGATCGTCTCGGGGAGGCCGATCGGCATGTCGATCGCGAGAACGTCCGGCGCCTCGGGGCCGTCGAGAAGCGCGGCGAGATCGGAGACGATCGCGATCCGCGTCTCCTCGAGCGCGCGCAACGGCGCGACCGCCACCACCCACCGCCCCCGGCATCCGTCCGCCCCCGCGACGAGCATGCGTGTCGTCCCTCCAAGCCCGCGCTATCCTACGCTCCACTCCCGTGGACGGGAGAGTGAATCCGTCGCCTTACGGAGCCGTTGCAAGAGCGCGCCACGCGCCATAAATTGCATCTATGTCGGAATTCGACTTGGATTGGTGCTTCGGGAGGGCCGAGGAGACCTTGCGCTCCGCGATTGCGTTGCGGCGCGCCAATCGCGATCACGTGAACCTCTATTTCCTCTCGGGCCTCGCCGTCGAGCACGCGCTTTGGGCGATCCGAACGAAGCGTGCCGGCCTTCGGCGGCCGGATTACGAGGCACTTCGTCCGACGCACCATCTCGGCCGGCTCGCTCGGCACGGGGGGCTGGAGGAGGAGCTCGCGCAGACGATGCGGCGCTCGCACGCATTCAGCGCTCATTGGCGTGCGGTCGTCACATGGGTCAGCAATGCGCGTTATGCTAAAGTGGGCGCGCGCGAGGCGCTCGATCTCCACAATGCCGTCAGTGACGCACGAACGGGTGTGATGCCATGGCTCAGAACGATCTATCACGGCAGATGATCGTCGCGGGAGAACAGCTCGCCGACAAGCTCGACACGCTCGGCCTCGCTCCGGAGCTCGTCGCTTGGCTCTACGATCCGGATCTCGAGGAGTGGCGTCTTCTGATCGCGACGCTCGCCGTCGACACGATCGGGCGTACCAAGCTCTATTCCGGTCTCCTCGACCTGTTCGACGCCGGTGCCTTCGGCGACGCGCTGACGGTGGACGACGTCCAGTTCGTCGCGTCGTGGGAGCGCAGCTACGAGCGACTTCGCGCCTTCGCCGAGCCGAGCGCGACGGCCGATGCGCATGTCTATCGCTGCGCTCCGACGCCGGACCCGTCGCGAGCCGAAAGGCGTGGGCGCATCTTCGTCAAGCGCGCGCGCCAGGCTGCGCGCCGCGCGGCATGACCCCCCAACCCCCTCCCGTCCGGGAGCGGGGTTCTCCCAAACCCTCCCCCGCTCATTTCGCCCTTCCCCTCGGGCGCGATCCCGTCTAAGAACGACGTTCACGAAACGTTCGGTTCGGGGCCATGACGGGTCGCAACCTCACGGCCGTCGTGCTCTGGATGGCCGGCGCGCTGATCTCCTTCTCGGCCATCGCGGTCGCGATCCGCGAGCTCGCGGGCGTGCTGAACGTGTTCGAGATGCTGGCCTTCCGCAACGCGGTCGGGCTCGTGCTGCTCGCCGGGATGGTCGTCGCGCGGCCGGGGCGTATCGGCGAGCTGCGCACCGCGCGCCTCGGCCGCCACGCGCAGCGCAACCTCGTCCATTTCGCCGGGCAATATGCCTGGGCGGTCGGCGTGACGCTCCTGCCGCTCGCGGTCGTCTTCGCCGTCGAGTTCACGGCGCCCGCGCTCACCGCGCTCTTCGCCGTGCTCCTGCTCGGCGAGCGGATGACGCGCACCCGCGGGCTCGCGATCCTGCTCGGCTTCGTCGGCATCCTCGTGATCGTGCGGCCGGGCACCGGAGAGCTCGGCTGGCCCGTCGCGATCGTGCTGTTCTCCGCGCTCGCCTTCGCGCTCACCGCGATCGCGACGAAGAGCCTCACGCGCACGGAGACGACCTTCGCCATCCTGGTGTACATGAACGCGATGCAGCTGCCGATGAACCTTCTGGGCGCGCAGGCGGACGTGCTCGCGCGGCTCGCCGAGGCGCCCGTCCTGCCGCTCCTCGCCATCGGGATCGGCGGCTTCACCGCGCATTGGTGCCTCACCAACGCCTATCGGAACGGGGACGCGATCATGGTGGTGCCGCTCGATTTCCTGCGCATCCCGCTCATCGCCTTCGTCGGCCTCGCGCTCTATGCCGAGCCGCTCGACCCCTTCGTGTTCCTCGGCGCGGGCATCGTGGTGGCGGGCATCCTGATCAATCTGCGCGCGGAGCGGGCGGCGATCCGCGCGGGCGCGGCGAAGGAGGGCTGAGGGCATGGAATGGTCCGCCCAACAGGACGCGGCGCTCATGTCCGTGCGCGCCTGGCTGAAGGAGGGGAGCCCGCAGGTCTTCCGCCTGTTCGGCTTCGCCGGCACCGGCAAGACGACGCTCGCCCGACAGATCGCGGAAGACGTCGACGGAGACGTCTCCTTCGGCGCCTTCACCGGCAAGGCGGCGTCCGTCCTGCGCGCCAAGGGCTGCCCGGACGCCTCCACCATCCACGCGATGATCTACCGATCGCGCGAGGGCGACGAGGAGGGGCCCTCCTTCACGCTCAACAAGAACGGGCCTGCGGCCAAGGCCGATCTCATCGTGATCGACGAATGCTCGATGGTCGACGAGGAACTCGGCCGCGACCTCCTCTCCTTCGGCAAGCCCGTGCTCGTGCTCGGCGACCCCGCCCAGCTGCCGCCGGTGAAGGGTGGGGGCTTCTTCACCGAGGCCGAGCCCGACGTCATGCTCACCGAGGTCCATCGCCAGGCGGCGGACAACCCGATCGTGCGGCTCTCCATGCAGATCCGCGAGGGCGGCCGGCTCGATTACGGGACCTACGGCGAGAGCCGGGTGATCCGCAGGGCGGAGATCGATCCGCAGACCGTCATGAGCGCCGACCAGGTGCTGGTCGGCCTCAACAAGACGCGGCGGCTCTACAACAACCGCATCCGCGAGCTGAAGGGATTTCGCGATCCCTATCCGGCGGCGGGCGAGAAGCTCGTCTGCCTGCGCAACGACAAGACCAAGGGCCTCCTCAACGGCGGTCTCTGGACGATCGAGGAGGCCAAGCACTGGCCCGGCCGCGAGCGCGTGGTGATGCGCGTCGCCTCCGAGGAGAACCAGCGCCTCAAGGCCAAGGTCGAGGTGCCGACCGCCTTCTTCGAGGGAACCGAGGAGGCGCTGCCCTATGCGCTGCGGCGCGAGGCGGACGAATTCACCTACGGCTACGCGCTCACCGTCCACAAGGCGCAAGGCTCGCAATGGGACGCGGTGGTGCTGTTCGACGAGAGCTACGCCTTCCGCGAGCACCGCGACCGCTGGCTCTACACGGGCCTCACCCGCGCGGCCGAGCGGATCGTGGTGGTGCGCTGACGCCGCGCCGACCGGGAGCCGTCGCCGGCTCCCGGAGCGGCGCGAGCGAGAGCCTCATTTCGGCTGCATGCGCAGCGCCCCGTCGAGGCGGATCGTCTCGCCGTTGAGCATGTCGTTGTCGACGATCGCGGCGACGAGCTTGGCGTATTCGTCCGGCCGACCGAGGCGCGAGGGGAAGGGCACGCCGGCTTCCAGCGCCTTGCGGAACTCCTCCGGCACCGAGGCGAACATCGGCGTCTCGAACAGGCCCGGCAGGATCGTCACGACGCGGATGCCGTAGCCCGACAGGTCGCGCGCGACGGGAAGCGTCAGCCCCATCACCCCGCCCTTCGAGGCGGCGTAGGCGGCCTGGCCGATCTGGCCGTCCGTCGCGGCGACGGAGGCCGTGCACACCACGACGCCCCGCCCGCCGTCCGGCGTCACCGGCTCGAGCGCGGCCATGGCGGCGGCGGATTTGGCGATCATGTGGAAGGTGCCGACGAGGTTCACCTGCACGACCTTGGCGAAGGTGGCGAGGTCGTGGGCGACGAGCTCGCCGGTGTCGCGCTTCTTCGAGACCGTGCGCTTGCCCGGCGCGATGCCCGCGCAATTGACGAGGAGCCGCTCGATGCCGTTCGCCTCCCGCGCGCGGGCGAGCCCGGCGTCGACGGAGGCCTCGTCGGTGACGTCGACCGCGCAGAAGACGCAGCCGAGTTCCGCCGCCAGCGCCTCGCCGCGCTGCGCGTCGCGGTCGAACAAGGCGACCTTCACGCCGCGCGAGGCGAGAAGCCGCGCCGTCGCCTCGCCGAGGCCGGATGCGCCGCCGGTCACGATCGCGGCGGAGAGTTTGGCAAAGTCCATGGGCGTATTCCTCCTGTCAGGCGTGGAGGATTACGCGAGGCGGCCGCATGGCGGCAAGGGGGAGGAAAGCCCGGCCCTCCGCCCGGACGCGACGAGGCCCGGGAGGGATGCCCCCGGGCCTCGCGTTGTCGAGCGGATCGAGCCGCGCGATCAGAACTTGAAGTTCACGCCCGCGCGAACGGTCGAGAACTCGGCGCCGGCCCGGGTGGTCACGCCCGGAAGGCGGAAGGTCTTGTTCTGCAGGTCGGTGTAGAGATACTCGACGCGGGTCGTCAGGTTGTCGGTGAAGGCGTACTCGACGCCCGCGCCGAGCGCCCAGCCGTGATGGATGTTCGAATCCGAGCCCACGCCCGGCACCGCCACCTTGGCGCGGCCATAGGCGTAGCCGCCGGTGCCGTAGACGAGGGCGCGGTCGAGCGCGAAGCCGAAGCGGGCGCGCACCGTGCCGAAATAGTCGACCTGCGCGCGGGCGTTCGCCCCCACGACGCCCGCACCGGCGACCGTCGGCCGCGCGCGGAAGTCGACGCCCTGGATGTCGGTCTCGAGGCCGACCACGAACTGGTCGAGCTGGACGTTGTAGCCGAGCTGAGCGCCGCCGACGAACCCGTCCGCGTCGCGGAACAGGTTGCCGCCCGTGCCGGTGAACTTGCCCCAGCTGTAGCCCGCATTCGCGCCGACATAGAAGCCGGTCCAGGTGAAGGCGGGGAGGGTGGGCGCGAAGACCGGGGAGGCCGGGGCGGTGCGGGACGGAAGGTCGGCGGCGAAGGCCGTCGCGGTCATCGCCACGATCGCGACGGAGGAGAGGAGGAAACGGCTCATAACGGACCTCGTGTCTGGGATGGCGGCGAGATAGCGCAGGCTCGACCGTCGGGGAAGAGTGTAGTGGATGGTTTCGCGTCGATGAACGGGGTTCGTTGCATTTGTGCAACTCATGTTGAACAAATGCTTACGTCTCGGCGACAGCGAGGCTACTTCGTGGCAAAAAGTCGGCAGGCCGCGAAAGCGCCGAAAAACGGATCTTATACTTAAAAGATCGTTAATTCGCCCCTGCCGGCGGCTGGCCGGCACGCGTTGACAGGCGCCGCGGGCGTCGGCAACAAAGGGGGATGCCCACGCTCCACGTCTGCTCGCTGTCGCGCCTGGAAGAGACCGTCGCCGCCACGGGCGCCTCGCACGTCGTCACCCTCGTCAGCGTCGGCACGCCCGTCGCGCGCCCGGTCGCGATCCTCGAGGACCGGCATCTGACGCTGTACATGAGCGACATCGTCGAGCCGATGGACGGCCACGTGCTGCCCGCCCGCGAGCATGTCGAGCGCCTCCTCGCCTTCGTGCACGCCTGGGAGCGGGAGGCGCCGATGGTGATCCATTGCTGGGCGGGCATCAGTCGCTCGACGGCGAGCGCCTTCGTGGCGGCCTGCGCGCTCGCGCCTGAGGCCGACGAGGCCGCGCTCGCGGCACGCCTGCGCGCCGCCTCGCCGATGGCGACGCCAAACCGCCGCATCGTCGCCGTCGCCGACGAGATCCTGGGGCGCAACGGGCGCATGGTCGCGGCGATCGACGCCATCGGCCGCGGCGCCGACGCCTTCGAGGGCGCGCCCTTCACGCTCTCCCTCGGCTGAACCCGCCGTCGCGCCGCGGATCGACGCGGGTCAGCGCAGCCCGTCCTTGCCCTCGATCTCCGCGACCGTGAGGCCGCCGATGCGCGGGAGCGGGCGGCCGGAATCCGTCACGGCGATGGCGACGAGGATCTCGCCCGCGCGCGGGGCATCGGCGAGGCGCACCTCCATCGCGTCGAAATGGGAGCGGACATAGGCCGCGTCCTTGTGGCCGAGGGGCACGTCGAGCGGCTGGCCCGGCCCGCCCGCCTTCTTGGCGGAGGGAACGAGCGCCGCGCCCTTCTCCACCGCGGCTCGCAGGGGCTTGCCCATGCGCGGGTGGAGGATCGCCGCCGCGTGCTCGAGCTCGCCCCCCTCGCCGACCATCGCCGCCTTGCCGTAGCTCTCCACCATCGCGGGCGCGATCCCGAGCGCCGCGACCGCGCGGCGGCCGAGGAGGTCGCCCAATTCCTCGCCGATCGCGATCAACGGCTCGAGATCCTCGACGAAGCGCCCGGCGAAGGGATTGGCGATGACGGCGAGCGCCGCCGCCTTGCGGGTCGCCGGCGCGATCGCGCGGCCCATCTCGCGATGCGTCTCCTCGACGAGGACGACGATCTTGCGGATCTGCGCGGCCATGCTCACCTCCCCTCGCGCGCGACGACGAGGGGCGCGCCGTGCGCGGGCGGCGTCGAGCGCGAGCGCCCGGCGCGGACATGACCCTCGATCACCACCATCCCGATGCCCGGAATGTCGCCCAACGACGTCGCCTCGAGGAGGTCGCGACCCGACGAATGCTGCGGCCGGTCGAGGAAGACGAGATCGGCGCTGCGCCCCGGCTCGATCAGGCCGACGTCGTCGAGCCGGCGCTTTCGCGCGACGTTGCCCGTCGCGAGGCAGACGGCTTCCTCCGTCGGCAGCCCGCCGAGGCTCGCGACGAGGGTGATCATGCGCAGCATGCCGTTCGGCTGCACGCCGGACCCCGCCGGCGCGTCCGTGCCGATCAGGAGATCCGCGAGCCGGCCCTCCGCGCGCATCGCCTCGAGACAGACGAGCGCCGAGCGCTCGTTGCCGTTGTGGACGATCTCGATCGCCCCGCGCGCCTGCGCGCAAAGGGCGCGCACGTCCTCGTGCGCGATCGAGGTCGGCCCGCCATTGATGTGGCTCACCACGTCGGGCTGCGCCGCGAGCACGTCCTCGCGCGCCACGAAATGCGAGCCCGCGATCGAGGGGCCGCCCGTGTGCATGATGCTCTCGAGCCCGAGCTCGCGGCACCAGCCCGTCACCCGGGCGGCATCCGCCCCCTTCGCCACGGTGCCGAGCCCGATCTCGCCGATGTGGCGGATGCCCGCCTCCGCGAGCTTCTCGTAGACCTCGCGGCCGAAATCGAGCTCGGGCACCGGCGCGCCCGCGATCACCCGCGCGCCCGCGGGGCGAAAGTTGCGAAAGCACCGTTGCGCCGTGATCGCGAGCGCGACGACGCCCACCGCGTCCTTGGGCCGGCCCGGCAGATGCACCTCGCCGGCCGAGACGAGGGTGGTGACGCCCCCGTTGACCCCCATCTCGATCCAGCCGAGCTGGTTCTGGCGCGGCGTCCAGTCGCCGAAGACGGGGTGGCAATGGGAATCGATCAGACCCGGGCACACGGCCGAGCCCTTGGCGTCGATCACGAGGTCCGCATCGTCGGCGTCGAGATCGGCGAGCCGCCCGATCTGCGCGATGCGTCCGTCGATCGCGACGATCGCGTCGGCGTCGAGGATCGGCCGGGCGAGGTCGCCCGACAGGAGGAGCCCGATGCCGCGCACCACGAGCTTGCCCGTCATCGGGCCCGTCGCCACCTCGGCCGCCATCGCCGCCTCCTCCGCGAGATCGTACGTACGCCAACGATCATGCGCGGGGGCGCGGCGGCGCGCAAGCCGCCGCGGCCGGCGAACGGCTCATTGCCTGGGCGGGCGGCGGACGGGGTTCGGCGGGAGCGGCTCGAGCCGCGAGAGGAGGGCGAGGCTCTCGTCGACGAGCGCGCGCTCGTGCGGATCGACGATCAGCGCACGCGCGCTCTCGAGGGCGGTCACGGCGAGACCGACGGCCGCGCGCGCCGCCCGCTGCCGCTCCTGCGCCGCCAAGGCCGACGCCGTCTCCACCGCCTCGAATTCGAATTCCGACATGGCAGCCCCGCTGTCGCCATCGGGACGCGGCCCCGCCGGCCCGCCCGCGCCCGTCCAATCGATTGAATCGTCGCAATAGAGCGCAAACGCGACGCCGGCGCCTTCACTTTTGTAATCAGGGCAATTCCGTAAGGGAAAGCGCGCGGCCTCCGCTGGAACGTGGGGTCGCGAAGCGTCGTTGCCTCGCATGGTCCACCATCGGCAGGAGAACGCGCCTTCATGGCCGAGCTGACGCAATGGCTGATCTCGATCGTGACGTTCGCGCTGGCGCTCGGCCTCGCGCACGCGGCGCATGCGCTCGCCTATCGGGCGCTGGCGCGGCTCGCGAAGGGCGAGGATCTGTTCTGGCGCGCGATCGTCACGCGCAGCCGGCGCCCGACGCGGCTCGCCGCCTATCTCTCCGCGCTCGTGATCGCGCTCGGCCTCGCCCCGCTCACCCGCGTCCAGGCGGCGCTCCTCGGCCACGTCTTCGTCGTCGCCGTGATCGTGCTCGCGACCTGGCTCGCGATCGTCGCGGTGCACGTCTTCACCACGCTGCACCTGCGCCGCTTCAAGCTCGACACCGAGGACAACCTGCTCGCCCGCAAGCACGTGACGCAGTCGCGCATCCTCGAGCGCACGGCGCAGATCCTCGTCGTGGTGCTCGGCACCGCGGCCGCGCTGATGACCTTCGAGGGCGTGCGGCAATACGGGGTGAGCCTCCTCGCCTCGGCGGGCGTCGCGGGCATCGTGCTCGGCCTCGCGCTGCAGCCGCTCCTCAAGAACCTCGTCGGCGGCATCCAGCTCGCCGTCACCCAGCCGATCCGCCTCGACGACGCGGTGATCGTCGAGGGCGAATGGGGGCAGATCGAGGAGATCACGGCCACCTACGTCGTGGTGCGGCTGTGGGACCTGCGCCGCATGGTGCTGCCGCTGAGCTGGTTCATGGAGAACCCGTTCCAGAACTGGACGCGCGAGAGCGCCTCCCTGATCGGCAGCGTCATCCTCCATGTCGACTACACCGCCCCCGTCGCGGCGCTGCGCGCAAAGCTCGCCGAGATCGCCGCCGCCTCCGAGCACTGGGACGGCAACGTGGTCGGGCTGCAGGTGACCGATTTCACCGAGCGCACGATGGAGCTGCGCATGCTGGTGAGCGCCCGCAATGCCGGGGCCGCCTTCAACCTGCGTTGCGAGGTCCGCGAGAAGATCGTCGCCTACCTCAACGCCGAGCACCCGCAGGCGCTGCCTCGCACGAGGGCGGAGATCTCGAGGGAGGACGTGCCGCGCACGCGCGCGCAGATGTCGGGCGCGGGGATCGCGCGCGAGGGGTGAACCCGCGCCCTTCACCGCCCCGCCCGCCCGTGCTACAGGCGCCCGTCCTTCGCGCGATCATGCACGGTGCCGCCGATGAAGCCCGTCAATTCCGTCTATGCCGGCCTCGGCACCACGATCTTCGAGGAGATGTCGCGGCGCGCCCGGGAGACCGGGGCGGTCAATCTCGGCCAGGGCTTTCCGGACGATCCGGGCCCGCTCGACGTGCGCGAGCGCGCGGCGCGGGCGGTGGTCGAGGGCTGGAACCAGTACCCGCCGATGCTCGGCCTGCCGGAGCTGCGCCAGGCGATCGCGGCGCATTACCGGCATTGGCAGGGGCTCGACCTCGATCCCGAGCGGGAGGTGATGGTGACCTCGGGCGCCACCGAGGCGCTCGCGGGCGCGCTCCTCGCTCTGATCGAGCCGGGCGACGAGGTGGTGCTGTTCGCGCCGATGTACGACGCCTATCTGCCGCTCGTGCGCCGCGCCGGCGGCGTGCCGCGCGTCGTGACGCTCGAGCCGCCCCGTTTCGCGCTCGACGAGGCGGCGCTCGCCGCGGCGTTCTCGGACAGGACCAAGGCCGTCCTGTTCAACGATCCGCTCAACCCGACGGCGACCGTGTTCTCGCGCGAGGATCGCGCGCTCCTCGCGCGGTTCTGCGTGGCGCACGACGCGATCGCGATCTGCGACGAGGTCTGGGAGCACATCGTCTTCGACGGGCTGCGCCACGAATCGCTGATCGCGGAGGAGGGCATGCGCGCGCGCACCGTGAAGATCGGCTCGGCGGGCAAGATCTTCAACCTGACCGGCTGGAAGGTGGGCTTCGTCTGCGCGGCGCCGGAGCTCCTCGGCACGCTCGCCAAGGCGCACCAGTTCCTCACCTTCACGACCCCGCCCAATCTGCAGGCGGCCGTGGCCTACGGGCTCTCCAAGGAGGACGCGTTCTTCGAGGGACTGCGCGCGGATCTCGCCCGCTCGCGCGACCGGCTCGCGGCCGGCCTCGCCGCGCTCGGCCACCGCGTCCTGCCGGCGCAGGGCACCTATTTCCTCAACATCGACATCGCCGGGACGGGCGAGGACGACGTCGCCTTCTGCCGAAGGCTCGTGAGCGAGCACGGCGTCGCGGCGATCCCGGTCTCGGCCTTCTATCCCGGCGGGGAGGTGCGCTCGGTGGTGCGCTTCTGCTTCGCCAAGCGCGACGAGACGCTCGACACGGCGCTCGCGCGGATGGCGGGGGCGTGAGCCCCCGGTAATCGCCTCAGCGCCGGGCGGTCTTGCCGCGGGCGGGCAGGAGGCCTTCGCGCTGCGCCTGCTTGCGGGCGACCTTGCGGGCCCGACGGATGGCCTCGCCGCGCTCGCGGGCGCGCTTCTCGGAGGGCTTCTCGTAGGCCCGACGCTTCTTCATCTCGCGGAAGACGCCCTCGCGCTGCATCTTCTTCTTGAGGACGCGCAGGGCCTGATCGACATTGTTTTCGCGAACGACGACTTGCAACGAATAGTCCTTTCCAGCATGCGACACGCGCGCCGCGGCGAGCGGCACACCCGTCTCGTGAACGGAGCCGGCGAGCCGAAGGTACCCCGCGCCAAGCGCGCGATGCGAAGCGCCGAAGGCGCCCTGCGGGCGGGGTGGCGAACGGATCGTCGCGGCCTCGCGCGGGACGTGCGCGGAGCCGACGCGGTGTGACGATCCGAGCGAAAGAGCTCGCGTGACCCCTCCTTTATGGGCCGTTCGGACGCAGGATTCAACCCTGACGGTTTTTGCGGGCCCTCGTCGCGCGCCGATGGCACGCGGATCGGTTCGCTCCGACGCCGCGTTGAGTCCCGACCGAGACCAAGAGCAGAGAGGAGACGTCCCATGCATCGATCCATGCACCGGCTCGTGCCCCGCCTCCCGCACGCGAGCGCCGTCCACACGCGCATGGCCCAGGCGCTCGTCGCCTTCACGACCCTGATGGTCGGGGTCGCCGTCGGCGTCGCGCAGACGCTCACGCCCGACCAGCCCGGCGTCGCCCCGCCCGCTCCGCAGACGGCGCCCGGCTTCCAGATCTGGTGGTTCCTCGTCGCGATCGTGATCATCGCCGCGATCTGGATCGGCGTCGGAATGATGCGATCTCGTCGCACGCCGCGCTGAGGGGTGGTCCTGCGACGCTCTCGCCCCTACATCGTCTGGGAACGCGGGTCGCCCCGCACACGTTTTCGGGATTAAACTCGCAACGGCTCGGGTCCCCCGCGAGCAACGGACATATCAGGAATGAGAATGGCCACGCGCAAGCTCTCCGTTCACGCGCTCGTCGCGGCGTTCCTCGTCGCGGCGGGGCTCCTCCTCGCGGCGCAGCCCGCGCAGGCGCGGGAGGTGCCCTACAGCGACTTCGTCGGAGCGGTGGAGCGGGGCGAACTCGCCTCCGCGCGCATCCGCGGCCAGGTGATCGAGGGCACGACGCTCGCCGGTCAGCGCCTCGACACCTTCATGCCGGAGAACGCGGAGATCGTGCCGCTCCTGCGCGAGAACGGGGTCCAGATCACCGCCGCGCCGCCCCCGCGCGACGGCGGTTCGCTGTTCGGCGCGCTCCTGCCGATCCTGCTCCTGGTGGCGCTCTTCGTCTTCCTGATGCGGCGCATGCGCGCCGGCGGCGGCGCGCCCGGAGGGCTCACCTCGATCGGCAAGTCGAAGGCGAAGCTGCTCACCGAGGCCCATGGCCGCGTCACCTTCGAGGACGTGGCGGGCATCGACGAGGCCAAGGAGGATCTCCAGGAGATCGTCGAGTTCCTGCGCGATCCGCAGAAATTCCAGCGTCTCGGCGGGCGCATCCCCCGCGGCGTTCTCCTCGTCGGCCCTCCGGGGACCGGCAAGACGCTCACCGCGCGCGCGGTCGCGGGCGAAGCCGGGGTGCCGTTCTTCACGATTTCGGGATCGGACTTCGTCGAGATGTTCGTCGGCGTCGGCGCGAGCCGCGTGCGCGACATGTTCGAGCAGGCCAAGAAGAACGCGCCCTGCATCATCTTCATCGACGAGATCGACGCGGTCGGCCGTCATCGCGGCGCGGGCCTCGGCGGCGGCAACGACGAGCGCGAGCAGACCCTCAACCAGCTTCTCGTCGAGATGGACGGCTTCGAGGCGAACGAGGGCATCATCATCATCGCGGCGACGAACCGCCCGGACGTGCTCGACCCCGCGCTCCTGCGCCCGGGTCGCTTCGACCGCCAGATCGTGGTGCCCAATCCGGACGTGACGGGCCGCGAGAAGATCCTCGGCGTCCATTGCCGCAAGGTCCCGCTCGCGCCGGACGTCGACATCAAGACGGTGGCGCGCGGCACGCCGGGCTTTTCCGGCGCGGATCTGATGAACCTCGTCAACGAGGCGGCGCTGCTCGCCGCCCGGCGCGGCAAGCGCGTCGTCACCATGCAGGAATTCGAGGACGCGAAGGACAAGGTGATGATGGGCGCCGAGCGCCGCACCCTCGTCATGACCGACGACGAGAAGCGGCTGACCGCCTATCACGAGGCGGGTCACGCCATCGTCGCGATCAACGTCCCCGCGACCGACCCCGTTCACAAGGCGACCATCATCCCGCGCGGGCGCGCGCTCGGCATGGTCATGCAGCTGCCCGAGCGCGACAAGCTCTCGATGAGCTTCGAGCAGATGACCTCGCGTCTCGCCATCATGATGGGCGGCCGCGTGGCCGAGGAGATGATCTTCGGGCGCGAGAAGGTCACCTCCGGCGCCCAGTCCGACATCGACCAGGCGACGCGGCTCGCCAAGATGATGGTCACGCGCTGGGGCTTCTCCGACGAGCTCGGCGCGGTCTCCTACGGCGACAACCAGGACGAGGTCTTCCTCGGCATGCAGGTCGGCCGCCAGCAGCAGGTCTCTGAGGCGACGGCCCGCAAGATCGACGCGGAGGTCCGCCGCTTCGTCGAGACCGGCCTGTCGGAGGCGCGGCGCATCCTCACCGAGAAGCGCGATCAGCTCGAGCTGATGGCGAACGCGCTGATCGAGTACGAGACGCTTTCGGGCGAGGAGATCCGCGAGCTGCTCGCCGGCCGTCCGCCCAAGCGGGCCGAGGCGACGCCCTCTCCCGCGACCGTCCCGGCCTCCCGCTCGGGCATCCCGGTCACGAAGCCGACCTGACCCCTCGGGTTCGCCGCAAGCGCAGCGAGGCTGCGGCGACCCTCACCTCCGAGCCGACCGAGTGCACGCCTCGTCGCTTCTGCATGCGATCCGCCTCGATGTCGGGCTTTTCCTTCCCCTCAGGGGAAGGTGGCCCGGCGGCGAAGCCGACGGGTCGGATGGGGTCATTCGCAGCGAAGCTGCGAAGGGGCGTCGTCGTCGCGCTCCTTACGTAAGGAGAAGCCCAACGCCCCTTCGACCCTTCGGGTCGAATGACCCCATCCGTCTCCGACCCCTGTTCGGGGTCGGAGCCACCTTCCCCTGAGGGGAAGGAGAGCGGTCGCACCGGCTTCGTCGAACGCATGCACGACAGCCGAGGTGCCTTCGCGCTTCGCAAACCGCGAGATCTCCAGGAACTCCGGTGGGAAGGGGTGGGGGAACGTCATCCCCTCCGGGCTCCCTCCACGCTTGTCATTCGCCGCCGCCGCCCTTAAGCCGTCCGCGACGACGGACGAGACCGCGAGACATCTCCCATGCGCGCCCTCAGGCTTCACGGCGACCGCGACCTGCGGCTCGAGACCCTGCCCGATCCCGAAATGCCGGGTCCGGGCGAGGTGCGCATCCGCGTGCGCGCGGTGGCGCTCAACTTCCTCGACGTCTGGGGCTTTCGCGGCATGGCGTTTGCCAAGCGCAAGCTGCCGCAGGTGGCGGGCGTCGAGTGCTCCGGCGAGATCGAGGCGATCGGCGCGGGCGTCGAGGGCTTCGCGATCGGCGACGTGGTCGTGCCCTACGGGGCGGAGACCTGCGGCGAGTGCCGCGCCTGCCGCGAGGGCCGCGACAATCTGTGCGAGAACGTCGCCGGCATCCTCGGCTTTCACGTCGACGGCTTCGCCCGCGAGCTGATCGTGCGCCCCGCCCGTCTCGTCGTGAAGGCGCCTGCGAGCGTCTCCTTCGAGGACGCGGCCTGCGCGGCGATCGGCTTCGGCACCGTCCAGCACATGCTCTTCGACAACGCCAAGCTCGAGCCCGGCGAATCGATCCTCGTCCATGCCGGCGGATCGGGGATCGGCACCGCGGCGATCAAGATGGCCAAGGCCATCGGCTGCACGGTCTACACGACGGTGGGCGACGACGAGAAGGGCGAGAAGGCGCGCGCGCTCGGCGCCGACCACGTGATCAATTACCGCACCGAGCGCTTCGAGGGCGAGGTGCGGCGGCTGACGAAGCGCAAGGGCGTCGACGTCGTCTTCGAGCATGTCGGCGCCGACACCTGGAACGGATCGCTCCTGTGCCTCAAGCGCGGCGGCCGGCTCGTGACCTGCGGCTCGACCTCGGGCGTCTCGACGACCATGAACCTCATGCAGCTCTTCCAGCAGCAATACCGGATCTTCGGCTCCTTCGGCTGCTCGATGGCCAATATCCGCCAGTCGCTCGAGAAGATGGCCGGCGGCATGAGCCCGGTGATCGATTCGGTCTTCCCGATGGAGCGCTTCGCCGAAGGCCTCGAGCGGCTCGAGGGACGGCGCGTGTTCGGGAAGGTCGTCGTCACTCTGTGAGCGTGCCCGCTCCCCGAAGCGGATCGTTCTCGATCAGGATCGGCGAGCCGTGCGGCGTCGCCTGCGCGGCGCGCTGCCAGGCGGCGGCCCGGGCGGCGATCGCCTCGTCCGACAACCCGGCCCGGTCGGCGAGGAGGCTCTCGAGCGCGCGGACCCAGGCGCGCCAATAGGCCTCCTCGGCGCAGACGCCCTGCGTGCCCTCCATCTCCTTCAGCGCCGCCCCGAGCCGCGGCGCCCATTCGCTCCAGGCGAACAGCCCGCTCTCGGAGAGGCTCACCGCGAGCGCGAAGGCCTCCGCCTGCCAAGGCTCGGAGAAGACCGTCTCCGCGAGGTCGGGAGCGCCCTCAGGCGGGGTCGAGATAGCTGTCCCAGGCATCGATGCTCACCCGGATCGTCGGATCGGCCTCCGCGCCCCAGAGTTCGGGGCCTTCGAAGACGATCGTGTAGAGATGGCGCGGCGCCTCCCCCGCGCCATGGGCGTGGGCGTCGGGGAAGACGTGGGCGCCGTGGTGGAGGGCGACCGTGCCGACCTTGCCGCGGGCGTAGCGCGGCAGGCGGGTGTGCCCCGTCGGGTTCATCACCTTCGTGCGCACGCGATCGCCGATCGCGAAGCGCGGCTCCTCGGCGGCTGCGCGGTCCGTCGGCGCCCCGCGCGCGAGGCTCGCCGCGACCTTCTCCGCCGCGAGCGGTCCCCGCGGCAGCGGGGCGGGCGGGGCGAGCGCGCGCCCGGCGGCGATCTCGTCGGCCGTCGCCAGCCCGCGATCGACGAGCAGGCGCTCGAGACCGCGCGTCCAGATCTCGAAATAGGACGCGGCGAGATAGGTCGCCGGCGGCAGCGATTCGCGGGCGTGGCGCGTCATGTCGAGGTTCCAGGCCCCCGTCGCGCCCATCGCCAGGGTCAGTGCGAAGGCGCGCCGCTCCCAGGGCGCATGGAAGGGCGGCTCGTTCTCCTCGCGCACGACCGGCCCGAAGCCGTGCATGCCGCCGAGATCCTGGGGCCCGTTCATGCCGGCGCCTCCCCGATCGTCGAGGGATCGCGAACCGCGCCCACGCCGATCATCGAATCGCGGGTGACGAGATCGGCGAGCGCCTCCTCGCTCCAGCCCTCGGTCCCGGGCGGGCGCATGGGCACGACCAGATAGCGCGTCTCCGCGGTCGAATCCCACACCCGCACCGAAATGTCCGCCGGCAGCGCGAGGCCGAGCTCCGCGAGCACGCCGCGCGGGTCGATCACGGCGCGCGAGCGGTAGGCGGGGGTCTTGTACCAGGTCGGCGGCAGGCCGAGCACCGTCCAGGGATAGCAGGAGCACAGCGTGCAGACGACGAGATGATGCTCGGTCTCGCTCTGGAAGACCGCGATCATGTGCTCGCCCTGCCGACCGGTGAAGCCGAGCTCGGCGATGGCGGCGGTGGCGTCGCGCTCCAGGCGCGCGCGGTAAGCGGGATCGCTCCAGGCCTTGGCGACGACGCGGGCGCCGTTGCGGGGGCCGACCTTGGTCTCGTAGGTGTCGATCAGCGCATCGAGCGCCGCCGGATCGACATAGCCCTTCTCGACGAGGAGCGATTCGAGCGCCTTCACCCGCGCCGCCATCGGCGAAAGGTGGCTGTGGCCCTCGTGATCGTGATGGTCGTGATGATGATCGCCGTGATGATCGTGGTCGTCGTGCATGCGCGCGCCTCCCTGCGGGGGAGATTAGCCTCGGCGCGCGGCGACCGGAAGACGGGTCACGCACAAATCTTCATTGCCCGCGCCGAATCAAGTGAGAATTGCATACCGGTCGCGGATCCGCCACTCCTCGTGTTTTCCTCCCCGTCGCCGGGCGCGGCTATCGCGCCGCGCAATGACGGCGCCTCACCGCATCATCAGAACCGGCGTGCCGACCCGCACGCGGCTCTTCAGGTCCAGCACGTCCTCGTCCGTCATGCGGATGCAGCCGTAGCTCGCGGCACGGCCGATCGAGGCGCGCATGGTGCGGGTGGTGCCGTGGATGGCGTTGATGCCGTCGTCGAGGGTGAGCGCGGCCGCGCCCATCGGGTTCGACGGGTGCCCGCCGGGGATGAGATCGGGCAGATGCGGGTTGTCGCGGCGCACGATCTCGGGCGGCGTCCAGGCAGGCGCGCGGTGGAGCCCGTCGATCCGCCGCCAGCCGGTCCACATCTTGTCGGCGCGCGGCACGGCGACGCGGTAGCGGATGGCCGTGCCGTCGCCGAGATCGAGATAGAGCGCGCGCTCGGAGGCGCTCACCACGATCGCGCCGCGCGGCACGTCGAGGGCGAAGGGCACGCGCTCGCGCGCGCTCGCGGGGGCGGCGGCGAGGAGCGCCGCGAGGATGGGGGCGAGGAGGGGAAGAGGCCGCATCGTCCGCTCTCGTTCTTTCCGGGATCGGTCCCGACGATCTGCGCCCACGCTCCTCGCAATCGCGTCGCCGGACAGGGTGAACGAAGCCTCAATCCGCGGGCAGGGTGAGCGGGCCGGTAACGACATCCGTCGAATCCGCGGGATTTCGGCGTCGGGCTCGTTTTCCAGGGGCGCAGGAGGGTGCTAGGGTCGGGCGACCCGATCGCCCGGAGCCCGTTCGTCCCCATGCCCTCGCCTCTCGACGGCGCCAAGATCCTCCTCGTCGTCGGCGGCGGCATCGCCGCCTACAAGGCGCTCGACCTGATCCGGCGGCTGCGCGAGCGCGGCGCGGGCGTGACCTGCGTGCTGACGGCGGGCGCGCAGCATTTCGTCACGCCGCTCGCGGCGGCGGCTCTGTCGGGGGCGAAGGCCTATACGGATCTCTTCGACCGCGACGACGAGGCCGATATCGGCCACATCAAGCTCGCGCGCATGGCGGACGCGATCGTCGTCGCGCCCGCGACCGCCAATCTCATGGCGCGGATGGCGACGGGCCAGGCGGACGACCTCGCGACGACCGTGCTGCTCGCCACGCGCGCGCCGATCCTGATCGCGCCGGCGATGAACGTCGCGATGTGGCAGCACCCGGCGACGCGGCGCAATCTCGCGACGCTCGTCGGCGACGGCGTTGCGGTGGTGGGGCCGAACGAGGGCGCGATGGCCGAGGCCGAATGGGGGCCGGGCCGGCTCGCGGAGCCCGTCGAGATCGCCGACGCGCTCGAGCGGCTCCTCGCCGCGCGCGCCGAGGCGGGACCGCTCGCCGGGCGCCACGTCCTCGTCACCTCCGGGCCGACCCACGAGCCGATCGACCCCGTGCGCTACATCGCCAACCGCTCCTCGGGCCGCCAGGGCCACGCCATCGCGCAGGCCGCCGCGCAGGCCGGGGCGCGGGTGACGCTGGTCTCCGGGCCCGTGACGATCCCGGATCCGCCCGGCGTTTCCGTCGTCCGCGTGGAGAGCGCGCGCGAGATGCTCGCCGCCGTCGAGGCCGCCCTGCCCGCCGACATCGCGGTGATGACGGCGGCCGTCGCCGATTGGCGGGCGGCGCAGGCGCCGACGCGCAAGATCAAGAAGGTGCCCGGCGCGCCCCCGCCGCCGCTCGCGCTCGCGCTCAACCCCGACATCCTCGCGAGCCTCGCCGCGCGGACGGAAGATCGCCCGACCCTCGTGGTCGGCTTCGCCGCGGAGACCGATGCGGTCATCGAGAACGCCCGCGCCAAGCTCGCCGCGAAGGGCTGCGACCTCGTCGTCGCCAACGACGTCTCGGAGGCGGGCGGCGGCGTCATGGGCGGCGCGCGCAACGCGGTCCACCTCGTCTCGGCGGAGGGCGTCGAGGACTGGCCGCTGCTCCCGAAGGAGGAGGTGGCGCGGCGTCTCGTCGCGCGCCTCGCGCAGCTCCTCGCGGCGCGGCGGGGGACGGTGGGGGAGGGCGGGGCATGAGCGCGCGCGACGAGACGCTGATCGTCAGGGTGAAGCGCCTGCCCCACGCCGAGGACCTGCCGCTGCCGGAATTGCAGAGTGCAGGCGCGGCGGGGCTCGACCTGAGCGCGGCCATCGGGCATAATACGTACGTCACGCTCGATCCGTTCGAGCGCGCGCTCGTCCCGACGGGCCTCGTGCTGCAATTGCCCTCGGGTTTCGAGGGGCAGGTGCGGCCCCGGTCCGGCCTCGCCGCGCGGCACGGCATCACGGTGCTCAATTCCCCCGGCACCGTGGACGCCGATTACAGGGGCGAGGTGATGGTCTGCCTCGTCAATCTCGGCCGGGACCCGTTCCGGATCGAGCGAGGCATGCGGATCGCGCAGCTCGTCGTCGCTCCGGTGACGCGGGTACGGCTGGAGGCGGTCGCCGTGCTCGACGAGACCGAGCGGGCGGGGGGCGGTTTCGGCTCGACGGGTGTTTGAGGCTGTTTTCGGGGGCTATCGATCACGATGATACTTCTGTCACGCCGTTCTCTCCTCGCCATCGCCGCGGTGGTGGACATCGCGCTGCACGCGCGCCCGTCGCCGGTCGCCGCCAAGGTGCTGGCGCATCGCCACAATCTTCCGCCGCGCCATCTCGAGACCGTGCTGCAGGCGCTCGTGCGCTTCGGCATCCTCAAGGGCGTGCGCGGCCCGCGCGGCGGCTACGAGCTCGCCCGCGAGCGCCGACGGATCACCGCGGGCGACGTCGTGCGCGCGGCGATGAGCGTCACCGGCGAGGACGGGCTGCCGCCGCTGCCGGAATCGCAGCTCGTCGACGTCGTGATCGGCCCGGTCGTGCGCTCGGCCGGGGAGGCCTTCCTGGGCGAGCTCGACGCGATCACGATCGACGACCTCTGCCGAAGGGCCGAGGAGCAAGGCGTCAGCGAGGACGACGGGCCGGCCGGCACCTACGATTTCGCGATCTGAGCCTCGCGCGATCCCACGATTTCGCGATTTCTGCCGGGCGACCGTTCGGTCGGGCGACTTTTCGCGTGGAATGCGTTAGGAGACTATCCGAAGCAGCCACCGGAGGACCCCCCACATGGCCGATACGCCAGCCGAGCTGCCCCGCACCAGCGGTCGCGGCAAGATCTACGGGTCGATCACCGAGACGATCGGCGACACGCCGCTCGTCGCGCTCGATCGTCTGTGCGCGGAGCGCGGCGTCGCGGCGCGCATCCTCCTCAAGCTCGAATTCTTCAACCCGATTGCGAGCGTGAAGGACCGCATCGGCGTCGCCATGATCGAGGCGCTGGAGGCGCAGGGTCTCGTGCGCCCCGGCGCGACCCTGATCGAGCCGACCTCGGGCAATACCGGCATCGCGCTCGCCTTCGTGGCGGCCGCGCGCGGCTATCGGCTGATCCTCGTGATGCCCGAGACGATGTCGATCGAGCGGCGCAAGATGCTCGCCTTCCTCGGCGCCGAGCTCGAGCTCACCCCCGGACCGCTGGGCATGAAGGGGGCGGTGGCGCGGGCGAACGAGCTGCGCGAGGAGATCCCCGGCGCGATCATCCCTCAGCAATTCGCCAACCCCGCCAATCCCGAGATCCACCGCCGCACCACGGCCGAGGAGATCTGGAACGACACGGGCGGCGCGGTGGACGCGATCGTCTCCGGCGTCGGCACGGGCGGCACGATCACCGGCTGCGGCGGCGTGCTCAAGGCGCGCAAGCCGGGCTTGCACATGATCGCGGTCGAGCCCGAGGACAGCCCCGTCCTCTCCGGCGGGCAGCCCGGGCCGCACAAGATCCAGGGCATCGGCGCGGGCTTCGTGCCGCAGGTGCTCGATCGCTCCGTGATCGACGAGGTGATGACGGTCGGCAATCAGACCGCCTTCGACACCGCCCGGGCGCTCGCCCGCATCGAGGGCATTCCCGGCGGCATCTCGACGGGGGCGAACGTCGCCGCCTCGCTGGAACTCGCCGCGCGCCCCGAGATGGCCGGCAAGACGATCGTCACCTTCGCCTGCTCCTTCGCCGAGCGCTACATCTCGAGCGCGCTGTTCGAGGGGCTGTGAGGCGGGGCGCGCGGCTCATCCCGCCCGCTCGAGCACGAAGAAGAACGGGCGCGGGTCGTCGCGCATGTCCATGAGCCCGATCAGCCGGCCGGGCGCGATCGCCCGGAAATGGTCGACGATCGGCAGCGCGTCGTAGATCATCGCGGTCGAGACGATGCCGCGATGCTCGACCACCCGCAGCCGCGCCTTCGGCCCGCGCGCTTCCGCGAATCGGGGGGCTGCGGCGACGGCGAGGCGCCCGAGCCGCGAGCCGACGAGGCGCGGCGCCGCGACGACGAGGCGCAGGGGCACGAGCGCCGGATCGAGCGGCACGACGCGCCCGCGCAGCGTCGAGAACAGGAGCGGGTCGGCGTCCTCGGGGCCGGCGAAGGCCTTGCCCCACCAGCCGAGCCGCTCGAGCATGCCGTCGAGCGGATGGCCGGTCGGCAGTCCGCCGCCGCGCCAGCGCCCGACGATCTCCTCCGGTCGCACCGGATCGGCGCCGTCGAAGGCGGCGAGCGCCGACGCGAGATCCGCGCGCGCGCGCTCCTGCCGACGGCCGGCGGCGTGGCTGTCCTGCGGCCTCATCCTCGTCTCTCCCGTCTCGTCCCGGGGGACAACGCGGGAGGAGGCCGGTCGGCGCGGTGGAAAATCGAGACCGCGCACGGGCTCAGGCGAAAGTGCGACGACGCAGCGCTGCGGTTTCCCTTGTCAAGCCGGTTTGAAAGAGGCTAATCAACCGCCGCTGCGGGGTGCGAACGTACCCGGCGGTCCATGCGCCACACGTCACGTCACGCGCCTCGCCGGCAGTCTGGAGTTTCCGCATGAACTCGTTCGAGCTCAACAAGATCATGGGTGCCGTGTTCGGCGCGCTCTTGTTCGTGGTCGGAGTGGGCGTCCTCTCGGATGCGCTCTTCACGCCGCGTCCGGCGGGAATCGCCGGCTATGCCCTGCCCACCCCCGAGGGCGTCGTGACCGAGGTCGCGGAAGCCCCCGCCGAGGAGCCGCTGCCGATCCTGCTCGCCGCGGCCGATCCGTCCCGTGGCGAAGCGGCCATGCGCGCCTGCGCGAGCTGCCACAGCTTCACGCCGGGCGGCCCCAACGGCGTCGGCCCCAACCTGCACGACATCGTCGGCGGTCCCAAGGCCCATATCGACGGCTTCGGCTATTCGGCGGCGATGCGCGAGGCCGGCGCGCGCGGCGAGGTCTGGGGCTACGAGGAGCTCTACGGCTTCCTCGCCAATCCGCGCGGCTACATGCCCGGCACGTCGATGTCCTTCGCGGGCGTCCGCTCCGCGCAGACCCGCGCCGACATGATCGCCTATCTCGCCTCCATCACCGCGAACCCGCCGCCGCTGCCGGAGGTCGCCGAGGCGCCCGCCGGGGAAGGCGCGCCCGCCGTCCAGTGAGCGCGGTTCGGATGTCCCGCGACGTCGAGAGGGGCCGGGCGCATGCCCGGCCTTTCGCGTTCATGGGCCCTTCGCCATGTTCCGTTTTTCGGTCGCGGCGGGACGGCGCGCGTTGTAGTCTCCCGCCGAGGCATTCGCTCGAGATGGTCGTGACCGGTCGATGAGTTCGAACTCGCATCTGCGCTTCCGTCGCAACCTGATCTCGGGGCTGCTCGTCGTCATCCCGCTCTGGGTGACCTATTTCGTCGTCTCCTTCATCATCGACATCCTCGTCTCCGCCGGGCGCCCCTTCGCGCTGACGGTGGCGCGCAACGTGCGCTCCGACTACGCGCTCTTCGCCGATCTCCTCGCGCAGACCTGGTTCCAGTCCGCGCTCGCGCTCCTCATCGTCCTGATGGGGCTCTATCTGATCGGCGCGGCCGCCAACGCCGTGATCGGCCGGCGCATTCTGAAGATGGTCGATCAGATCATCGACTACGTCCCCTTCGTGAAGACCGTCTATTCCGCGACCCGCACCCTCGTCTCCTCGCTGCAGACGGGGGAGGACGGCAAGGGTCGCCAGCGCGTCGTCCTCATCGAGTTCCCCTCCCGCGACATGCGCGCGCTCGGCTTCGTCACCGCGACCTTCCACGCCGCCGATACCGGCGAGGAGATCGCCGCCGTCTACGTTCCGACGACGCCGAACCCGACCTCGGGCTATGTCGAGCTCGTGCCCACCGCGCGGCTCGTCTTCCTCGACTGGTCGGCCAACGACGCGATGAGCTTCATCGTCTCGGGCGGCGCGCTGACGCCGGGGCGCATCCGGATGACGCCGGGGCCGGCGATCCTCCAGCCCGAGGCGCACGCGACCGACCGTCCGATCACCCTCGTGCGCGATCCCGATCCGCCGCTGCGGGCCCCCGCCCCGCGCGATCCCGCGGACGCGTGAGGGCGCATGCAGGCTCTGGCGGCCGGCATTCCCCTCGCGGCGATCCTCGCGGCGATGCTCGGCCTGCGCTGGTCGGCGGCGCGCGCGGGTCTCGTCGGTCTCGTCCTCGCGCTCGCGGTCGCCCTCCTCGCCTTCGGCTACGGCCGCGCGATCCTGCCCGAGCTCGGGCCCGGCCGCGCCGTCGGCTTCGCGCTCCTCGAAGCCGCCTTCACGGCGGGGACCATCGTCTGGATCGTCTTTCCGGCTCTGTGCATCTACGAAGCCCAGGAGCGCTCGGGCGCCTTCGCGGCGATCCGGGACGCGCTGTCGCGGGTCTCCGATGCTCCCCGCGTGCTGGCGCTCCTCGTCGCCTTCTTCTTCGGCCTGTTCATGGAGGGCGCGGCGGGCTTCGGGACGCCGGTCGCGCTCGCCGCTCCCCTCCTCGTCAGCCTCGGTTTTTCGCCGCTCAAGGCGGTCGCGCTCGCGCTGATCGGCCATTCGGCGGGCGTGTCCTTCGGCGCGATCGGCACGCCGATCCTCGCCCAGGCCGAGATCACCGGCGTGCCCGCTTCCGAGATCGCCGCGCGCACGGGGCTCTACCACGCGCTGATCGGGGCCCTCCTCGTCGTCATTCTGGTGCGGCTCGCCGAGGACGCGCCGCTGCGGCGCGCCGATCTCGGCCTCGCGCTCCTCGCCGCCGCCTGCTTCTTCGCCCCCGCCCTCCTCCTCGCGACCTTCGTCGGCCCCGAACTGCCGACGCTCGGCGGCGCGGTCGTCGGGGTGGGGCTCTTCGTCCTGGCGCTGCGCGTCGCGTCGAAGCGGACGGCGCGCGTCGACGCGGCGCCGCTCTCGGCACGCGCGCTCGCGGCGGCGAGCCTGCCCTATCTCGTCGTTGTCGCCCTCGTCCTCCTGACCCGCCTCGTCCCGCCCCTCCAGGAGGCGCTGCGGAGCGTCGCGGTGGCCTGGAGCCTCGAGGGCGGCTTTTCGGGGCGCTTCGAGGCCCTCTACCATCCCGGCACGATCCTCATGCTCGGCTTCGTCGGCGGCGTGCTGGCGCAGGGCGGGAGCCTCGGCGCGATCGGCGGGGCGATGGCGCGGGCGGGGCGGCGGCTCGCGCCGGTCGTCGTGGCGCTGCTCGCCATGCTCGCGATCGCGCGGCTGATGGTGCATGCGGGCATGATCGACGCGCTCGCCGAGGCGGCGGCGGGGATCGGGCCGCTCTGGCCGCTCGTCGCGCCGGCGGTGGGCGTGCTCGGCACCTTCGTGACGGGCTCCGCGACGGCCTCGAACATCCTCCTGTCCGAGTTCCAGGGCCAGACCGCGCGCGCGCTGGGCCTCGCGTCGACGCCGCTCCTCGCCGCGCAGAGTTTCGGGGCGGCGGTCGGCAACATCGTCGCGCCGCACAACATCGTGGCGGGCGGCGCGACCGTCGGCCTCACCGGCCGCGAGGGTCCGATCCTGCGCCTGACGGCGCCGGCCTGCGCGCTCTACACGCTGCTCGGCGGGTTGCTCGTCCTCGCTCTCGTGGGATGGCGCCCCTGATGCCGGCCGCGCCCCCGCCCCGCCCCGACCCCGGAGGACCGACGCCATGATCACCACGCCGACGCCCCCGCCCGCTCCCTTCCGCTCGCTCTTCGTGCGCGCGGGCGACGGCCTGCGGCTCCACGCGCGCGTCTACGGGCAGGCGCCCGACGCGCACCCGCCCGTCGTCTGCCTGCCGGGGCTCACCCGCAACGCCCACGATTTCCACGATCTCGCGCTCGCCCTCTCGACCCTCGAGGGCCGTCCGCGCCGGGTGATCGCCCTCGATTATCGCGGCCGCGGCCTCTCCGCCCACGATCCGGACTGGCGGCGCTATTCGATCGAGGTGGAGAGCGGGGACGTGCTCGCGGTCCTGGCGGCGGCGGGCGTGGCGGAGGCGATCTTCGTCGGCACCTCGCGCGGGGGGCTGATCACGATGGCGCTCGCCGCCACGCGACCGACGCTGATCGCGGGCGCCGTCCTCGTCGATGTCGGGCCCGTCGTCCAGGCGAAGGGGCTGATCCGCATCCGCTCGGCGCTCGCCAAGATGCCGCGGCCGAAGGGGTGGGAGGAGGCGATCGAGGCGCTGCGCCGGCTCAACGACGCCCAGTTTCCGGCGCTCGACGAGGCCGGCTGGCGCAAGCTCGCGGAGGGGATCTTCCGCGAGCCGGGGGAGGGGGACAAGGGGAGCGGCCTCGTGCCGACCTACGATCCGGCGCTCGTGAAGACGCTCGAGGTGCTCGATCTCGAGCAGGAGCCGCCCGCTCTGTGGCCGCTCTTCGAGGCGCTCGCCCACGTGCCGGTGCTCGTCGTCCGCGGGGCGCTCTCGGACGTGCTCTCGCGCGAGACGCTGACGGCCATGCTCGCGCGTCACCCGCGCATCGCGGCCCACGAGGTGCCCGGCCAGGGCCACGCGCCGCTCCTCGACGGCGAGACCGCCGCGCGGATCGTCGCCTTCATCGACGCGGCGGAAGCGGGTGACGATCGAGATCCGTCAGCGCCGCCCGCTGCGGCAGAGGCGGCAGGGGAGATTCGAGGAGAGGCGCGCCGGGAGGCACCTGCGCAGACGCCTCCGCAGACGCCTCAGGAACCGCGTCTGCCGAAGGCAGGCTCGCACCCGGGCTTCCCGCCACGGCCGGCGTGACGACGGACGCCGCGACCGGCGCCGTGCGCGCGCGCGCGGGGACCGGGGGAATCGTCGGTTCGGCTGCCGCGTCCGGGCTCGCGAGCGAGAGCCGCGCCTGCCAGCCGGCGGGCAGCTGCGCGCCGAGCTCGGCCTCGACCCGCCCGGCGACCTGCCGATAGAGGCTGCGGCCTTCCAGCACGAGCGCGCCTTCGGCGAGCCGCGCCTCCCCCTCGGCGAGGCGGGAGAGGGCGACGAGCGCCGCCTGCGTCACGGGCTCGGGCGCGGCGAGCGCGGCCGCGTCGACCGCCATCTCGTCGAGAACGGGTTCGGCCACGAAGCGCGTCTGCGCGAAGGCGAGGATCGCGGCGCGCTCGGCCTCGCTCGCCACCGCCCCGGTGAGCCGCAGCGTCCGCGAATCGCGGATCGCGGCGAAGGGCGCGGGCGGCGGCGGCAGCACGGCGGCGACCGGCGCAGGCGCGGGTTCGCTCGGGCGCGCGGCGGCGAGAGCGTCGAGATCGGGCGTGTCGAGCGCGGCGCTCTCGGCGGGGGCGGGCTCCTCGACGATCGATCCCGTCACCAGCGGCGCCTCCGGCTCGCGCGGCGCGACGAGGAGCACGGCGCCGAACGCGGCGAGGCCCGCGATCGTGATTCCGGCGGCGGCGAGCGCGAGGCGCGGGCCGGCGGGGGCGGCGTCCGAGGACGCGTCTCGAGGCGTGTCGGTGTCCGTCATGGGCGGCAAGCTGTCCGCAAAGCGTGTCGAAACCGAGGCCGATCCTGCGCTTGGCGGGTTAGGGCCGCGTTAACCCTCGATCTTTCGCCGACCCCGATTTTTCCGCTTGCAATCCCGATCGGCCTGGTCCATTAGAACGGCCTCGCCGACGGCGACGCGACAGCGACGCGGCCGGCACGGAGCGGTGCGGGTGTAGCTCAGGGGTAGAGCACAACCTTGCCAAGGTTGGGGTCGAGGGTTCGAATCCCTTCGCCCGCTCCAAACTCCCATCGCGGCGATCGCGACACAACAGGCGGCCTCCGGGCCGCCTTCGTCGTTTTCGGGCGCGGCCCCGCTTCGGCTCCTGCCCGTGAACCCACCCTTGCACCCGCGCCGCCGCGCTGCTACCCCATCCCTCGACGGCGCTCCCTCCGCGCCCGCCGGCTTAGCTCAGCTGGTAGAGCACCCGCCTTGTAAGCGGAAGGTCGTCGGTTCGATCCCGACAGCCGGCACCAACATTATCAATGAGTTAGTGCTGCCTGGGCACCCGCGTTTAGAACGCCCTGGCGGGTGCGTTTAGCCTTTCTTCACCTCGATCTGTTCGCAAGGTGGTCGAAACTGCCTCATCCGCCTGCGCGCTCGGCACGCTCGCGCGCAGCAAGGCGCAGCCGCGCCGGCGTGCTTCGTCGGCCGCGCGCACGAGTGCCGGATCGACAGGCAGGTAGGTCGCCTGGAGGGCGCGAGCGTCGTCGATCTGCTTCCCCAACTTCGCAGCAAGCGCGCCGGGGCCGACGCTTCCGGCGAGCACCTCGACCGCGCCTGAGCGACGCGTGTCCATGATTGTGCGGAGCTGCGTATCCCACGCCACGGCGACGATGCAAGCGAGCCCCTTGTATCCGCGGCGTCAGGCGGCCTTCACGAGGCGCACGACCTCCCCCTCGCTCCAGCGCAGAGCACGGCGCGGCTGCCCCTGGCGGCGAATGCCGGCGCTCGGGCCCTGGCCGAGGAGGCAGTAGCGCATCGCGCTCGCGACCTTCCAGAGCGCGCGCCACGTCTTGATCAGGCGCCAGGCGGTGTCGACGCCCTTCTGCGCGAGCGGCACAAGAGTCGAGCGCAGACGAGCAGCCACGTCGCCACCACCCTGTCCGGAAAAGGTCGACTGGCCGGCAAGTCGAACGAGCCATGAACAGGTCCGTGCCAACCGTGTGCCACCGACCGACACACGTTCATGCATCGTTCGCGCCGCTCGCGCAAGATTGTGAGGGAAGACGCAGGGCAAGGCGAAGCGGGACATGCGTTCTCGTGAGGCTTTCCGTCTGTCGACCGGCGGGACACCTCTCGCCACCGAGGGGATAAGCCCAATCAGTCCAGTCGCAGTCGGCCTTCAAAGGGCGGTTTCATTCGTTCCGCACGGCCACCAAACCAGACCATTCGCGCCGGATAATCGTGGCCCAAATAATCGATGAAATCTGGCCAATCTGGATGGGGGCGCCTGGCTCGGGGTGTCGCATAGTCCTTCTTCCACCATCTGTTTAGCAAGGACACCGCAACGTCCGGAATGCTCTGAGTTTTCTTTTTGTTCAAAGGGACGTCCATAAAATATGCGAGCAGCCACTCTGAATAGTCTAAAGTCTGTGGCGTGCTTTTGATGTTTCGCCCTGAGGGACGGGCGGTCCCCACCTCTCCCAGCCAGATTTCGATGTCTTCGATTTTGCTGAGCGTTGTATGTTGAGGATTGACTCGTTTCTTTAAATCAGTAGATATTCCGACGTACTGCGGAGATTTGCTTCTAGAATTCCCGTTTTTGCCTAAAGCAAAGTAAAGACCTTCGGATTGGAAGTCTGAGAGCTTTAGCTTCGCCTCGGCAGCACTATATGGGCCATACCAATCTACCGCGATGACAAGGTGCTTCGCCATCTCCGCTCTCCGCTGTGCGTCTTCGTGAAGAGTTGCACGGAGCGCGACATCAAGCAAGTAGAACTGGCACAAGGTGGCCGGGCGTCCGCCGGAGGATGCGGTCTTGTCCGAACGGTAGCAGAACCCTGTTTCGTCAGCGGTGTGCCGATAGAGGGCAGGCGCTCAAGCTTCGGCGGCGACTATGCCGTTTAGACTTCAGCCTCATTTCGCACCTGATCGGGACGGTGGCTATCCCAAGACGTGCTTCAGAATTCGGCGATTTCTGCCATGTCGTCGCGCCTTGGAAGCGGAAGGTCGTCGGTTCGATCCCGACAGCCGGCACCAGACGGAGTGGCATCCTCACCGCTCCACCGCCACCGTCTCGAACTGCGCCGGCGCGGTGATCTCCAAAAGCACGAGATCCTCGGAATGCGCGATCTCGCGGTGGAGGATGCCGGGGGGCTGGTTCACGCAGGAGCCGGGCTCGAGCAGGACCTCGCCGACGCCCTCGTATTCGAAGCGCACCCAGCCCTCGAGCACGTAGACCATCTGGAAGTCGAGCACGTGGTAGTGCCAGCCGCCGGCGGGCGCGTGGCCGGGCTTGGCGCGGATCACGTGCGCCTGGATGCGCCCGTCGGTCGCCTCTCGCATCGCGAGATCGCGATATTCGAAGAAGCCGCGCAGGCCGCCCTCGAAGCGGGCGTCGCGGGCATGGGTGACGACGAAGTCGCGGGCGGGGTCGGTCGTGCGATCGCTCGACATGGCGCATCCTCCTGGCATTCGCCCTCTCGCGGGGCGTCTCGCGAGAGTGTCGCGCGCGGTGCGCCCCCGCGGCAAGCGGCGCGGGCGCGAACAGGGGATGGGGCAGGCAAGATCGGCCGCCTCCGGATCGATGCGGATGCCGCGGCGGAACACACGGTGCGATGATCCGGGCTCCCCCGATCCATCGGAGGCGAGAATGACCATCGAACGCACCATTCTGCTCGTCGTCGGCATCGTCGTCCTGGGGAGCGTGCTCCTCGCCGTCTATCAGAGCCCCGCTTGGCTCTGGGTGACGGGGATCATGGGCGCGCACCTGATCCAGGCGTCGTTCACGGGTCTGTGCCCGGTCGTGATGATCCTGCGCAAGCTGAACATGCCCTCGAAGCCGGCCTTCGGCTGAACGCGCGCTTCGGCGGCGCGGCGCTCAATGCTTCGCGCCGCGCTCCTTGGCGATCGCCTGGCGGAGCACGCGCCGCGCGGTCGAGGGGCCGAGCCGCTCGTAGGTGGCGCGGGCGTCCTCGGCCAGCACGTCGGGCATCGTGCGGCCGAGCTTGGCGGCGAGCAGCTGCTTGACGGTGCGCCAGCGGAAATCGCAGGCGCGGGAGAGGACGAGGATCGGCGCGGTCGTCGCGGCGTGGAAGGCGCGGGCGATGAACTCGATCGGCAGGCCCTGCATCACCGCGATCACGCACAAAGCCTCGGCGGTCTTGCCGTCGAGCAGCGCGCCGAGCGCGTCGAGCTCGGTCAGGCCGTTCTCGGCGGCGCGCTCCTGCACCGACGCCATCGGCTCGGCGAACTGGCCGATGAGCGTGCGCTTGTCGCCACGCACCGCGATCTCGCCGACGATGCGGTCGATCAGGGCCTCGACCACGTCCGGGTCCTCGCCGTCGCCGACGAGCGTCGCGCGGACATGGGCGCGGGCCTTGGCGACGAGGGTGGCGAAGCGGCCGGAGAAGGCGTCGCCGCGCTCGGCGACGCTGCGGGCGAGGCCGTCGTCCGTCTGCGCGCGCGCGACGAGGATCGCCGCGGCATCGGGAGAGAAGGCGGCGCCGGGATTGCCGGCGAGCACGAGCACGACCCGCCGCTCGCCGCGCTCGACGATCACGTCGGAGAGCTCCGCCGGTACCGAGCGGCGGCGCGCCATCGCGACGAGGTGCTCCTGCCCGCGCACCTGCGCGACGGAGAGGAGCGTCTCGAGATCGAGGCGCTCGCAGCGCTCGAGCACCGGGCGGGCGACCGCGATCGCGTGGTCGGACGCGAATTCGCGCACCACCTTGCGCGGCGCGTTGGGGCAATCGGCGAAGCGCTCGGCGAGCGCGACGCGGGCCTTGAAGGTGATGTCGCCGACGAGCTTCTCGAGCACCTCGTCGAAGACCGCGACGTGTTCCTCGGCGAGGCTCGGGGCGCGGGCGAGGAAGAGATCGGCGAGCCGTTCGCCCGCGCGACCGCGCTCGACCGGGTCGCGCGCGGCGAGCGCCCCCTCGAGATCGGCCATGATCGCGGGATCGACGGACATGTCGCTAGAGCCTCCAGACGTCCCGACATTAGGCGCGGATGGTTAAGGCTTTCTGACAACGAAGACAGCAACTCTTGGTTCTATTCGTCGTTACAGATAGTCTGAGCAATTCCTAGTAGGAAGTCGTCAAATGGCAGCGCTTCGATGGTTTCCGACTCGTGATCTACAATTACTGATACTGCGTTGATTCTAGGATTGGTTTCGTACAAAACAAATCTACCTACAAAATTAAAAGAGCCGAATAGGCTTATCGTTACCGCGATTTCTTCGGCGAACGGTTGAATGAGCACTAAATGCTGATGTCGCCGAGCGGTAATTTCAAATGATGGCAGCGAATTATGTGGTATTGGAGAAAACAGGTATTGTCCGTCTCCCGTCAGCACATAGTTTGCTACATCACCCCGGAGTCTCTCAGGAGCGACGGCAAACAAATGGTATATTGTATTTAGTGATATCTTTACAAGCATTCTATCTAAGTCCCTAAAGTCAGTCGAAACGGTTAAGCTAACACGAGGATTTTCTAATACTTGACTATGAGCGTCCTGAGCAGCAATCTCTTCTGAGATTGTGGAATAGCTAAGTGTGATTAGTTCAGCTGCATAGGCCTCAGCGCTTGGAAATTCTCCGACGAGTACCCTATCTCGACGCATATAGATGACGCTCGGTACAGTTTTCGCCTGAGGTTCTATTCTATCAAGCCAAGCGTATTCACTTGGGAGGCTTGACACAGTTTCTGCGCCAAAAGACTCTAGCTTCGATCTCTGATGTTTGAATCCATAAACTTGAAACAGCTTCCGCTCGTCTGCGTCTAACGCGCGGCTCGCGATAGAAAAAAGGCCGTCCGTGAATTCTCTTACTCTATAGAGTAAAGCATAAATCTCGTTGCGGTCCTTGCCATTGATTTCGTAGCTGTTCCCATCAGTCCAGATCTGAGGCAGGATCTCCGGCGTGCCCCCGCGGCCAATCTCGATCTTTAAATTTCGTCCGCTCGTTGTGTCGACGACCGAGTTCTTTGTGAACGCAAAATTCCTTTGGGGCCTCTTGCCAGTCCGCCGTGGCCTAAGTCCGAGTGAAAACATTCGGGGAATCGCAATAATTGACGATTTAAGTACTCGCGCTTCGAATCGCGAGAAGACGTCGGTATTGCATGTGGCGCAGACTTTATCGCGGATGATCCACTGCTTGTCGTTGCCCCCAAGGCCCACGGGGAAGACGTGTTCAGCTGAGAAAGGTCCGTCGCTGCCACAATAAATACAAGCCATATCTTTGCCTGCGTAAAGGCATGAACCATCTTGGCTTTAGCTCTTTCAGGATCACGTTGCAAGCTCCCGCCGACAAATCATTCAGTCGACGGGAGCGCATTCAGATCACTGATTGACCGGCGATTCGGGGTTCATCAACAGGGCCACGATGTCCTTGATCTGCTCGGGGGTGAGCACCGCGTTGACGCCGAAGCGCGGCATCATCGAGCAGGGATAGACGACGTGGGGGTTGAAGATCTTCTCGTAGGCGGCCTTGACCGCGTCGTCCGAGAAGTCCCTGAGCTTGCCGTAGCCGAGAAGGCTCGGGCCGAGCGTGCCGTAGGAGACCTCCTGCGGCGTGAGCTGGTGGCAGGCATAGCAGTTCCCGCCCGTCTCCCGCCGCGCGGGATAGTCGGTGAAGCGCATGCCGTAGCCCGATTGGGCGAGGGCCTCGCCCTTCTTCCAATCGCCCATCAGCGTGCCGTCCTCGGGATAGACGATCGAGGCGGCGGCGCGCTCGCGGATTTCCTCGAAGAGGTCGTCGGGCGGCTCGTTCGCGTGCTCGTTGCACACTCGCATGGTCTCGTCGGGCACGAGTCTGGCGGCCCATTGCTCGTCGAGATTGGGGAAGGCGTCGCGGATCACCGCGTCCTTGCGCTCGACCGAGATCTCCGGCCGGTCCTGGCCGAAGGCGGAGGTCGCGAGGACGGGCGTCGCGAGGAGCGCCGCGGCGCAGAGGGGGACGAGAAGCGTGCGCATGGTGTCACCTCCCTCAGCGCTTGATGCCGGGCGCGGCGATCGCGCCGCCTTCGGCCCGGTCGACCAGGAAGGCGATGAGCGCGACGGACGCCTCCGAGCCGAACAGCAATTGCGGCATGCGCATCTGCCAATAGCAGTCGTACATGCGGTGCTGCATCGTCATCACGTGGGTCGACGAGATCCGATAGGCCGGCCATTCGCCGACGACCGCCTGCGCCTCCTCCGGATCCGACAGATGCGGCAATTCCTGCAGGCGGATGCGCTGGCCGCTCTCCGCGTGGCAGGTGGCGCAGGAGAAGTCGAACGGCCCCGAGCGGCGGTTGAACAGGGCCTCGCCGAGCGCGACCATCTCGCGGCCGGGCTCGTCGTCGAGGCGGGGCGCGAAATCCATGCCCTCCGAGCGGTTGGCGACGAAGGTCGCGATGGCGCCGACCTCCTTCACCGGAGCGCCGCCGCCGGGATGGGGGCGCGCGAGGAAGGCGGCGGTGTCGATGCCCTGGATCGTCTCCATGCACCACAGGATGCGCGTCTCCGCATCCATCACGCGACCGGCATCCTCGAAATAGCGCGGCAGCTGCGCGAAGGCGCCGTCCACCACGCCGGGGCCGAGGCCGAGATCGCAGGTCTCGAGCGAGACGCCGTTGGGTCCGCGCGCCTCGCGCCAGAGGTCCTCGCCGCGATCGGCGTCGAGAAGGGCGGGGTTCGCCCACGGGTCCTCGCGCAGCATCTGGCGGAACCGCTCGAGGCCGCGCTGGGTCTCCTCGTCGGTCTGGGCGAAGGTCGGCGCGCCCCAGAGGGCGAGCGCCGCCGTGGCCGCCAGCGTCGCCGCCAGCGCCATGCTTGTGGTCTTCCGCAAGGCCGTTTCCTCCCGAGCCTCGTGCGATGATTTGTCGGCCGTCCTTGTGGCGAACGGTCGCAGCCATGATACATGCAAAAAATTCTATGGGAAGTCCGAAACGTGGCGAAAATCGGTTGACGGGACCCGCCGCCGCAGGCAACATCTGAAAAACTGAATGTGTCCGCCGCCAAGAGCGGGCCGTGTTTTGGGAGGAGCGCGAGGGCGCGCCGCGCGATCGACGTCGGCGCCTGTCGTTCTCCTGATGCGAAGACCGACGCTGCCCTGCCGCGCGCAGGGACGGACGCGTCGTGCCGGCTCGCGAGCCGGGCGCGCGGCGCGAGAAGGAGAGGATCGATGAGGATGTTGCTCACCCGACGCCAGGCGCTGTTCGCGGGCGTGGGCGCCGTTGCCGCCGCCGGCGCGCTGGGGCGCGTCGCCGTCTCGCCGGCGCAGGCCGCCGCCGACGATTACATGGCCGAGATCATGGCCTTCACGGAGGGCCGCGAGCCGACCATGGGCCGCGTCATGCTCGACGTGCCGGAGATCGCCGAGAACGGCAACACGGTGCCGATGACGGTTACCGTCGACAGCCCGATGACGGAGGAGGACCACGTCGTCGAGGTGCTCGTCGTCGCCGACGGCAATCCGCGCCCGGGCGTCGCCAAGTTCGCCTTCACGCCGATGTCGGGCATCGCGCTCGCCAATACCCGCATCCGCCTCGCCAACACGCAGGACGTGATCGCGGTGGCGAAGATGAGCGACGGCTCGGTCTTCATGGACCGCAAGGAGGTCAAGGTGACGATCGGCGGCTGCGGCGGCTGATTCGGACACGCTCGAGACCCCATCCGAACACGAGGATCACGCGCCATGTCGACCCCCCGTCCCCGTATCCGCCTCGACCGCTCCGAGATCTCGAAGGGCGACGTCATCGAGGTGAAGACGCTCATCTCCCACACGATGGAATCCGGCCAGCGCCGCGACGGCGACGGCAACGTCATCCCGCGCCGGATCATCAACACCTTCAAGTGCGAGTTCGAAGGGCAGGTGGTGTTCTCCTGCGACATCGAACCCGCCGTCTCGGCCAATCCCTATTTCCAGTTCCACGTGAAGCCCGACCGCTCCGGCACGCTCACCTTCACCTGGATCGACGACGACGGCACGGTGATCACCGCGCAGGAACAGATCACCGTCAACTGATCCGCCGCGCGGACGGGCGCGGCGCGGTCTCGCGCCGCCCTCTCCCGACGCGCAACGCCATCGCTTTCCGAGGCAGCCGCCGATCGGCGCGCGCGACGAGCGCGCGCACGGCTGCTCGCGCCCGCGCGCCGAAGCGGGCCTCGGCGGCACCGACGAGACCGGAACGGGCCCATGACCACGCGACGCGACTTCCTCCAGATGGCGGCGGCGACCGCGGCGATCCTGCCGATGGGCTGGTCGCGCGCCTTCGCCCGCCAGAGCCTCGGCCAGGACGACCTCCTCGCCATGAACGGCGTCGGGCGGCTCTCGATCGTCCACGTGACGGACATCCACGCCCAGCTCGTGCCGATCCATTTCCGCGAGCCCGCGATCAATCTCGGGGTCGGCGAGGTCAAGGGGCTCGTGCCGCACGTCTCCGGCCGCGCGCTCCTCGATCTCTACGGCATCGAGCCGGGATCGGCGCTCGCCCACGCGCTCGCCCACGAGGATTTCGCCGCGCTCGCCCGCGCCTACGGCCGCATGGGCGGGCTCGATCGGGTCGCGACCGTGATCGCGGCGATCCGCGCCGAGCGGGGGGACGCCAACACGCTCCTCCTCGACGGCGGCGACACCTGGCAGAATTCCTACACCTCGCTCGTCACCGGCGGCGCCGACATGGTCTCGGCCATGGCGCTCCTGCGCCCGGACGCGATGGTCGGCCATTGGGAATTCACGCTCGGCGAGGAGCGCGTCGCGGAGCTCGTCGACGAGCTCGATTTCCCCTTCCTCGCCCAGAACATCCGCGACACGGATTGGGAGGAGCCGGTCTTCGAATCGACCGCGTTCCTCGAGCGCGCCGGCGTGAAGATCGCCGTGATCGGCCAGGCCTTCCCCTACACGCCGATCGCCAATCCGCGCTGGATGATCCCCTCCTGGTCCTTCGGCATCCGCGAGGAGGCGCTCGCGCGCTCCGTCGCGGCGGCGCGCGCCGAGGGGGCGGGGCTCGTGATCCTTCTCTCCCACAACGGCTTCGACGTCGACCGCAAGCTCGCCGCGCGCGTGCCGGGCATCGACGTCGTGCTCACCGGCCACACCCACGACGCGCTGCCGGAGCCGGTGATGGTCGGTCGCACGCTCGTCATCGCGTCCGGATCGCACGGGAAATTCGTCTCGCGGCTCGATCTCGATATCTCGGGCGGGGAGGTGCGCGATTTCGGCTACAAGCTGATCCCGGTCTTCTCCGACGCGATCGCCCCCGAACCGGAAATGGCGGCGAAGATCGCCGAGATCCGCGCGCCGCACGAGGCGCTGCTCTCCGAGAAGCTCGGCGTCGCGCAGACGCTCCTCTACCGGCGCGGCAATTTCAACGGCACCTTCGACGACGTGATCTGCGAGGCGATGCTCGAGCGCCGCGAGGCCGAGATCTCGCTCTCGCCCGGCTTCCGCTGGGGCGCCTCGGTGCTGCCGGGCGATCCGATCACCGTCGAGGACGTCTACAACGTCACCGCCATGACCTATCCGAACACCTACCGGATGGGCATGACCGGCGCGCGCCTCAAGGAGGTGCTCGAGGACGTCGCCGACAACCTGTTCAACCCCGATCCCTATTACCAGCAGGGCGGCGACATGGTGCGCGTCGGCGGTCTCGCCTACGCGATCGACGTCTCCGCGCCGATGGGCCGGCGGATCTCCGACCTCACCCTCACGCGCACCGGCGAGGCGATCGAGGCCGATCGCGAATACGTCGTCGCCGGCTGGGCGAGCGTCAACGAGGGCACGGAAGGCCCGCCGATCTGGGACGTGGTGATGGATCACATCCGCGAGCACGAGACGATCGCGCCGCAGGACGCCGCCAGGGTGCGTGTCACCGGCGCCTGAGGTCGCGAGACGAGACGAGAAGAGGACTTCTTCGATGGGCAACGAGACAGACGGGCGCGGGGGCGGCGGCATCGCCTCGCGGCGCGGCTTCCTGAAGGCGGGGCTCGCCGCGGGCGGCGCGGCGCTCGCGGGCGGCGGCACGGCGCTCGCCCGCGAGATCGGCAACCCGGACAACCTGCCGCCGAACGTGCCCGATTGGTCGCGCTATCTCGGCGACGGTGTGGCGGTGCGCGCCTACGGCAAGCCTTCGCAATACGAGGGCCACGTCATCCGCCGCGACGTCGAATGGCTGACCGCCTCGCGCGAATCCTCCGTGAGCTTCACCCCGATCCACGAGCTCGACGGGCCGATCACGCCCAATGGCCTGTGCTTCGAGCGCCATCACGGCGGCATCGCCGAGATCGACCCGCGCGATTACCGGCTGATCGTCCACGGTCTCGTCGAGAAGCCGCTCGTCTTCACGCTCGAGGACCTCAAGCGCTTCCCGCGCGTGAACCACGCCTATTTCTGCGAATGCGCGGCCAATTCCGGCATGGAATGGCGCGGCGCGCAGCTCAACGGCTGCCAGTTCACGCACGGCATGATCCATTCGGTCATGTATACGGGCATCCCGCTGCGCAACATCCTCGCGGAAGCCGGCGTGAAGCCGAACGGCAAATGGCTCCTCCTCGAGGGCGCGGACGCCGCCGGCATGACGCGCTCGGTGCCGATCGAGAAGGCGCTCGACGACGTGCTCATCGCCTATCGCATGAACGGCGAGATGCTGCGCCCCGAGAACGGCTATCCGGTGCGCGCGGTCGTCCCCGGCTGGGAAGCCAACATGTGGGTCAAGTGGTTGCGCCGCATCGAGATCGGCGACCAGCCCTGGTATCACCGCGAGGAGACCTCGAAATACACCGATCTCCTCGAGGACGGCTCCGCGCGCAAGTTCACCTTCGTCATGGACGCCAAGTCCGTGATCACGAGCCCCTCGCCGCAGATGCCGCTCAATCATCCGCGCGGCTTCACGGTGATCTCGGGCCTCGCCTGGTCCGGCCGCGGCAAGATCGCCGGGGTCGACGTCTCCATCGACGGCGGCCGCAATTGGCGTCGCGCCCGGCTCGACGGGCCGGTCTGGAACAAGGCGTTGACGCGCTTCTATTTCGAGTTCGACTGGGACGGCTCGCCCCTCCTCCTGCAATCGCGCGCCATCGACGAGACCGGCTACGTGCAGCCGACCAAGGACGAGCTGCGCAAGGTGCGCGGGGTCAACTCGATCTATCACAACAACGGCATCCAGACCTGGCACGTGATGTCGAGCGGGGAGGTGGAGAATGTCGAGGTTTCCTGAGATCGCCGCGCTCGCCGGCGTCGCGCTCCTCGCCGGCTCGCTCGCCTATGCCGCAGGGCCGGGCTCGGTCTCGGGCGATGCCGGACCGGAGGTCTCCGTCGCCGCGATCGAGCTGCCGACGGGGCTCGGCCTCGGGCGCGAGGCGAAGCCCGAGGAGATCGCCGGCTGGGACATCGACATCCGCCCCGACGGGCACGGACTGCCCGTCGGCCGCGGCACGGTGCGCGACGGCGAGGACGTCTACATCGCCCAATGCGCGGTCTGCCACGGCGATTTCGGGGAGGCGGCCGGGCGCTGGCCGATGCTCGCGGGCGGCGAGGGCAGCCTCGCCTCGCACGATCCCGTCAAGACGGTCGGCTCCTATTGGCCGCATGCCTCGACCCTGATCGACTACATCAACCGCGCGATGCCCTACGGCAATGCGCAATCGCTGAGCCCGGACGAGCTCTACGCGGTGACGGCCTACGTCCTCTACCTCAACGACGTCATCCTCGACGAGGATTTCGAGCTGTCGAACGAGAACTTCACCGAGATCCGGCTCCCCAACGAGGCGAATTTCTTCCCCGACGACCGCGGCGTGTCGGAAGCGCATTTCTGGCGGGAGCCGTGCATGGAGGATTGCAAGCCCGGCGAGGCCGTCATCGCCAACCGCGCGCGCGTGCTCGACGTCACGCCGGAGGACGGGATGCGTGGCCGCATGGATTGACAGGCACAATCATAAGGCGAACAATCGCCGCAGACGAGAGGAACGCCCGTGACCCTTCGATTCCCCCGCGCCCCGTGCGCGGCGCCCTTCCGGGGCGTCGCGGCGGGGCTCTGCGCGCTCGCCCTTCTCGCGAGCGCGCCCGCCGCGCGCGCCGGCGACGTCGAGTTCGGCGCCTATCTCGCCGGCGAATGCGTCACCTGCCACCAGGCGAGCGGCGCCTTCGACGGCATTCCGCCGATCGTCGGCTGGCCGGAGGAGAGCTTCGTGCTGGTCATGGACAAGTACCGCCGGAAGGAGCGCGACAACGCCGTCATGCAGACGATCGCGAGCCGCTACGACGACGAGGAGATCGCCGCTCTGGCTGCGTATTTCGCCACGCTCGGGCCGTGACGGGCCCGCGCGAGACCGAGAGAAACCATTGGCCGGGGGGAGCCGGCCGGGAGGAGAACGCCATGGACATCTCACGCCGCACGCTTCTCAAGGCCGGCGCGCTCGTCGGCGCCGCAGCCACGCTTCCGCTCGCCCGCCCCGCGCTCGCGCAGAGCGACAGACCCCGCCTCGTCGTGATCGGCGGCGGGCCAGGCGGCGCCACGCTCGCCAAATACGTCGCGCGCGATTCGCAAGGCGCGGTCGAGGTGGTGCTCGTCGAGCCGAAGGAGCGCTTCACCACCTGCTTCCACTCGAACCTCTATCTCGGCGACGTGCGGGATTTCGCCTCGATCACGCACGGCTACGACACGCTCGAGAGCGCCTACGGCATCCGTCACGTGCGCGCCCGCGCCGAGGGCATCGACCGCGACGCCAGGAGCGTGCGCCTCTCCGACGGGACGGACGTCACCTACGATCACCTCGTGGTGGCGCCGGGCATCGACATGGTGTTCTCCTCGGTCGAGGGCTATTCGGAGGAGGCCGCCGAGCGGCTGCCGCATGCCTGGCAGGCGGGCCAGCAGACGCAGCTCCTCAAGGCGCAGCTCGACGCGCTCGAGGACGGCGCGCGGATCGTCATGATCGCCCCGCCCAACCCCTATCGCTGCCCGCCCGGCCCCTACGAGCGCGTGTCCATGATGGCGCACGTGCTGAAGGCCAAGGGCCACACCGCCTCGCGCATCCTGATCTTCGACCCCAAGCCGAGCTTCTCGAAGCAGGCGCTCTTCATCGAGGGCTGGGAGCGGCATTATCCGGGCATGGTCGAGTGGCAGGACCCGGACATGCATTCGGGCATCCACGGGGTCGACGCCGCGACGATGACGGTGGAGACCGGCTTCGGCGAATACCAGGCCGACATGATCAACGTCATCCCCGCCCAGGTCGCCGGGCGGATCGCGCGGGATGCGGGGCTCGCCAACGAGACGGGCTTCTGCCCGATCGACGCCGCCACCATGGCCTCGACCATGGACCCGGCGATCACGGTCCTCGGCGATGCGACCATCGCCGGCGACATGCCGAAATCAGGCTTTTCGGCGAACAGCCAGGCCAAGGTCGCCGCAAACGCGATCCGCGCCGCGCTCACCGGCTCGCGCGCCTTCCCCGCCCGCTACGCCAATACCTGCTGGAGCCTGATCGCGACGGACGACGCCGTGAAGGTCGGCGGGCGCTACGAGCCCAAGGACGGCAAGATCACGGCCACCGAGACCTTCGTCTCCCAGACGGGAGAGGACGCGGATCTGCGCCGCCAGACGCAAGCCGAGAACATGGGCTGGTACGCCGGCATCGTCGCCGACGTCTGGGGGTGATTCGGTGCGCGGGTGAGGGTCGAGACGTGATGCGCGCCGATTCGGCTGCCGCCGCCGCTCTCCTTCCCCTCAGGGGAAGGTGGCCCGGCGGCGCAGCC
>NZ_JBKBQG010000035.1:2255-44489 GCF_046292825.1 Salinarimonas sp. | reverse complement strand
AGAAAGGCCGGGCGGGGCCCGGGTGGAGGATTTGCTTCAAACCTCGGGCCCCACCCGACCCCTGTCGCTGACGCTCCAGGGGCCACCCTCCCCTCCGGGGAGGGATGCTCGCGCCCCTCCCTCCCCGGAGGGGAGGGTGGACTTTCGAGCGGAGCGAGAAAGGCCGGGCGGGGCCCGGGTGGAGGATTTGCTTCAAACCTCGGGCCCCACCCGACCCCTGTCGCTGACGCTCCGGGGGCCACCCTCCCCTCCGGGGAGGGATTTCGCGGGGGCTTCCCATGACGATCCATTTCATCGGCGCGGGGCCCGGGGCGGCGGATCTGATCACGGTGCGGGGGCGCACGCTCGTCGAAGCATGCCCCGTCTGCCTCTATGCCGGCTCGATCGTCCCGCCTGAAATCCTCTCCTGGTGCCCGCCCGGCGCGCGGATCGTCGACACGGCCCCGCTCGATCTCGACGCCATCCTCGAGGAGATGATCGGCGCGACCGCCCGCGGCGAGGACGTCGCGCGGCTGCATTCGGGCGATCTGTCGGTGTGGAGCGCGATGGGCGAGCAGATCGCGCGGCTCGATGCGCTCGCAATCCCCTATACGGTGACCCCCGGCGTGCCCTCCTTCGCGGCCGCCGCGGCGGCTTTGGGACGCGAGCTGACCGTGCCCGAGATCGCCCAGAGCGTCGTCCTCACCCGCACGCCCGGACGCGCCTCCAAAATGCCCGAGCGCGAGCGGCTCGCCGCCTTCGCCGCGACCGGCGCGACGCTGGCGATCCACCTCTCCATTCACAAGCTCGGCGAGGTGGTCGCCGAACTCGTGCCCTTCTACGGCGCCGATTGCCCCGCCGCGATCGTCTACCGCGCCTCCTGGCCGGACGAGACGGTTTTGCGCGCGCCCCTCGCCCGGCTGGCCGAGGAAGCAGGCGGCGCCTTCGAGCGCACGGCGCTCATCCTGGTCGGCCCGGCGCTCGCGGGGGCGGGGGAGGCCCGCAGCGCGCTCTATTCGACCGGCTACGACCGCCGCTTCCGCCCCCGCGCCATTCCGGAGGGCGAGCGATGAAATCACGCGACGGGATGGAATGGGGCGCGCCCGACGAGGCGGCCCTCGCGGTCGAACACCACGATCTCGAGCGCGACCTGCGCCCCGCGCAGGGCCTTGGCCGCATGCGCCCAGGCGTGGCGGGCGACGACGTCGCCGAGCGGGAGGCCCGCCGCCTTGGCGCCGTCGAGCACCGCGAGCGCGGTGTTCGCCGAGCGCGCGGCCTCGGCGGTCGCGGCATCGGCGCCGGCTTCCGCGAGGCGCTCGGCGAGCCAGTCCTTGTCGACGGCGCCCGCGCGGGAATGGAGATCGAGGAGGCCCTGGCCGAGCTTCGTCATCTTGGCGATTCCGCCCGCGATCGTCACGCGTTGGACGGGGTTCTTGCGGATATACTTGAGCATGCCGCCGCAGAAATCGCCCATGTCGATCAGCGCCTGGTCCGGCAGCCCGTAGAGCATCTGCACGGCGGCCTCGGAGGTCGCCCCCGTCGCGCCCGCGACATGCGCGATCCCGCCCGCGCGAGCGACGTCGATGCCGCGATGGATCGAGTGGATCCAGGCCGCGCAGGAATAGGGCACCACGATCCCGGTCGTGCCGAGCACGGACAAGCCGCCGACGATGCCGAGCCGCGGATTGAGGGTGCGCTCGGCGAGCGCCTCCCCGCCGGGGATCGCGATCTCGACGACGAGATCCTGCGGCCCGCCAAGCATGGATGCGGCCTCGGCCAGATTCTCGCGGATCATCTGCCGCGGCACCGGGTTGATCGCGGGCTCGCCGACGGGCAGCGGAAGGCCGGGGAGCGTCACCGTGCCGACCCCCTCCCCTGCCTCGAAGACGATGCCGGCGCCGAGAGGCGCGCGCCGAACGGTGGCGATCACGAGCGCGCCGTGGGTGACGTCGGGATCGTCTCCCGCGTCCTTGACCACGCCGGCCCGGGCGAAATCCGGACCGATCTCCTCGCGGGCGAGGGTGAAGGCGACGCGCGCGCCGTTCGGCAGGACGATCTCGACCGGATCGGCGAAGGCGCCCGTGACGAGCGCGCCATAGGCCGCCCGCGCGGCCGCGGTCGCGCAGCTGCCGGTCGTCCAGCCGCGGCGCAGAGCCGGGGCGGGTTTCTCGTCGATATCGCGGCTTGCCTCGTCCATTCCCGTGTCTATACGCCGAGTGTCGCGCAATTTCATCATCGGGAGCCCGCATGAGCGCGCTGTCACGTCTCACGCCGGCGATCGAGCCGGGGACCGTCTGGCTCGTCGGCGCCGGCCCCGGCGATCCGGGGCTCCTCACGGTCCATGCCGCGAACGCGCTCGCGCAGGCGGACGTCGTCGTCCACGACGCGCTGATCGGCGAGGGCGTGCTGGCGCTCGCGCGCGAGGGGGCGGTGCTCGAGTATGCGGGCAAGCGCGGCGGCAAGCCGTCTGCCGTCCAGCGCGACATCTGCGAGCGGCTGATCGCGCTCGCGCGGGCGGGCAAGCGCGTCGTGCGGCTCAAAGGCGGCGATCCCTTCGTCTTCGGCCGCGGCGGCGAGGAGGCTTTGGCGTTGGCGCAGGCCGGCATCCGCTTCCGGATCGTGCCCGGCGTCTCGAGTGGGCTCGCCGCGCTCGCGATCCACGGCGTGCCCGCGACGACGCGCGACACGAACCACGCCGTCGTCCTCGCGACAGGCCATGCCGCGGAAGGCGCCGGGGGCACCGATTGGGCGGCGCTCGCGCGCACCGGCGCGCCGATCGTGCTCTACATGGCGGTGTCGACGCTGCCCTCGATCGCGGCCGGGCTGATCGAAGGCGGGCTTGCCGCGACGACGCCCGTGCTCGTCGTTCACGCCGCCACCAGCACGCGCGAGGAGATCATCGAGGCGTCGCTCGCCGAGCTGCCGGCGCTCGCGCAGGCCGGCCGCATCGCCTCGCCCGCCATCGTCGCGATCGGCGCCATCGCGCGGGTGCGCGCCGCGCTCGCCGAGCACCTCCTCGCCTATCGGCAGGCGGCGAGCGCATGAGGGCGCCGCGCGGCCTCCTCGTCGCCGCCCCGCGCTCGGGATCGGGCAAGACGACGCTCGCGCTCGGGCTGCAACGGGCGCTGGTGCGACGCGGACTCGTGGTGCGGGGCGTGAAATCCGGTCCCGATTACATCGACCCCGCCTTCCACGCCGCCGCGACCGGCGCGCCCTCCGTCAACGCGGACAGTTTCGCGATGTCGGACGGGCTCATCGCGAGCGTGGTCGGCGAGGCGGTCGCGGGGGCGGACATCGTGATCGCGGAGGGTTCGATGGGGCTCTTCGACGGCATCCGCGGCCCGCGCGGGCGCACCGGCGCGAGCGCCGACCTCGCCGCTCTGATGGGCTGGCCGGTGCTCCTCGTCCTCGACGTCTCGGGCCATGCGCAATCGGCGGGTGCGGTCGCGCTCGGCTGCCGCGCCTTCGACGAGCGGATCGCGATCGCGGGGGTGATCCTCAACAAGGTCGCGAGCGCGCGCCATCGCCGGCTGGCGGAGGACGGCCTGTCGCGCACCGGCATCCCGGTGCTCGGCGCGCTCGCCCGCGAGGCGGAGCTCGCTCTGCCCGAGCGCCATCTCGGCCTCGTCCAGGCGGGCGAGACGGCCGATCTCGAGGCCCGCATCGAGCGCCTCGCGGACACGGTGGAAGCCGGGCTCGACCTCGATGCCGTGATAGCGGCCGCGCGCGAGACCGTTCTGCCTTCGGCGGAGCCCGCGGCACGCCTGCGGCCGCCGGGCCAGCGGATCGCGCTCGCGCAGGACGCGGCCTTCTCCTTCGTCTATCCGCACGTGATCGCCGGCTGGCGCGCGGCGGGCGCCGAGATCGTGCCCTTCTCTCCGCTCGCCGACGAAAAGCCGCCGGAGGGTTGCGACGCGCTCTGGTTGCCGGGCGGCTATCCCGAGCTCCATGCGGGCCGGCTCTCCGCCTGCGAGGTTTTCCGTGCGGGCACGCGCGCTTTCGCGCGGGACAAGCCCGTCCACGGCGAATGCGGGGGCTATATGACGCTCGGCCGCGCGATCGAGGATGCGGACGGGATCGTCCACCCGATGCTCGGGCTCCTGCCGGTAGAGACGAGTTTCGCCAAGCGCCGGATGAATTTGGGCTACCGCGTCGCGACCCTCCTCGCAGACGGGCCGCTCGGGCGTGCGGGCGAGCGGCTCGTCGGCCACGAATTCCACTATGCCGCGATCACCTGGCGCGACGACAGCCGCGAACACGCCTTCGCCACGCATCGGGATGCCGAAGGCGCCGATCTCGGCCCCGCCGGCCACCGGGTCGGCCGCGTGAGCGGGACGTTCTTCCACGCGATCGCGGCGCATCCCTCCCCTTGAGCTGTCGCAACGAGGCGCCGCCGCTGTCCTTCCCCTCAGGGGAAGGTGGCCCGGCGGCGAAGCCGACGGGTCGGATGGGGTCATTCGCCGCGAAAGCGGCGAAGGGGCGTTGTCGTAAAGCTCCTTACGTACGGCGGCTCTCGACGCCCCTTCGCTCCTTCGGAGCGAATAACCCCATCCGTCTCCGACCCCTGTTCGGGGTCGGAGCCACCTTCCCCTGAGGGGAAGGACAGCGGCCGCATCGCTTTCTTCGAACGCATGGACGACCGCCGATATGAGCACTCGGGAGCTTCGTTGGGGAGCGGTCGGGGGTGGGGGGCGTGCAGGATGCCGCGTCTTGGTGCCGCCTCGGCGGCTCCCATCGGAAGAGGTGGCGCCCGGCCTTTCTCGCTCACGCTCGAGCGTCCACCCTCCCCTCCGGGGAGGGATGACACGCGCCCCTCCCCCTTTGCGTGTTTCCCCCATCCCGAAGGGGCGGCATCCGGTGTTGGCGTGGGGCTGCGCATCGTCCCACAATGGCGGCCGATGAAACCGAATCGCGCGGGCCCGGTCCTCGCGCCGGAGAACGCGATGAACGGAGCCGAAAGCGTCGTCCGCAGCCTGCACCAAGCCGGCATAGATGTTTGCTTCGCCAATCCCGGCACCTCCGAGATGCAATTCGTCGATGCGCTCGACCGCACGAATCTGATGCGCTGCGTGCTCGGCCTGTTCGAGGGCGTGGTGACCGGAGCGGCCGACGGCTATGCGCGCATGGCGGGCAAGCCGGCGGTGAGCCTGCTCCACCTCGCGCCGGGTTTCGCCAATGCCGGGGCGAACCTGCACAATGCCCGCAAGGCGCGCACGCCCATGCTGACGCTGCTCGGCGATCACGCCGTGCGCCACCGCGTCTACGACGCGCCGCTGACCGCCGATTGCGCGGGCGCGGCCGCCCCCTTCAGTGACTACGTCGACACCGCGCGCTCCGCCGAGAGCTTCGCGGCGCAGGCGATGCAGGCGCTCGCGATCGCGACGGGCAAGCCGGGACGGGCCGCGACGCTGATAGCCCCCGCCGATCTCGGTTGGGACGAGGGCGGGATCGTCGCCGCACCGATCGCGCCCGCCCCGCCGGCCGCGCTCGACGCGGACGCGCTGTCGGCGGCGGTCGCGGCGCTCGAGCGGGACGGGGCGCGGACGCTGATCATCGCGGGCGGCGCGGTGCTGGAGAGCGTGGAGGCGATCGCGTCCCTTCATGCGATCTGCGCGCGAACCGGCGCGGGTCTCCTCGCGCCGACCTCGAACCGGCGCATCGAGCGCGGGCGCGGTCGCGGCGCGATCGAGAAGATCCCCTATCCCATCGCGATCGCCCTCGAGCGGCTGGCGCCCTATTCCCACGCGATCCTGATCGAGGCACAGCCGCCGGTGGCGTTCTTCGCCTATCCCGGCCGACCGAGCCTGCTCCTGCCGGAGGGCTGCGCGGAGATCCGCCTCGCGGGGTTCGACGGCGACGGGCCGGCTGCGATCGCCGCGCTCGCCGACCGGATCGGCGCCAAGCCGGTCGCGATCGCAAACGCTCCCCTGCCCGAGGAGCCCCGCGCGGGGGCGATCACCCACGACAGTCTCGCCGCGGCGATCGCCAATGCGATCCCCGAGAACGCGGTGATCACCGAGGAGAGCATCACCGCCGGCCGGCAGATCTACCCCACCTGCGCCGGCGCGCCGCCGACCTCGTGGCTCGCGCTCACCGGCGGCGCGATCGGCATCGGCCCGCCGCTCGCCACGGGAGCCGCGATCGCCTGCCCGGACCGCCGGGTGCTGGCGCTCCAGGCGGACGGCTCGGCGATGTACACGATCCAGGCGCTCTGGACGCAGGCGCGCGAAAAGCTCGACGTGACGACCGTGATCTTCGCCAACCGCTCCTACGAGATCCTCAAGCAGGAGCTGTATGCGGTCGGCGCCAATCCCGGCCGCAGCGCGCTCGACATGCTCGATCTCGACCGCCCCGAGCTCGATTTCGTGGCCCTCGCCCGCGGCATGGGTGTGCCGGGCCGCCGCGTCGCCTGCGCGCGCGATCTCATGCGCGCGATCCGCGAGGCGAATGCGGAGCGCGGTCCGTTTCTGATCGAGGCCGTGATGTGAGAGGGTGATCCCTCCCCGTAGGGGAGGGTGGCCCCGGGAGCGACGCGACTGGGGTCGGGTGGGGCACGACGTTCGCAGAATTACCTCCACCCGTGCCCCACCCGGCCTGTCTCGCTCGCGCTCGCCAGTCCGCCCTCCCCTACGGGGAGGGATTTGCAACCGAGAGACGAGAGACCATGCGCAAGATCCGCGTCGCCGCAGCCCAGCTCGGGCCCATTCAGAGAGACGAGAAGCGCGAGGCCGTCGTCGCGCGCATGATCGCGCTGATGGACGAGGCCGCGCGCGAAGGCGCCGACCTCGTCGTCTACCCGGAGCTCGCGCTCACCACCTTCTTCCCGCGCTGGTATCACGAGGATCGGGCCGAGGCCGACGTCTGGTTCGAGCGCGCGATGCCGAACGAGGCCACCGCCCCCCTCTTCGCGCGGGCGCGGGAGCACGGGATGGGCATGAGCTTCGGCTATGCCGAGTTGACCCCCGAGGGGCGGCACTTCAACACCGCGATCCTCGTCGACAAGGCGGGCGCGATCGTCGGGACCTACCGCAAGATCCACCTGCCCGGCCACGACGAATTCGACCCCGAGCGCACCCATCAGCATCTCGAAAAACGCTATTTCGAGCCCGGAGACCTCGGTTTTCCCGTCTGGCGCACGATGGGCGGCGTCTTCGGCATGTGCATCTGCAACGATCGCCGCTGGCCCGAGACCTATCGCGTGCTGGGGCTGCAGGGGGTCGAGATGGTGCTGCTCGGCTTCAACACGCCGTCGGTCAATTCGCAGAAGGGCGCCGAGGCGCACGATCAGCGGATGTTCCATCACCGCCTCTCCGTCCAGGCCGGCGCCTACCAGAACTCGACCTTCGTCGTCGCGGTGGCCAAGGCGGGCACCGAGGACGGGCACCACCTCATGGGCGGCACCTGCATCGTCGACCCCGACGGCGTCATCCTGGGCGAGATCCCCCACGAGGACGACGGCATCCTGGTGCGCGATTGCGACCTCGACGCGACCCGCTTCGGCAAGGAGACGGTCTTCGACTTCGCCCGCCACCGCCGGGTGGAGCATTACGGGTTGATCACGCAGCGCACGGGGGCGGTGGCGCCGGAGTGAGGTGTGCGAATGCAGTGATGGTGTCATCCCGGGCCGCGAAGCGGACCCGGGACCCATATCCTCGACGACGATCCGAGCGCGCTTGCCGCGCTCGCTTCACTCCCGAGGAGCATCGAACCTCGGCGGGACGCAGCCTATAGGCTGCGACCGAACCGTCGAGGGTATGGGTCCCGGATCGCCTTCGGCGTCCGGGATGACATCGTCGGGGCAGCTCCCCCGTGTCATCCCCGGCCGGAGCACGCTTAGCGTGCGCAGGGGAAGGGGACCCAGCACAGGAAGAAGCTTGCGGAGCAAGCGCTCGCGCCGCCGACCAGGCGGCTGGTCGCCGCAAGCAAGTGCTTGCTTCGCAAGCGATTCTCGTGCTCTCGTCCCCTTCCCCTCCGGTCGCAAGCGACCTCCGGCCGGGGATGACACCGGTGGAGCACTGACCCGGCGCGACTGACTTGATGACACCCCTGATAGCATTCCCAGAGCCCGATCACGGGCCCTCCCCGCCCGAGCCCCCCTCCCCCGCCTCGGGCGCGAGGCCGTAGGGCGCGACGAGGCGCCAGACATGGGCGGGGATCATCGCGCGCATGCGCTTGCGCCTCGCGCGGCGCAGGTGGAGCACGGTCTCGGCGGCCTTCATCTCGACGCGGGCGCGGGCGAATTCGAGGCCGCGGGGGCCGATGCGGGGTTGCAGGAAGGCCACGATCGGACGCGCCCAATCGGGCATCGCGCGCAAGGGGAGCCCGCCGGCCGCGCGCGCGACGTTGGCGACGAAGCCCGCGACCGCCGAGCGGCGCTTGCCCTTCGACCCGCATTGGGAGAGCGCGACCTCCTCGCCGAGGAGCGAGACCAGCTCCTCGCCGCGCCCGTTGCGCACGATCAGCCATTGCTGCCCCTCCCCGCCCATATAGCCCACCGTCACGTCCGCGAGCACGTTCGTGTAGTCGACGCAGGTGCGGCAGGTGAGCGGGAAGAAATCGCCCGGGAGCTTGGAGATCGGAAGCTTCAGGAACGGGATCGTGCGCACCCGCCCGTCGTCGTGGCGGATCTCGACCCGGTAATCGGCGCGGAACTCGAGATAGGAGATCGTCTGCGGCGCCGCGTCGAGGAGCGCGAGGAATTCGTGGAAACGCTCGGTGGTCGTGTTGTCCGAGCAGGGCGTGCCGATGACGTAAAGCCGCTCGAAGCCGAGCTCCCGCTCGAGCGCCCGCAGCGCGTAGACCTGGCAGGGGATGCCGATCACGGCGAGCCGCGTGATGCCGCGCGCGCGGGCGGGCTCGAGCAGGGAGAGCAGCGGCGCGTAGCCCATCCGCATGCCGCGGCAGGCGGCGAGGTCGGCCGCGTCCGTGACGAGGACGGGGACGGGGCGCCAGCGATCCTCCGGATCGGGGGCCATCGTCAGCACGGCCTCGACCGCCTTCGTCTCGAGAAGCCGCTCGGCGATGCGCGTCGTGATCCCGGTCCATTGCGCACCCTCGCGCGGCGCCTTCAAGGAGGCGCGGACCATGCGGCGGAAGGGGCCGAAATGCAGCTCGTCCGGACGCTCGGGGTCGCGCGCGCGGCCGTGCACCTGCGCTTCGAGGGCGGGGTAATCCGGCTTGATGAACTGACAGGCGCGCCCGCAGCGCTTCGGGTCCGACGAGCGCGAGATGCCGCAATCGGTGCACAGGTCGCGCGCGGGCGGCGCGCTCGACGGCGCCCCGAACTCGCTCTTGGCGACCACTCCACCGTCCACGTACCCGCCCTCTTGCGTGTGTCTAGCGGATGGAACGGTAGCGCGGCGCGGCTGCCGCGTCGGCTTCGCAGGATTGCGGATGCCTCGGCCTGGATTAGCGACCGCCCTCCTCCCCGATGTCGCGCACGAGCCCCTCCTGGGCCACCGAGGCGACGAGGCGGCCGTCGCGCGTGAAGATCAGCCCGCGCGAAAACCCGCGCGCGCCGGAGGCGGAGGGGCTCTCCTGCGCGTAGAGGAGCCATTCGTCGGCGCGGAACGGGCGGTGGAGCCACAGCGCGTGATCGAGGCTCGCGGCCTGGATCGACCGCTGGAAGACGGTGCGCCCGTGCGGAATGAGCGAGGAATCGAGCAGCGTCATGTCGGAGGCGTAGGCGAGCACGCAGCGATGGATGGCCGGATCGTCCGGAAGCGGCCCCGTCGTGCGGATCCAGACGTGGAAGCGCGGCGGCAGCGGTGCGGCGCCGGCCTCGCGGGGGAGGTAGCGCTCGAGCTCGACCGGGCGCAGCTCGATCGGGCGCTCGCGCTCGAAATAGGCGCGCGCGGCGGGCGGCATCATCGGCATGATGCGCGCGCGCATCTCCTCCTCGCCGGGCAGGGTCTCGGGATCGGGCACGTCGGGCATGGTCGCGGCGTGGTCGAGGCCCGGCTCGTCGTGCTGGAAGGAGGCCGACATCGAGAAGATCGCGCGCCCGTGCTGGATCGCGACCACGCGGCGCGTCGCGAAGGAGCGCCCGTCGCGGATGCGGTCCACCTCGTAGATGATCGGCGTCTTCGGGTCGCCGCCGAGCAGGAAATAGGCGTGGAGCGAGTGGGGCCGGCGCGGCTCCTCGACGGTGCGGCAGGCGGCGATCAGCGCCTGGCCGATCACCTGGCCGCCGAAGACTCGCTGCCAGCCGACCTGGGGGCTGCGGCCACGGAACAGATTGTGCTCGAGCTGCTCGAGGTCGAGGATCGACAACAGCTCTTCGACGGCGCGTGCCATGTGCTAGGAAGCTCCTCGGGATTCGCGGGTCCGGCCATCTGTAGCAGAAATCGGCCGGGCTCGCGGGGAACGGGCGAGCCCGCGGCGCGGTTCGAGGACGAAAGAACAGGAGTGGCGTGATGGCGCGCGAGAACGGAACGGCTCGGCCTTCGGGCGCGACGCCCTGGCGGGTGGTGGTGGCGGGCGGCGGCCTCGTCGGCCTCGCGCTGGCGCTCGCGATCGCCCGCGGCGGCGCCCGCGCGGTCGAGGTGGTCGTCTGCGACCCGGCGCTCGCGCGGGACCCCGCGAGCGACCGGCGCGCCTACGCGATCGCGGCGGCCTCGCGGCGCATGCTCTCGGCGCTCGGGGTGTGGGCGCAGATCGCCGATCGGGCGCAGCCCATGCGCGAGATGGTGATCACCGACAGCCACCTCGCCGATCCGGTGCGGCCGGTCTTCCTCGAATTCGGCGGGGAAGCCGAGCCGGGCGAGCCTTTCGCGCACATGGTCGAGAGCGCCGCGCTCGCGGGCGCGCTGCGCGAGGCCTGCGCTTCCGCCGGCGTCGAACTTCGCGCGATCGGCGTGCGCCGCGCCACGCCGGAGGACGGCACCATGCGCGTGCGCCTCGCCGACGGGGAGCGGCTCGACGCCGCCCTCGCGATCGCCGCCGACGGCAAGCGCTCGCGCCTGCGCGAGGTCGCCGGCATCGGCTGGACCGGTTGGACCTACCCGCAATCGGGCCTCGTCGCGACGATCGGCCATGCTCGCGACCACGAGGGCCGCGCGACCCAGCATTTCCTGCCCTCCGGCCCCTTCGCGATCCTGCCGCTGCCGCCGGGCGGCAGCCTCGGCCACCGCTCATCGATCGTCTGGAGCGAGCGGCGGGCGAATGTCGCCCACATCCTCGCGCTGCACCCGGAGGATCTCATCGAGGAGATCGAGCGCCGGTTCGGGCTCGAGCTCGGCGAGATCGCGCTCGAGAGCCCGCTCGAAGCCTTCCCGCTCGAGTTCGGCATGGCGCGCGCCTTCGTCGGCGAGCGTCTCGCGCTCGCGGGCGACGCCGCCCACGTCGTCCATCCGATCGCCGGCCAGGGCGTCAATCTCGGGCTTCGCGACGCGGCCGTGCTCGCGGAGATCGTGGTCGAGCGCGTGCGGCTCGGCATGGATCCCGGCGGCGCCGACGCCCTCGCCCGCTACCAGCGCGCGCGCCGCGCCGACACGCTGGCGATGGGCCTCGTGACGGACGGGCTCAACCGGCTGTTCTCGAACGACATCGCCCCGGTGCGCCTCCTGCGCGACGTCGGGCTCGGCCTCGTCGACCGGATGGGTTTCGCGAAGCGCTTCTTCGTGCGGGAAGCGGCCGGCGTGCCCGGTCCGGAGGGTCCCCGCCTCCTGCGGGGCGACGCGCTTTGAGTTTGCGTGACTCCCGTGACCCGTTATTCCGGGGCTGGTTCGCGCCCCGGAACGACGGGGCCGAAGGCCTCAGCCCCCCTCCCCTCGCCGCTCGCGGCGCAGGCGCTCCCACCAGTCGAGGCGCTTTCTCACCTCGCGCTCGAAGCCGCGGTCGACGGGCTCGTAGAAGCGCTGGCGGCCGAGCGCCTCGGGCCAGTAATCCTGGCCCGAGAAGGCGTCCGGCTCGTCGTGGTCGTAGCGGTAGCCCGAGCCGTAGCCCTCCTGGCGCATCAGCTTCGTCGGCGCGTTGAGGATGGCCTTGGGCGGCATCAGGGAGCCGTGCTCCTTCGCCGTGCGCGCGGAGGCCTTGTAGGCGACGTAGAGCGCGTTCGATTTCGGCGCGGTCGCGAGATAGACCGCGGCTTGCGCGAGCGCGAGCTCGCCCTCTGGGCTGCCGAGGAAATCGTAGGCGTCCTTCGCCGCGTTGGCGACGACGAGCGCCTGCGGATCGGCGAGCCCGATATCCTCCACCGCCATCCGCACGAGCCGGCGCGCGAGGAAGAGCGGGTCCTCGCCGGCATCGAGCATGCGGGCGAGATAGTAGAGCGCGGCGTCCGGATCCGAGCCGCGGATCGTCTTGTGGAGCGCGGAGATGAGATTGTAGTGCCCCTCCTGCGCCTTGTCGTAGATCGGCGCGCGGCGCTGCACGATCTCCGCGAGGCCGCCCGCATCGAGCACCTCGCCGGGCCGGGCGGCGCGCCAGATCTCCTCCGCCAGCGTGAGCGCGGCGCGACCGTCCCCGTCCGCCATGCGCAGGAGCGCGGCGCGCGCGCCCGCGTCGAGGGGCAGCGCCTGCCCCGTCACCGCCTCGGCGCGGGAAAGCAGCTTCTCGATCGCCGCCTCGTCGAGCGCACGGAAGGTGAGGACGCGGGCGCGCGAGAGGAGCGCGGCGTTGAGCTCGAAGCTCGGATTCTCGGTCGTCGCGCCGACGAGCGTGATGGTGCCGTCCTCCATCACGGGCAGGAAGGCGTCGAGCTGGGCGCGGTTGAAGCGGTGGATCTCGTCGACGAAGAGCAGCGTGCCGCGCCCGTTCGCGCGTCGCAGCCGCGCCGCCTCGAAGACCTTCTTCAGGTCGGCGACGCCGGTGAAGATCGCAGAGATCTGCTCGAAGGCGAGGCTCGTCGTGCCGGCGAGGAGGCGCGCGACCGTGGTCTTGCCCGTGCCGGGCGGCCCCCAGAAGACGAGCGAGCCGATCGAGCCCGAGGCGATCAGGCGCGTGAGCGCGCCGTTCTCGCCGACGAGATGATCCTGCCCCACCACCTCCTCGAGGCGGCTCGGGCGCAGCCGGTCGGCGAGCGGGCGCGGCGCGTCTGCGCCTTGTGCCGGGCCCTCGCGGTCGCGAGGGGTCTCGCCGAAGAGGTCGTTAGCGGAGCCGCTCATGCGCGCCGGGAGCCTCGTGAAGCGGCCCGGCTCGGGTGAGCCGGGCACGCTCTGCAAGTGCGCCCGAGCGCCGCTCGCGTCAAGCGCGACGCGCTCGCGTCACCAATGGCGACGGCCCTCGCGCCAATGGCGATCGCGCCAATGACGATCGCGCTGCACGCGGTGGTGGCGCGGCGGCTGATAGCGGCGGTGCTCGTGATAACGCGGCGCGGTGCCGAAGCCGAGCTGGATGCTCACGCCCGGCTGGGCGAAGGGCACCACAGGGACGACGGGCACCACCGGAGCCGCCGGGCGGACGCGATGGCGCGGCGCGTGCGCGACGCGGGTCGTCAGGAAGCGCGCGCTCGCCCAGCCGACGCGGCCGCGATAGGTGACCTGGCACCAATTGCCGTGGCAGGTCCGGACGTCGACGACGCCGCCCGCGGGGATGCCGCCGACGACGCGGTGATTCGTGCCGGGCCCGGCGCGCAGGTTGAGATCGGTCGTCGACGCCGCCGGATAGGCATAGGCCGCCCCGCCGATCAGGCACGCGGCCGCGATCACGGGGACGCGGCGCGCGATTGCGGACAGGATTTTCTTCATGGCTTTCTTCCTCGTTCGGACGTGCGAAAAGCAAGAGCTCCTCGCACGACAACCGCCCCCGGTCTTCCTGGTTCGAGCGGTCAGCCTGACGCCTCGGGGCTGAACCCCGCCTGAACGGTGCGCGGACCGTCGATCGCGGCGAGGAAGCCCTCGATGCAGCGCGCGATGCCCTCGGGATCCTCGCGCGTCGGCCAATGGCCGGTCTCCATGACGTGCAGGCGCGCATCCGGGATGCGCCGGGCGGCGCGCTCGGCGCAGGCGAGCGGCACGAGGTGATCGTGTCGCCCGTGGATCACGAGGGTGGGCGCGGCGACCTCCGCGAAGCGCCCGATGTAGCAGCTCGCGAGCCCGCTCGGCCCCACCTCGTGGCGCAGGAAGGCGCGGAAGCCCTCGCCGGCATGGGCGAGCCGCACGGCGGCCCAGGCCTCGTCCACGAGGGCGTCGTCGAGCCGGCGGCGGTCGCGCAGCATGGTCCCGACGGCGCTGCGCGTCAGCCGACGGCTGCGCCGCATCGCGGCATAGGCGAGCCGCGCGAGACCGGGGACGCGCGTCGCGACGTAAGCGAGGCGATGGGCCGCGATGCGGGACTGGAGCCCGTAGGCATCGACGAGGACGAGCCCGCGCACGCGCTCGGGCGTCGCGAGCGCGCTGCCGAGCGCCGCCGCCCCGCCCATGGAGATGCCGACGAGGTCCGCGCGGGCGATGTCGAGCGCGTCGAGGAGCCCGCGCAGCCAGACGACGAGATCGTGGACCCCGTGGGGACGCCCCAAACCCTCGCTGCCCCCGTAGCCCGGCCAGTCCGGTGCGACGACGCGGCGGCGTTCGGCGAGGCGCGGGATCACCGGGCCCCAGGAGAGAAGCGCATGGTCGATCGAGCCGCCGTGAAGGAGGAGGACGGGCGTTCCCCCACCCTCCCCGGCCGAGAAGACCCTCGCGGCGCGCCCGTCGACCAGAATCGTGGTCGCGATCGGTTCCATCCTCGCAGGTTGCCCGCGGGCGGTGGCGAGATGAAGGCGCCGCGGCGTCAGACGCGCTCGGGCTGCGGCGGCGCGGCGGGGGCGCGCGCGTTGCGCAGGGCGCGGCTGACGCGCAGAGCCGTGCGGTAGACGAGGTCGTTGCCCTTCACCGCGCGGCGCAGCGACAGGCGCGCGCGGCTGCCGGCCGCGACGAGCCCGCCGAGCGGGCTCAAGGGCACGAGCGCGCGGGTGAGCACGGTCCGGCGATTGCAGATCTCGTTCTTGTAGCCGTCCTCGCCGAAGGCGAAGTCGAGGCGCCGCAGGCCCTCCGCCGCCGCCGTTCGGATGAGATGGCTCAGGAGCTGAGCGCCGGGCGAGCCGCGCGCGAAGCGGCGGTCGTAGGCCGTCTGGTAGATGAGGAGCTCGTCCTCCTCCTCGAGGCATAGGGTCACCGCGATCGGCTCCCCGTCGAGGAAGAGCGCCACGGTGCGCGAGCGCGCCTGCGGGTCCTGCGCGAAGCCCGCGAGGAAGGTGCGGCTGCGGGGGTCGGCGAAGGGATTGGAGGCGCCGCGCTCGTGCAGCGTGCGCTCCTTCCAGTCGAGCATCGCCCGCACCGCCTCCGCTGCCGCATGCCCGCGCGGCAATCGCTCGATCGCGAGCGCCCCCTCGCGCGCGAGCTTGCGCCACTTGCGATCGAGGCCGCTCAGCGTGCGACCGCCGAAGCGCAGGCCGTGCGCCATGTCGGGCGTCAGGTCGAGCGCGAAGGCGCTGTTGTCCTCGGCCGTCGAGGTGGGGTGGCGCAGCACGTTGGTGCGCCCGCCGCCGAGGCTGGGCGCCTCCTTGGCGAGCTCGACGAGATCGGCGGGCCCGGCGAGCGCCGCGATCTCCCGCCAAAGCCGCGCGACCGCCGCGGGCCCCTCCGGGAGCGCGAGATCGGCGGCGACGAGGGGGGCGTTGTAATCGTTCCAGCAGCCACCGAGCCAACCGAGCACGCGCGCGCCGAAACGCCGCTCGAGCGCGAGCGGCACGATCAGGCACGGCTCGCCCGCGCGCCGGCCGACGACGATCCGCAGATCGACGCCCTCGTCGGCAAAAGCCGCGACCCAGGCGCTCGCCCAGGCGAAGGTCTGGAACGTGCTCGGGCACGCGCGCCGCTCGAGGCGCCGCCAATCGGCCTCGCACGCGGCGAGCGAGCCGTGCACCACGAAAGCGAGCCCGGGCAGGCTCGCGATCTCGTGCGCCTCGGCCGTCTCGGCGGGCAGGGGTCGGGTCATATCCATCCTCGCGTCGCCGCGGCAGACGGGAGCCGCGTGCGTGTCTCCGGTGGGGAGCCCACAATGGAGGAATGGCGCAAAGGGGCTAAGAAAGGGTGTAGGGCAGTCATCGGCTCCTTCGGGCGACGGCCGCGGATCACCTTTTGACACGCCCCCCACGATCCCTATATCACCGCCTCGTCCACGCGAGGGCCGCGCGCGAGCGCCCCTCCCCCTGCAACGCCACGAGCGAGAGCCGAGCCCGAGCCATGCGCGCCGAGATCGAATCGCTGGTCGAGACCGCCAAGCAGTCCATAGGGCTGCTGAGGAGGCATCTTTGACTGGGACAAGGCCCAACGACGTCTCGCCGAGCTGAACGCGCTCTCCGAGAGCCCCGAATTCTGGAACGATCCCGAGGCCGCGCAGAAGCTGATGCGCGAGCGGACCTCGCTCGAGGATCAGATCGCCGGGATCGGCCGTCTCGAGCAGGAGCTCGACGACGCGCTCACCCTCATCGAGCTCGGCGAGGCCGAGGACGACGAGGGCTCGATCGCCGAAGGCGAGGCGGCGATCCGCGCCATCGAGAAGGAGGCGCAGCGCCGCCAGGTCGAGACCCTGCTCTCGGGCGAGGCGGACCAGAACGACACCTATCTCGAGGTCCATTCCGGCGCCGGCGGCACCGAGAGCCAGGACTGGGCGATGATGCTCCAGCGCATGTACGCGCGCTGGGCCGAGCGCCAGGGCTTCAAGGTGGAGGTGATGGAGGTCACCGACGGCGAGGAGGCCGGCATCAAGGGCGCGACGCTCCTGATCAAGGGCCACAACGCCTATGGCTGGCTCAAGACCGAATCGGGCGTGCACCGCCTCGTGCGCATCTCGCCCTTCGATTCGAACGCGCGCCGCCACACGAGCTTCGCCTCGATCTGGGTCTATCCGGTCATCGACGACCGCATCGACATCCAGGTCAACGAGAGCGATTGCCGGATCGACACGTATCGCGCGTCGGGCGCGGGCGGCCAGCACGTCAACACGACCGATTCGGCCGTGCGCATCACGCACATCCCCACCGGCATCGTGGTCGCCTGCCAGCAGGAGCGCTCGCAGCACAAGAACCGCGCCAAGGCCTGGGACATGCTGCGCGCGCGCCTCTACGAGCGCGAGTTGAAGATCCGCGAGGAGAAGGCCAATGCCGAGGCCGCGTCGAAGACCGACATCGGCTGGGGCCACCAGATCCGCTCCTACGTGCTGCAGCCCTATCAGCTCGTGAAGGACCTGCGCACGGGCGTGCAATCGACGAGCCCCTCAGACGTCCTCGACGGCGAGCTCTCCCCCTTCATGGAGGCCGCGCTCGCGCAGCGGGTGTACGGGACGACGGCCGAGGTCGAGGATATCGACTAGGGCCGCAAAGCTCGTCCCTCCCCGGAGGGCCACCGAGTGCACACGCGGTGGATCCTGGATGAGCACGACGCCAATGGCGCTCCCTTTCCTTCCCCTGAGAGCCTGTGAATCGTTCGGAGGTTGTCATCCCGGGCCGCGAAGCGGACCCGGGACCCATATCCTCGAGGATCGTCCGAGCGCGCATGCCGCGCTCGTTCCGCTACCTTTGGGCAACTTTCGTCGGAGATACGCAGCCTACAGGCTGCGACTGGCACGTCGTGGATCTGGGTCCCGGATCGCCTTCGGCGTCCGGGATGACACCGCAACGAAAGATTTTCAAACTCTAAGGGGAAGGAGAAGGGCGGCGCTTCGTCGAAACGCCTGCGTGCGGAGAGCCAGGTGCCCGTCGTGCGAATTCCGACGGCCGGGCCCCACCCGACCTCCTTCGCTTCGCTCGGAGGCCACCCTCCCCTCCGGGGAGGGATGCTCCCTTCCTCCTCCTCCCCCGCCCACCTTTCTTCCCATTTGTCCCGTCGCGCGCCCATGCTAAGCCGCATCACGACGTGAACGAGCGCGAGGAGCGAGGGCGCCCCATGAAGGACATGCTGGATCTGCTCGAGAAGCGGCGCGCGCAGGCGCGGCTCGGCGGGGGCGAGCGGCGCATCGAGGCGCAGCACAAGCGCGGCAAGCTGACGGCACGCGAGCGCATCGCGCTGCTGCTGGACGAGGGCTCCTTCGAGGAGCTCGACATGTTCGTCCAGCATCGCTGCGTCGATTTCGGCATGGACAAGGCCGAGAAGATCCCCGGCGACGGCGTCGTCACCGGCTGGGGCACGGTCAACGGGCGGCCGGTCTTCGTCTTCTCGAAGGACTTCACCGTGTTCGGCGGCTCGCTGTCGGAGGCGCATGCCGAGAAGATGGTCAAGATCCAGGACATGGCGCTCAAGATGCGCGCCCCCGTGATCGGCCTGTTCGACGCCGGCGGCGCGCGCATCCAGGAGGGCGTCGCGGCGCTCGGCGGCTATGGCGAAGTGTTCCGGCGCAACGTCATCGCGTCCGGCGTCATCCCGCAGATCTCGGTGATCATGGGGCCCTGCGCGGGCGGCGACGTCTATTCGCCCGCGATGACGGACTTCATCTTCATGGTGCGCGACACGAGCTACATGTTCGTCACCGGCCCGGAAGTGGTGAAGACGGTGACCAACGAGAGCGTCACGGCAGAAGAGCTCGGCGGCGCCAAGGTGCACACGACGAAGTCCTCCGTCGCCGACGGCGCCTTCGACAACGACGTCGAATGCCTCCAGCAGATCCGCCGCCTGATCGACTTCCTGCCCGCCAACAACATCGACGGCGTGCCGGAATGGCCCTCCTTCGACGATCCCGAGCGCATCGACCATTCCCTCGACACGCTGATCCCGGACAATCCGAACAAGCCCTACGACATGAAGGAGCTGATCCTGAAGGTCGTCGACGAGGGCGATTTCTTCGAGATCCAGGAAGCCTTCGCCAAGAACATGATCACGGGCTTCGCCCGCATCGAGGGCCGGACGGTGGGCGTCGTCGCCAACCAGCCGATGGTGCTCGCGGGCGTGCTCGACGCGGACGCCTCGCGCAAGGCCGCGCGCTTCGTGCGCTTCTGCGACGCCTTCTCGATCCCGATCGTCACCTTCGTCGACGTGCCGGGCTTCCTGCCGGGCACCGCGCAGGAATATGGCGGTCTCATCAAGCACGGCGCGAAGCTGCTCTTCGCCTTCACCGAGACCTCGGTGCCGATGGTCACCGTGATCACCCGCAAGGCCTTCGGCGGCGCCTACGTGGTCATGGCCTCGAAACATATCGGCGGGGACGTGAACTATGCCTGGCCGACCGCGCAGATCGCGGTGATGGGCGCCAAGGGCGCGGTGGAGATCATCTTCCGCCAGGATCTCGGCGACCCGGAGAAGATCGCCGCGCGCACCAAGGAATACGAGGACCGCTTCATGAGCCCCTTCGTCGCCGCCGAGCGCGGCTATGTCGACGAGGTGATCATGCCCCACTCCACCCGCCGCCGCATCGCCCGCGCGCTTGCCCTCCTGCGCACGAAGAAGGAGGAGCGGCCGTGGAAGAAGCACGATAATCTGCCGCTCTGAGGGGGCGGCCTCGCCCATTGCCCGCTCCCGGGCCGGCGCCCACATCCGGGGAATGGCGAGACGATCCCTCGACGACCTCTTCGATGCCGCCCGCGCGCGGGCCTCGCGCGCGCCGGCGGATGCCGCGCGGGGGGCGATCCGCGTCTACCAGCTCACTCTGTCGAGCTTGATCGGCCGCAATTGCCGCCACCTGCCGTCGTGCTCGGAATACACGTCCGAGGCGATCGGGCGGTACGGGCTCTGGGCGGGGGGCTGGATGGGCGTGGCGCGGATCTGCCGATGCGGCCCGTTCGGCACGCACGGCATCGACAACGTGCCCGACGCATTGCCCGGGCAAGGTCGTTGGTATAAGCCCTGGGCCTATGGCCGTTGGCGCGGCACGAACGCGCCTGTGCCCACCTGCGTCGAGACGCCGTCGGACGGCGGCGGCTCGCGGCCCTGACCTCTCCCCGTCCGCCAAACGCTTACCTGCCTCGTTCGCAGGAGTGAGCCTGGAGAACAAGCCGATGATCACCCTCACCTTTCCCGATGGCGCGCGTCGCGAATTCGAGGCCGGCACGACCGGCCGGGCGGTCGCGGAATCGATCGCGAAGTCGCTCGCCAAGAAGGCCGTCGCGATGGCGCTCGACGGCGAGCTCGCCGACCTCGCCGATCCGATCGATCGCGACGCGAAGATCGAGTTCGTCACCCGCGAGGACCCGCGCGCGCTCGAGCTCATCCGCCACGATTGCGCCCACGTGCTGGCGGAAGCCGTGCAGAGCCTCTATCCGGGGACGCAGGTGACGATCGGGCCGGTGATCGAGAACGGCTTCTATTACGATTTCCACCGCGAGACGCCCTTCACGCCCGACGATTTCGAGGCGATCGAGGCGAAGATGCGCGAGATCGTCAAGGCGGACCGGCCCTTCACCAAGGAAGTGTGGCCGCGCGAGCGCGCGCGCGCGGTGTTCGCCGACAAGGGCGAGCACTTCAAGGTCGAGCTCGTGGACGCGATCCCCGAGGGCCAAGACCTGAAGATCTACCATCAGGGCGATTGGTTCGACCTCTGCCGCGGGCCGCACATGCCCTCGACGGGCCGCATCGGCGACGCCTTCAAGCTGATGAAGGTGGCGGGCGCCTATTGGCGGGGCGACGCCAAGAACCCGATGCTGACGCGCATCTACGGCACCGCCTTCGCCTCGAAGGAGGATCTCGAGCACTACCTCCACCAGCTCGCCGAGGCCGAGAAGCGCGACCATCGCCGTCTGGGGCGCGAGATGGACCTCTTCCACTTCCAGGAGGAGGGGCCGGGCGTCGTGTTCTGGCACGCCAAGGGCTGGACCATGTTCCAGAACCTCGTCTCCTACATGCGCCGGCGCCTGGCGCAGGACTACGAGGAGGTGAACGCCCCGCAGATCCTCGACAAGGCCCTGTGGGAGACCTCGGGCCATTGGGGATGGTATCGCGAGAACATGTTCGTCACGAAGACCGAGGACGAGCGCGTGTTCGCGATCAAGCCGATGAACTGCCCGGGCCACGTCCAGATCTTCAAGCACGGCTTGAAGTCCTACCGCGATCTGCCGCTGCGCATGGCGGAATTCGGCTCGGTTTCGCGCTACGAGCCCTCGGGCGCGCTGCACGGCCTGATGCGCGTGCGCGCCTTCACGCAGGACGACGCGCACGTGTTCTGCACCGAGGACCAGCTCGCGGACGAGTGCCTGAAGATCAACGATCTGATCCTCTCGACCTATGCCGATTTCGGCTTCGAGGAGATCGTCGTCAAGCTCTCGACCCGCCCCGAGAAGCGCGTCGGCACGGACGCGATGTGGGATCATGCGGAAGAGGTGATGAGCCGCGTGCTCGCGGAGATCGCGGAGAAGTCGGGCGGGCGCGTCAAGACCGCGATCAACCCTGGCGAAGGCGCCTTCTACGGGCCGAAGTTCGAATACGTCCTGCGCGACGCGATCGGCCGCGACTGGCAATGCGGCACGACGCAGGTCGACTTCAACCTGCCCGAGCGCTTCGGCGCGTTCTATGTCGACGCGGACGGGCAGAAGAAGACGCCCGTGATGGTCCACCGCGCGATCTGCGGCTCGATGGAGCGCTTCCTCGGCATCCTGATCGAGCATTATGCGGGCCATTTCCCGCTCTGGCTCGCGCCGCGCCAGCTCGTCGTGTGCACCATCACCTCCGAGGCGGACGATTACGCCCGCGCGGTGGCGGCGGCGGCGAAGAAGGCGGGCTTGCGCGTCGAGGCGGACCTGCGCAACGAGAAGATCACCTACAAGGTGCGCGAGCACTCGCTCGCCAAGGTGCCGGTGATCCTGGTCGTCGGCCGTCGCGAGGCGGCGGAGGGAACGGTCAACATGCGCCGCCTCGGCTCGCAGGACCAGCACCCGATGCGCCTCGACGCGGCGATCGCCGCCCTCGTCGCCGAGGCGGTGGCGCCCGATCTCGCCGGCCGGCACGCGAGCGAAGCCGGCGAGCCGACGCTCGCCGTCGAACTCGACGGGCACCACGAGCACGCGATGCGGTGAGGGTGGCGGGCGCGGCGTCCCCGGAGGGCGCCGCGCGTTCCGCACGGATCAGCCGAGCCCGAGATCGCCGAGAACGCGTCCCGTCGGGAAGTCGAAGACCTTCCCCGTCTCGCTCCAGGACGGCAGCGCGAGGCGCAGGATCTCCGGGGCGAGGTCCTCGGGCGTGCGCAGCGTCATCGGGTCCTCGCCGGGCATGGCGGAGGCGCGCATGCGGGTGCGCAGCGGGCCCGGATTGACGAGCATCACGCGGATCTTCGAGATGTTCTGCACCTCGGCCGCATAGGTCCGCGCCAGGATCTCGAGCCCCGCCTTGGAGATCGCGTAGGGGCCCCAATACGGCTTGGCGGTGTGCGCGGCACCCGAGGTCACGAACAGCGCCCGCCCGGCATCGGAGGCGCGAAGCAGCGGGTCCATCGAGCGCACGAGCCGCCAATTCGCGGTGAGATTGACCGCGATCACCTGATCCCAGGTCTGCTGGTCGATCTGCGTGATCGGCGCGATCGGCCCGAGCGTGCCGGCATTGCCGAGGAGCACGTCGACCCGGCCGAAGCGCTCGTAGAGCGCCGCACCCAGGCGGTCCAGCGCGTCGAGATCCTTCATGTCGACGGGGACGAGCGTCGCGGTGGAACCGGCGGCGCGGATCTCGTCGTCGAGCTCCTCGAGCGCCCCCTGGGTGCGGGCGAGCGCGACGACATGGGCGCCGGCGCCGGCGAATGCGAGCGCAGCCGCCCGGCCGATCCCCCGCGAGGCGCCGGTGACGACGGCGATCCTGCCCTCGAGCGGCTTGTCCACGGCCGAACTCTCCCCCACCAAGTCCCCCTCCCCGTCTCTCGGTCTCAATCCGCTTCGGCGAGGATCGACAGGCGCTTGGGCGTCTCGATCGCGAGATCGGTGAGCCCCGTCGGATAATCGCCGGTGAAGCAATGGTCGGTCAGCTGCGGGCGCGCCGGATCGCGCCGCTCGTAGCCGAGCGCGCGGTAGAGCCCATCGATTGAGAGGAAGGCGAGGCTGTCGGCGCCGATATAGGCGCGCATGCCCTCGAGATCGTGGGTGGCGGCGAGCAGCTTCTCGCGCTCGGGCGTGTCGATGCCGTAGAAGTCGGGATGCTTGATCGGCGGGCTCGCGATGCGGAAATGCACCTCGCGCGCGCCGGCCTCGCGCATCATGCGCACGATCTTCACCGAGGTCGTGCCGCGCACGAGGCTGTCGTCGACGAGCACGATGCGCTTGCCGGCGATCACGCCGCGATTGGCCGAGTGCTTCATCCGCACGCCGAGCTCGCGCACGGATTGGGTGGGCTGGATGAAGGTACGGCCCACGTAATGGTTGCGGATGATGCCCATCTCGTAGGGGATGCCCGACGCCTGGGCGAAGCCGATCGCGGCGGGCACGCCCGAATCGGGCACCGGTACGACGACGTCCGCGTCCGCCGGGGACGCGGTCGCGAGTTCGGCGCCGAAATTCTTGCGCATCTGGTAGACGCTGCGCCCGTTCACGATGGAATCGGGCCGGGCGAAGTAGATGTATTCGAACACGCAGGGGCGCTCGGGCAGGTCGGGGAACGGGCGCAGGCTCTCGATCCCCTCCTCCGTGATCACCACCACCTCGCCGTTCTCGACGTCGCGGACGAAGCGCGCGCCGATGATGTCGAGCGCGCAGGTCTCGGAGGCGAGGATGTAGCGGCCGTCGAGCTCGCCGATGACGAGCGGCCGGATGCCGAGCGGATCGCGCGCGCCGATGAGCTTCTTGTTGGAGAGGCAGACGAGCGCGAAGGCGCCCTCCAGCGCGCGGATGGCGTCGAGGAAGCGCTCGACGATGCGCGGCTTGCGGGAGCGGGCGAGGAGGTGGAGGATCACCTCGGTGTCGGTCGTCGACTGGCAGATCGCGCCGGCGCGGATCAGCTCGCGCCGCAGCGAGAGGCCGTTCGTCAGGTTGCCGTTGTGGGCGACCGCGAAGCCGCCGGCGTCGAGCTCGGCGAAGAGCGGCTGCACGTTGCGCATCACCGTCTCGCCGGTGGTGGAATAGCGCACGTGGCCGATGGCGCTCGCGCCTGCGAGCCGCTCGATCACCGCGGCCTCGGAGAAGCTGTCGCCGACGAGGCCGAGCTTGCGCTCGGCGTGGAAGCGCAGGCCGTCATAGGTGACGATGCCGGCCGCCTCCTGGCCGCGATGCTGGAGGGCGTGCAGGCCGAGCGCGGTGATCGCCGCCGCGTCCGGATGGCCGAAGATGCCGAAGACGCCGCATTCCTCGCGCAGCGTGTCGCCGTCGAGGTCGAAATCGTCGTCCGTACCATGAGCGCGGGGGGTCATGCTGTCGTCCTCGTGCGGCGCGCGGCCGATCCCGATGATCTCCCCGCGCCCGTCACATGGGGCGCGAGGGCGGCTCTCGAAAGGGCCGGTCGCCGGAGTCCGGCGTCAGGTCCGGCCCGGCGTGAGCGACGGCTCCGCCGGCTCCCCGGGATCGCCCGGGCCGACCGAGCGGAACTGCCGCAGGACGCCTTCCGGGTCCTCCGGCATCATCGCGATGAGCGAATCGCCGGTCGATTGCAGGAGACCGCGGGTGCGGGCCTCGGCCGCCCAATCCGGCATCTGGCCCTGCACGAGCCAGGCGAAGAAGATCCAGCCGATCACGCAGATCAGGAAGCCGCGGGCCGCGCCGAAGACGAAGCCCAGCGTGCGGTCGAGCGGGCCGATGCGCGAATCGAGCACGAAGTCGGAGATCTTCACGGTGATCAGCGACACCACGATCAGCGTCACCAGGAAGATGCCGCCGATCGCCGCGACGAGCGCGACGGTGCCGTTCGTGATGTGCGCCTGCGCATAGGGCAGCGCGAGCGGATGGAAGAACCAGGCGGCCGCGCCGGCGGCGACCCAGGCGATGATGGCGAGAACCTCACGGGTGAGGCCGCGCACCATGGCGAGGAGCGCCGAGATGAGCACGACACCGATGACGACGAGGTCTAGGATGGGTACTGGCATGGTCTCGCGGGCCTGAACGCGAAAAAGGGCGTTTTCGCGACGCGTGCCGGCTCCCTATAGACGAGGACAGGCCCGCCGTCATCAAGTTGTTGCGACCGCGCGGCGGTCGTCCTCACGAGATCGGCTCGCGGCGGCGCGGGGAGCGCGCGGCGATCGTCGCGACGAGGTCGCCGATATGGCCGATCTCGCGCGCTTCGAGCGGCGGCGTCTCGATCCCCTCCCGGCGCGCGGAGGGGGCGACGGCGCTCGAGAAGCCGAGCTTCGCCGCCTCCTTCATGCGCGCGGGCGCCTGCGACACCGGCCGCACCCCGCCCGAGAGCGCGATCTCGCCGAAATAGACCGCATCCGCCGGAAGCGGCGCGCCCGAGAGCGAGGAGACGAGGGCAGCCGCCGCCGCGAGGTCGGCCGCGGGCTCGGCGATCTTCAGCCCGCCCGCAATGTTGAGGTAGATGTCGTGCATGCCGAGCTTGAGCCCGCCATGGGCCTCGAGCACCGCGACCACCATCGACAGCCGCGCCGGATCCCAGCCGACGACGGCGCGCCGCGGCGTGCCGAGCGATGTCGGCGCGACGAGCGCCTGCACCTCGACGAGGAGCGGGCGGGTGCCCTCCATCCCCGCGAACACCGCCGTGCCCGGCGCCGACATGTCGCGCCCCTCGAGGAAGAGCGCGGAGGGGTTGACGACCTCGGCGAGGCCCTTGCCGGTCATCTCGAAGACGCCGATCTCGTCGGTGGGGCCGAAGCGGTTCTTGTTCGCGCGCAGGATCCGGAAATGATGGGCCGAATCGCCCTCGAACGAGACCACCGCGTCGACCATGTGCTCGACGACGCGCGGGCCGGCGATCTGTCCGTCCTTGGTGACGTGGCCGACGAGGATCACCGCGGTCCCCGTCGTCTTGGCGAAGCGGATCAGCGCCTGGGCCGAGGCGCGGACCTGGGTGACGGTGCCGGGCGCGGATTCGACGGTCTCCGTCCACATGGTCTGGATCGAATCGATCACGGCGAGCGCGGGCTGCCTGCCCTGCGAGAGGGTTGCGACGATGTCTTCCACGTTCGTCTGAGCCGCGAGCTCGACCGGGCTGTCCGCGAGGCCGAGCCGCTCGGCGCGCAGCCGCACCTGGCCGACCGCCTCCTCGCCGGAGATGTAGCAGACCCGCTCGCCCGCGCGCGCGAGCGCCGCGGAGGCCTGCATCAGGAGCGTCGACTTGCCGATGCCGGGATCGCCGCCGATGAGGATCACCGAGCCGCGCACGAAGCCGCCGCCGGTCACCCGATCGAGCTCGCCGATCCGCGCGGGCGTGCGCGGCGGCTCCTTGGCGTCGCCGGTGAGGCCTTCGAGCGCGAACACGCGCCCCTTGCCCGCCCGCGCGAGCCGCGGCCCTGGCCCGGCCATCGGAGCCGCCTCGGAGACCTCCTCGACGACCGTGTTCCACCCGCCGCAGGCCTCGCACTTGCCCTTCCAGCGATTGTACACCGCCCCGCAGGACTGGCAGACGAAGACGGCATTGCGCTTGGCCATCGGGGTTTTCTCGCTGGTCTCCCCTCTCCCGGACGGGAGAGGGGTCGGGGGTGAGGGGTGGTGCAGGATTTGGCGTATCGGTGCCGCCTCGACGACCCCCATCCGTCTCCGGTCGGCTGACCCCGCCCGGAGCCACCTTCCCCACGAGGGGGAAGGACAAAAGCTGCATTCCGCTTCCGCACGATCGCCACCGATCGACGACGGCCGCAAAGGGGCCGGGGAAGGACGAAACGCCGTCACCGGTTGGCGATCGAGTCCTCGGCCAGGTCGACGAGATCGCCGCCGATGCGCTCGCGCCAGGCCTCGTAGACCGGCCGGGTCGCCTCGACGAAGGCGGCGCGGCCCTCGTCGGTGAGCCGGACGACCGTCGCGCCGAAGCCCTCGATCTCCTGCACCAGGCTCTGGTCGTCCTCGGTCAGGCCCTTGCGGGCGACCTCGATGCCGTGGGCGCCGGCGTCGATCGCCGCCTGGCGGACGATCTCGCGATCCTCCTCGGTGAAGCTCTCCCACACCTCGCGATTGACGGCGAAGATCAGGGGATCGGCCACATAGCCCCATTGGGTGATGTAGGTCTGGCCGAGTTCGTGCATTTTGAGATTGTAGTAGATGGTGAGCGGGTTCTCCTGCCCGTCCACCGCGCCGGTGGTCAGAGCGGGCTGCGCGTCGGCCCAGCTCATCTGCGTCGGGTTGGCGCCGAGCGCGGTCATGACGTCGTTGAAGATCGGCGAGCCGACGACGCGCAGCTTGAGCCCCTCCATGTCGGCGGGGGTGCGGATCGGGCGCACCGAATTCGTGACCTCGCGGAAGCCGTTCTCGGCCCAGCCGAGCGGCACGACGCCGTTCTCCTCGATGATCTCGAACAGCCGCTCGCCGACGGGCCCCTGCGTCAGCGCGTCGAGCGCCGCGTAATCGGGCATCAGGAAGGGCAGCGCGAAGATGTTGAGCTGCGGGATCTGCGGCGACCAATTGATCGTCGAGCCGACCGCCATGTCGATGATGCCGCGGCGCAGAGCCGTGAACTCGCGCGTCTGCTCGCCCTGCACGAGCTGGGCGCCCGGATAGAGCTGCATGTTGATGCGCCCGTCCGTCCGCTCCGCGACGAGATCGGCCCAGCGCTGGGCCGCGACGCCCCAGGGGAAGGGCACCGGCAGCACGGTGGAGACGCGGTATTCCTCCTTGTAGGCCTGCGCGGCGGCCGGCCCGCTCAGCGCGAGCGGCGCCACCAGCGCCGCCGCTGCGGCGAGCGTGGCGATCGGCTTGAAGATCGACATCCTGTCCTGTCCTCCCGGTCTTCTCTTCTCGTCTCGCGCGTCCGGCGAGATTCGAGCCGAGCCTAGACGCGGGCACCGCCCGGCGGCAAGCACTCTCCCGCCGCTCCAGCCCGGTGCAAGCTTGCGCCTCTACCAATCCCCCGATCGCATGGCGGAGCCGGGGGCATGGGATGACGGCGTCGAGGGGCAGAGGATCTTGGGCGGGGGTGGCGGCGATCGCGCTCGTCGCAACGCTCGCGGTGCCGCAGGCGGCCGGCGCGCTCGAGGGCGACCTCCTCGCCGAGGAGGCGCGCGACCTCGTCCATGCCGATTCGGAACAGCCCGGCGACATCGCGCTCTATTGCGCGGCGATCGCGGATCCCGCGCTCGAGGCACGCGCGGCCTGGCAGACCCAGGCGCTCCTCGAGATCGAGACGCGCATCGAGGCGCGGCTCGTCGAGCTCGCGCGGATGCGCGTCGAACTCGAGGCGGCGCTCGCGCGGCGCGAGGAGCACCTGCGCCAGGCGCAGGACGGCATCGTCGCGATCTACGCCCGCATGCGCCCCGACGCGGCCGCCGCCCAGCTCGCCGCGCTCGACGACGAGATGGCGAGCGCCGTCATCGCCCGGCTCGGGCCGCGGCAGGCGAGCGCGATCCTCAACGAGATGGAGCCCGGGCGCGCCGCGCAGCTCGCCCGGACGGCAACGGAGACCGCGCGTCATGAGGACGCGCGCGAGGAGCAAGCACTATGAAGAGAGCCATCGGCATCCTCGGCCTGACCTTCCTGTCGGCCTGCTCGAACACGCTGAGCGAGATCAACCAGGCGCCGGGCCTCACGCCCGTCGGCGCCGGGCTCGTCACGACGCATGCCGCGCTGCCCGCCGGCGCGCCGATCCCCGAGCAGCGCGCCTATCATTCGATCTGGGGCGAGAGCCGCGACAACCTCTTCAGCGATCCCCGCGCCATGCGCGTCGGCGACGTCGTCACGGTGCGCATCGAGATCGACGACGAGGCCGAGCTCGACAATCAATCCACGCGCTCGCGTCAATCGGGCGCCGGTCTCGGCCTCGATTTCGGCTTCGGTCTCAACGGCTCCGGCAGCCAGGGCAATTTCGGCGTCAACGCGTCCGGCAACACCTCGACGCGCGGGCGCGGCTCGGTCGGGCGCTCGGAGCGCATCGCGGTCTCGGTCGCGGCGGTGGTGACGGGCGTCCTGCCGAACGGCAACCTCCTCATCTCCGGCTCGCAGGAAGTGCGGGTGAACTACGAGCTGCGGGTGCTCTCCGTCGCCGGCATCGTGCGCCCGCGCGACATCTCGCCTCGCAACACCATCCGCTACGACCAGATCGCGGAGGCGCGCATCTCCTATGGCGGCGCCGGACGCGGAACGGAAGTGCAGCAGCCCGGCTGGGGCCAGCAGCTCTTCAACCGCGTGACCCCGTTCTGATCGGAGCGCCCGAGCCATGGCGACCGCGCTCCTCCCCTCCCCCGCCGCGCGCAAGACGCGCGAGCGCTCCTCCTCCGCCGGCTCGATCGGCGGCGGCATCCTCCTCACCGCGCTCGGCGCGGCGACGGGCATCGGCCTCGGCTTCACGCTGGGCGAGATCAAGCTGCCGGAGCCCCCCGCCGCCGAGCGCAGCATCGAGAGCCGCTACGGCGAGAACGTCTCCCTGGTGCGGCTGCCCTCGATCGTGACGAATCTCGCGGCCCCCGCCGACACCTGGGTGCGGCTCGACGCGTCCCTCGTCTTCGAGGGGACCGAGCGCGCCCAGGCCGAGACGATGGCGTCGGCCGTCTCCGGCGATCTCCTCGGCTACCTGCGGACGCTCACGCTGGCGCAGATCGAGGGCGCGGCGGGCCTCGCCCATCTGCGCGAGGACGTCGAGGAGCGCGCGCGCAGCCGCACCGACGGGCGCGTGCGCGAGGTGGTGATCGAGACGCTGGTCGTCCAATGAGCCGCAAGACAGCGCTCGCCCTTCTCGGCGCCGGCCTCGCCGCCGCCGGCCTCCTCCTCGTGGCCGCGCCCGCCGCCGCGCAGGGCTTCGACCTCTCCGCCCTCCTCCCCGAGGGCGAGGGCTCGACCACGGGCCGCATCGTGCAGCTCGTCGCGATCCTGACCGTCTTGTCGATCGCGCCCGGCCTGATGATCATGGTCACGAGCTTCGTGCGCTTCGTCGTGGCCCTCTCCTTCCTGCGCGCGGGCATCGGCCTGCAATCGACGCCGGCGAACCTCGTCCTCATCTCGCTCGCTTTGTTCATGACCTTCTACGTCATGGCGCCGACCTTCGACCGCGCCTGGGCGGAGGGCATCGAGCCCTTGATGCGCAACGAGATCTCCGAGGAGGAGGCCTTCCGCCGCACGGTCCAGCCCTTCCGCGAGTTCATGCTCGCCCATGTCCGCGAGCAGGACCTCGCGATGTTCCAGGACCTCGCGGCGACGAGCTTCGGCCCCGGCGCGGCGATCGCGGCCGAGCCCGGCGCGGTCGCGGGCCCGATCGATCCCGACGACGTCGACCTGCGCACGCTGATCCCCGCCTTCATGATCTCGGAGCTGCGCCGCGGATTCGAGATCGGCTTCCTGATCGCGCTCCCCTTCCTCGTCATCGACATCATGGTGGCGACGATCGTCATGTCGATGGGCATGATGATGATGCCCCCCACCGTGATCTCGCTGCCCTTCAAGATCCTGTTCTTCGTCCTCATCGACGGCTGGAACATCCTCATCGGAGGGCTCGTGCGATCGTATTTCTAGCGACCCTCGTTCACGCCTCGTAATCCCGCGCGCGTCCCCTCGACGATGGTTCGAGAAGGGGCGCGCGCGGCTGCGCTTTACGGCCAAGCTTCTGGCGAGCAACTATTCGTTATCCACCCTAGGACAAAGATCCTGCCGACTTAGACTTTCACGTGCTCTCGCGCGTTTACGCTCCGTAAAATGGCCTTACGTAAAGTACCCGACGTTACGGGAGTTGGCGATGACAGCTTTGCGGACCGGACGACCCGCGCGAAAGACGACGACGACCGAAGTCCACGTCGACGATACGCGAGCCCAGGACCTCGACGAGCTGCGTCGCAGCGAGGCCCGCCTGCGGGCGCTCGTCGAGGCGAGCGCGGTGGCGGTCTGGAGCGCCGATGCCTTCGGGCGGGCGACCTCCATGCGGGCGGTGGGCTCCTCTCCCCATTTCGACGTCGAGGAGATCACGGGCGACCGCTGGCTCGACGCCGTGCATCCGGACGATCGAGCGGCCTCGGCGGCGGCGTGGACGCGGGCCCTCTTCGCGGGCGAGCGCGTCGTGATCCTGGAGCGCAAGCGGACCCGCTCCGGCGATTGGCGCTGGGTCGAGGTGCGCGCCGCGCCGATCGGCTCGGTTCCGGGGCGGATCGACGAATGGGTCGGCACCATCGTCGACGTCCACGACAGCCGCACCGCCCTCGACGGCGTGCGCATCAGCGAGGAGCGGCTGCGCCTCGCGCTCGAGGTCGGCGGGCTCGGTACCTGGGACGTCGATCTGACGGCGGGCGCGCGCGACTGGTCGGAGGAGACCCGCCGCATCCTCGGCTTTCCCCCGGACACGCCCGCACGGATCGAGGCGGTGCTCGCGACCATCCATCCGGAGGACCGCGCGCGCGTCGCCGCCTCTCTCGAGAACGACGGCATCCTCGCCTTTCCCGACACGCGAACCGAGTTCCGGATCAGGCGAGCCGACGACGGCACGGTGCGTTGGCTCGAGACGAGCGCGCGGACGGTCTACGATGCCGAGGGCCGGCCGATCCGGCGCATCGGCATCGTCCAGGACGTCACGGCGCGGCGCGAGCAGGAGCGCGCCGTCCGGGCGGCCGAGCAGCGCCTGCGGCTCGCGCTCAAGGCCGGGCGCATGTTCGCCTGGGAACGCGATCTCGAGACGGACGAGGTGACGCGCTGCGAGAATGCGCGCGAGCTCATCGGCCTCGGCTCCGGCCCCTTCTCCGAATTCCTGGCCCGCGTCCATCCCGACGACCGCGAGCGCGCGGCCCGCACGACCCGGCGACCGGTGCAGAACACGTCGGACGGTCAGCTCCGCTTCGTCCGCGCGGACGGTCAGGAGCTCTGGCTCGCCGCCCGCTCGATGGAAATCGAGGAGGAGGGACGGCGCAAGCTCGTCGGCGTCACCTTCGACATGACCGACCGCAAGCGCGCCGAATAGCAGCTGTGGGCGGCCGCCAACCACGATGCGCTCACCGGCCTGCCGAACCGCGTCTTCCTGCACCGCAGCCTCGGCGAGCTGATCGACGAGGCGGGCCACGCCGGCGGCGATCTCGCCGTCCTCGCGATCGGGATCGACGGTTTCCGCGAAGTCAAAGACGTGATGGGGCAGGACGTCGGCGACGCGCTCCTCGCCGAATTCGCGCGCCGCCTGCGGGACCTGTGCGCGACGAGCGGTTTTGCCGGGCGGCTCGGCGGCGACGAGTTCGCGATCGTCCAGCCGCGCTGCGGGGTCGAGCAGGTCGCCGCGCGCGCCGCCGAGGCGCTTCGGGTGCTCTCGCGAGACTTCGTCGTCGAGGGCCGCACCGTCGAGCCCTCCGCCTGCATCGGGATCGCGCTCGGACCCATTCACGGCGAGCGGGCCGAGGCGCTCCTGACCAATGCCCGCATCGCCCTCGCCCGCGCCAAGACGCTCGGCCGGCGGCGCGTGGTGGTCTTCGCGAGCGAGCATCGCGACGCCGTCGAGGAGCGGCTGCGCATCGCCGTCTCCGTGCGACGCGGGCTCGACCGCAACGCCTTCGTTCCCTTCTACCAGCCCAAGACCTGCCTGCGCACCGGCGAGATCGTCGGCTTCGAGGCTCTGGTGCGTCGGCGCGAGGAGGACGGGACGGTGGTGGGCCCCGCCGCCTTCGCCGCCGCCCTCTCCGACCCCGACCTCGCACCGCGCATCGGTCGCACGATGCTCGAGGCGGTCGGGCGCGACATGCGCGACTGGCTCGACCGCGGGCTGTCCGTCGGCCGCGTGGCGGTGAACCTCTCGGCGGCCGAATTCTCCGATCGCGGCCTCGCCGAGCGAATCCTCGAGACCGCGAGCCGAGCCCGCCTGCCCCTCGATCGCCTCGAGATCGAGGTGACGGAGACGGTCCTCCTCGATCGCGCGGACGACACCGCGGCGCTGACCCTCGAGCGCCTCCACCGCACCGGGATCGCCATCGCGCTCGACGATTTCGGCACCGGCTTCGCCTCCCTGTCGCATCTGCGGCTCTACCCCGTCGACCACATCAAGATCGACCGCAGCTTCGTCGCGCGGATGGCGGAGAGCCCCGGCGATGCGGCGATCGTCCGCTCGGTCGTCGATCTCGGCCGCCATCTCGGGCTGAAGGTCACGGCGGAGGGCGTCGAGACGCGCGCCCAGGCCGACGCCCTGCGCGCCGCCGGCTGCGATTACGCCCAAGGCTTCCTCTTCGCCCCCGCGGTCGCGTCGGAGGCGGTCCCGACGCTCCTCGCGAAGGCGCCGAAAGTGGTGAGCCGGTAGCATTCCCGAGGTTGTCATCCCGGACGACGAAGGCGATCCGGGACCCATAACCACGACCCTTGTTTCGCAGCCTATAGGCTGCGTATTTCCGATCGTCGTCGCCTCTCGGCGGCGGAGCGAGCGCGGCATGCGCGCTCGAACGGTCGTCGAGGTTATGGGTCCCGGGTCCGCTTCGCGGCCCGGGATGACATCCTGCGAAGGAACTACCTTCCACTGAGAGTTCAAAAATCTTCGCCTACCCGTCATTCCGGGGCGCGAAGCGAGCCCGGAACCCAGACTCCCGACCTATGATGAGCAGCCTGTAGGCTGCGTCCTTCGACGCATCCGCGGACGTGAGTTGCGGAGCGAGCGCGCATGCGCGCTCGAACCAGCGTCGGGGTTCTGGGTTCCGGGCTCGGCTTCGCCGCCCCGGAATGACGGCGGTGGGGTATTCGGCGAAAGATTTTCAAACTTTGAGGGGGAGGAGAGCGCTGCGGCGTCGTTATCCGACACCATCACCCCTCGACCGAAGCCGAACGCTCGTGGCGATGGCTCGGCGGGTCGTGGGGGGTGAGCGAGTGGGGCACCTCCTGGCCGTGGGCCGCCATGAGATCCGCGTCGCCGAGGGTTTGGCGCGCCGGCCCGTCGGCGCAGATCCGGCCCTCGTCGATCAGGAGGACGCGCGGGCACAATTCCAGCACGAGTTCCAGATCGTGGCTCGCGACGAGGAGCGCCTGGTCGGTGCGCGCGAGGAGCTCGATCAGCCGGCGCCGGCTGCGCAGGTCGAGCGCGGCGCTCGGCTCGTCGAGGAGCATCAGCCGCGGCCGCATCGCGAGCGCGCCCGCGATGCAGGCCCGCCGCTTCTCGCCGCCCGAGAGCCGATGGACCGGCCGGTCGGCGAGCCCGGCGAGCCCGCAGGCCTCGAGCGCCTGCGCAACGCGCGCCTCGAGCTCGGCGCCCGAGAGCCCCATATTGCGGGGCCCGAAGGCGACGTCTTCCGCGACGGTCGGGCAGAAGAGCTGATCCTCGGCCTGCTGGAAGACGAGCGCCACGTCGGGCAGGAAGGCGCCGGGCCGCACCGGGCGCCCGTCGATCCGCACATGGCCCGCGCGCGGCTCCAGCACCCCGGCGATCGTGAGGAACAGGCTGCTCTTGCCGGCCCCGTTCGGCGCGACGAGCCCGACCCGCTCGCCGGCGGCGATCGCGAACGAGACCGCCTCGAGGACGGGCTCCGCTCCGGGCCAGCCGACGCCGAGCCCATCGATCTCGAGGAGCGCGCTCACGGGCTCGCGCCCATGAGGAAGATAACGATGCCGATCGCCGCGGCGAGCGCCGTCGCCGCCCGGTCGCGCGCGCCGAGAGCGGGCGGTGGCGCCGCGATCGCGTCGTAGCCGCGCAGCCGCATCGCCGCCCAGATCCGCTCGGAGCGTCGCTGGCTGCGGATCACGAGCGCGGCGAGCATCAGCCCGTGCTCGCCGACGCCCCGCCAGCCGTCGCGCCCGCCGCGCAGGCGCCGCGCGAGGCGCACCCGCGCGATCTCGCCGCGCAGCTCCTCCACATAGCGCAGCGTCAGGAGCGCGAGATCGGCCATCGCCGCCGGCACGCCGAGCCCGCGCAAAGCCGCCGCGAGGCGCATAGGCGAGACGGGAGCGAGGAGCGCGAGCGTCACCGCGACGATCGAGACGAGCCGCCCGCCGATCAGGAGCCCCGCCTCGAGCCCCTCCGCGCGCAGGCGCACCGGCCCCGCCTCCCACAGGACCGTCGATCCCGAGACGAGGGGCAGGATCGCCACGAAGGCGAGCGCGAGGAGCGCGGGCCCGCGCATCCGCCGCAGCGTCTCGCGCGGCTCCCCGGCCGCGAGCGTCACCCCGAGCGCCAGCGCGGCGATCGCGGGCACCAGAGCCACGTCCCGCACCGAGGCGAAGCCGAAGGCGAGCGCGAGGGCGCAGGTGAGGCGCGCGCGCGGGTCGCTCGGCAGGAGACGGGCGGCGGCCTCACGCACGGGGCAGCAATCCCGGCTCGACCCGGCGCAGCACCGAGAGGACCGCGAGGACGATCGCGCCCTCGGCGATCACGAGCGGCAGGTGGGCGAGGAGGAAGACCGCCAGAGCCGCCCGCTCGGCCGCCGCATCGATCTCCGCCGGCAGGCCGATCAGCACCAGCGCCGCGAAGATCGCGAGCGCGGCGAGGACGCTCCCTGCGCCCGCGAGAAGGGCTGCGAGCGTCGGCAGGCGCGGCGCGAGGAGCCGCCAGGTCGCGTAGGCGAGGAGCGCGGGCGGGCCGAGCACGAGACCGTTGAGGCCGATCGTCGTGAGCCCGCCATGGCCGAACAGGACCGCCTGCAGGAAGAGCCCGACGAGGATCGCGGGCGGGGCGAGCCAGCCGAGCATCACCCCCATCAGGCCGGCGAGCATCAGGTGGACGGAGGTCGGCGGCACCGGCACCGCCGCGAGCGAGGCCGCGAAGAAGCACGCCGTCATCATCGCCGCGCGCGGGATGCCGGCGCGCGGATCGGGCAGGCGCGCCACCCGCCGAAGGCAGATCGCGGCGAGGCCGGCGCTCGCGACATAGCCCGCGACCGCCATCTCGACGGGCAGGATGCCGTCAGGCAGGTGCATCGCCGCCGCCCCTGCGCCGCAGGAAGAAGAGCCCCGTGCCGAGCGCCCCCCAGGCGACGAGCGCGACCATCGTCAGGCGCTGGAGGAGCGTGAGGCCGGCGCTCCCGTCGGTGGCGATCAGGACCGCCGTCTCGACGCGCGCCCCCTCCGTCGCGGAGGGGATGTCGACATGGGCGATCGCGCCGTGCCCCGCCTGGCGGACCTGGACGCTCCAGCGGCCCGGAAGGGCGGGATCGGGCACGAAATCGAAGCGGCCCTCGTCGTCCGTCACGCCGCGCGACCATGCGGACGCGGGCGCGTCGGGCGCGTAGACGATCACCTGCGCCTGCGCCATCGGCTCGCCCGTGTCGTAGACGGCGACGATGCGGATCGCCGCGAGCATGTGCGCCTCCACGAGCGCGGCATGGGCGAGGGCCGGCGCGGGCGAGAGCGCCGTCGCCAGGAGAAACGACGCCAGGAGGATCGACGCCAGACCCGCGCCGAGCGCGCGGGCGCGGCTAGCGCGGCGCGACATGGCAATGCCCCTCGCCGACATGGCCGAGATGCAGGCCCGCGAGCGTGAATTCCTGCTCCCCGCCCGCCGCGAAGCGGTCGAAGCCGAGCGCCTCCTGATTCGTCGGGTCGTCGGAGGGGAGGTCGGCGCGGCCGAACAGGTGATCGAGATGCAGCGTGATCTCGAGATCGCCCGGCGCGCCCGCCGCGACGAAGCCCTTGCGCTCGTCCCCCATATACTCGCCGCAGGCATGGGCGATCGCATCGGCGCTGACGAGGGTGAAGGCGACCGTCTCCCCCGCCCGCGTCGCGACCCCCTCGAACACGAGCGACCGGCCCGGAAACGGACCCTCCGTCGCCGGCGCGAGCGTGAAGGAGAGCGCGTTCCAATGGCCCGGCGCCGCCTCCACCGTGACGATCGCGACCCGGTCGTCCTCGTCGGCGTCGACGAGATCGACGGTGAACGGGCCGCCGAAGGCGAGCGGCTCGCCCGCGATCGTCGGGCCGTCGGCGGCGAAGGGCGGATCGGTGCGCCACGCGGTCGCGTCGGCGATGGTGACGAGGATGCGCGTGAAGGAGAGCGCCCAGCCGTCGCGGGTCGTCACGGGATCGGCGAACCCTTCGGTCGCGAGCGCCTCGCCGGAGGCGAACAGCGTCAGGCCGCCCGCCTGCGCGCTCGCCGGAAGGACGAGCGCGGCGCAGACGAGGAGGGCGTGACGTTTCATGCGGGCGCTCCCGTCAGGGTATGAGAAATGCTCCCGCGATTCATACACGCCCGCCCGGACGCCGCAAGCCGCCCTTCGGAGGGGACCCCTGCTACCCGTCCGAGCCGCGGCTCGCGTGGGGCGAATCGGCGTGGATCGTCCCCTCGCCCTTGGCTTCGGCGAAGCTGTCGCGGACGCGCAGGTGCTCGTGGGCATGTTCCGAGCCGCCATGCGCATGGCGTTCGACCCGCCGCTCCACCGGTACCAGCGCGAGCGCGCCGTGGCGCACGCCGCGCTCGAGGAAGAGCGCGTTGGCGAAGCGCTCGACGCCCTCGGCCCGCCCGCGCGCGACGATCACCTCGAGCGAGGCCGCGTGGTCGACCGGCACGGAGAGCGCCGCGATGGTGCTGTCGTGATGCGCGTGGAGATGGGCCGGCAGGCGCCGGGCGAGGTCCCGCTGGGCCGTCTCGACGACGCAGCTGACGATTCCGAGGCACTCCGCCTGCGCGGGGGCGGCATCGGCGAGGGCCCTGCGGACGAGCTCGCGCAGCGTCTCCGAGCGATTGCTCGCCCCCGACGCCGCCATCAGGGCGTCGAGCCGGGCGAGGAGCGCGTCGTCGATCGTGATGGTGATGCGCCGCATACGCCCCTCCCCTTGCGGGAAGCTATCGCGTTTACGCGGCGTGCTCAACGCTCGGGAAGAGCGCCGCTGTCATCCCGGACGCCGAAGGCGATCCGGGACCCATACCCGCGACGCATCAGTCGCAGCCTATAGGCTGCGTTTCTGCGACGATCGAACAAGCTGCACGGTGGTGCAGCGAGCGCGGCATGCGCGCTCGGACTTGTCGTCGAGGTTATGGGTCCCGGGTCCGCTTCGCGGCCCGGGATGACAACCTCTGAGAGATTCACCGACTATCAGCCTCAGGGGAAGGAGAGCGCAGCGCCTCGTACGCCCTCACTCCCCGGTCTCGAAAGCCGTGCGGTCGAGCTTCGGGCGCTCGGCGGCGATCGTCTGGCCGGTGACGAGGTAATGGATCGTCTCGGCGATGTTGGTCGCGTGATCGCCGATGCGCTCGACGTTCTTGGCGCAGAACAGGAGATGCGTGCAGAAGGTGATGTTGCGCGGATCCTCCATCATGTAGGTGAGGAGCTCGCGGAAGATCGAGTTGTAATGGCTGTCCGTCTCGCCGTCGCGGCGCCAGACTTCGAGCGCAGCCTCGACGTCCTTCTGCATGTAGGCGTCGAGCACGGCCTTGAGCTGGACGAGCACCTTGTCGGACATCCGCTCGATGCCGAGCACCACGCGCTGAGGCTCGAACTGCCCCGACACGGCGATCGTGCGCTTGCCGATGTTCTTGGCCATGTCGCCGATCCGCTCGATGTCGCTCGCGACGCGGATCGCGGAGATCACCTCGCGCAGGTCGATCGCCATCGGCTGGCGCCGGGCGATCGTCAGCACCGCCCGCTCCTCGATCTCGCGCTGGAGCGCGTCGACCCGCACGTCGGAGGCGACGACGATCTGGGCGAGTTCGACGTCGCGCCGCACCAGGGCGCCGACGGCGTCCGCGAGCATCTTCTCCACGTGCCCGCCCATCTCGGCGATGCAGCGGCGCAGCTCCTCGAGCTCCTGGTCGAAGGAGGCGACGGTGTGTTGGGACATGGCTCTCCCCCGATCAGCCGAAGCGGCCGGTGATGTAGTCCTGCGTGAGCTTGTCGCGCGGATTGGTGAAGATCTCCTGCGTCGGCCCCTCCTCGACGAGATAGCCGAGGTGGAAGAAGCAGGTCTTCTGGGAGACGCGCGCCGCCTGCTGCATCGAGTGGGTGACGATCACGATCGTGTAGTTGCGCCGCAGCTCGTCGATGAGATCCTCGATGCGCGCGGTCGCGATCGGGTCGAGCGCCGAGCAGGGCTCGTCCATCAGGATCACCTCCGGCGAGACGGCGATCGCGCGCGCGATGCACAGGCGCTGCTGCTGGCCGCCCGAGAGGCCCGTCCCGGTCTCGTCGAGCCGGTCCTTGACCTCGTCCCAGAGGCCGGCCTTGCGCAGAGCGGCCTCGACGATGACCGCGAGATCCGCCTTCTTGCGGGCGAGGCCGTGGATGCGCGGGCCGTAGGCGACGTTCTCGAAGATCGACTTCGGGAACGGGTTCGGCTTCTGGAAGACCATGCCGACGCGCGCGCGCAGCGTCACGACGTCGAGCGAGGGGTCGTAGACGTCCTTGCCGTCGAGCGTGATGCGCCCGACGACCTTCGAACCCTCGATCGTGTCGTTCATCCGGTTGAGGCAGCGCAGGAAGGTCGACTTGCCGCAGCCGGAGGGACCGATGAAGGCGGTCACGGCCCGCTCGGGGATCCCCAGCGCGACGTCGTAGAGCGCCTGCTTCTGGCCGTAGAAGACGCTGACGTCCTGGGCCTCGACCTTGCTCGCCGGCGCGCCGGGAAGCGGCGCGCGGACGGTGGCGCGGCCGCCCGCATGGACGGTCGCCTCGGGGCGCTCGACGGCACCGGGAGCGGCTTGGGAGAGGGCTGCGTTCATGGCTTTTCCTTCGGCTGCTTCGCTCGGGCTCACCACTTGCGCTCGAGCCGATTGCGCAGGAGGACGGCGATCAGGTTCATGAGTATCAGAAATCCGAGGAGCACGAGAATGCCCGCGGAGGTGCGCGCCACGAATCCGCGCTCGGGGCTGTCGGCCCAGATGAAGATCTGCGTCGGCAGCGCCGTCGAGGCGTCGAGGAGGCCGCCCGGCGGGCTCGTGATGAAGGCGTTCATGCCGATGAGGAGGAGCGGCGCCGTCTCGCCGAGCGCCTGCGCGAGCCCGATGATCGTGCCCGTGAGGATGCCCGGCAGCGCGAGCGGCAGGACGTGGTGCATGACGACCTCGTGCCGCGACGCGCCCACCCCGAGCGCCGCCTCGCGGATCGAGGGCGGAACCGCCTTGAGCGCGGCGCGGGTGACGATGATGATCGTCGGCAGCGTCATCAGCGAGAGCACCATGCCGCCGACGAGCGGCGCCGAGCGCGGCATGCCGAAATAGCCGAGGAACACCGCGAGCCCGAGGAGGCCGAACACGATCGAGGGCACGGCCGCGAGGTTGTTGATGTTCACCTCGATCAGGTCGGTCCATTTGTTCTTCGGCGCGAATTCCTCGAGATAGACCGCCGCCGCGATCCCGACGGGGAAGCTGAGCAGGAAGCAGACCAGGATCGCGAAGAACGAGCCGACGATCGCCCCCGAGAGGCCCGCGAGCTCGGGGAAACGGCTGTCCGAATTGAAGAACAGGCCCCAATTGAACGGCCGGCTGATGCGGCCCTGCGCCGCCAATTCGTCGAACAGGGCGACCCCGAGATCGTTCACGCGCCGGAGCGCCTCGGGCGTGTCGCGCGAGACGTTGCCCTTCTCGAGCTGGTCGAACGGGTCGGAGACCGGCACCTCGAGGCGGATCGTCGAGCCGATCACGCCCGGATTGGCGACGACGTAGTCGCGCACGATGAAGTGCGTGTTGCGCGTCGGGATCGTCTGCAGGATCCTCTGCGCGGCCTCGTTCGCCCCCGGGACCAGCCGATCCACCGCGTCGCGCACGATGTTGCGGTAATTGCCCTGGGCGGGGTTGGCCGGATCGACGTCGATCTCGAGATCGAGCGCGAGATGGGTCTGCGTGAACGCCTGCGTCCCCGTCGCGACGAGGCTCGAGACGAGCAGGCCGAGGAGGCCGAGCGCGATGCAGATCGCCGCGAGACCGTAGAGCCTCAGCCGCGATTCGCTCGCGCGCCGACGGCGGCGGCGGGCTTCCATGTCCGACGAGGCCCAGTCGATCGGGCGCGCCGGCGCGAGGCTCGTGGCGTCAGTCATACTTCTCTCGATATTTCTGGACGATGCGCAAGGCGACGACGTTGAGGCCGAGCGTCACGAGGAAGAGCACGAGGCCGAGCGCGAAGGCCGCGAGCGTCTTGGCGCTGTCGAAGGCCGTGTCGCCGATGAGCAGCGTGACGATCTGCACCGTGACCGTGGTCACCGAGTCGAGCGGGTTGAAGGTGAGGGTCGCGATCAGGCCAGCCGCCATCACCACGATCATGGTCTCGCCGATCGCGCGGGAGACCGCGAGCAGGATGCCGCCCGCGATGCCCGGCAGGGCCGCGGGCAGGAGCACCTTCATGATCGTCTCGCCCTGCGTCGCCCCCATGGCGAGCGAGCCGTCGCGCATGGAGCGCGGCACGGCGTTGAGCGCGTCGTCGGTCATCGAGGAGATGAATGGGATGATCATGATGCCCATCACGCCGCCCGCGACGAGCGCGGTGTTGGGCGCGACCGGAATGCCGAGCGACAGGCCGAAGGAGCGCACCGCCGGCGCCACCACGATCACGGCGAAGAAGCCGTAGACGACGGTGGGGATGCCCGCGAGGATCTCGAGCAGAGGCTTGACGATCGCGCGCGTGCGGTCGCTCGCGAATTCGCTGAGATAGATCGCCGAGAAGAGGCCGATCGGCACGGCGACGCTCATCGCGATCGTGGCGATCAGGAGCGTGCCGACGAAAACGGGGATCGCGCCGAAGGCGCCAGCGCCGGCGATCTGGTCCGGGCGGATGGCGATCTGCGGCTCCCAGCGCAGGCCGAACAGGAATTCGGCGACCGGCACGAGGCGGAAGAACAGCCAGGCCTCGTAGAGCAGCGCGCCGATGATCCCGATCGTCGTGAGGATCGCGATCACAGAGCAGGCGACCATCATGGCCGAAACCGCCCGCTCGAAACCCTGGCGGGCGCGGAAGGCGGGGGCGAGGCGCGCGCGCGCGGCGAGAAGCGCGAGGATCGCGACGCCGAGCCCGACGACCACCATCGCGAGCCGCGCGATCTGCGTCCAGGCGGCGTAGCGCTCCGCGGCGGCGCGGATCTCGGGGGTCGGCTCGGAGAACACCTGGCCGACGGCGACGTTCTTGATCTCGGAGAGCCAGAGCGAGAGCTGCGCCGGGCTCGCCCCCTCCGTCATCGTGTCCGGCAGCGAGGCGATCACGAGCCTGTCGACCACCGCCCCCTGCATCAGGAGCCACAGGAGGACGAGGATGAGCGCGGGCACGCCCACCCAGATCGCCACGAACGCGCCGTGATAGACCGAGCGCGAGTGGACCTGGACGTCGGTCCCCGCATACGCGAAGCGACGCCCCTGCGTCTGCCCCACGAAATAGGCGACGAGAGACAGGAAGAGGATCGCGAGGATCAGATTGCCGGCCATGCTCTCGTCTTTCGCGCGAGGCGCATCTGTTCGGGTAAAGAGAAGTGGCGGGGGGGGCGGGGGGCCCCCGCCCCCG
>NZ_JBKBQG010000035.1:0-2245 GCF_046292825.1 Salinarimonas sp. | reverse complement strand
GTGTCGGTGTTGGTTGGGCGGCGGGGGGGGGCGCCCCCCCCCCCCCCGCGACGCTGTCGTCAGGCGCGCGCGATCACGAGCCGTAGCGGTCGAAGGCGACGCCCTCGCGCACGCTCGTCTGAACCTCGTTGCGACGCTCGTCCGGGAGCACCACGAGGCCGCGCTCGGAGAGGTAACCGCCGGGGCCCATGGCCTCCTCGGACATGTACTCCTCGATGAACTCCGCGAGGCCCGGGATCACGCCGCGATGGGCGTTCTTCACGTAGAAGAAGAGCGGACGGGCGACGGGGTAGGAGCCGTCGGCGATCGTGTCGAGCGAGGGATCGATGCCGTTGATCGAGACCGGCTTCAGCGTGTCCTGGTTCTCGTAGAGGAACGAGTAGCCGAAGATGCCGAGCGCGGTGGTGTCGGCCTGCAGACGCTGGACGATCAGGTTGTCGTTCTCGCCGGCCTCGACGAAGGGGCCGTCCTGACGCATGCGGCTGCAGATCTCGTTCCAACGGTCGCGGTTGTCCGCGCGCAGGGCCGCAATCTCCTCGAAGGTCTGGCAGCCGTCGTGCATGACAAGCTCGACGAAGGCGTCGCGCGTGCCGGAGGTCGGCGGCGGGCCGAGCACGATGATCTCGGCGTCGGGCAGCGACGGGTCGATGTCGCTCCAACGGCGATGCGGGTTCGCCACGATCTCGCCGTCGACCACCACCTCGGCGGCGAGCGCCTGGAAGATCTGAGCCTCGGAGAGGTCGAGGTCGGCGCCGTTGATCGACACCGCGATCGTGAGACCGTCGAAGCCGATCAGCGCCTCGGAGACGTCGGTGACGCCGTTCTCGCGGCAGCGGGCCCACTCGGACTCGGTCATCGCGCGCGAGGCGCCGGTGATGTCGGGGAACTCGGCGCCGATGCCGTCGCAGAAGATGCGCATGCCGCCGCCGGTGCCGGTCGACTCGACGACGGGGGCCGGACGGCCGGTCGCCTGGGCGAATTCCTCGGCGACCGCCTGGGTGTAGGGGAACACGGTGGAGGACCCGACGATGCGGATCTGCTCGCGCGTCTGCGCCTGGGCCGCGCCGACGGCGAGAATGCCGACGGCCGCGATGGCGAGCGCGCTCGTGGTGGTGACGATCTTCACTGGACCTCTCCCGTTTCGCGAAATCTCGTGACATCGGCGCTCTCCGGGAGGAGGCGCGTCGCCGATGCGCGCCGTCGATAGCCCCCCTCTATGACACCTGCATGACATTTTCCACACGAGCCGCCGCGCCCGCTCTATCCCCTTGCCTTCCGGCGCACCATTGCGCATCAGGGGAGCCATGAGCGCCGAACCCGAGACCGCCGGCGGGAGCCCCGCCGGCCGCGAAACCTGGCTCTATGCCCAATCGCCCCGCCCGGCGGGGCTGCCCGTCGCCTTCCGCATCCGCGGGCGGGCGCTCGAGGTCGAGCGCATGGCGCGCACCGACCGCTTCCCCCTCGACCGCGTCGAGGCGGTGCGGCTCACCTTCGAGACGCGCTCTTTCGCGCCCGCGCAGCTCACCGCGAAGCTGATCTTCGAGGGCGGGCGCACGGTGAAGATCACCTCGGTCGACTACACCTCTCTCGTGAACGCCAAGCGGAAGGACGCCGAATACGGCCGTTTCATGCGCGAGCTCCTCGCCCGCATCGGCCGCTACTCGCCCGGCGCGCGGCTCCTCGCCGGCCGCTCTTGGCCGGTCTGGGCGATCACGGCCGTCGTCGCCGTTGGGATCGTGCTCGGTCTCGCGATCGTCGGCTGGCAGGCGCTCGCCCAGGGCGAGCCGGTGGTCGCGCTCCTCGCGATCGTGGTGGCGGGGCTCGGCATCTGGCAGCTCGAACCGATGGTGCGCCACAACAAGCCGCGCACCTTCGCCCCCGACGCCCCGCCGCCGGCCCTCGTCCCGCCAGCGGCGCCGTGAGGGGCTCCTGGCCCGAACGCGTTGGTCGGAGTTCGAGGATCTTCGGGCTCTCATCAAGTCGGTCGCGCCGACAGGATGAGCGCTCCACCGGTGTCATCCCCGGCCGGAGGTCGCTTGCGACCGGAGGGGAAGGGGACCCAGCATGAAAATCGCTTGCAGAGCAAGCGCTTGCGGCGGCGTCCAGCCGCCTGGCCGGCGGCACGACAGTGTGCTTCGCACACGTTTTGGTGCTGGGTCCCCTTGTAATAGCGAACCCTGATATGACGGTCCTGCTCTTCGGGGCGCGGGGGGCGGGGGGGGGCCCCCCCGCCCCGCCGCGCGGG
>NZ_JBKBQG010000034.1:0-45445 GCF_046292825.1 Salinarimonas sp. | reverse complement strand
TGTGCAGACGGACACGACGCCCCCCTCTCCTTCCCCTCAGGGGAAGGTGGCTCCGACCCCGAACAGGGGTCGGAGACGGATGGGGTTTTTCGACCCGAAGGGTCGAAGGGGCGTCGGGCTTCTCCGTACGTACGGCGCTCTACGACGACGCCCCTTCGCGCCTGCGGCGCGAATAAACCCCATCCGACCCGTGGCTTCGCCGCCGGGCCACCTTCCCCTGAGGGGAAGGAGAGAGGGGCGGCGCCTCTCGATCGGCATCGGATGCGCAGAGCGCGACGTACCCCCCCTGCGCCGCCGGGCCGCGCTTGCGTCTTGGCGGAAAACGCGCGATCTGCCACGGGCGCACGCGCGCATTTCCGCGTCCCCTGCGACGCGTCCGGGTCGCATGCGCGTTGTCCGGGCGCGGCTCGGGGAAGGAGCCGCACGAGGAGCCCGCCTTGACCTACCGCCTCGCCATCTTCGATTTCGACGGCACGCTAGCCGACACGTTCGGCTGGTTCTCGCGCACGATCGAGGAGGTCGGGAGGCGCTGGGGGCTCGATCCGGAAGCGCGTCCGCCGCTCGCGGAGATGCGGCGCCTGTCCGCGCGCGAGGTGATCGAGACCCTGCGGATCCCCGCCTGGAAGCTGCCGCTCGTCGCGCGCGACATGCGCCGGCGCGCCGCGCTCGCGGCCGGCGAGATGCGGCTCTTCGAGGGCGTCGAGGAGATGCTCGCGCGGCTCGACGAGGGCGGGGTCGCGCTCGCTCTGGTCAGCTCGAACGGCGAGGCGGCGGTGCGCGGCGCGCTGGGGCCGCGCAACGCGGCGCGCTTCCGGCATTTCTCCTGCGGGGCGGCGATCTTCGGCAAGTCGAGCGCGTTCCGCCACACCGTGCGCCGCGTCGGCGTATCGCCGGCGATCTGCATCGGCGACGAGCTGCGGGACGCGGAGGCCGCGCGGGCGGCCGGCCTCGCCTTCGGCGCGGTCGCCTGGGGCTTCACCGACGGCGACACGCTCGAGGCGCGGGCACGGCCCGACTACCTCTTCACCAGCGTCTCCGAGATCGCCGAGCGGCTCGCCCCGATCTCCACCGCCGCGGCCGGCGCGGCGACGGAAGGCGTCACGGGGGCTCGCTGACGCAGGTGACGGAGGTCGCGAGCGCCGCCGCTTGCCTCTGCTGGCTCGGGAAGGCGGCGAGCGCGCGGACGCTGACGAAGCCTTCGCTCGCCGGCGCGACGACGCGGATGTAGTCGCGGCTCGCCGCATCGACGACGTCGGTCTCCGCGGCGATGCGCGCGTCGAGCTGCGCGCGGGTGAGCACCAGGAGATCGAGGCGCCCGCGCACCGCCGCGCGGTCGGTGATCGCGTAGAACGCCCCCGTGCCGCGGGCGTGCAGCGCGATCGACTGGAACAGGTCGCCGGTGCGCATGGTGACGCGCAAGGGCCCCTCGGCGAGATCGTAGGCGCAGGCGGCGACCGCGACCGCCGGATCGCGCGAGGGCATGAAGCGCGCGGGCTCGCCCTGCGTCGGCGCCTCGAGCGCGAAGGCGCCCTCGCCGCGGGCCGGCACGACGAGAACCGCGTTCTCCGCCGTCCCGGTGCGCTCGGCGAGAAGGGCGAAGGCGTCGCGCTCGGTCAGTCGGGGCATCGCGATGATCGCGACGATGTGGGTCATCCCCGCGAGCAGGAGGCCGCAGATCGTCGCGAGGACGAGCTTGCCGGCATTGCGCCGCAGCGAATCGAGGATACGGACCGCACGCCGGCTCACGACACGGCCTCCGGCGCGCAGGAGATCCGCGTGACCTTCGGCAGGCCGCCCTCCGCGAGCCAGCCGAAGGCGGCGGAGACGGGGGTGTCGTAGAGGCGCAGGATCGGCTGGACGGGGCCGCGCTCGGGCAGCTGCAGCCAATTGCCCGAGCGGGGCCGCCGGGAGAGCCAGATCACGAAGGTGTCGTCCTCCTGGCGCAGGATCTCGGCCGAGGTGAGGCTCGGGCGACCCTGGGCCGTGCGCACGAGGCGTCCCTCCTCGTCGGCGATGGTGAGCGTCCAATAGCGCGCGGCCGGCGTCTCGCCGGCGATGCGATAGACGCAGGCCGCGTCGAGCGCGCGGCCGTCGTCGTCGACGAGGGCGTGGAAGGCGATGCCCTCGCCCTGCGCGAGCGGCACGTCGCCGGTGCGGGCGACGATCGCGCGCGCATAGGGGTCGTTCTCGGGCGCGCCGACGTTCGGCCAGGCGGTCCAGGCCTGGACGCGGCGCTCGCCGAACGGCGCCCGGCTCTCGACCGTGAGCCAGACGGAGCCGAGCCCGAGCCCGGCCCCGAGCGCCACCGTCCAGACGACGAGCAGCAGGTGGTAGGCGCCTCGCAGGAAATCGCGCAACGTTCGCCTCGCCTCCTCGTCGATCGGTTCACGCCCCGCCCGAGGCTTAACCCCCCGCGCGCCCTCAGGCCAGCGCGAACACGCGAGCGGGGCCGCCGGTTCCGGCGCGGTGCTTGGGCGCACCCACGACGAGCGTCGCCCCGCGCGCCGGCAACGCCTCGAGATTGGCGATGCATTCGAGGCCCCAGCGATTGGTCGGGAGCCACGCGTAATGGGTCGCGAAATCCTCCGAGCGCCCGTAATCGAGCGAGAGCGTGTCGACGGCGATGCCGACGACGTCCGCCTCCTCCATCAGCATCTGCGCGGCCTCCACGTGGAAGCCGGGGAAGCGCATGCGGCCGTCGCCGTCGACGTTGCGGAATTTGGCGTCGTTCACGTGCTTGTCCCAGCCCGACAGCATCGCGACGCAGGCGCGCTCGGGCAGGGGGCCGTGCTCGGAGATCCAGGCCCGCAGATCGTCGGGCGTCACCTGCGCGTCCGGATCCTCCGCCGCCTTGGCGCGGATGTCGACGATCGCGAGCGGCACGACGAGGTCGCGGACGGGGATCTCGGCGACGCTCTGCCCGTCCGCCGAGAAGTGGAGCGGCGCGTCGACATGGGTGCCGGTATGCTCGTTGACGGTGAGGACGTGCAGGTTGAAGCCGTGCTCGGCGAAGTTGAAGCGGTTCTCCACGAAGAATTGCTGCTCGCCGAAATAGGTCGGGAAGTCCTCGTGCAGCTCGTGCGTCAGGTCCGTCACCTCGCCGACGGCGGCGGCGTCCTGCGCGAAGGCGGGGCGCGCGGCGATTCCGCCTGCCGTGACCGCCGCGACGGCAGCCGCGCCGGTGCCCATGCCGCGGAACAGGTCGCGGCGGCTCATCATGCGGGACTTCACACGATCGATCACGCAACGGTCGCACATGGCTTGTCATCCCTCCGGATTTTCCCCGATCGACGCATCCGCGCGATCGGGCTTGTCTGCTCCCGAGCCTTTCGCGAGCATCTCGCGTCGTCCCGCCGCACGGCGCGGCGGGTTGACGCAACGGAGCCTAACCGTTCGCGCGGGGAGACGAAAGGCGCTCGTGCCAGGGAAGGGGAGAGCATGACCACCGAACCGAGCCGACGCGTTCCGGGCCTGCCCGGGCTCGTCCTCGCCGCCCTCTATCTCGTGCTCGTCGCAGCGCCCCTCCTCCTCGCGCTCGCGACCGGCGAGGAGCCCGACGCGGCCTGGCGGGAGGCGGCGAGCGCGCTCGGGCTCGCGGCGCTCGCGATGATGGCTCTGCAATTCGCCACCTCCGGCCGCTTCGAGGCCTTGTCCGGGCGGATCGGGATCGACCGCACGATGGGCTTCCACAAATGGGCGGCGCGGCTCCTTCTCCTCGCGCTCGTCCTCCACCCGCTCCTCTACGCCGTCCCGGCGGCGCTCGCCGACCCGGTGCGGGGGCTCGCGGTGCTCGAGCGGATGTTCACCTCCGAGCGGCTGCGCTCGGGCGTCGTCGCCTGGGTGGCGATCCTCGCGCTCGTCGGGCTCGCCGTCCTGCGCGAGCGCGTCGCCTTCACCTACGAGATCTGGCGCGCCTCGCACGCGCTCCTCGCGATCCTCGCGCTCGTGGCGGGCATCCACCACGCGATCGTATCGGGCGTCTATTCGGAGACGGCGGCGCTGCAGACCTTCTGGATCGTGCTCGCCGTCGCCGCGATCGGCAGCCTCGCCGTCGTCTATGTCGGGCGCACGCGTCTTTACACGCGCGACGTCTGGCGGCTCGTCGAGCGCCGGCGCGTCGGGACGGGCTTGTGGGAGCTCGCCTTCCGGCGTGAGAGCGGGGAGGCGTTCGCCTATCGCGCGGGGCAATTCGTCTGGCTCGCCACCGCGCCGCGACGGTTTCCGCTCTTCGACCACCCCTTCTCGATCGCCTCCTCCCCGCGCGAGCGCGATCTGCGGCTCGTGATCAAGGAGGTGGGCGACTACACGCGCACCATTCCCACCTGGGAGATCGGGCTCCTCGCCGGCATGGACGGGCCGCACGGTGCCTTCTACGAGGAGGGGCGGGAGGCCTCCGCGCTCGTGCTCTGCGCGGGCGGCGTCGGCGTCGCGCCGATCCTCGGCGTGCTGCGCGACCTCGCCGCGCGCGGCGACAGGCGGCCCGTCCGGGTTCTCCTCGCCGCCGGCCGTCCGGACAAGCTCGTCGGGCTCGACGAGATCGCGGGCATGGCGGAGCGGCTCGACCTGCGCGTCCTCGCCATGGTCGAGGAGGCGGGGGAGGGGGCGCGAGAGGGGGTCGCGATCGGCAGGCCCGAGCCCGCGCGTCTCGAGAGCCTGCTCGAGGGCATCGAGCCCGGCAATGCGCTCGCGATGATCTGCGGCCCGGGACCCTTCACCGCGGCCATCGCCGACGGGCTCCTCGCCATCGGCCTGCGCCAGGACGCGGTCCTCTACGAGCGATTCGACTATGCCGAGGAGGGGCTCTCGCGGATCGACCGCGCCGAGCGCCTGCGCTTCAGGCTGATCGGCGCCGTCGCGATCGCCGCCGCGCTCGCCTTCGCGCTGCGCTGAGGGCGCTCACTGGGCGAGCAGGTAGGCGATGACGTCCGCGCGCTCCTGGTCGTCCTCGGCATAATGGAGCGGCAGGAAGGCCTCGAGGTTGCGCGCCTTTTCGGCGTCGTCGGCGCCTTCGAGGCGGCGCACGAGGCGCCCGACATTCGCGTGACACTCGGCGCAGAGCCGCTCGTAGGCTTGCGCGCCGCGCTCGGCGTCACCATCGAGAGTGGCAGCGTGCGCGGCGGAAGCCAGAGCCAGCCCCGCGAGGAGCGCGGTCGCAACGGCGGCGTTTCGCGTCATGTCGTCCTCCCTTCGGCGTCTTGCATGCGGGAGAAGAATACCAATCTCTCCGTGACGCCGTGATTCGCACATGGTATAGTAGCCTTGACGATGCGGAACGCAAGGGTTGCTCTCTGAAGCCAATGGTTGCGTTCGGGGCTAACCTAGGTTGGTCGTTCCGTTTTGATATCGAAAAAACAGCCTCACGCTGACGTTGAAATCGTGTGGTTACGACACCGGGTGCCTTGTGCCGGGGCGCTATTCGGAACAGTATCGGCACCGTCGTCGGCGGCCAACGTCCGCACCGCTTTGGCGACGTAACGTTACGTAAGCGGACCTAATGAACTTGAGTTCGTACCCGAGGGCACAAATGACTCGCTCACCTACCGAGATCGATCGTGAGATCGGACAGCGGATTCGTCTCGCGCGCAAGCAGGCGAAGCTGTCCCAGAGCGAGCTGGGCCAAGCGATCGGCGTTACCTACCAGCAGGTGCAGAAGTACGAGAACGGTACCGACCGCGTCGCGGCCTCCCGCCTCGTTCACATCGCTGCCGTCCTGCAGGTGCCGCCGGCCGCTCTGCTCAGCGGGCAAGGCGACATGGAAGCGCGGCTGATGGACGAGGACGCGATCGCGCTCGTCGCGCTCTTCAACGAATTGAAGCAGCCCTCCCTGCGCGGCGCGGCGCTCCAGACCGTGAAGACGCTCGTCGCCGCGAGCCACAACATCTGAGGCGACGTGTCCCGGCCGCGCGCGAGCGCGGCCGCGCGCGCCGCTCGGAGCCAAGCGTCCGGTGCCGGTCGGTCCCGCCGACCGGCCCCGACGTCGTTCTGATTGCCGAATCGAACCGTCTCGCCGGAGCCGCCCCTAGCCGCTCCCGCCCACGCCGTCGTCACCGCCGCGTGCGCCGCGTCGGCGCGGCTTCGGCAAGCGCACCCCCATGACACGCAGCGCTCCGAGCGCGATGCCCCCGTAGAGGATCGCGCCGAGGATCGCGAGAGCGGCGAGGCTCGCCTCGGTGGCGAGCATCGGCAGGCCGGCCGCGATCTCCGCCACGGGCTCGCGCGCGAGCCACACGCCGGCCGCCATCGCCGCCGTCGCGAACACGCTCGCGCCCACGATCCGGACGAGCCGCCCGTCGGGCGCCGCCCAGCCGCGACGCTGCGCGAGGACGACGAGGAGCCCCACGTTCACCCAGGCCCCGATCGCGGTGGCGAGCGCGAGGCCAGGCGCGCCGAACGGACCCGTGAGCACGATCTTGAAGGCGACGTTGACCGCCACCCCCGCGAGCGAGGCGTAGAGCGGCGTCGTCGTGTCCGAGCGCGCGTGGAAGCTCGCGAGCGCCGAGCGGATGACGACGACCGCCGGCAGCGCCGTCGCATAGGCCGCGAGCACGGCGCCCGCCGCCGCGGCATCGGCGGCGGTGAAGGCGCCGCGGCCGAACAGAGCGAGCATGACGAGGTCCGGCACCACCAGGAACGCGCCCGCGCAGGGCAGCGCGAGCACGAGCGTGATCGCGATCGTGTCGTTCTGCGCGCGATAGGCGCCCGCCTCGTCGCCGGAGGCGAGCCGGCGGCTCATCTCGGGCAGGAGCACGGTGCCGGCGGCGATCGCGATGACGCCGACGGGGAGCTGGTAGAGCCTGTCGGCGAAATAAAGCGCCGAGACCGCGCCGCGCGGCAGCATCGAGGCGATGATCGTGTCGGCGAACATCGCGATCTGGACGCCCGCCGAGCCGATCAGAGCGGGCCCGAGCGTGCGGAAGAACTTGCGCACGTCCGGATCGAGGGCGGGCAGAGCCGGCCTCGGCAGCACCCGCGCGCGCCCGGCATCCGCCATCACGAGGGCGAGCTCGAGCACGCCCGCGACCGCGACCGCCCAGGCCGCCGCGTGGCCGGCGGTGGGAAAGAGGAAGGCGAGGCCCAGGCCCGCGACGAAGGAGAGGTTGAGGAGGACGGGCGCCGCGGCCGCCGCGGCGAAGCGGTCGTGCGCGTTGAGCACGCCCGAGACGAGGGTCACCAGGGTGACGAAGAAGAGATAGGGAAAGGTGATGCGCGTGAGGCTCACCGCGAGCGCGAAGCGCTCTGGATCGTCCGCGAAGCCCGGCGCGAGCAGGCCGACGAGCCCCGGCATGAAGGCGATCGCGCCGACGAGCACCAGGATCTGCGTCGCCACCACGAGCCCGGCGATGCGCCCGGCGAAGAGCCGCGCGGCGTCCGTTCCCCGGCTCGCGATCGCCTGCGCGTAGGTCGGCACGAAGGCGGCGTTGAAGGCGCCCTCGCCGAAGATCGCGCGAAAATGGTTCGGCAGCCGCAGCGCGACGACGAAGGCGTCCGTCACCGGCCCGACGCCCATCGTCGCGGCCATGACGACGTCGCGCGCGAAGCCCGTGACGCGCGAGACCATGGTCCAGCCGCCGACGGAGGCGAGTTTCTTGAGCATGTCCGGGGCGCCTCGCGCATGTCGCAACGAGCCCTCCTCCTAGCGCGTCGCGCGCTCCGGCGATAGGCTCGCGCGCAAGGACAGAAGGAGGACGCTCATGCCGCTCTACGCCCTCGACGACCGCGTGCCGCAGACGCCCGAGGACGGCGCGTTCTTCGTCGCGCCGGACGCGCACGTGATCGGCAGCGTCGTCATCGGGCGCGACGTCGGGATCTGGTTCGGGGCGGTCCTGCGCGGCGACAACGAGCCGATCGAGATCGGCGAGGGCTCGAACGTCCAGGAGCACGCGATGCTCCACACCGATCCCGGCGCGCCGCTCGTGGTGGGCGCGCGCTGCACCATCGGCCATCACGCGATCCTGCACGGCTGCATCGTCGGCGAGGGCTCCCTCGTCGGCATGGGGGCGACGGTGCTCAACCACGCGCGGATCGGCAAGGGCTGCCTGATCGGAGCGAACGCGCTCGTGACCGAGGGCAAGACCTTCCCCGACCATTCGCTGATCGTCGGCGCGCCCGCCAAGGCCGTCCGCACGCTCGACGAGGATGCGGTGGCGAAGCTCGTCTCGTCGGCCGAGCGCTACGTCGCCAATTGGCGGCGCTACGCGGCGGGGCTGCGGCGCATCGGTTGATCACCCGCAGAAGGCGCGGGCGTTGGGGGTCCAGGCGCCCATGCCGGTCGAGACCATGTGGCGGATGACGGCGCAGACGTAGCGCTTCTGTGCGGGCGTGTTGTTGGGCCCGGCGTGGTAGCGGGCGACCGCGAGCGTCCAGGAGCCGTGGCGGGCGCGCAGCTCCTTGAGGAAGCGCGCCGCGTAATCGACGTTGAGCTGCGGATCGAGCATGTGCGCGACGGTCTCGAATTCCTGCCCGTGCCAATGGTGGTTGATCTGCATGCAGCCGAGGTCGATCAGCCGCACGCCGCGTGCCCGCTCGCGCTCGAACACGGCGAGCGCCTCGCGCGCGTCGCGGGCGAAATGCGAGCGCCCGGCGATGTTGAGCGCGAAGGGGTGCAGGTTGCCGCGCCGTCCGGTCTCGGTGAGCCCGACCGCGTAGAGCACGGCGAGCGGCACGTCGTGGACGCGCGAGGCGCGCATCATCTCGGCCTCGCAGACGTTCTCGTCGGCGCGCGCCGGCTCAGAGATAGACGCCCCCGTCAGGACGATTGCCGCCGCCAGAATCGCGCGTGCCCGTGTCCACATTCTCGTCGCCTCCTCGGCCCGTCTCGCCGCCGGAGCGGCCCTTGCGCTCGCGACCCTGGCCGGCCTCGCCGCCTTGGCCCGTCTGGGCGCCGGCCTGCGCGCCCGCCGCGCTCTCGCCCGTGCCGCGCGGACCCGCCCCGGTCTCGCTCGAGGTGTGGATCGCCACCACCTCGCCGGCGATGCCGCTGCGGCGCACGGCGTCGACGATCCGCGCCTCGTCCTGCCGCAGCATCGCGGCCGCCTTGGCATCGGCGGCGGTGATCTCCATCGCGACGCCGTCGGCGGTCATGCGCAGCGCGATCGTCACGGTGCCGAGCGAGACCGGCTGCAGCTGCACGGTGAGCACCTTCACGGGTGCGGCGCCCTTGGCGAGGGTGCCGGTCGCGGCGAGGTGGCGCTCGAAGGCGAGCGCGCCGCGGCCCGGCGCGTCGGGCTCCGACGGGAGCGAGAGCGCGCCGTCGACGATCGCCTGGAGGTTCTGCGCGCCGAGCGCCGGGGGCAGGTGCGTCGTCTGGGAGACGACGGTCGCCTTGAGCGCCTGGCCCGGCGTCGCCTCGATGCGGGTGGACAGATGCAGGTCGCGCTCGCTCGCGAAGGCGGACGAGGCCGGCAGGCGGCGCGGCGTGCGCTCGGCGGACAGCGGATCGGCATCCGCATCGCCCTGCGCGCCCTCCGCGCCGGCGTCGATCGCGGCGCCGCGCGGGCCGGCGGAGGCGTCGCCGGTCCGAACCGCGGTCGACGCGCCCTCGCGAGCCTCGCGGGGGACCTGAGTGCGGGCGCCGAGCGCGGCGAGCAGCATCTGCGCGGGTTCTTCGGCCGCGAGCGTCTCCTCCGCGTCGGCTTTCGGCGGCGGCGCGGCGAAGGCGAGGGCGCCGGGGCGGATCGGCATCGAGCGCGGACGCTCGCGCAGGAGCGAGGCGAGCCGCTGCTCTTCCCCGTCCGCGTCGCCTGGGGCCTCGCTTGCGGGAGCGCCCGCGCGGCCCTCCGGCAGACGCTCGCCGAGCGCCTGGCGCGCGGCGCCCGGATCGCGGCCGCGGCCGCGTTGGGCGAGATCGCGCAGCGCGCCGTCGAAGACGTCGCCGCCCTCCTTGCCGCCATTGCCGCCCTTGGCGAGCCCGCCGCTTCCGCCGGTGCGGGGCTGAACGAGCGCGGACATGTCGATCGTCGTCATCGTCTCGCCTCCGCGAGGAGCGCGTCGACGGCGCCGAGGGCGGCCTGCGCGCGGATCATGGTGGGGGTGGGCGCCATCGGCGGGATCTCCGCGTCGGCCTCCGGGTCGCGGACGCGCGGCAGCACCGGCTCGCCGATGCGTACCGCCACGTCGAGGGCGACCTCGAGCAGGAGGCGGTCCGCGGGCGGGAGGCGCCGCGCGTCGAGATCGGCGAGGGTCTCGGCCGCGAGGCGATGGCGGGGCGTCGCGATCTGCGAGGCGGCGGCGTAGAAGGTCGCGCGCTCCTCCTCGACGCTGCCCCCGGCGGAGAGCTCCGCTGCCCGGCTCGCGGAGCGCCGCGCGACCGCGTCGCGGCCGTGGATCAGCGCGTGGCGGGCGAAGAAGAGATACAGGTCGCGCCGGCTCGCTCCGTCGAAGCGCTCGAGCAGCGCCTCGAGCCGCTCGAAGCGCGCGAGATCGACGTCGTAGGCGAGGCTCGTGAGCAGCACCGCGAAGCGCTGCCGGAAATTGCCGGCATAGACCGAGTGGCGGAAGCGGCGCATGTATTGCGCCGAGAGGAGCTCGAGCCGCTCGATGTCGCCGACGTGACCCGCGACGAAGATCTCCCGCCGCAGCGCCGCCTCCTCGACGAGGGTGCCCGGCGCGAGCAGTCGCGCGACGGCGAGAAGCCGCAGCGCTTCGTGGGGATCGTCGCGCACGACGAGGGCGGAGCGCGCGAGCGCGATCTGCGCGCCGAGGAGCCCGCCGACAGTGCGCGGATCGTAGGCGTCGAGCGCCGCGCGCGCCTCCGCCTCGCGGCCGCGCACGAAGGCGAGGGCGCCCTGCGCCAGCGCCCGGTCCGCGCCGAAGGGGATGTCGTCGGACAGGAGCGCCTCGAGCGCGGAGGGCGGCCCGCCGCCGAGCGCGAAGGCGATCGCGGCCTGCGCGTTGCGCGGCTCCGCCCAGGTCCCGGGCTCGGCCGCGGCGAAGGCGAGGGCGATCCGCTCGATCAGGCCGCGCTGGGCCTGGTGGGCGGCGACGTCGCCGTGGGCGACGCGCTCCTGCAGCGCCTGGAGCGTGCGCACGAGAGCATAGGGCGGGCTCGCTTTCGGCGCGGACGCGACCGGCGCCGGGGCGGTCGGGGCGAGCGGCTCCTGCGCCGTCGCCGGGGTGGCGAGCGCGGTCGCGGCGAGGAGCGCGGCGAGGAGGAGGGCGCGGGTCACGTGCGCGTCTCCCGGATCAGGATCTCGATGCGCCGGTTCTGATCGGCGAGCGGATCGTCGGCGAGCTTGAGCATGCGGTCGGCATGGCCCTCGACGCGCAGGATGCGCTCCTCGGCGAGGCCGCCGCGCACGAGCATGTAATAGGCCATGTGCGCGCGCGCCGTGGACAGCCGCCAATTGTCGTACTCGCGCGAGCGGAAGGGCCGCGCGTCGGTGTGGCCGCGGATGACGATGCCGCCCTCCTCGGCCGCGAGGATCGCCGCGACCTCTTCGAGGATGCGCACGACCTGCGGCTTGGGCTCGGCCGATCCGACCGCGAACATGCCGAAATTGGCGTCGTCCGTGAGGCTGACGAGGAGGCCCTCGGGCGTCGCGGTCACTTCGAGCGCCGGCGCCTGCGCGCCGCGCTCCGTACCCGACGCGGCGGCGACCACGGCGGCGATGCGCGCGCGCAGCTCCGCGGCCCGGACGAGCGACGGATCGGGGGTCTCGGCCGTCTCCGTCGGCGCCTCGGCCGTCGCCGTCTGCGCCTCGGCGGCCGCCTGCGACGCCTCCGCTTCGGCTTCGATCGCGACCACGCCCGTGGCGACGACCTCGACCGAGGCCTCCTCCGACGTCGTCTCGACCGCGGTCGACGCCTCCGCGACGTCCGCCGTCTCGGGCGCGGGAGCCTGCGCGGCGATCTCGGCCGCGACCTCCTCGGAGCTCTCCTCGGCGAGCTCGGCGCGCGCCTCGGGGGCCTGCGGCGGGGCGGGCATGGCGAGGCCGAGCGGGGCTGCGGCGTCGGGCGTGCCGAGCGGCCCGCCGGTGCCGTCGCCGTCGGCGCGCCCGACGCGCGGCTCGCCCGCGAGCTGCCAATAGATCGGGTCGAACGGGTCGCGATAGGCCTCGCCGCCGAACAGGCCCGGGTCGCCCGAGACGCCCGGCGTCACGTCAATCGCGGCCGCCGGGCTCGAGGCCGGCATCGGCGCCTGCGCGGCGAGCTCGGCGAGGACGGCGTAAGGGTCCTGGAACAGAGCCGCCTCGCTGAAGCGGCGGGTGCGCGGCTCGGCGATGGGCTCGGCGTCCGCGTCCGGATCGAGGATGGGCGCCTGCGAGCGCTGCTCGAGATCGACGCCGGAGGAGGAGCTGTCGGGATCGCGCAGGCCCTTGCGGTCCGACGTCGCCTCGGCGAGCCGGATCGGGTTGAAATAGCTCGCGACGACCTCGCGGGTCTCCTGGTCGGTGGCGTTGATGAGCCACATGACGAGGAAGAACGCCATCATCGCCGTCATGAAATCGGCATGCGCGATCTTCCAGACGCCGGTCTTCGGCTCGTCCGATTCCGGATCGCGCCGATGGCGCACGATGACGATCTCGTGCGGCTGTTGGGGCTGCTGCTGCTGCTGGCGGGCGTCCTGCACGGCTCGCGTCCTTTATTGGAAGATCAGGCGATCGCCGCGGCGAGGCCGCGCGCCCAGGCTCGTGTCTGCGTCTCGATCACGGTCGTGCCGCCCTCCACCGCGAGATCGACGCCGTCCCCCGGCGTGAACCGGATCGAGGACGCCGCGTCCCCGAGCCGCGCGAGGAAGGCCTCGCCGAGATCGGCGGGTCCGGTCACGACGAGGGACAGGCCGGGATCGCTGCGCAGGAGCGTGCGGACGGACCGGGCGAGATCGGCGAGCGCGCGCTCGCGGGCCGCGGCCTCGACGACGGGCGCGAGGACGCGGGCGACCTCGTCGGCGATGCGCCGCTCGAGCGCGCCGAGCCCCTCGACGAGGAGGCCGCCGAGGCGCTCGCCCTCTTCGGCCGCCCAGGTCGCGCGGGCCTGTTCGAGGGCCGCCTCCTTCTCGGCGCGGGCATCGGCGCGGGCCTCCTCGAGGGCGGCGGCGGCGCGGGCGCGCTCGTCGGCGAGGCCCCGCTCGTAGGCCGCCTCGAGCCGCGAGGCGAGCTCCTCCTCCGGGGAGGGGCCCGGCGGCGGCTCGGGCTCGATGCGGGCGGGGAGCCGCGGTCCGTGATCGGGGGAGCGCTCCTCCTCGCCGGTCCGCGGCTGGGCGCCGACGGGGTCCGGCTTGATCTCGACGAGGTAATCGGCCAGCGCGCGCATCAGGCGGCCTCCTCGTCATGCATCCACTGCTTCAGGATCAGCGCCGCCTGCTCCTCGTGGTGGATGACGATCTGCTCGAGGCGCTTGACGGCGATCGAGGAGACGGTCGTGGGCGGCAGGAGGTTCTGCGCCTCGAGGCGGGCGAGCTGGGCCTGCGCCTGGGCGGAGGCGTCGGTGATCGCGGGTGCGGCCTCGCCGTCCGCACCGCTGCCGTCGGCGAGAGCGGTCGACGCGCTCGTCTCGATCGCGGGCTTGGGCCGGTCGAGGATCGCCGCCATCGCCGGCTTGAGGCCGAACCAGACGAGGGCGAGCGCGATCACGAGGATGGTGATGGCGTTGAGCACGTTGCCTCCCTGCGCGATCAAGAGGTCCTTGAGGCTCGGGGCCGGCACCGGCGCCATGTCGACGCCGCCTTCGAGGAAGTTGACGGCCGTGACGCGCACCGTGTCCCCGCGATCGGCGACGATGCCGGCGGCGGAGGCGACGAGGCCCTCGATCTCGCGCAGCTCGTCGGCGATCGCCTCGGGCGAGGGGTCCCCGCCGAGCGCCTCTACGATGCGGGCGCGGTTGACGACGAGCGCGACGGAGAGCGCCTCGACCGCGAAGCCGTCGGACTGGATCTGCACCTGCCGCGAGGAGATCTCGAAATTGGTCAGCTCCTCGCGCCGCTCCGCCTCCTCGCTCGACTGCTCGCCGCCATCGGCCGCGACCTGCTGGTCGGGGATGTTCTGCTCGACGGTGGTGGGGCGCTGGCGCGAGAGGTTCTGCGCGTTCTCGCTTTCGCGTACGATGCGGATCGAGCGCTCGACGCGGCTCTCGGGATCGAAGATCGTCTCGTTGACGACGCGGCGATCGGTGTTGACGCGCGCGTTCACGCTCACCTGGAAATTGTCGAGGCCGAGATAGGGCGCGAGGGTGCGGCGCACGCTGTCCTCGAGCGAGCGGTTGAGATCGCGGGCGAGCGCGTTGGCGCGCCCTGCCGCGGCTCCCGCCCCGCCCGCGTCGTCGCCCGAGGCGAGGAGCGTGCCGTCGGACGAGAGCACCGTGACGCGCCCGACCGCCATTCCGGGCACCGCGGCGGCGACGAGGTGGCGGATCGCCTGCGCCTGCGAGGCGATGTCGGCGGTCTCCGCACGCACGACGACCGAGGCCGAGGGCGGCTGGCGCTCGCGGCGGAAGGAGCCTGGGTCGGCGAGCACGATATGCACCCGCGCCGCCTTGATGCCGCGCATCTGCTGGATGGTGCGCGCGATCTCGCCTTCGAGCGCCCGCACCCGCGTCACCTCCTGCATGAAGGAGGTGATGCCGAGCGAGCCGAGATTGTCGAACAGCTCGTAGCCGGAATTGGTGGAATGGGGCAGCCCCTTCTCGGCGAGCAGCATCCGCGCGCGCGCCGTCTGGGCGGGGCGCACCATCACGGCGTCGCCCGTCGCGGCGACGTCGAAATCGATGCCGGCCTCGTTGAGCGCCGCGCCGATGCGGCTGACGTCGTCGCGCTCGAGCCCGGCATAGAGCACGGTCATCTGCGGTCGGCTGAGATAATAGGCGCCGCCGACGACGGCGACGATCACGGCGATGCCCACCGCCGCGAGGGCGATCAGACGCTTCGTGCCGAGTTCGAGCAGGTTGCCCCACAGGCGATCGGCTTGCTCGTAAGCGGTCATGCTTGTCCCTATGCTCTCGTCGGTTTCGAGGCCTCGCGGAGAAGGTGGCCCGCGAAGCTTGCCCGGAGCCTGCGCCGCGCGCGGAACGAAGGGTTGCGGGTTCCCGGCGCCGGGTGCATCCTCCCGGCCCGCCGCTTCCGGATGAGAGTGATGACCGAGCTGCCGCCCCCGATTTCCGCCTATCTGCGCGCCTACGACGCGCGGGACGTCCCCGGCATGATCGCCTGCCTCGCGCACGACGTGCGCTTTCGGAACATCACGGGCGGCGTCGTCGACGCGCAGGCCGACGGTCGCGAGGCGTTCGCGGAGATGGCCGCATTCGGCGCGAGCGCCTTCTCCGAGCGCGCGCAGACCGTCCTCGCTGCGATCACCGTCGCCGACACGACCCTCCTGCGCATCGGCTATCGGGCGATCGTCGCGCGCGATCTGCCCAACGGCTGGACCGCCGGCCAGACGCTCGCCTTCGAGGGCGCCTCGCTCTACCGCCTGCGCGACGGGGTGATCGCGGAGCTGATCGACGAGAGCTGAGGGCGCCGGCCTTCTCCTTCCTCTCGGAGTTTGTAAATCACTCTCAGAGGTGTCATCCCGGACGCCGAAGGCGATCCGGGACCCATACGCCCGACGGTGCAGTAGCAGCCTATAGGCTGCGTTTCTGTGACGGTCGATGCTCTACGGTTGGGACGCGAGCGCGGCATGCGCGCTCGGTCGAGCGTCGAGGTTATGGGTCCCGGGTCCGCTTCGCGGCCCGGGATGACAACCTCCACATATTCAAACTCAGCGGGTGAACCCGACCATCCGGTCGCGGGAGCGCTCGATGTGCTCGCGCATCGCCGCGCGGGCGCGCGCCGCGTCCTGGCGACGGATGGCGTCGAGGATCGCGGCGTGCTCCTCGAGCACGATCGGCATGCGCGCGCGCGAGGACGCCTGCGCGATGTGGCGGGCGACGGCGATGCCGTCGCGCAGGGAGGAGCGCATCATCTCGAGCGTCGCGGTGAAGAGGTGGTTCTGGGCCGCGCGCGCGATGGCGAGGTGGAAGGCGACGTCGCTCGCCGAGCCCGCGTCCGGGCCGTGGAAGTCGCGCTCGAGCCCGGCCGCGTGCTCCTCGATGGCGGCGAGGTCGCGGGCGTCGCGCCGCTCGGCGGCGTGGAAGGCGGCCTCGCTCTCGAGCGCCACGCGCAATTCGTAGCAGCGCAGCAGCTCGGCGATCGAGCCCGACGGCGCCTCGCGCACGAAAGCGGGGTTCGGCAGGCGCAGGACGAAGCTGCCCGCGCCCTGGCGGCTTTCGATCAGCCCGTCCGCGCGCAGCCGCGCCAAGGCGGTCCGCACAACCGGGCGCGAGACGCCGAAGGCGCGCGCGAGCTGCGTCTCGGAGGGAAGCCGCTCCCCGAGCGCGAGGCTGCCGGAGCCGAGCCGCCCCAGGATCTGCTCGTAGATCTGATCGGGCAGGCTGTCGTTGCGGCGCGGCGCGAAGAAGCCGGGCTCGGGGCCCCGCGCGCCGCCCTCCGTCGCGATCTCCCGCCGCTCCTGCATCGCCGCTCCCCGTGCGAAATGCCCAAGACCGATCATAGGGCGCAGCGCCCGCTCGGCAACTTGTCTTTCAACTTGACAAGTTTCCGAGCGCTTGTGAACCTCGCAAGGGTCGTCGACACGACGCCGATCGAGATCGGGGAGGAAGCATGGGCGCGATGCGCGAGCCAGCCGCGAGAGCCGATCTCCTGGTGCCCGCCGATCGCCTGCGCGCGCGGCTCGAGGCGCTCCTGTCCGCGTGGACGCGGCCCGACCATGCCGCGCGCACGGCCGAGGCCATGGTCGAGGCCGATCTGATGGGCATCGACAGCCACGGCATCACCCTCGTCCCGCTCTATGCCGATCTCGTCCGCGACGGGCGGATCGCGCGCGAGCCCGAGATCCGCGTCGTCCACGCCTTCGGTGCGGTCGCGACCATCGACGGTGGCGGCGGCTTCGGGCACGCGCCCTCCGTCGAGGCGATGGACCTCGCGATCGAGAAGGCCCGCGCCTTCGGCATCGGCGCGGTCGCCGTGCGCGGCTCGAACCATTACGGCGCCGCCGGGGTCTACGCCTTGCGCGCCGCCCGCGCCGGGCTGATCGGCCTCTCGACGAGCGCCGTGCACCTGCCCTCGATCGTGCCCGTCTTCGGGCGCGAGCCGCGGCTCGGCACGAACCCGATCGCCTTCGCCGCGCCCGGCGCGCGCGGCGCGCCCTTCCTCCTCGACATCGCGACGAGCACGATCGCGATCGGCAAGCTCAAGCTCGCCGCCCGCGCCGGCGCGCGCCTGCCCGAGGGCTGGGCGGTCGACACGGCGGGCAATCCCCAGCACGATCCGAACCAGGCCCTCGCCGACCGGCTGATGACGCCGCTCGGCGGCACGCGCGCCATGGGCGGGCACAAGGGCTATGGGCTCGCGGCGATGGTCGAGATCCTCTCGACCCTCCTGCCCGGCGCGAGCTACGCGCCGCTTCGGGCGGCGGACGCGCAGCGCTACGACGTCGGCCATTTTCACTTGGCGATCCACCCGGAGGCCTTCCGCCCGCGCGGCGGCTTCGGCGAGGATCTCGACGCCTTCCTCGCCTGCCTGCGCGAGACCGCGCCGGCGGCCGGCCACGAGCGGGTGCTCGCGCCGGGCGATCCCGAGCATGCGATCCGCGCGACCCGCTCCCGCGAGGGCATCCCCGTCCCGCGCGTCCTCGCCGACCAGATCGGCGCGATCGCGCGCGGATGGGACATCGATTTCCGGCTGGACGACCCGGCGGAATAGGTCGCCCGCAAGAGGCGGCCTCGAACGAACGACGCTATGGAGGAAACGAGCATGAAGGCCCTCACCAAGACGCTTCTCGTCGCTCTGGCGACCACCGCGATGGCCGGCGCGGCGCAGGCCGAGAACCTGCGCATGATGACCGGGCCGCAGGGCGGCGCCTGGTATCCGCTCGGCGGCGCGATCCAGAACATCGTCCAGAACGCCATGCCGGGCGTGTCGATCCAGGTCCTGCCGGGCGGCGGCGTCGCCAACGTGCTCGGCGTCGACACCGGACGGGCCGACATCGCCTTCGCCAATTCCGTCTCGACCGTCGACGCGATCGAGGGACGCGGCTCGTTCACCTCGCCCGCGGGCAACGTCTGCAACGTCGCGACGCTCTACCCGCAATATTTCCAGATCGTCGCGCTCGCCAATGCCGGCATCGAGACGGTGGCGGACATGCGCGGCAAGTCCGTCGCGATCCAGCCGCGCGGCAATACCGCCGAGGAGATCACCCGCGAGCTCCTGGACGCCGCCGGCATCGCCTACGAGGACCTCTCGCAGACGCATTTCGTCTCCTATTCGGACGGCGTCGCGCTGATGAAGGACAACAACGCCCACGCGATGACGCTCGGCACCACGATCCCGGCCTCGTCCGTGATGGACCTCGCGAACTCGGCCAATATCCGCGTGATCAGCCTCGACGAGGAGATCATGAGCGAGATGCAGACCCGCAATCCCGGCTATCAGCGCCTGACCATTCCGGGCGGCACCTATCCGGGGCAGGACGAGGACGTCGCCGCGATCGGCTACGCCACCCACGTCGTCGCGCGCTGCGACCTCTCGGCGGACGTCGTCTACGGCATGCTCGAGAACGTGATGGCCAATATCGGCGACCTGCAGGCGATCGCGGGCGCCATGCGCGGCATCGACGCCGAGCAGATGGCGGCCGATATCGGCGTGCCGATGCACGAGGGCGCCGAGCGCTGGTATCGCGAGCAGGGCGCGATGTGACCGCGGCCTGAGAGAGCGCCTGCCGGAGCCCGTGCGCTCCGGCCGGCGCGATCGTCGAGCTTCCTCCTCCGCAACTCCCGCAGAAGGCTCGAGCGGCGATGTCGCAGCCCTCGCTCTACGTCCGTGGCGTGCGCGCGCTCGCGCTCGCCGTCGCGCTCGCGATGAGCCTCTACCACCTCTACGTGGGCTTCTTCGGCACGCCCGACGCCTTCACCCTGCGCGCGACCCATGTCGGCTTCGCGCTCGTGCTCACCTTCCTCATCCTGCCCGCGCGCGAGGCCGATCGCGGCAAGGGGCCGCGGATCTGGGACTGGGCGCTGATCGCGGCCTCGCTCGCCGCCGCCGCCTATCCGGTGCTGGTCAAGGACTACATCTACCGCCGCTTCATCTACATCGACGACCTCCACACGGCCGACATCGTGCTCGGCATCGCGCTCACCCTTCTCGTGATCGAGGCGGCACGGCGCGCGCTCGGGCTCGTCCTGCCGATCACGGTCGTGATCTTCATCGCCTACGCGCTCCTGTTCACGCGGACCGAGCCGCTGCTGCTGCTCGAGCAGCTCTATCTGACGACGGAAGGCATCTTCGGGATTCCGGTGGCGGTGTCCGCGACTTACGTCGTCCTGTTCATCCTCTTCGGCGCCTTCGTCGAGCGCTCCGGCGCCGGCAAGCTGTTCATGGATTTCGCGATCAGCCTCACCGGCCACACGGCGGGCGGGCCGGCCAAGGTCGCCTGCGTGACGAGCGGACTGTTCGGCTCGGTCTCGGGCTCGGCGGTCGCCAACGTGATGACGACGGGCACCTTCACGATCCCGCTGATGAAACGGCTCGGCTATCGCCCGCCTTTCGCCGGCGCGGTCGAGGCGGTGGCGTCCACCGGCGGGCAGATCATGCCCCCCATCATGGGCGCGGCCGCCTTCGTGATGGCCGAGTTCATGGGTGTGAGCTACCTCACGGTCGCGACCTACGCGCTCATCCCCGCGCTCCTCTACTACATCGCGGTCTTCTCGGCGGTGCATTTCGAGGCCCGCCGGCTCGGCATGCGCGGGCTGCCGCGCGAGGAATTGCCGAAGCTCTCGGAGGTGCTCCTCGAGCGCGGGCATCTGTTCCTGCCGCTCGTCGTCATCGTCGGCGTCCTGTTCTCCGGCTACAGCGCCCCCTTCGCGGCGCTCTGCGGGATCGTGTCGGTGATCCCGACGGCGCTCCTGCGCAAGACGACGCGCAAGGCGGTGTCGCTGCGCATGATCGTCGACGGGCTGGAGGCGGGCGCCGTGGGCTCGCTCGTCGTCGCGCTCGCCTGCGCGGCGGCGGGCATCGTCATCGGCGTCATCACGCTGACCGGCGCCGGGCTCGCCTTCTCCGGCTTCGTGATCTCGGCGGCGCGGGACATGCTGCTCCCGGCTTTGATCCTGACCATGTTCGCGGGCATCATGCTCGGCATGGGCATGCCGACGACGCCCGCCTACATCATCCAGGTCTCGCTCCTGGTGCCGGCGCTGGTGCGGCTCGGCGTGCCGCTCGAGAGCGCGCACATGTTCGTGTTCTATTTCGCGATCCTGTCGGCGATCACGCCGCCGGTCGCGATCGCCGTCTATGCGGCGAACGGCATCTCGGGCGCGCCGCTCTGGTCGGCCTCGGTCGCGGCGGTGAAGCTCGGCGCGACGGGCTACATCATCCCGTTCATGTTCGTCTTCGGCCCCTCGCTCCTGATGATCGGCCCCTGGACGACGATCGCGCTCACGACGACCACGGCGGCGATCGGGGTGATCTTCCTCGCGGGCGGCCTGCACGGCTTCATGATCGCGCGCGCGAGCCTCCTCCAGCGCCTCCTCTTGGTCGGCGCCGCCTTCGTTCTGATCAAGCCGGGCCTGTGGACGGACACGATCGGGCTCGGCATGGGCGCCGTCGCGATCGCGCTGCAGATCTGGACCCGCAAGGTCGAGCCGCCGCCCGAGCCCCTGCAGGCACCGGCCGACGCCGTCGCCGCCGACGGCCCGGTCGAAGCCCCGGACACCGCCCGCTCCACCGCCGCGAGCGACCCTTTCCGCCCGGCCGATCGTTATTGAGGGAGGGGGAGATGAGCGTCTGCCTTCCCCTCCACCGTCATTCCGGGGCGCGAAGCGAGCCCGGAACCCAGACTCCCGACGCCCGTCCGAGCGCGCATGCGCGCTCGCTGCGTCACGGTGGATCCGGCCGGCGTTCGTGGACGCAGCCCATAGGCTGCTCGGGCAAACGTCGGGGTTCTGGGTTCCGGGCTCGGCTTCGCCGCCCCGGAATGACGGCATCTGCGGCTCGACCCTGTCACGAAGTCGACACCCACCGTCATTCCGGGGCGCGAAGCGAGCCCGGAACCCAGATTCCCGACGCCGGATTAGCAGCCTTTAGGCTGCGTCCACTCACGCCAAAACACCTCTCCGTTGCGGAGCGAGCGCGGCATGCGCGCTCGAACGATCGTCGTGGTTCTGGGTTCCGGGCTCGCTTCGCGCCCCGGAATGACGGGTCAGCGGTTGAGACTGCGGTAGAGATCCTCCCAATGAGGGTTCATCTCCTCGATCAGGCGAAGCTTCCAGTCGCGCCGCCACTTCTTGATGTCCTTCTCGCGAACGATTGCATCGTAGGCGCGCTCGTGAACTTCGTACCAAACCAGGCGATCGACGCCGTATCGGCTGGTGAAGCCGCGTATCAGCTTCTCTTTATGCTCGTAGACCCGTCGCGCCAGATCGTTCGTGACCCCCAGATAGAGCGTCCCGTGCATGCCGCTGGCGAGAAGATAGACGTAGAACACGGTAAACTCCAGGTAGCGTATTTAGGTTCATGCTACAATAATGCTCGACGTCCGTCATTCCGGGGCGCGAAGCGGGCCCGGAACCCAGACTCCCGACGCCTGTCCGAGCGCGCATGCGCGCTCGCTGCGCGACCTCGGCGCCGGCGGGCGTTCGTGGACGCAGCCTACAGGCTGCTCGGGCAAGCGTCGTGGTTCTGGGTTCCGGGCTCGGCTTCGCCGCCCCGGAATGACGGCCTCTATGGTTTGATCGCCCCCCACCCACCTCCGTCATTCCGGGGCGCGAAGCGAGCCCGGAACCCAGACTCCCGACGCTCGTCCGAGCGCGCATGCGCGCTCGCTGCGTCACGGTGGATGCGGCCGGCGTCCGTGGACGCAGCCTATAGGCTGCTCGGGCAAGCGTCGTGGTTCTGGGTTCCGGGCTCGGCTTCGCCGCCCCGGAATGACGGACGATAATGATTCGCGATCGTAGGGAGCCCCCGCCTTGACCCGAAAATCCCCCGACGCCCTGCGCAGCGCACGCTGGTTCGCCCCCGACGATCTGCGCTCCTTCGGCCATCGCTCGCGCATGATGCAGATGGGCTACGGGCCGCAGGATTTCGTCGGGCGCCCCGTCATCGCGATCCTCAACACCTGGTCCGACCTCGCCCAGTGCCACGCGCATTTCAAGCACCGCGTCGAGGACGTGAAGCGCGGGGTGCTCCAGGCGGGCGGCTTTCCCGTCGAGCTCCCGGCGCTCTCCCTCTCGGAGAGCGCGGTCAAGCCCACCACCATGCTCTACCGCAATCTGCTCGCCATCGAGGCGGAGGAGCTCATCCGCTCGCATCCGGTCGACGGCGTCGTGCTGATGGGCGGGTGCGACAAGACCACGCCGGGCCTGCTGCTCGGCGCGACGAGCGCGGGGCTGCCGACGATCTTCATGCCGGCGGGGCCGATGCTGCGGGGCAATTGGAAGGGGAGGGTGCTCGGCTCGGGCTCGGACGCCTGGAAATATTGGGACGAGCGGCGCGCGGGCACGATCTCCGACGACGATTGGCTCGCGGTCGAGGGCGGGATCGCGCGCAGCTACGGCACCTGCATGACGATGGGCACCGCCTCCACCATGACGGCGATCGCCGAGGCGATCGGCATGACGCTGCCCGGAGCCTCCTCGATCCCCGCGGCGGACGCGAACCACATCCGCATGGCGGCCGAGTGCGGGCGGCGGATCGTCGAGATGGTGTGGGAGGACCTCGTCCCCGCCCGCATCCAGACCCGCGCCGCCTTCCTCAACGGAATTGCGGTCGCGATGGCGATGGGCTGCTCGACGAACGCCATCATCCACGTGATCGCTCAAGCCCGCCGCGCCGGGCACGATATCGGCCTCGACGATTTCGAGCGCGCGAGCCGCACGGTGCCCGTCCTCGCCAACGTGCGCCCGAGCGGCGAGCGCTACCTCATGGAGGACTTCTACTATGCCGGGGGTCTGCGCGCGCTGATGGCGCAGATGGCGGACCACCTCGACCTCTCCTGCCTCACGGTGTCCGGCCGCACGCTCGGCGAGACGCTCGCGGGCGCGGAGGTCTACGATGCCGACGTGATCCGGCCGCTCGACAACCCCGTCTATCGCGAGGGCGCGCTCGCGGTCTTGCGCGGCAACCTCGCGCCCGACGGCTGCGTGATCAAGCCGAGCGCCTGCGAGCAGCGCTTCCTGCGCCATTCCGGCCCCGCCCTCGTCTTCGACGATTACCCTGCGATGAAGCAGGCGATCGATCGCGACGATCTCGACGTGACGCCCGATCACGTGCTCGTCCTGCGCAATGCCGGGCCGCAAGGCGGGCCGGGCATGCCGGAATGGGGCATGCTGCCGATCCCGAAGAAACTCCTGCGCGCGGGCGTGCGCGACATGGTCCGCATCTCGGACGCGCGGATGAGCGGCACGAGCTACGGCGCCTGCATCCTGCACGTCGCGCCCGAGAGCTTCGTCGGCGGCCCGCTCGCGCTGCTGCGCACGGGCGACGTCGTCACGATCGACGTGCCCGCGCGGCGCATCGACATGGACGTGTCCGAGGAGGAGCTCGCCGCCCGCCGCGCCGCCTGGACGAAGCCGCCGGCGCGCTACGAGCGGGGCTACGGCTACATGTTCACCCGCCACATCCGCCAAGCGAACGAGGGCTGCGATTTCGACTATCTCGAGACCGCCTTCGGCCGCCCGGTCGACGAGCCCGTGATCTTCTGACCGACGGAGCCCCCGATGCCGCTCTCCCCCGACACGCGCGCCAAGCTGAAGACCGTCAGCACCGCGACGCTGACCACGGCGCTCTTCAAGCGCGGCCTGCGCAGCCAGTTCGTCCAGGACGTGCGCCCCCTGAACCCCGCCGCCGGCACGATGGTGGGCGAGGCCTATACCCTGCGGACGATCCCCGCGCGCGAGGATCTCAACCCGATCGGCGTCTTCCAAAACCGCGCTCACCCGCAGCGCAAGGCCATCGAGGAATGCCCGCCGGGCGCCGTCCTCGTGATCGACAGCCGCAAGAATGCGCGCGCGGCCTCGGCCGGGGCGATCCTCGTCACGCGGCTGATGATGCGCGGCGCCGCTGGCATCGTCACCGACGGCGGCTTTCGCGACGCTGCCGAGATCGCCGCGCTCGACTTCCCCGCCTTCCATCATCGCCCGACCGCGCCGACGAACCTGACGCTTCATCAGGCGATCGAGATCGGCGTTCCGATCGGCTGCGGGGACGCGCCCGTCTTCCCCGGAGACGTGATGGTGGGTGACGCGGACGGGGTCGTGGTCGTCCCCGCCGCCATCGCCGATGCGATCGCGGACGAGGCCGTCGAGATGACGGCCTTCGAGGATTTCGTCATCGGACGGGTCCGGGAGGGCCGCTCCATCCTCGGCCTCTACCCGCCGACCGACCCCGCGACGACCGAGGATTTCGCCCGCTGGCGCAAGGAGCAGGGGCGGTGAGGGACTTTCCCTCCCCGCCGCTTCGCGGGGGTAGGGGGAGCGGCGATCGCGCTCGATCCTCCCGCCGATTGCCCCGCGCCGTGCCCTCCGCCACCATCCTCACGCAACGATCCGAGGAGACGTCATGATCGATCTCTATACCTGGACGACGCCCAACGGCCGCAAGGTCTCGATCCTGCTGGAAGAACTCGGGCTGCCCTATCGCGCGCATGCGGTCGACATCGGCAAGGACGAGCAATTCGCCCCCGATTTCCTCGCGATCAGCCCCAACAACAAGATCCCCGCGATCGTCGACCGCGAGACCGGCACCGCGCTCATGGAATCGGGCGCGATCATGATCTACCTCGCCGACAAGGCGGGCGCGCTGCTGCCGGCGGAGGGGGAGGGGCGCTACCGGGTGCTGGAATGGCTGATGTGGCAGATGGGCGGGGTCGGGCCGATGCTCGGTCAGGCGCACCATTTCCTGCGCTTCAACCCCGGCAAGGCGCCCTATGCCGAGGAGCGCTACGCCAAGGAGGCGCAGCGCCTCTACGGCGTCCTGGACAAGCGGCTCGCCGAGCGCGACTTCGTGGCCGGGGACTATTCCATCGCCGACATCGCGATCTGGCCCTGGATCTCGCGCTTCGAATGGCAGGGCGTCGCGCTCGCCGCGTACCCGAACGTCGCGCGCTGGTACGGCGCGATCGCGCAGCGCCCGGCGGTTCAGCGCGGCTACGACGTGCCGAAGAAGGTCGGCGAGATCCCGATGCCGTGAGGCGGGGGCGGCGCTCGCTCACACGCTGCCGACGGTGCGCAGCCGCACGCGAGGGTGGATCTCGGCCTGGCTGATCACGGGCGTCTCGCGGCGGAAGCGCTCGATGATCGAGCGCACGAAGGGACGCGCCTGGGCGGAGGTGACGAGGACCGGCATCTCGCCCATCCGCGCCGCGTCCTCGAAGCGGTCGCGCACGGAATTGACGAATTCGGACAGCTTCGAGGGCTGCATCGCGAGCTGGCGCTCGTCGCCCTGGCCGACGATCGCCTCGAGGAAGGCGCCCTCCCAGGCGGGGGAGAGCGTCACGATGGGCAATTGCCCGTTCGGCGCCTGGTACTGCGCGCAGATCTGCCGGGCGAGGCGCTGGCGCACGTGCTCGACGATGTCGCGCGGATTGCGCGTCGCGCCCACCACCTCGGACGCGCCCTCGAGGATCGTCCCGAGATCGCGGATCGAGACGCGCTCGGCGAGGAGGAGCTGGAGCACGCGCTGGATGCCGGTCGCGGTGATCTGCGAGGGGACCATCTCCTTGACGAGATCGGCGTGCTCCTTGGGCAGGTCGCGCAGGAGCTTCTGCACCTCGATATGGGAGAGGAGCTCGCCCATATTCGCCTTGATCACCTCGGTGAGATGGGTCGAGAGCACGGTCGCGGCGTCGACCACGGTGTAGCCGCGCGCCTGGGCCTCCTCGCGCAGGCCCGCGTCGATCCAGGTGGCGGGCAGGCCGAAGGTCGGCTCGAGCAGGTGCTGGCCGGGGAGCTGCACCTGGCCGCCCATCGGGTCGATCGCCATCATCTGGTTGGGGAAGACGACGCCGCGCCCGGCCTCGATCTCCTTGACGCGGATGACGTAGGCATTGGCGTCGAGCTGGACGTTGTCGAGGATGCGCACGCTCGGCATCACGAAGCCGAGCTCGGCCGCGAGCGTCCGGCGCAGGGCCTTGATCTGCTCGGTGAGGCGGTCGCCGGCGCCGCCGCCGGCGCCGTTGACGAGCGGCAGGAGCGCATAGCCGATCTCGATCTTGACCTCGTCGATCTTGAGCATCTCCGAGATCGGCGGCTCGGCATCCGCGGCCTCGCCGCCCTCGGCGCCGCCGCTCGCCGCGCGCTCCGCCTCCTCCCTCGTCTTCGCATCGGCGAGCTTGCCGAAATGGCGGGCGAGGAGCGCCGCGCCGATGGCGAGCCCGAGGAAGGGCACCATCGGGATGCCCGGCAGGAGCGCGAGCGCGGCCATCACCAGGGCCGACATGCCGAGCGCCTTGGGGTAATGGACGAGCTGGCGCCCGAGCGCCTTGTCGGCGGCGCCTTTCACGCCCGCCTTCGAGACGAGGAGGCCCGCCGCGGTCGAGACGATCAAAGCGGGGATCTGCGAGACGAGGCCGTCGCCGACGGTCAGCAGCGTGTAGGAGGTCGCCGCGTCGCCGAAGCCCATGCCCATCTGCGCGACGCCGATGACGATGCCGCCGACGACGTTGATCAGCGTGATCAGCAGGCCCGCGATCGCGTCGCCGCGGACGAATTTCGAGGCGCCGTCCATGGCGCCGAAGAAGGAGCTCTCGTCCTCGAGCTTGGTGCGCCGACGCTTGGCCTCCTTCTCGTCGATGATGCCGGCGGAGAGGTCGGCGTCGATCGCCATCTGCTTGCCGGGCATGGCGTCGAGCGTGAAGCGCGCGGCGACCTCGGCGATGCGGCCCGAGCCCTTCGTGATGACGACGAAATTGACGAGGACCAGGATCGCGAAGACGACGACGCCGATGACGAAATTGCCGCCCATCACGAAGGCGCCGAAGGCCTCGATGACGTAGCCCGCCGCGTCCGTGCCCTCGTGGCCGTGGCTGAGGATCAGCCGGGTCGAGGCGAGGTTGAGCGACAACCGCAACATCGTCGCGATGAGGAGCACGGTCGGGAAGGAGGAGAACTCGAGCGGCTCTTCGATGAACAGGGCCGTCATCAGGATGAGGACGGAGAAGATGATCGAGACCGCGAGCAGGAGATCGAGCAGCAGCGGCGGCATCGGGAAGACGAGCACCACGAGGATGCCCATCATGCCGAGCGCGAGGAACAGATCGGTGCGCTGCGTCAGACGCGCGAGCCCGCCCCGCATGCCGCCGGCCGGCGCACCAACGCTCCCCCCCGCCTCCGCCATCGCCCGCCACGCCCCGCTTCTCGCCGCACCGGGCAATTCTTGCCGGGGGCATGGTTAGCGAAGGGTTAAGATCGGGTTCGAGGCGCCGGTGGGCGACGGGCCGAGCCGTCGCCCACCGGCTTCGCGCTAGATGCGGCCGAGCAGGAGCAGGATCAGGAGGATGACGACGATGAGGCCGATGATGCCGCTCGGGGCGTAGCCCCAGCTGCGGCTGTGGCCCCATGTCGGCAGGGCGCCGAGCGCGGCGAGGACCAGGATGATGAGGAGAATCGTCAGAATGTCCATGAACGCCTTCCCGTGACTGTACCTGCGGCAGGATTGCCGCACCTCGTCACAGGAACGCTGTCCGCCGAATGGCGGTTCCGAAGCGTCACTCGAGCCGAATCAGCACGGAAAAGCCGCCGTCCGGGGTCGCCTCGAGGATCTCCGCGCGGCAGGCGAGGCCGCGATCCGCATTCGCGGCCGCATTCGGCCAGGAAAAAGAACCCGACAGGGTCGTGCGGGTCCGCGAGATGATCACCGCGCAGCGCCGGCCCTGCGCGTCCGCATAGGCGAAGCGCCCGCCCGCCGCGCTCGGGAAGGGGCTCGCGATGGAAAAGGGGCCGACGCGGCTGCCCGGCGCGATCTCGGCGGGCAATGCCGGGACGGCGGTGCCGATGAGGTCGGCGCCCGGCGAGAGCCGCATCGGGCCCGCCGTCGCGTTCTCGATCGCGACGCGCGCCACCGGTTTGGCGACCGCCGCGTCCGCGAGGAGGAGGAGGCAGAGGGCGAGCGCGCAGGCGCTCAGGTGCGCTCGGTCTCGACCCATTTGTGCACCACCGGCGGGGTATAGGTGGCGAAGGCGTCGAGCAGCGCATCGGGCGCGGCCGCCACCATCAGCATGCGCCGATGGCCCTCGCGCAGGAAGCCCTCGTCCACGACATGGTCGAGGAAGGCCTCGAGCTTGCCGTAGAACCCGTTGACGTCGAGCAGGCCGCAGGGCTTCGCGTGGCTGCCGAGCTGCGCCCAGGTCCAGACCTCGAACAGCTCCTCGAGCGTGCCGACGCCCCCCGGCAGCGCGACGAAGCCGTCGGAGAGCTCGGCCATCTTGGCCTTGCGGGCGTGCATCGAGGGGACGACGTGCTGCTCGGTCAGCCCCGGATGGGCGATCTCCTTCGCCACGAGCATCTCGGGAATGACGCCGATCGCCTCCCCGCCGGCCGCCAGCACCGTGTCGGCGACGACGCCCATCAGCCCGACGCTCGCCCCGCCATAGACGAGGCCGATGCGCCGGCGCGCGAGCGTCTGCCCGAGCGCGATCGCCGCCTCGCGATAGGCGGGGCTCCGGCCCGGATTCGATCCGCAGAACACGCAGATGCGACGCATGGGATTTCCCTTCGTGCCTTTCGAGCGCCGACGCTAGGCGCGATTCGGTAAAGAAATGCGGTGCTACCCGATTTTTCGCGCCGATGCAGGTCCGACGCGCTTCGTTTCCTTCCCCTCAGGGGCGACGCGTTTCCCACATCGAGGCGCCGCCCTTCTCCTTCCCCTCAGGGGAAGGTGGCCCGGCGGCGAAGCCGACGGGTCGGATGGGGTTATTCGCGCCGAAGGCGCGAAGGGGCGTCGTCCTAGAGCGCCTTACGTGCGGAGAAGCCCAACGGCCCTTCGACCCTTCGGGTCGAAAGACCCCCTCCGTCGGCGACCCCTGTTCGGGGTCGGAGCCACCTTCCCCTGAGGGGAAGGAGAGCGGAGGCGCCTCGTCACTCTCACGCGGCGGTGAACACCACGAAGCTCTCCGCGAGCGCGATCGCGCGCGCCTCACGTGCCGCGCGGCTTGGCGCGGGTGGTGGGGGCGGCGCGGGCGGGGTCGTCGGGCCAGAGGTGTTTGGGGTAGCGCCCGCGCATCTCGGAGCGCACTTCGCCCCAAGAACCGCGCCAGAAGCCGGGGAGGTCCTTCGTGATCTGGATCGGGCGATGCGCCGGCGAGAGCAATTCGACGACGAGCGGCAGGCGCCCGCCCGCGAGGCTCGGATGCGCGTCGAGGCCGTAGAGCTCCTGCACGCGGATGGAAATCGCCGGCGCCTCGCCGTCGTAATCGACCGCGACGCGCGAGCCCGTCGGCGCGGTCCAGTGGGTGGGCGCTTCCGCATCGAGCCTGCGGGCGAGGTCGTAGGGGAGGAGCGTGCGCAGGCCCTCGGCGACGTCGCCGGGCGCGATTTCGGAGAGCGCCGACTTTCCCGTCAGCATCGGCGCGAGCCAATCCTCGATGGACGCGGCGAGCGCCGCATCGGAGACGTTCGGCCAGATCTCCCCCTGCGCGGCGCGCAGGAAGGCGATGCGGCGGCGCAGCTGCGTGCTCGCGGCCGACCAGGGCAGCGCGTCGATGCCGAGCCCGGCGATCCCGCGCGCGAGGAGGGCGGGGGTGCGCTCGTCGCGGGCGGCCGACAAGGGGCGCTCGGAGAGGACGAGATGGCCGAGCCGCCGCACCGCCCGCCCGCGCACCGCCTTGGCCTTCGCGTCGAAGGCGATCTCCTCGCGCGCCGCGATGCGCTCGGAGAACAGCTCCTCGATCTCCTCCGGCGACAAAGCGGCGGCGGCGAGAACGCGCGCGGCGCCCGCCGTGCCCGCGATCTCGGCCACCGCGAGGAAGGGCTCGCGGGCGAGCGCGAGATGCGGCTCGAGCGCCGCGCCGCGGCCGTTGGCGAGCACGATCTCGCCGGGCTTGCCGCGCGCCTTGGCGATGCGGTCGGGGAAGGCCAAAGCGACGAGGGCGCCGACGGAGAGGCTCCTCTCGCCCGCGACGCGCTCCTCCGACGCCGCGCGCTCGGCCCAGGCGCGCGCGAGCCGGCGCATGTCCTCCGCCCGCCCGCCGCGCTCGCGCGTGAACCGGTCGAGCCGCGCGGCGAGGTCGACGTCGTCGCCGCCGAGCCCGCGCTCGACGAGGAGCGCCGCGACGCGTGCCGCCCGCTCCGCCTCGCCCATCCCGGCCGCGCGGATCGTCATCGCGGAAAGCCGCGGGGGCAGCGGCAGCGCGCCGAGATGGGTGCCGAGCGCGGTGAGCCGCCCGTCCGCGTCGAGCGCGCCGATCTCCGACAGGAGCGCCCGCGCCTCCGCGAGCGCCGGCGCGGGCGGTGGATCGAGGAAGGGCAGGGCGGTCGGGTCGGCGACGCCCCAGGCCGCGCAATCGAGGAGGAGGCCCGACAGGTCCGCCGCCAGGATTTCGGGCCGCGAGAAGGGCTCGAGCGCCCCCGTCGCCGCTTCCTCCCAGAGGCGATAGCACACGCCCGGCTCCGTGCGGCCGGCGCGGCCGCGGCGCTGGTCCGCTGAGGCGCGCGAGACGCGAACCGTCGCGAGCCGGGTGAGCCCCGAGGCCGGCTCGTAGACCGGCACGCGCGAGAGCCCGCCGTCGATCACCACCCGCACGCCCTCGATCGTCAGCGAGGTCTCGGCGATGGCGCTCGCGAGCACCACCTTGCGGCGCCCGGGCGGCGCGGGCGCGATCGCCTCGTCCTGTTCGCGCCGGTCGAGGGCGCCGTAGAGCGGCGCGAGGATCACCGCCGGGTCGCGCACCCGCTCCGCGAGGAGCGCATGCGCGCGCCGGATCTCGCCCTGGCCCGGCAGGAAGACGAGCACGGAGCCCGTCTCCTCCGCGAGCGCGAGGCCGACCGCGCGCGCGACCGCCTCCTCGACCCGCTCGTCCGGCCGGCGCGGCAGATGGCGCGTCTCGACGGGATAAGCGCGGCCCTCCGAGCGCACGACCGGGCAATCGCCGAGGAGCGCGGAGAAGCGCGCGCCGTCGAGCGTCGCCGACATCGCGAGAATGCGCAGGTCCTCGCGCAGGCCCGATTGCGCGTCCCGCGCGAGCGCGAGGCCGAGATCGGCGTCGAGCGAGCGCTCGTGGATCTCGTCGAAGAGCACCGCCGCGACGCCCTCCAGCATCGGATCGGCGAGGATCATGCGCGTGAACACGCCCTCGGTGACGACCTCGATGCGGGTCTTGGCCGAGACGCGCGTCTCCATCCGCACGCGCAAGCCCACCGTCTCGCCGACGCGCTCGCCAAGCGTCTTCGCCATGCGCTCGGCGGCGGCGCGGGCGGCGAGGCGGCGGGGCTCGAGCACGACGATCTTGCCGTCCCCGCGCCACGCGGCGTCGAGGAGCGCGAGCGGCACGCGCGTCGTCTTGCCTGCGCCCGGCGGCGCGACGAGCACGGCGGCGTTGCCCGCGTCGAGCGCGGCGGCGAGCGCCGGGAGCGCCTCGTCGATGGGGAGCTTCGTGTCGAAAATCATGGGCGCGCCGCATGCGTTGCCCGACGCTCTTCGCAAAGCGCGCGCGCGATCGCAAGCGTCGCGTTCGCGCGGCCGATATGCTACATTCCCGGTCGTAGTGGAGGAGCCCATGCGTGGTCCGCGCGGAACGGGAGGGGTCGGGCGCGTCGGCCCGGTCGCGCCGACGCGGGACGGCGGGCGGCGCGCCGAGGACGAGCGCGAATCCGCGCGCCTGTTCCAGGCGGCGCTGCGACGCGAATACATCGCGCACCATACGGGCGGCGGCGAGACGCGTCGGCGCGACGTCGCGGTCGGCTTCGACGAGCGGGTGATCGTCTCGGGCGAGCGCGCCGACGAGGCGCTCGCGGCGCTCGAGCGGCTCGCGCGCCACTCGCCGACCTTCCGCGGCGTGCTTGAGGCGTCCTTCGCGCAGGCCGACACGCTCTGGGTCGTGATCGGCCGCGGCAACGGTTTCTCGCGCGCGACGATCGGGGCGGGGGACGAGAAGGTCGTGATCAACCTCGACCAGGGCGACCTCGTCGACCTCCTCATCCACGAATGCGGCCACGCGCTCGCCAAGCTCGACGACGGCCCGCTCGGCGGCTTCGGCGCCAACCAGCGCTTCCAGGCGCAGGTCAAGCGCGAGATGGACATGGCCCAGGGCGGCGTGAAGCCCTACGGCACCGAGGTCCGCCCAGAGCCGCGCTCGCGCGGGGAGGGGTGACACCTAAAAGGGCGGCGCCCCCCCCTCCGCTCACCCCTTGCGGGCGAGCTTGTCGAGTTCCTCCTTCGACGGGGCGAGCTTGTCGCTGCGCAGGCCCGTCTTGTGGCGCTCGACGAAATCCTCCGTCTCCGGCGGGGTGGCGCGCTCGGCGGGCATCGTCTGGCGCTGGTTCGTGACGGCCTCCGCGTCGTTGCCTTGGAGGCTGTTCTTGCCCATGCGCTGATTGCCGATCTCGTCCTCGCGCATGATCTCTTCCGGCGTATCGCCCACCCCCTGCACGCCCCGCGTGGTGTCGTTGCCCATTCCGTGTCCGGCCTTCGCCATGACGCTCTCCTTCGGTTTCGGGTCTCGCCGGGGCAACGAACGGGGCGGCGCGGGGTTCGCGCGTAAAGCCCGCGGAACCGAGGCGCGAGCGTCGCGGTTGGCGCGGGGGAGGGCGGCTCATGACCGTATCGATCATCGCGCGTTGCGCGCGTTCCGGGCAGTTCGGGGTCGCCGCAGCGACGGCGGTGCCGGCGGTGGGCAAGCTCCTCACCCATGCCGCCCCGCGGATCGGCGCGATCGCGACGCAGGCGCGGCTCAACCCCTATCTCGGCATCGACGGGCTCGCGCTCTTGCGCGAGGGCCTGTCCGCCCACGAGGTGCTCGAGCGCCTGCGCGCGCGCGATCCGCGCATCGAGGCCCGCCAGGTCGCCGTGATCGACGCCGCCGGTCGCACCGCGGCGCATACGGGCGCGGAGAACCTCGATTACGCCGAGCACCGCGCGCTCGACGGATTCTCCGTCCAGGGCAACCGTCTCGTCGGTCCGGCGGTGCTCGACGCGATGATCGAGACCTTCCTCGCGCGTGCGGAGGTCGATCTCGCCGAGCGCTTCATCGAGACGCTCGAGGCCGCCGCGGAGGCGGGGGGCGACCGCGAGGGCGAGCGCTCGGCGACGATCTACGTCATGGCGGACGAGGAATACCCGCTCTGGGACATCCGCGTCGACGAGGCCGACGACCCGATCGCGGAGCTGCGCCGCCTGCACGACGTCTTCGCCCGCGAGCTCCTCCCCGAGATCTGCCGCATGCCGAGCCGCGCCGATCCCGGCGGCGCCGCCGACGAATGGGACGTGTGATCGGCGGGTCGGCTTGGACTTCGTGAATATTCCCCGCTGGTGTCATCCCGGACGCCGAAGGCGATCCGGGACCCAGACCCACGACGCTTCGGTCGCAGCCTATAGGCTGCGTTTCTCCGACGATCGATGCTGCGAGGGTGCAGCGCGAGCGCGGCATGCGCGCTCGGACTTGTCGTCGGAGCGTATGGGTCCCGGGTCCGCTTCGCGGCCCGGGATGACACCAACCCGTCGATCTTCGACCTGTCAGCGGATCGGCAGGGCGACGCCGCTCTTCACCGTCTCGCTCGGCACGTCCGTCTTGACGTTGCGGATGCCGTTCGTCGCGGTGAGATGGGTCGATTGGAAGCGGCGATAGGCGTCGAGATCCTCCACGACGACCCTCAGGAGCGCATCGCTGTCGCCGAGCATGATGTGGCACTCGACGATCTCCGGCAGGCGGCGCATGGCGGCGACGAAACGGTCGATCGTCTCGGCGTCCTGGGCGGTGAGCCAGATCCGCGCGAAGAGCGTAAAGCGCAGGCCCACCGTCGCCGGATCGACGAGGGCGGCGTAGCCCCGCACGATGCCGGCCTCCTCCAGCCGCCGCACCCGGCGCAGGCAGGGAGAGGGCGAGAGGCCGACGCGGCGCGCGAGCTCGACGTTCTGCACCCGCCCGTCCGCCTGCAGCTCGCGCAGGATGCGCTTGTCGATCTCGTCGATGAGGGGCGCCATCGCGTGCTCCGTTGCAGGGGTCCTACGCTATCAGATTGCTCCGCCGCGCCATGCCACGCAATCTTCGCAACCCGATTGCGCCCGCCGCGCCGTAGCATGGCCGCAGGGTGAGGGCCGTCAGTCCCGAAAACCGGAGATCGAATCATGGATGCGAGCTGGCTCGCGGCGACGACGGCCTTCGCCGTGGCCATGGCGGCGACGCCGGGGCCGAACAATGCGCTCGTCACGGCGGCCGGCGCCACTTGGGGTTTTCGCAAGACGCTGCCGCTGATGGCGGGGATCGGGATCGGGGTGGCGGGTGCGATGCTCGTCGTCGCGCTCGCGGGAACCGCTTTCGTCGCCGATCCGCGCGTTCAGGGCGTCGTGCGCTTCGCGGGGCTCGCCTATCTCCTCTACCTCGCCTGGCGCATCGCCACCGCGACGCCGCGCGTGCCGAGCGCGGTGGAGGAGAGTGGCGAGCGTGATGACGCGCGTCCGCCGCGGCTCCTCGCGGGCGTGCTGTTCCAGGTCGTCAACCCGAAGCTCTGGGCGATGGCGGCGGGCGCGGTCGCGACCTACGGCACGGCCGCGAACCTCGATCCGCTCGCGCTCGGGAGCGTGTTCGCGCTCGTCTTCGGCGCGGCGACGCTCGCGAGCGTGGCGGCCTGGACGCTCGTCGGGATCGGCGTCGCGCGCGCGATCCGGACGGAGCGCGGCATCCGGTGGTTCAACCGCGCGATGGCGGCGCTGCTCGTCGCCTCGCTGGTGCCCCTGTTCTCGTGACGAAGCGTCGAGAAAGGGGCCTTGACCTTGCCCCGGTGGGAAGGTGCATGTCCGCTGCCTCAGCGAATTCGGGAGGACCATCATGAAGACGATCGTCGCCACGCTCGCCGCAACGCTCCTCGTGGGCGCCGTCGGCCTCGCCGCCGCGCAGCACGCCGGCCACGGCGACCACGGGGCGCACGGCCATGCCGCCCACGGACACGCGGCCGCCGCCTCGGACAACCCCGTGATCCGCGCCTATCAGGAGGCGAACGAGCTGATGCATCGCGACATGGGCATCGCGTTCACGGGAGACGCCGACGTCGATTTCATGCGCGCCATGATCCCCCACCACGAGGGTGCGGTCGCGATGGCGCGCATCGTGCTCGAACACGGCACCGACCCGGAGGTCCGCGCCCTCGCGGAGGAGGTCATTGCGGCGCAGGAAGCCGAGATCGCCCAGATGCGCGACTGGCTCGCGCGCCACGGGCACTGATCGACCTGTCGGCCGATTGACCGAGATCAAACCGGAAAACCCGCGGGCGTGCGAGCATGTCGTCCATGAAGCCGCTTTCGAGCACCTCCGGCCGCCTGGCCCGCGCCCTCTCGGCGCTGGTCGCGCTGGCGCTGCTCGTGGCGCTCGCGGGTCCGGGGCTCGGGATCGCCGGCGCTCACGTGGGGGCTGGCCACCACGTCCATCGTCACGTGGCATCGGACGTCGCGTCGGAGGCGGCGTTCGGCGACGAGCTTAGCGCGAGCGCCCACGACCACGAATGCTGCCGGCCGGCGGATTCGAGCCTGCCCTGCATCGGCGGGTGTCTCGTCGCCTGCGGCCTCTTCGCCGGCGCCTCCGCCTCCGACCTGCTGCTCGACCATGTCGACCTCTGGCGCGCGCCGTCGGGCACGCGGCCCATCGACGCCGAGCCGGATCTCGCGACGCCTCCTCCCAAGGTCCTCGGCTGACATCGGTCCCGCCGCGAGCGCGGGGCCTGAGCTTGCCGACGATCTTCGAGAGGACACTTCCATGAACACGCGTCTCGTCGCGCTCGCCTTCTGTGCGAGCCTCCTGTCCACGTCACTTCCGTCCACGTCCGCCATCGCCCAGATGCCGGGCCACGACGCCCACCATCCTGCGCCGCCGGCCGGCGAGCAGGCGCAGCCCGCGCCGGCCCCGGGTGCGATGGGTCCCGGCATGATGGGGCAAGGCATGATGCGCTGCCCGATGATGCAGGGGATGCCCATGCAAGGGATGCCCATGCAGGGCATGCCGATGCAGGGCCATTCCGGACCCGCCGGCGATCAGAGCGTCGCGTCCCTCGCCCTCAATGCGGTGAACGAGAAGATGCACCGCGAGATGGCGATCGCCTTCACGGGCGACGCCGATGTCGACTTCGCCCGCGCCATGATCGCCCACCATCGCGGTGCGGTCGACATGGCCCGCATCGTCCTCGCCTTCGGCACCGACGAGCGCATCCGCGAGCTCGCCAATGCCGTCGTGGAGGCGCAGGAGGACGAGATCCGGATGATGGAGGATTGGCTCGCCGAGCGCGACGCCCGCTGAGCCGATCGCCGACGCCGCCGGAGGGTGCGCGCGCGTGCGCCCTCCGGCTCTTTGACGCGACGCCGAAAAGGCGCCCTGCGCGCGAGGAGACGAGCCATGAACCGACGCTTCTTCCTGATCGGCGCCGCCGCGCTCGGCGCCGCCGCGATCGTCTCCACACGCGCCGCCGCGCGGCCGACATCGTCGTCTACAAGGACCCCTTCTGCGGCTGCTGCGGAGCGTGGATCGACCATGTCCGCGCCGCCGGATTCCCCGTCGAGGCGCACGACCGCTCCGACATGGACCGCGTCAAGGCCGGCTTGGGCGTGCCGGACGACCTCGTCTCCTGCCACACCGCGCTCGTCGACGGCTACGTGCTGGAAGGCCACGTGCCGGCGGGCGCGCTCGAGCGCCTCCTCGCGCAACGGCCGGCGGCGACGGGGCTCGCCGTTCCCGCCATGCCGATCGGCTCGCCGGGGATGGAGATTCCCGACGCCGATCCGGACACCTACGAGGTCGTCCTGTTCGGACCCGACACGCGGCGCCGCTTCGCGCGCTATCGGGGCCACGATCTCCTCGACGAGTGAGGGGACCCGGCCATGCATCATCAAGACATGACGACCGGCTGGGCGTGGGGTGGGATGGGGCTCGTCTGGATCCTCGTCCTCGTTCTCCTCGGTCTGGCGATCGCCGCCCTCGTCAAATACCTGCGCACGTGAGGGGACAGATGGCACCGCATCACGCGAACGACGACCATGGTCGGCGCGCGGCGAGCGCCGAGCCGCACGGTCACGACAAGCATGCCGGCCACAGCGTCGAGATGTTCCGGCGCAAGTTCTGGCTCTCGCTCCTCCTGACGATCCCGGCGCTCGTCTGGGAGCCGATGCTCCAGGACTGGTTCGGCTACGCCGCGCCGCGATTCCCGGGCTCCGACGCGATCCCCGCGATCTTCGGCACGGCCGTGTTCGTCTATGGCGGGTGGGTCTTTCTGAAGGGCGCCGCGGGCGAGCTCGCGGATCGCCGCCCCGGCATGATGACGCTCGTCTCCCTCGCGATCTCGGTCGCCTTCCTCTACAGCCTCGCGGTCGTCGCGGGCTTCGATGGGCACGCTCTGTGGTGGGAGCTCGCGAGCCTCGTCACCATCATGCTCCTCGGCCATTGGATCGAGATGCGCTCGATCGACCAGGCCCGCGGCGCCCTGCGCGAGCTCGCCCGGCTCCTGCCCGACGAGGCGATCCGCATCCTCGACGGCGATCGCACGGAGAAGGTGCCGCTCGACGCGCTCGCCGCGGGCGATCTCGTCCTCGTCCGCCCCGGCGCGAGCATTCCCGCGGACGGCGTCGTCCGCGCCGGGCGCAGCAGCGTCGACGAGGCGCTGATCACCGGGGAATCGAAGCCCGTCGCAAAGAGCGTCGGCGACGAGGTCGTCGCCGGGACCGTCAACGGGCAAGGCTCGCTGCGGGTCGAGGTGGTCGGGACCGGGGAGCGGACGGCGCTCGCGGGGATCATGCGGCTCGTCTCGCAGGCCCAGTCCTCGCGCTCGCGGGCCCAGGCGCTCGCCGATCGCGCCGCCTTCTTCCTGACCCTCGTCGCGATCGGCGCGGGTCTCGTGACGCTCGTCGCCTGGCTCGGCTTCGGCGCGAGCCTCGACTACACGATCACGCGGGTGGTCACCGTCCTCGTCATCGCCTGCCCGCATGCGCTCGGCCTCGCAGTCCCCCTCGTCGTCGCGATCTCGACGACGATCGGCGCGCGCAACGGCCTCCTCGTGCGCGATCGGCGCGGATTGGAGGAAGCGCGCCTCCTCGACGTCGTCGTCTTCGACAAGACCGGGACCCTCACGCTCGGCGAACATCGCGTGGTGGAGACGGCGATGGCCGACGCCGGGCTCGACGAGGCGCAAGCCCTGCGGCTCGCGGCGGCGGTGGAGCGCGATTCCGAGCATCCGATCGCCCGCGCCCTCATGACGAGCGCCCACGAGCGCGGCCTCGACGTGCCGGTCTCGGACGATTTCCGATCGGTGGCGGGAGAGGGCGTCGAGGCGCGGGTCGAGGGCCGTCGCCTGCGCGTCGGCGGGCCTGCTCTCCTCGAGCGGGCCGGCCTCACGCCGCCGGCCGCGGTCGCGCAGGCCGCGGAGGCGTTCGGGCGCGCCGGGCAGGCGGCGATCTACCTCCTCGACGAGGAGCGCGTCCTCGCCGCCTTCGCCGTCGCCGATGCGGTGCGTCCGGAATCGCGCGAGGCGATCGAGCGGCTGCACGCGGCCGGCATCGAGGTCGCGATGCTCACGGGCGATTCGCGCGCCGTGGCCGAGAGCGTCGCGGCCAAGCTCGGCATCGACACGGTCCTCGCGCAGGTGCTGCCGCAGGACAAGGCGGAGCGGATCCGCGCGCTGCAGCGCCAAGGCAAGCGGGTGGCGATGGTCGGCGACGGCGTCAACGACGCCCCGGCTTTGGTCAGCGCGGATGTCGGCATCGCGATCGGCGCAGGCACCGACGTCGCGGTCGAAGCCGGCGACGTCGTCCTCGTGCGCAGCGACCCGCGCGACGTGGCCCGCATCGTCGCGCTCAGCCGCGCGACCTATCGCAAGATGGTCCAGAACCTGTGGTGGGCGGCGGGCTACAACATCGTGGCGATCCCGCTCGCCGCCGGGGCCCTCGCCTTCGCCGGCATCGTGCTGGCACCGGCGGTCGGCGCGGTGCTGATGTCGGCGAGCACGGTGATCGTCGCGATCAACGCGCAGCTCCTGCGGCGGCAACGACTTTAAGCCGCGACGAGCAGGGGGAGCTCGGCCGAAAAAAAAGCCGCCCACGAGGGGCGGCCTTGAAGTCTAGGGAGGAAACGCCCAAGGAGGGCAGGCGGGGCGGCGACGACGTCGCTGCACCGCACACACGATATGTAGGCCTCTCCTTGGGAAAAGGAAAGGCGAAAAGGACAGCATGGTTGCCTCTTTTTTGCTCGGCCTCGTTTTAAACGGTTCAGCCTCGTCCGCGCCACGATCGTGCCCACCTGTCGCCGCCGTCGCCTGCTCGAAGACGAGCCGCGCGGCCCCCGCGATTCGGCCCCACACCAGCGATCACGATCCCATGCACGCGAACGATCTCGACACCCCCACCCGCGACCGCGATCCCGCGCTCGGCGCGGTCGAGGCGACCCTGCGCGACATCCGGTCGCTGATCGGCGAACTCGAAGCGGGAGACACCCGTCGGGCGCGCCGGATGGTCGCGTCTGCCCATATTCGCGCCACGCTCACGCGAATGGCACGCTCCGGTGCCGGCTCCGAGGGCCCGCGTGCGGGCGAGAGGGCGCGACTCGCCGGCGCATGACGCCGGACGCCGCGCGTTTCGCACTTTACTGTGCGCGAAAACCCGTGCGACCTTGGCGTATGGCGGGGGGGCGTCCATCCCCCGCCCCGCAACAGGGGTATTGCATGAAGAAGACCATGATCGCCCTTCTGGGGGCCTCCGCGCTCGCGCTCGCGGCGGCGGCGCCGGCACTCGCTCAGGACGTCCGTCCGGCCATCGTCTACGATCTCGGCGGCAAGTTCGACCGCTCGTTCAACGAGGGCGTCTTCAACGGCGCCGAACGCTTCAAGGCCGAGACCGGCGTCGAGTTCCGCGATTTCGAGCCGCAGAACGACGCCCAGCGCGAGCAGGCGCTGCGCCGCTTCGCCCGCGACGGCTTCTCGCCGATCCTCGGCGTCGGCTTCGCCCATCGCTCGGCGATCGAGCGCGTCGCGGCCGAGTTCCCCGAGACCCAGTTCGCCATCATCGACAGCGTCGTCGACCTGCCGAACGTCGCCTCCTACGTCTTCAAGGAGCACGAGGGCTCCTATCTCGTCGGCATGATCGCGGCGATGGCGTCGGAGAGCGACGTGCTCGGCTTCGTCGGCGGCATGGACATCCCCCTCATCCGCCGCTTCGCCTGCGGCTACGCGCAGGGCGTGAAGGCGGTCGCCGAGGACGCGCGCGTCATCATCAACATGACGGGCACCACGGGCGCGGCCTGGAACGACCCCGTGCGCGGCGGCGAGCTCGCCCGCGCGCAGATCGAGCAGGGCGCGGACGTCGTCTACCACGCGGCGGGCGGCACCGGCATCGGCGTGCTGCGCGCGGCGGCGGACGCCGGCAAGCTCGGCATCGGCGTCGATTCGAACCAGAACGGCCTGCATCCGGGCTCGGTCCTCACCTCGATGCTCAAGCGCGTCGACAACGCCACCGAGCAGCTGTTCACGGCCGCCATGAACGGCGAGTTCGAGGCGGGCGTGCAGGTGCTCGGTCTCGCCGAGGGCGGCGTCGGCTGGGCGCTCGACGAGCACAACGAGGCGCTCATCACCGAGGAGATGCGCACCCGCGTCGCCGAGGCCGAGGAGGCGATCAAGTCGGGCGAGATCGTCGTGCACGACTACATGTCGGACAATTCCTGCCCGGCCGTGTCGATGTGACCGGCCCCCGAGCGTGAGCCTGCGTACCGATCCATGACAGCCCCCGCCATCGAGCTCGTCGGCATCGACAAACGCTTCGGCGCGGTCCACGCCAACAAGGCCGTGGACCTGCGCGTCGAGGCCGGGACCATTCACGGGATCGTGGGGGAGAACGGGGCGGGGAAATCGACGCTGATGTCGATCCTCTACGGCTTCTACGAGGCCGACGAGGGCGAGATCCGCGTGCGCGGCGCGCCGATCCGCATCCGCTCCTCGGCGGATGCGATCGCGGCCGGGATCGGGATGGTCCATCAGCATTTCATGCTGGTGGACACGCTCTCCGTCGTCGAGAACGTGATGCTCGGCGCGGAGGGCGGGCGCATGCTCGCGGGCGGCGAGGCGAAGGTGCGCGCGGAGCTCGCCCGCCTCGCGCGCGATTTCGGCCTCGCGATCGACCCCGACGCGCTGGTGGAGGACCTCTCGGTCGGCCTCCAGCAGCGCGTCGAGATCATCAAGGCGCTCTATCGCGGCGCCGAGATCCTCATTCTCGACGAGCCCACCGCCGTGCTCACGCCGCACGAGGCGGAGGGCCTGTTCGAGCTCCTGCGCGCGCTCAAGGCGCAGGGCAAGACGGTGGTGCTGATCACCCACAAGCTCCACGAGATCATGGCGGCGACGGACCGCGTCTCGGTGATGCGCCGGGGCGAGATGGTCGCCCATCTCGAAACCGCCCGCACCTCTCCCCCCGAGATCGCCGAGGCGATGGTGGGGCGGCGCGTGCTCCTCCATGTCGAGAAGGGCGCGGCGGCGCCGGGCGCGCCGGTCCTCTCCGTGCGCGAGCTCTCGGTCGCCGACGGGCTCGGCGTCATGCGGGTGATCGACGCGAGCTTCGACGTGCGCGCGGGCGAGATCGTCGGCATCGCGGGCGTCGCCGGCAACGGCCAGAGCGAATTGCTCGAGGCGCTCGCGGGCATGCGCCCGATCGCCCACGGCACGATCGCGCTCGACGGGCGCGTGCTCGAGCCCCACGAGCGCGAGCCGCACGCTCTGCGCAAGCGCGGCCTCCTGCACGTGCCGGAGGACCGCATCCGCACCGGCCTCGTCGCGACCTTCGAGGCCTTCGAGAGCGCGGCGCTCGGCTTCATCGACGATCCCACCTATGGGAGCGGCCCGGTTCTGTCGCACGGGCGCATGATCGCCGACACCGCCGCCAAGATGCAGACCTACGACGTGCGCCCGCCCGCGCCGCGCCTGAAGACCGCGAATTTCTCCGGCGGCAACCAGCAGAAGATCGTGCTCGCCCGCGAGATCGAGCGCGGCCCGCGCGTGCTCCTCGTCGGCCAGCCGACGCGCGGGGTCGACATCGGCGCGATCGAGTTCATCCACCGCCGCCTGATCGCCCTGCGCGACCAGGGGGTCGCGATCCTGCTCGTCTCGGTCGAGCTCGACGAGATCATGAGCCTGTCCGACCGCATCCTCGCGATGTGCGGCGGCAAGATCACCGGCGAGCGGCGGCCGGCGGAGACCGATGCAGGCGAGCTCGGCCTCCTGATGGCGGGAGTGTCGTCGTGAGCCACGATCCGCGCCTGACCTTCGCGCGCCCGGACCTCGCCGACGTCGCGCTCGAAGGCCGCGTCGAGGCGCAGCGCTTCGCCGAGCCGGTTCTGCGCCGGGTGATCGCGCCTCTCGCCGACCTGCGCCGCGCGCCGCGCCTCGATTCCGGCATCGACACGCAGGCGCTGATGGGCGAGGCGGTGCGCGTGCTCGAGGAGGACGCGGAGGGTTTCGCCTTCGTCCAGCTCGCGCGCGATTCCTATGTCGGCTACCTGCCGAGCGCGGCGCTCGGGGCGGCCGAGCCCGTGCCGACGCACCGCGTGAGCGCGATCCGCACCTTCCTCTATCCCGGTCCGTCGCTGAAACTGCCGATTGCGGGCTATCTGTCCTTCGGCGCGCGCGTCGCGGTCTCCGGCTGGAGCGGGGATTATGCCGAGGTGCCCGGCGCCGGCTTCGTCCACGGCGCCCATCTCGCGCCCGCCGACAGCATCGAGCCCGATTTCGTCGCCCTGGCCGAGCGCTTCATGGAAACGCCCTATCTCTGGGGCGGCAAGTCCTCCCTCGGGATCGACTGCTCGGGCCTCGTCCAGATCGCGCTCCAGGGCGCCGGTCGCGAGGCTCCGCGCGATTCGGACATGCAGGCGGGAAGCCTCGGGGCGGCGATCCCGATCGAGGAGGGCAGGGGGGCGCCGCGGCGCGGCGATCTCGTCTTCTGGAGCGGCCATGTCGGCCTCCTCCTCGACGAGAGCACGCTTCTGCACGCGAACGGCCACCACATGAAGGTCGCCGCCGAGCCGCTCGAGGGCGCCATCGCGCGCATCGCCGCGAAGTCGTTCGGCGCGGTCACCGGGTGGCGGCGGATCGTGGATTGAGGGGAGGGCCATGCGCCGGCTCCTCGACCCGCTCCTCGCGCTCCTCGGCATCGCCGCGATCGCACTCTCGCTCATCGGCCTCGCGGAGGCGACGCGCGGGGTCGGCTATGCGCCGCTCACCATCGCGGGCACGCCGGCGCGGGTCTATCGCGCACCGCTGACGCAGCCGGGGCCGGCGGTGGTGATCGCCCACGGCTTCGCCGGCTCGCAACAGTTGATGGGCGCCTTCGCGACGACGCTCGCGCGGGCGGGCTATATCGCGGTCACCTTCGATTTCGCCGGCCACGGCGCCAACCCGACCCCGCTCGGCGGCTCGGTCGACGATCTCGAGGGCGCGACGCGCGTGCTCGTCGAGGAGACGCGGCGCGTCGCGGAGGTCGCCCGCGCTCTCGGCGACGGGCGGCTCGCGATCCTCGGCCATTCCATGGCCTCCGACATCGTGGTGCGCACCGCCCAGGAGGTCGACGACATCGCCGCGACGATCGCCGTGTCGATGTTCTCCCCCGCCGTGACCGCGCAGACGCCCGCCAATCTCCTCGTGATCGCGGGCGAATGGGAGGGGCGGCTGCGCGAGGAGGCTTTGCGCGCCGTCGCGCTCGCTCTGCCGGAGGGCGAGGTCGCGCGCGAGGGCGTCACCTACGGCGATTTCGCCGAGGGCACCGCGCGCCGCGCGGTCTTCGCCTCCAATGTCGAGCATGTCGGCGTGCTCTTCAGCGCGGTCACGCTCGCCGAGACCCGCGCCTGGCTCGACGCCGCCTTCGGCAGGGCAAGCCCGCCCGATGCGCATCTCGACGGGCGCGGACCTTTCGTCGTGCTCCTCCTCCTCGGCAGCGTGCTCCTCGCCCGCCCGCTCTCGCGGCTCCTGCCGGCGGTCGTGCCGATGCAAGCCGGGGGCGGGCTGCCGTGGCGCTTCTTCTGGATCGTGCTCGTCGTGCCGTTGGTGGTGACGCCGGTCGTCCTCACCTTCGTCCCCACGCAGATCCTGCCGGTTCTGGTGGCGGACTACCTCGTCGCCCATTTCGCGCTCTACGGCATCCTCACCGCCCTGTCGCTCGTCCTCGCGCGCCGGCTTTCGGGGATCGCGCCCTGCGCCCCGCGGATCGCCTTCGGCCCCTTCGCGCTCGCGAGCCTCGCGGCGATCGCCTATTTCGCGCTCGCCTTCGCCGCCCCGATCGACCTCTTCCTCACCGCCTTCGCGCCCGTGCCGCACCGGGTGCCGCTCATCGCCGCGATCCTGATCGGCACGGGCTCGTTCTTCCTCGCCGATGCCTGGGCGACGCACGGGCCGAACGCGGCGCGCGGAGCCTATCCGGCGACGAAGGCGGCGATTCTCGTCTCGCTCGGGATCGCGGTCGCGCTCGATTTCGAGCGGCTTTTGTTCCTCCTGATCATCGTGCCGGTGGTCATCGCCTTCATGATCGTCTTCGGCGCGGTCGGCGCCGTCCTCGGCCGCGCCACCCGCCACCCGGCGGTGCCGGGGCTGCTCAACGCCCTCGTCTTCGCCTACGCCCTCGGCGCGACCTTCCCGCTGCTCTCGGGGCGGTGAGGGGATCCGAGCCAGGCATCGCGATCTGCGCATGTGACCGAGAAGACGCCGCCCTTCTCCTTCCCCTCAGGGGAAGGTGGCCCGGCGGCGGAGCCGACGGGTCGGATGGGGTCATTCGCCGCGCGAGCGGCGAAGGGGCGTCGTCGTAGTGCTCCTTACGTACGGCGGCTCCCGACGCCCCTTCGACCCTTCGGGTCGAAAGACCCCATCCGTCTCCGACCCCTGCTCGGGGTCGGAGCCACCTTCCCCTGAGGGGAAGGAAAGGGGGCGTCGTGTCCGTCCGCACACATCGTGACCTGCGCATCGAACCGAGATCGAAAGGCGCCGCCGCTCTCCTTCCCCTCAGGGGAAGGTGGCCCGGCGGCGAAGCCGACGGGTCGGATGGGGTTTTTCGCCGCGCGAGCGGCGAAGGGGCGTCGTCGTAGTGCTCCTTACGTACGGCGGCTCCCAACGCCCCTTCGACCCTTCGGGTCGAAAGACCCCATCCGTCTCCGGACGCCGTGCGCGTCCGGAGCCACCTTCCCCTGAGGGGAAGGTAAAGGGGGCGTCGTGTCCGTCCGCACACATCGTGACCTGCGCATCGAACCGAGATCGAAAGGCGCCGCCGCTCTCCTTCCCCTCAGGGGAAGGTGGCCCGGCGGCGAAGCCGACGGGTCGG
>NZ_JBKBQG010000033.1:0-45889 GCF_046292825.1 Salinarimonas sp. | reverse complement strand
GGTGGGTGGCCTCCGAGCGAAGCGACGGAGGTCGGGTGGGGCCCGACGTTCGCAGCACGATCTCAGCGCCACAGGCCCCACCCGGCCCCTGTCGCTGCGCTCCAGGGTCCACCCTCCCCTACGGGGAGGGATTTTCCCCCTCCCCTTCATCGCACCTCCACCTCCCCGAAGGCCGTGCGCCCGAAGCGCTCGGGGCGGTACATGTCCTCCACATAGGCCGGCGGGTGGACGAAGCGGCCGGGATGGACCACGCGGATTGTGTAGGCGAGCGTGATCGCGGGTTGCGTGAAGCCGAAGGAATCGAAGCCCGCGACGAAGCGGTCGTCGCGATATTCGACCCGGTCGGGCTCGACCTCGCGGGTGAGCCAGGGCAGAGCCGCGACCGAATCCGCGTCGACGAGGGCGGGGTTGTCGATCTCGAAGCCCGCCGGCAGCGGATCGACGATCACGATGCGGCCGGGCACGTCGTCGAGCGTCCAGACGTTGAGCACGACCACCAATCGTTCGTTCTGCGCCGCCTGCGCCGGGTCCGCGGGTTCGCCGTCGAGCCGGTAATAGCTGCGCGCGATCTCGAAGCCCTGCATCACCGGCGGCTCCTGCGCGAGCGGGTTTCCGGTCACGGTCAGCGCGATCGAGACGGGCCGGTCGCCCGCATTGCGCAGGGCGACCCCCTCGCCTGCGAGCGCCGCTTCGTCGAAGCGCCCGGCGAAGGCGCCCTCGTGGACGGCGCCCGCGACCTCGAGCCGGATGCCCCGCGCCTCGTCGGCGAGCGTGCGGGCGGCGAGCGCCATCCAGGCCATTTCCTGCGTCGAGAGCCCCGGATGCGCGCCCGCCTCGCGCTCGATCGCCGCCGCGATCCGCGGCAGCGCGCCGCGCGCCGTGCCGGCCTCGCCGACGAGCGCCATCAGGCCCGCCGCGTCGCGCAGGCGCGAGCCGTAATCGAAGCGGAAGCCGCGCTGATCCTGCACCGTCTCGAGCTGCGCGACCGCCGATTGGAACGCGGCCTCCGCGCGGCGCCCGTCGCCCAGGAGCGCGAGCCCCGCGGCGATCTGGCCGCGCGCGAGCGGGGTCGCGAAGGCGTCGATCCTGGCATCGGCGAGGTAGCGCAGATCGCCCATCACGGGGCGGCCGTTGCGGGCGAGAACATAGGCCGCGTAAGCGAGCGCGCCGCCGCGCTCGGCGTCGATCTCGGTGGTGTTGGCGACGTGGTTGCGCAGGCGCTCGAGCGCGAGATCAATCGCGCGCTGGGGCGCCTCGTAGCCGGCCTCGCGGGCGCGGGTGAGGAAATCGGTCGCGTAGGCGTCGAGCCAGACGTCGTCGTTGCCGCGCGCCGACCACAAGCCGAAGGCGCCGGATGCGCTCTGGCGCGACAGGACGCGGGCGACGACGGAGCGGATCACCTCCCCGCGCGGCTCGCCGACGACGCCGTCGGAGAGGCCGAGCGCCTCGGCGTAGAGGAGCGGCATCGCCTGCGAGACGAGCTGCTCCGTGCAGCCGAAGGGGAAGGCGACGAGCGCGCGCGCCATGCCCGCCGGATCGAGCCGCCCGAACGGCGTCGCCGAGACGGAGACGGCGCCGGTGCCGGTATGCAGATCGGCCAGGAGATCGGGCGTCAGGAGAAGGCTCGCGCCCGGCGCGAGATCGCGCACCTCGCGGCGCAGGACCGGGCCCGTGCCGGGCTCGACCGAGAGCGCGAGCGTGCGGGCGAGCGCGAGATCCGGCCCGCGCAGCGCGATCTCGATGCCGGCAGGGCCGGCGGCGAGCGCGGTCAGCGGCACCGACAGGCTCGCCGCTCCGCCCGCCGGCAGCGCCACGCTGGCGAGGCGGCGTCCGACCGGGATGTCGATCGGCCCGCCGGGCACGATCTCGACCTCGTAATCGCCCGGCGCGCCCGCGACGTTCTCGAGCCGCAGATGCAGGCGCGCCTCGTCGCCGATCGCGAGGAAGCGCGGCGCCGTCGCGGATACGACGACGGGATCGCGCACGATCACGTCGGCCGAGGCCTCGCCGAGCCGGTCCTGCGACCAGGCGATGCCCATCACGCGAACCGTGCCGTCGAAAGCGGGGATGTCGAAGGCGATCTCCGCCGTGCCGTCGGCGCCGACCGTCACGATGCCGGAATGGAGCGCGAGCGGGGGCTGGTCCGGCGGGGGAGCGGCGAAGCCGGAAGAAACCGCGTCGCCGCCCGAGCGGATCGCGCCGCGCGTGCCCTGCATGCCGTCGATGAGATGGCCGTAGAGATCGCGGAACTCGGCACCGATCTGCTTCTGCCCCAGAAAGAAGGCGAGCGGGCTCGGCGGCTCGGTGCGGGTGAGGTTGAGAATGCCGACATCGACGGCCGCGAGCACCACGTGCGCTTGCGCGCCCGCCGCGAGCCCCGCGAGGCGCACGGGCACGGTGAGCGTGTTCCGAGGCCGCATCTCGGCGGGCGGCGCGATCTCCATCGCGAGATCGCGCGCCTCCCGGTCGATGCCGAACCAGGCGAGGCCGAGCGCGCGACCGGGCTGGCGGCGGGCGGCCGCGTCGAGCGGGCGATGGGCGAGCGCGACGAGATAGGCGCCCGCACCCCAATCGTCCGAGACGGGGATCTCCACCCGCGCGCCGTCCGGCGTCACGGCGAGCGTCTCCATGTGATGGATCCGATCGGAGACCACCGCGAGCGTGGCCTCGCCGGCAAAACGCGGCGAGAGCGTCGCGACGAGGGTGTCGCCGGCGGCGTAGTCGCGGCGATCGAGGGTGAGTTCGAGAAGATCGGGGGCGCGCGCGGTCGCGTCGCCCGACCAGCCGACATCGAAGGCGAGGGAGACGGGCGCGATGCGGTGATCCTCGGCGACGATCTCGAGCCGGTGCCGGCCCCAGCCGACGGACGCCTCGAGCCGGGCGGGATCGCCCGCGCCCACGTCGAGCGCGCCGCTCGCGAGGCGCTCGGTCGCGGTCACCGGCTCGAAGCCCCAGCGACCGTCGCTTTGGAACCATTGGTAGCGGCGCTCGACGCGGTAGAGGCTCCAGCGCGCGCGGGTCGACAGCCTCGTGCCGTCGGGCGCGGCGGCGACGATCTCGAAGCCGGCGACGTCGCCTTCGGCGAGCCCTTGCGAGAGCGCGCGCGCGGCGAGCACCGGGCCCTCGGGCAGGATCGGCAGCGTGATGGTGCGGGAGACGGCGCGCCCGCCCTCCTCCGCGATGCGCACGGTGACATTCGCCTCGAGCGGGCGCGGCGCGGCGATCTCGGGGAGAGGCGCGAGAAGCGTGGCGCGGCCCGCCGCATCGGTGCGGATCCCGGCCTCGATCTCGGCGAAGGCGCCCTCGACCGGCTCGTCCGAGAGGCCGACCGTGAAGCCGGCGAGCCCGGGGATCGCGCTCTGCGACGCGGCGGCGACGAAGACCTCACCGGACAACGCGAGATCGGCGGCGGGTGCGCCGAAGAGGTAATCGGCGGCGATCGCGATCTCGGCCGGGGCGCCGGCCGCAAGCGCCGGCGCGAGCGGGGCGAGCGCGAGCGCGATGCGCTCGGGCAGGTAATCCTCGACGAGGAAGCGCGTCTCGCCGACCGGCCCGCCGCGGGGATCGACATAGGCCGAGACCGACCAGGTGCCGGACATCGCGTCGTCGAGAAGCGGCAGCGAGAGGACGCGCCCGCCCAACCCCTGATCGGGCAGCGCCTCCCGGCGTGCCTCCACGCCGTCGGGGCGGCGGACGACGAGGGTGAGCGGCAGGCCGGGCGCGGCATCGGCCTGCGCGTCGCGCAGGATCGCGGTCAGATGCACGGTCTCGCCCGAGCGATAGACCCCGCGCTCGGGATAGACGAAGGCCTCGAGCGCGCCGGCGACGGGGCGCCCGGAGACGCCGCGATCGGTGAGATCGAAGGCCGCCTGGCCGAGATCGAGGAAGCCGTAATCGCCCCCCGCTTCCGCCGTGACGAGCCCCGCGGCGAGCCCGCCCTCCCCGCGCGCGAGGCCCGGATCGAAGCGCACGCGCCCGCTCGCATCGGTCTCGAGCGCGGCGAGCACCTCGTTGTTGCGCGCGACGAGGCGCACGGAGACGCCTTCGAGGGGCTCCGCGCTCGCGAGCGAGCGGACCAGCACGTGCACGCCGTCGCGCGCGGAGATGGCGGTGAGCCCGAGATCGGACACGACGAACCATTGCGTCGCGCGCGGATTCCAGTCGTCCTCGGCATCCGCGGTCGGATCGGCGCGGGCGGTCATCACGTACACGCCCGGCTCCAGGTCGCCGATCGCCTCGGAGACCGGAAAGGCGGTCACGACATCCTCGTTGCGGCGCATCTCGACGGCGAGCGTGCCCTCCCAGATCGGCGCGCCGCGCTCGCGGGCGATCTCGTCCGCCGACCAGCGCGAGAGTTGCGACAGGAACTCGTCCGAGCGCACGGTCGGCAGGAGCGAGCGGTCGCCGATGCGGTGGATGGCGATCGCGACCTCGTCGGTGTTCGTGGTGACGACGGGGATGCCTTCCTGGCCGGTGCGCGGCAACACGTAATTGCGCCCCGTGAAGCGGGCCTGGGGCGCGCGGTCGCGCACGTAGATCTCGTAATCGGCGGCGCGCTCCAGGCTCTCGCCCACCGTGGAGGGGATGCCGGGGCGCAGCACGATGGCGTAGCGCTCGCCGTGCCGCAGCCCGTCGACGCACAACTCGCTCTCGTTGCTCGTCACCGCCGTCCCGCTCGCGCCCGCGACGGCGACGAAGGGCGCGAGGTCTGCGCGCGGCGGCAGCGTCTCCGAGAACAGGAAGCAGACCCGCGGCGCCGCGGCGTCGGCATCGACCGAATAGCTCAGGATGCGAAAGCCCCATTGCGACCGCAGATCGGCCCAGCGCGCCCGCACCTCGGGCACCTCCACGACCGAGAGGCTCGCCGCGAGCGCGTTCAGCGCGTCCCGCCATTGCTCGCGCGCGGCGAAGGCCTCGCCGAGCACTGCGAGGCCGGCGGCGGTCTCGGCGGGGTTCTCGGCCAGGCGATAGGCGTTCCAGCCGGCCCCGACCGCGCGCTCCTGCAGCGTCCAGCGCTCGCTCCAATCCTCCGGCGCGATCGCGATCGCCGCACGCGCATAGGCCGACCAGAGCGTGTGGCTCGTCGGATTGACGCGGATCGCCTGCTGGAAGCGGTCGAGCGCGCCGCGCGGATCGCCCGCCGCGAGCCGCGCCCTCCCCTCCTGGAGGAGCTCGCGGCTCGGCCGGTTCGGATGCTCGGTCTCCCCGAGGATCTCCGCCTCGACGCGCCGCGCCTGCGAGGCGACGAAATCGTTGCGATAGACGCTCGTGCCTTGCGCGAGCGCGTGCGGGGCGGGGAGGAGGAGGATGAGGGCGAGCACCGCGAGGAGCGCTGGGAGGGGAGAACGAGCGGCTGCGGGCATGTGAGGACCTACGATCTATACTGAGCTGGCGGACTTTAGCAGACCTGGGCAGCAGGAGGAGTGGATGCGGGTTTTCCCGGACGGCGGCGGCTCGCGCGCGCACGCAACTTGACATATCGATCTGGTCGATACAGAATGCCGTTCCGTTTCGGACCTTGAAACCGTAGTTTCTTCGCCGCACTGGCCGACGTGTCGAACTGCATACGGCCGCGATCGCGATTCAGCCGCCTCTCGTCGTTCCTCCAACCCAAGTACGTCCACCATGTCAGATCACTTCAAGAACGTCGTCGACGCGATCGCCGCAACGGCTAGCCTCTCGCCGGAGAGGGTAGCGATCTGTGACGGTACGACGACCATGACCTACGCAGAAATGATGGAGCGAGCGTCATGTGTAAGCTTGAAATTGAGGCGCCATGGCGTGTTGCCCGGAGATTGCGTTACCGTTGCGCTCGATCACGACATTTACATGATACCGGCGCTTCTCGGCGTGCTGCGTGTCGGCGCGATCTTCGTTCCCATCGACGTTGGTCACCCCCCCGAGCGAACCAAGGCGATCGTCGCCACCTGCAATGCCAAAGCATGCTTGGCCAGCTCGAACCTTTTTGACGGCGCGCAACTCTTTCACGCGGATGCAACGATCCTCCTCGACTTCAACGGTCACGCTCCATCCGATGATTCCACACCTGATCCATGCGACAGCGCATATATCTTGTTTACATCTGGCTCAACAGGCAAACCAAAGGGGGTCAAGATCGCCCATCGCAGTCTCTACAATTACGCTCGATGGGCCGCCAACACGTATTTCAAAGACGGTCAACACGTAACAGCGCTTCACTCGCCACTAACCTTCGATTTTACCATGACATGTATATTTCCACCGCTTATGGCCGGCAGCACAATCCGCGTCTTCCATCGCTCTGAGCAGGCTTTCACCATGCGGGACATTTTGAAATGTCCGGAAGTTACAGTGTTGAAACTCACACCAGCGATGCTGGCGGTCTCAAATGAATTACCTCTCTATCACGACAATCTAAAGCGCTTGATTGTCGGAGGCGAGGATCTTAAAGCAGAAATAGCTCGACAAGCGGCGAATAAATCTCGCGGTCTTCTCGAAATAATCAACGAGTACGGACCGACAGAAGCGACGGTGGGCTGCATGTACCACCGCTTCGACTCCGAAGCAGAAGTCGCGCCTTCGGTTCCGCTCGGAAAACCGATAGACAACACTGGAGCCGTATTGATCGATCAAGATAATAAAATAGTCGCCGGCGCAGGAGAAGGGGAGCTGTTCGTGTTCGGCGAATGTCTCGCAGAAGGTTATCTCGGCGACGCAGGGGCCACCGAGCGGGCGTTTCGAGAGGATGTTTTTGGAATTAAAAGGTTATATAAGACCGGAGACCTCGTTTATCAGGATATCGATTGTAATTACTTCTTCCGCGGCAGGATGGATCGCCAGATAAAGATACGGGGCCACCGAATCGAATTCGGCGATGTAGAAAGCGCGGCGTTAACTCATCCGCTTGTATACGATTGCATTTGCTTTGAGACGAAGAACAGCGACTTTTCCGAGTTAGGAATGCTTGCGGCTGTTTTGAGCAGCATTGAGAAAAGCGAATTGGTCGAACACTTGCGCACTAGACTTCCGCAAAGCATGGTTCCCTCCCGCCTTGATATCTGTTTTGATCTTCCACGCAACCAAAACGGGAAAGTCGATCTTGCGACGGTTCTCGGCAAGTTCAGGAGCTAAAGAGATGAGAACGGACGCGACAGACTCAATCGATAGGGGCGATCTCGAAGCACTCCTCGTCGACATTTGGAAGCAACTTCTCTCGATTGAGGAGAACACGATCGATACGGATTTTTTTGCCAGTGGCGGGCATTCGCTGGCAGCGATGCTGTTGATTGCGCGTATAGAGAGTTCCACGGGCATTTCACTACCGCTCGCGGCGCTTGTGCGTCACTCCACACCCCGCGCGCTCGCGGCCTATTGCCTGGCACGATCAGAGACACCGCACATCGAAACGAGTTTGGACGGAACCGAAACGCAGGCAGAGTATCTGATTGCTTACAATGAGCCGGAGCGGCAAACTCGCCGAAGCGAAGCCTATGAAGTCTACTACGCGACGGCTGCAACCAGCGCTGCTCACGCTGCTTTTTGCGATCTCGTCTACGGCGCGAATTTCGGCCAGCATGGGATGGCGGACGTGGCCCAATTAGATTTCCTGATCGCGAAAATGGAGATTGGTGCGGAAGATCTCGTTTTGGACATCGGATGCGGTTATGGGCAAATTGCAGAGTACATACATGATCGTACAGGTGCTCGTATAGTTGGTATCGATATTTCATCGAGTGCTGTCGCCAGGGGAAACGAGCGCGCACTTTCAAGTGGAAAACCCTTGCGTTTCATTCAGATGGACCTTCAGTCGTTATCACTTCCTGAAATGAAATTCTCGAAGACGATATCGATCGATACGATATATTTCACGAATGATCTGCAGAAAACTCTCTCGTCGATCAGGCAGCACGGAACCGAGACAATGCGCCTCGGAGTATTTCGAACCTTTCCTCTGCGCTCTTTCACCGATGAAACCTGGAGTCCACACATATCGGAACTTGGGCATAACCTGCGGAAGCTATTTGGTGGGTATGAAGCATACGATTTCAGTAAAGAAGAGAACGCTCATTGGAGGAAGAAGGTCGAGATACTCGAAAGCCTTCGGAGTGAATCCATCAAGGAGGGAAATGAAAATCTCTTTCAGTTTCGCTACGCAGAGGCGCGCTACGAGGCGAAGATCGAACAACGCCGTTATCTCTTCGTAACCGATTGAGATAAGTCGCACCAATTGACGGACGCCGAACGCTTCTGCGAGGTAAAGGCTCATGAATCTTCCTACGAAGGCTTTCGGCGTCTCGGCAGCCTTGTCTGCTGGCCTCATCTGGGGTATCTACCCCATTTTCTATAAACCCCTTGCGGACATTGATATTCTTGAAGTGATTTCACATCGTGTACTTTGGTCTGTAATATTTTTGGCTCCGCTAATTTTAATCTTTTATTCCAGTCGCACTATGTTCGTATCCGTTTTTCATAGTCCTCGGGCGATACTCAGTGTGCTTATCTGCGCGTCTATACTGTCTGCATGGTGGCTATTATATGTTTATTGTCTTATAAATGACCTCCTCCTTCGAGGCCAGCCTTGGTTACTTCTTGGGACCGGTACTCACGTACGTCTTATCCATTTTCTTGCTGAAGGAAAGGATCGTTGCTCTTCCAGCGATCGCTAGTGCAACTGCTTTCTTTGGCGTCTTCTATTTCATTATCTTTTCGGAAGCAGGCATACCGTTCTTTGGAATATTACTTGGCCTATGCTACAGCCTTTATACAGTCTACAAGCGTGGATTTCATGTTATCGGGGCTAAGATCTCGGTATTTTCGGAGTTCACGGTGATGTTGCCTTTCGCCGTCGCATATCTACTCTTCAAATTCCACCATGATACTTTAACCGGGTTTATCTCCACTACAGCAACCGAAAACGCTTTGCTCGTTTTTATCGGTCTTATCAACGTTATACCGATGCTGCTTTATAGTTTTGCTTCCAGAGAGACTCCCGGGGTCACGATGAGCTTCTTGCAATTCGTATCACCCGTGTGCAATTTCTTCTTGGCTGTGTTTTATATGGCGAGGATTTCACACGGAACCACCTCATTATGTTTTCATTTGTTTGGATCGGAATTTTACTTTACTCATCGACTCCGTTGCTCAAATCGAGCAAGGCGAATTGATCGTCCCATGGCCACTAGGTGCCGGACTCGGCAATAAGTGAAGGACGGTCGACGTAAGTTCCGAAGGAGACGATCGTTTGAGACTGAACGATGCCAGGTATTTGGTATATTCGGCAAAATATCTCCTCCATGTGATCAGTGTCGAATGACCGAGCCTTTATCAATATGGAATACTCACCGGCTATTGTGTGAATCTCCTCCACCTCATTAATTTCGCTAAGCGCATGGACCTTCGTCATCTTATCGGTGCCCTCGATTTTTAGAAGAATGAAGCACAAGAATCTGTTTTCGATCACTTCCGGCGCAACAACAGCGGCGATGCGCTGGATTGTTCCGTTCTGTTTTAGTTTGCGAACCCGTTCATGCGTCGCTGCAGGCGAAAGACCGACTGCAGCACCCAATTCTGCATAACTGACAGTCGCGTCGCGGCTGAGAATAGACAAAATCTGTCGGTCTAGTTGCGACAGCTTCTCATTACGCTTTGACGTACGGGACATTGTTATCTCGGCAGCCTTGCGTTACCCGGCACGAATCCACACTAGCGTGTTGCGGCACCTTCGTCACCCGGCGCGTGCAGTGACTTTCGCAGAGCGCTTGCTCTTCGCCCTCTGGACACGCCCCTTCGCAATCGCCATAAGAACCGCGGACGAGAGGCCCGCGCGATGACCTTCAAGCAATTCCTGACCGAGATCTTCACCTGGTGGAACGGGCAGACCATGGGCACCCGCTTCCACACGTGGCGCAACGGCGAGCTCGTCGGGCAGGACGAGTTCGGGAACCTCTATTTTCGCTCGAAGGGCCGCGCGATCGATCCGGCGCTCGGCACCGAGCGGCGCTGGGTGATCTATAACGGTCTCGCCGAGCCCTCGCGCACGCCGCCGGAATGGCGCGGCTGGCTGTGCCACACCTACGACAAGGCGCCCTCCGAGGAGGCCTTCCCGCGCCGCCCCTGGGAGAAGGACCACCAGGAGAACCTCACCGGCACCCCGCGCGCCTATCGCCCGCAGGGCTCGACGCTCGGCGAGGGACAGCGCCCCGCCGCGACCGGCGATTACGTCGCGTGGACGCCGGGCGATTGAGCGCGGCCGCCTTCCTTTCGTCCAAGAGGCCTGCGAGAGGCGGCTGACGCGCGCCCGCCGGCGCGCCCGAGGGCCCGACGAGACGATGCTCGAATCCACCACGCCCCGCTCCGCGATGTCGACGACGCGACGCCTCGCGCTGGCCGCCCTGCTTCTTGCCGGCAGCGCGGCGCCCGCCCTCGCCCAGGCGATCGAGAATCCGGTCGCGGTGTTCTCGGGGCTCGACAAGATCACGGGGCGGATCATCACCTTCGAGACGGCGATCGACGAGACGGTGCAGTTCGGCTCGCTGCAGCTCACCGCCCGCGTGTGCCACACCCGTCCGCCCACCGAGAGCCCCAACACGACGAGCTTCATCGAGGTCGACGAATTGTCCCTCGACAATCGGCTGTCGCGGGTCTTCAGCGGCTGGATCTTCGCGTCGAGCCCCGGGCTCAACGCGATCGAGCACCCGGTCTACGACATCTGGCTGATCGATTGCCGCGCGATGCCGCGCCCGCCGGTGACGACGGCCGCGGAAGGCGGGCCGCCGACGGCGTTCTCCGGCGATTTCGGCATTCCCCCGCTCCCGCCGCCGCGCCCGTTCGATCTCTGACGCGCCCGCTCAGGGAGAGGTCTCGTCCGGCTCCTGCAGCGTCAGGCCCGGCGCGCCGGGGGGCGCGAAGACGCGGACGGCCTTCGGCAGGATGCGGAAGGTCGCGGGCGTGTAGGTGATGATCTCCCCGTCGGCGTTGACGGGGCGGGGCCGGCGCGTGCTCACGGTGAAGCCGGTGGCCTCGACCGTGCGGACCTCCTTCCAGGTGCCGTGGCGCCCCGCGCGAAAAGCCGGCGCCATCAAGAGGAGCTTCCAGACGCTGCCCACCTCGAGGCTGTAGAGATCGAGCGTGCCGTTGTCGATCGTCGCGCCGGCCGCGACCTCCATGCCGCCTCCGTAATAGAGCCCGTTGCCGACCGCGATCTGGAGCGTGCGCACCCGCACCCGCCAATCGGGCGCCTCGATGCGCGCGCGGAACGGGCGGGCGCGCACCAGGATCTTGAGGAGCGCGACGAGGTAGCCGAGCCGGCCGAACCGCTTCTTCAGGTCCGGCGTCAGCGCGCGGGCGAGCGCCACCGAGAGGCCGATCGACGCCACGTTGAAGAAATGGCGGTCATTCACCTGCCCGATATCGATCGCCCGCGTGCGCCCGGCGCGGACGATCGCGAGGGCGCCGTCGAGATCCTCGGGGATGGCGAGCGTGCGCGCGAGATCGTTGGCCGTGCCGAGCGGGATCAGCGCGAGGGGAAGGCCGGTCTCGACGAGGCCGCGAGCGGCGGCGTTCACGGTGCCGTCCCCCCCTCCGACGACGACCATGTCGACGCGGTCGCGATGGGCGACGATCGTGTCGGAGAGCGCCTCGGCGTCGTCGCAGGCGCCGATGACGACGTCGAGATCGCGGATGTCGCGCAGCCGCGCGACGAGATCGTCGAGGACGTCCGCGGCGCGCCGGCTGCGGGCATTCACGAGGAGGAGCGCGCGGCGGCGCGTCGCGCCGGCACCCGCCGGCTCGTCGCGCACGCTCTGCGATTCGCGATGGGCCGTCTCGTCGGCCTCCATCTCGGCCATCTCCTGCTCCTCCGCCTGCGCCGGGCGCCGCCGGGCGTCGCTCGCGCGCGCCGCCCTCCGCATGGCACTTGCGAACCCTACGGCCCCGCCGGAAGTTCCACCGCGACGGCTCCGCACGACGCGGCGGCGCCCCATCGGGAGCGATCCGAATCACGCGGGCGGCCGAGATCCGCTATGTTACCGAAACGTTAACCGGCGAGGGAACCCGGTTCCCGCCGCGACGTTCTCCCCGTCTACCGCACGAGCGTCGGACAGGCCGATCGACGCGTCCTCGGGGACGGGGTGCCGGGGGAGAGACGAAGCGGCCGGAGGGGGACGATCGTGCCGATCCTGGATTCCCGACCGCTGAGCGCTCCCGAAGACGTCCGCGTCCTCGCCGATGCGCTCGGCCGCCGGCCCGGCACGATCGCGAGACCTCCCCTTCACGCCCAGGCGATGCGCGAGGCCGCCGCCCGCGCTCGCGCCGATCGGCGGGAGAGCCCCGAGGCGCACAGCGATACCCCGCACAGCGAGAGCCCGCGCCACAGCGAGCCGGCCTACGACTGACGAGGCTGCGTCCCGCCCCTCAATCCCCCAACGTCTCGATATAGGCCACGAGCGCGTCGATCTCGCGGCGCGACAGAGCCATGTCGGGCATCGGCGGGTGGGGCAGGACGAGGTAATAGGCGAGCGCGCGCGGATCGAGGTCCTCCCGCTCGGCGATCTCGCGGAAGCTCGGCACCCCGTCCATCGCCGTCGCCTGCTCGGGCGAGACGAGATGGCAGGCGGCGCACCAGCGCTCGGCGAGCGCGCGCCCCTCGGCCGGATCCGCCGCCGCCCGCGCCGCGCCGATCGGGTCGCGCCCGGCGCCCATCGCGAGAATTCCCACGGCCAAGACGCACCCGACGACCAAACGCATTCCGACCTCCGCAAGCCTCGCCGCCGGACGGCGCGACGATTCGCGCCGATCTCGCCCGCTCCGGCTCAACGTTAGCGAACCCGAAAAGGTTGTCGCCGACAATCCCCATCCGCACCACCCCGGACCCGCGCGGGTCACGAGCGAGCCCCGTCATGATCGCGACGCCGACCTTCCCCGATCTCGCCGCCCTCGTCGTCGACGAGAGCCTCTACGTGCGGCGGATCCTGCGCGACATGCTCACCCGCGTCGGCATCAAGCGCGTGCTCGAGGCGCCGGACGGGGCCGAGGCGCTCGGCGTGCTCTCCGAATCGAAGCCGGACCTCGTCATTCTCGATTGGGATCTCGCGATCCTGTCGGGCGAGGAGTTCATCCGCCTCACCCGCACGCCCACGACCTCGCCCGCGCCGACGATCCCGCTCATCGTGATGATGTCGAAGCCGCGCCGCTACGTGGTCGACCGCGCGATCTCGCTCGGGGTCAACGAGATCGTCGCCAAGCCCTTTTCGCCGAAGGTGCTCTGGTCGCGTCTCGACGAGGTGATCAACCGCCCGCGCCCCTATCTGCAGGTCAAGAGCCTGCTGCGGCCGGTCTCGCGGCTCCAGGCGGGGCAGATCGCCGGGCGCATCGCCGCCTGAGCGGCCCGCCTCTCCCGCGCCGGGACACCCCGCACGAATACGCGCTTGGCATGGCCGCAAAGGGCCTGTTACTCTGTCCGGGAATGAGCCATCGCGTCGCGAGAGCGGCGCCCCAGACGGATAACAGACCTTGCCGGTCGATAGAGGAGCCTTGTCGAACGCTGCGGAAACCGGGTCTGACAAGGGACTGAGCCGCCCTCTCGCGTCGCTGCCGCCCCTGGCGGCGGCGGGCGTTCCACGGGCGGCAGGTGAGCCGCGACTCCCCTTCCGCCACAAGCCCCCGGCGGACGGGTCGGCTTATGCCGCGCTCGATCTCGGCACCAACAATTGCCGCCTCCTGATCGCGCATCCCTCCCGCCACGGCTTTCGCGTGGTCGACGCCTTTTCGCGGATCGTGCGCCTGGGCGAAGGGCTCGCGGCGAACGAGGCGCTCTCGGTGCTGGCCATCGAGCGCACGCTCGACGCGCTGAAGGTCTGCCGGGACAAGATGCTCAGCCGCGGGGTGCGGCGCGCGCGGCTCGTCGCGACCGAGGCCTGCCGCGCGGCGCGCAACGGCGAGGTGTTCGTCGAGCGCGTTCAGGACGAGATCGGCCTCGATCTCGAGATCGTCGACCGCCGCACAGAGGCCTATCTCGCGGTGACGGGCTGCGCGGCGCTCGCCGATCCGAACGCGCACTCGGTCGTCATCTTCGACATCGGCGGCGGCTCGACCGAGATCGCCTGGCTCGACGGGCAGGCGCGCTCGCCCTTGTCCGATCCGACGAAGCGCATCCGCGCGTGGGATTCGCTGCCCGTCGGCGTCGTCACCGTCGCCGAGCGCCACGGCGGGGTGAGCGTGACGCGCGAGAGCTTCGAGGCGATGGTCGACGAGGTCTCCCGGCTGCTGGAGCCGTTCCAGATCGCGGCCGGCAACGCCTCCTCGGCGCCGGGCTTCCATCTGCTCGGGACGTCGGGCACGGTGACGACGCTCGGCGGCATCTTCCTCGATCTGCCGCGCTACGACCGGCGTCAGGTCGACGGCCTCTGGATGACGGACACCGAAGTCGACCGGGTGATCGACGACCTCGTCGACACCGATTACGACGGGCGCGCCACGCATCCCTGCATCGGCCGCGACCGTGCCGACCTCGTGCTCGCCGGCTGCGCGATCCTCGAGGCCATCCGCCGCGCCTTCCCGGCGCCGCGCCTGCGCATCGCCGATCGGGGCTTGCGCGAGGGCATCCTGATGAACCTCATGCGCGAGGACCGGGTCTGGCGCCGCCCGCGGCGCTGAGAGCCCCTGCAACGCAGAATCGGACGAGACGTGACGCAGAAGAAGAAGGGCTCCGGCGGCCAGCGCTCGCTGCACGTGCGGGTGAAGACCGCGCGCGGGCGCACCACCTCCTCGCAACGCTGGCTGGAGCGCCAGCTCAACGACCCCTATGTCGCCCGCGCCAAGGCGGAGGGCTTTCGCTCGCGCGCGGCCTTCAAGCTCCTCGAGATCGACGAGAAGTTCAAGATCCTCAAGCCCGGCCAGCGCATCGTCGATCTCGGCGCGGCGCCGGGGGGCTGGTCTCAGGTGGCGGCGCGTCGGATCGGGCTCGGCCGCGGGCGGGCGCGGATCGTCGGCATCGACCTCCTGCCCGTCGAGCCGATGCCCGGCGCCGAATTCGTGCAGATGGACTTCCTCGACGAGGCCGCCCCGGCCAAGCTGATGGAGATGCTCGGCGGCCCCGCCGACGTCGTCCTCTCCGACATGGCCGCGAACGCGACCGGCCACAAGCGCACCGACCATCTGCGCATCATGTCCCTCGCCGAGGCCGCGATCGCGTTCGCCCGCGAGATCCTGGCGCCCGGCGGCGCCTTCCTGTGCAAGGTCCTGCGCGGCGGCACCGAGCATACGCTGCTCGCCGATCTCAAGCGCGACTTCGCCCAGGTCCGCCACCTCAAGCCCGGCGCGAGCCGCGCCGATTCGGCCGAGCTCTTCGTCCTGGCGACGGGGTTCCGCGGCCGCTCGGAGGAGGAGAGCGCGGGCGGCGACGACGCGGACTGATTCGAAAGGTGTCATCCCCGGCGGGAGCACGCAAAGCGTGCGCAGGGGAAGGGGACCCAGCGCTTGACCGGCTTGCGCAGCAAGCCCTTGCGGCGGCGACCAGCCGCCTGGTCGGCGGCACGATCGTGTGCTGCGCACACGTCCTTGCGCCCGGGTCCCCTTCCCTTCCGCCGCTTCGCGGCTCAACCCGCGGCTGACACGGTGGGTCCTCGATCACCCCCGATGCCCGATCGGCTGGGCGAAGGCGACCATCTCGCGCTCGCCGAGGCCGAGCCGGGCGGGGAGCGTCTCGCCCTGGAGGTTTCCGATCACCACCGTCGCGAGGTCCTCCGAGGCGGCGAAGAGGTAGACGTTCTGGGAGACGAAGGCGGCGTCGACCGCGGCGTAATGGCGCCGCGTCTCGTCGGGCGCCTCGTGCATGCGGTCGAGATCGGCGACGTAGATCAGGACCACGGGCGCCGTGCCGACGAAGGCCTGGTTGCCGATCTCGCTCCGGATGTCGTCCTCCATCCGGCGCTCGAGCGCGTGCGCCTCGGCATCGTAAAACCACACGCCGTCCGCGCGCGCGACGAGGATGTCGGTGCCGTACGACGTGCGCCAGGAGGGTGCCGTGCGCCCCTCCGTCTGCGGGCGGTTGATGCCGAAGGCGGCGAAGAGGCAATCGGAGAGGAGCGCGTCGTCGAGCGGCTCGGCGCCGAAGACGCGCGTCGAGCGCCGCCGCGCGATCGCCTGCATCAGCGGCACGCCGCGGTCGAGCCGCGGCTGCGGCAGGGCGATGCGCCCGCCCTCCTCGACGGCGCGGGCGGGCGCCGCGGCGATGCCGGCGGCGCTCGCGCCCGCGACGAGCGGCAGGGCGAGCCCCTTGAGAACGGTGCGGCGGTCCCACGACGTCATGGCCTGTCTCCCTTTCGCGCGTTCGCCTCGCGACCGGCTGGACCCGGCCGTCGAGGCGAAATCTACCAAGGGAGCGGCGAATCGCGATTTGACGCCGATCAAAAGCCGCGCCGGATCAGGCCCGTCCGCGGCCGTTCGACCAGTAATCGCGCACGCGCCGGCCGTAATCGGGCTTGGCGAAGGCGTCCTCGCTCGGCCGATGGCTCGGGGCGTGCATCAGCCGGTCCTTGTCGATGTCGATCACGTAGCCGCCGCGGCCCTCGTGATAGGTGAGCTGATCCCAGGGCAGCGGGTGGTATTGCTCGCCGATGCCGAGGAAGCCGCCGAAGCTCATCACCGCGTAGAAGACCTTGCCCGAGCGCTTGCCGACCATGAAATTGCGGACCTTGCCGATCTTCTCGCCGCGATTGTCGAAGACGGGCGTGCCCTCGACCTTGTCGGAGGCGATGAGATCGGTCGTCTCGTCGTGCTCGACGTCGTGGGGATAGGTCCCGCGGGAGAGATCGCCGCGTCCCTCGTTCATCCACTCGCGCCGACGCCCGTCGTAGCCGGGACCCGGGCCGCGATCGCGCACGCTCGCCGCCGCGACGTAGCCGGCCGCGCCGCCGAGGACGATGCCGAGCACGATCAGCGCGTCTTCCAGGTAGAGCTGCGTGCTGGAGCGGTGCGGGAGGCGGTGGTCGATCGGCCGCGCGTGGCTGCCGTATTCGCGCATGCCGCCATAGCCGAGGCGATCGCTCGCGCTGCGGCCGCGGCCCTGATGGTCCCCGCGCGAGGAGGTCTCGCGACGGCCCTCGATGCGGTCCTGCTGCGCGAGGCGCGGCGAGGTGCTGCCGCCCTCGCCGAGCCGATCGCTCGTGCCGGAGGTGCGCATTTGCGTCGAAACGGTGCTCCGGGTCGTGCCGGTGCTGCGATCCTGTTCCATGGGGGCTCTCCTGTCGCCTGTCCGCGTCCCGCGCGGGGACGCGCGTGTCGGTTCCCCCGAGAACCCCCTCGCTCCGTTTGAGTTCGGCCAGCCGGTGCGCCGCGCTCAGGGCGGCACGCAGAGCGGGATCCAAGCCGCGGGAATGCCGTTGAAGAGCGTCGCGGCGAGCCCGGCGAGGAGCAGCGTGTAGGCGACCGCGCCGATGAAGCCGCTCTCCGAGCCCGCCCCCGCGACGTAGCGGCGCGTCGCCAGGGTGACGACCGCGAGGATCGCGACGTGGCCGATCCAGATGCCGACGAGGACGATCCGCAGGAGGCTCGTCGGCCCCGCCGTCACCTGATGCCAGCCCCACAGGCAGCCGAGCGCGTGCATCGAATAGAGGATCAGGAAGGCGGCCGACCAGATCGTGAAGCCGACGAGGAGCGAGAGGAGCCCGACCGGGCGCTCGACGGAGATCATCGCACGGCTCCGAGCACGAAATAGAGGGTGGCGAGCGCGAGAAGGCCCGTGATCGCGAGATAGGTCTGCCAGGCCGCCGCGATCTCGAAGGGCAGAGCGCGCACCGGCGAGGCGTAGCCGCGGACCGTCTGCACCACCGCGAAGGCCGAGATCAGCACGCCGATCAGCGCGTGGATCGCGACGTAGACGGCGAGCGCCCCCACGACCGCGCCCTCGGCATGGACGGTCGGCGTCGGCGCGTCGAGGAGGAGGAAGAGGAGGAGCGCGATCGCCGTCACGGCGGCCGCGATCGCCGCGACGGTCTGCGCGACGAGCCCCGTCACGACCGCCCCGCGCCGGATCATGGCGGCGAGCGCGACCTGAGCGCCGATCGCGGTCACGAGCACGCCGATCGCCGCGACGATCCCGTACACGCCCGACAGGGGCGTGAGGGTGTCGGGCCAGTTCGGGCCGAAGGCGGCGAGGAAGATCGAGCCGAACAGGAGCGAGCCGAACAGGACCGCATCCGCGACGAGGAGGAAGATCGTCCCCCAGAAGGGCGTCGTCGCCCGCGTGGCGAAATGGAGCGGCAGCCGCTCGCCGGGGCGCACCTCCTCCGGCACGGGGTCCTCCCGCAGCGCCATGCTCGCCGCCCAGCGCCAGCCGAAGAAGGCGACGCCGACGAAGCCGAGCGGCGCGATCGCGTATTGCCCGGCGAGCATCATGCCGAAGAAGAAGGCGAGGCAGAGCGACGTCCAGAGCGGGGTGAAGTCGGCGTTCGGCAGGACGAGGATGGTCTGCGGGCGCGCGTGCACCATATCGACGCCGAGCGTCTCCATGCGGTCGTCCTTGACGCGGGCGAGATAGCCCTCCCCCGCCGCGAGCTTCGCGGGCAGGTTCGGATCGTCGTGGAGCGGGTCGCGGCTCTTCACGCGCGGCAGGCTCGCGAAGCCGTAGGAGGTCGGCGGGGTGGGCTGCGCCCATTCGAGCGTGCCCGCTTTCCAGGGATTGCGCCGGAAGGAGCGGCCGTGGCGGATCTGCAGCAGGATGTCGACGAAGAACAGCCCGAAGCCGGCGGTGAGCAGGAAGGAGCCGAAGGAGGAGATCATGTTGGGCCAGAAGAAGCCCGTCTCCGGCCCGTAGGTGAAGACCCGCCGCGGCATGCCGATCAGCCCCGTCCAGTGCATGACGAGGAAGGTGACGTTGAAGCCCACGAACACGAGCCAGAACACCACCTTGCCGAAATTGAACATCGGGATGCGCCCGAAGATCTGCGGCATCCAGTAATAGACCGCCGCCATGATCGGGAACACGAACCCGCCGATGAGCACGTAATGCAGGTGGGCGACGACGAAATGGGTGTCGTGCACCTGTTCGTCGAAGGGCACGATCGCGACCATGACGCCCGTGAGGCCGCCGATGACGAAGATGCCGAAGAAGCCGAGGATGAACAGCATCGGCACGGTGAGCTCGGGGCGCCCGCGATAGAGCGTCGCGAGCCAGGCGAAGATCTGCACCGCCTGCGGGATCACCACGAGGAGCGAGGCCGCCGAGAAGAAGGCGAGCGAGAGCCGCGGCAGGCCCGTCGCGAACATGTGGTGGACCCACAGCCCGAAGGAGAGGAAGCCGAGCGCGATGACCGAGGCGACGATCCAGGTATAGCCGACGATCGGGGTCCGGGCGAACACCGGCAGGATCGTCGAGATCGCCCCCGCCGCCGGCAGGAAGATGATGTACACTTCCGGGTGGCCGAACAGCCAGAACAGGTGCTGCCACAGGAGCGGATCGCCCCCGCGCGCCGGATCGAAGAAGGGCCAGTCGAAGGCGCGCTCCACCTCCAGCATGATCGAGGCGAGGATCAGCGGCGGGAAGCCGCCGATGATCATCACCATGGTCACGAGGATGTACCAGACGAAGAGCGGCATCTTCGAGAGCGCCATGCCCGGCGCGCGCACCTTCAGGATCGAGACCACGATCTCGACCGCCGCCGCGATCGCCGACACCTCGACGAAGGTGATGCCCAGCAGCCAGATGTCGGAGCCGATGCCGGGCGAATAGGGCCGGGAGGAGAGCGGCGTGTACATGAACCAGCCGCTGTCGGGCGCGACCCCGAAGACGATCGAGCCCGCCACGATGGTGCCGCCGAGGAGGTAGCACCAATAGCCGAAGGCCGAGAGGCGCGGGAAGGCGAGATCGCGCGCGCCGAGGAGCTTCGGCAGGAGATAGATCGCCGCCCCCTCGATCATCGGGATGGCGAACAGGAACATCATCACCGTGCCGTGCAGGGTGACGAGCTGGTTGTAGGTCTCGACGTCGAGGAAGTTCGAGAGCGGCTGGGCGAGCTGCGTGCGCAGCAGCATCGCGAACAGCCCGCCGATCGCGAAGAACACGAGCGCGGTGAGCATGAAGCGGCGCCCGACGACGGTGTGGTTCACCGCCGAGAGCCGGCCGAAGCCGGGCGGCGTCGACCAGACCCGCTCGAGCGCGCGATGCAGCCGCAGCGCCTTCGCGCGGCGCGCCATGACCTGCGGGTCCGTCATCGACCGCTCTCCCCCTCGCCCGCATCCGCGCTGCGCTGCCCGTCGCCCGCCTCGGCGACGGCGCGCGCGAGCGCCTCGGCGAAGGTCTCCGGCTCGACCGCCTCGACGTCGAAGCCCATGAAGGCGTGCCCGACGCCGCAGAATTCCATGCACAGCGCGCCGTAGATGCCCGGCACCTCGGCGCTGATCGTCAGATGGTTCACGATGCCGGGAATGGCGTCGCGCTTGCCGGCGAGGCGGGGGACCCAGAAGGAATGGATCACGTCCTCGCTCGTGAGGGAGAGGCGGATGGGGTGGCCGGTGGGGATGACGAGCCGGTTCTCGAGCGTGACGGGGCCGCCCTCGGCGTCCGGATAGACGAAGGTCCAGTCCCATTGCCGCGCGATCGCGTCGACCCGCACGTCCGGCCGCCCCGTCTCGGCGAGGCCGTCCACGGGCTCGTGCCAGAAGGCGTAGACCATCAGAGCCGAGAGGACGACGAAGGGAAAAACGAGCCCGCCGCCGATCAGGAACCATCGCTGTGAAACCGGGCGGCGCGGTCCGCTTTGTAAGAAGGGGACGATGGCCAAGACGATCACGAACGCGAAGATCAGGGTGGCGCCGATCAGCATCACCCACCAGATCGTCGCGACGCGGGCGGCCATCGGACCGGCGGGATCGAGCGTCGAGTACGGTCCCGTCCACCCCCCGAGCGCGAGGAGCGCGAGAAGGGCGACGCCGATCCGCGCGCCCGTTCGAGAGACGAAGGAGGCACCGTGCTCAAGAGATCCAGCGCCACGCATTCGGAGAACGCCTCGTCCTACAAGGACCTCGACAGCCGGGTCGCGCTTTTCGGTCATCCCATTCATGCGATGCTCGTCGCCTTTCCGATCTCGGGAGCGTTCTGGGTCGCGGGCTGCGACGCGGTCTTCTGGTGGACGGGCGATCCGTTCTTCGCGCGGGCCGCGATCTGGGGCTCGGCGGCGGCGTTCATCATGGGCTGCCTCGCCGCGATCTCGGGAGCGGGGGAGATGATGCTCGTGCCCGGCGCGCGCCGCCGTCCCGCCGCCTGGAGCCACGCGGTGATCGCGATGGCGCTGCTCGCGGTGCTCGGCCTGAGCTGGATGCACCGGATGGGCAACCACGTCGAGGCGGTGCTGCCCTGGGGCCTCGTGCTCTCGATGCTCTCGCTCCTGCTCGCGGGCTTCGCCGGCTGGCACGGCGGCAAGCTCGTCTTCGAGCACGGTTTCGGGGTCGCGTCGATGGAGGACGACGAAGAGGAGAAGACCGGGGGCGGGAGCCTGTCCCGGGAACCCTGAATCCCGCTCGCGGGGGACGTCGAGCCAGCTCGGCGTCCACCCTTGCAGGAAGTCCGGCGGGCGCCCGTCGACGAGCCAGCTCGGGAACAGGGCCACCTCGATCGGGGGTTTGGCGAGCACGAAGAACAGGACCGCCGAGATGCAGGCGAGAACCGCGAGCGTCATCGCCGAGCGCGCCCACGGCCCCGGCTCGATGCGCCGCCCGCGTCGCGCGATGCCGCGCGCCATCAGCATGTGCAGGAGCGCCATCCCGCCCACCGCAACGAGCTTGAGGGCGAGCCAGTCGCTCGCGGGGCGCGATACGAAGATCAGGATGGTGCCGGTCGCGACGGTGACGATGGCGGCGGGCGACAGGAACACCTCGAAGGCGAGCCGCCCGAACCGCAGCCGCCGCCCCTTCTCCGGGGTCGGCTCGCCGCCGAGATCCTTGAGGAGCCCCGGCATCGCGACGAGCCCCGCCGCCCACACGGACAGAGCGGCGATATGCGCGAGCTTCAGCCAGGCCTCGAATGACATGAAATGCGGTCCGTTCCCCTGGAGAGGAGAAGCCGCGAACGGGGCGGTTGGTTCCTCGGTACCCTCCGTGTCATCCCCGGCCGGAGCACGCGTAGCGTGCGCAGGGGAAGGGGACCCAGCATCAAAACGTGTGCGGAGCACACTGTCGTGCCGCCGACCAGGCGGCTCGTCGCCGCCGCAAGCGCTTGCTCCGCAAGCGATTCTCGTGCTGGGTCCCCTTCCCCTCCGCCGCTTCGCGGCTCCGGCCGGGGATGACACCGGTGGAGCCGCGACCCGCATGATCCCCTCCCCTCGTCTCCCCCTTCTTGTCGGCGGCGCGCGCGCGTGCCATGCGAGGGCGTCATGGATCGATCCCTGCGCGATTCCCCTCTTGCGCGCGCGCTCGGCGCGCTGATCGCCGATTTCGGCGCCCGCCGCGGGCTGCGGGCGGGGTCGTTCATCGTGACGCTCTACGGCGACCTCGCCCGCCCGCGCGGGGGGGCGCTCTGGATGGGGGCGATCGTCGAGATCTGCGCGGGCGTCGGCATCTCGGAGAGCCTGACCCGCACCGCGGTCTCCCGCCTCGTCGAGGCGGGGCAGCTCGAGGGCGAGCGCATCGGGCGCCGCTCGCGCTATCGCCTGACCGCGCGCGCGCGAGCCGAGTTCGAGGCCGCCGCGCGGGTGCTCTACGGGCCCGATCCGGCGGCGGAGCCCGTTTGGACGCTCGTCGCGATGCCCGCCGGAGAGGCGCGCGCCCCCGCGATCGAGGCCCTCTCGCGCCGCGGGTTCGGCCATCTCGGCGCGGGGCTCGCCGCGCGGCCCGGCGATCTCGCCTTCGACCTCCCCGCCGCCGCCGCGGACGGGCTCGTCTTCCGCGCCGAGCCGGTGCGCGACGGCCCGGCGCTCGCGGCGATCGCGGCCGCGGCCTGGGATCTCGACGGATTGTCCGCGGAATATCGCGCCTTCCGCGCGCGATTCGCCGCTCTCGAGGCGGCGCTCGACGGGGCGCCGGATCCGGCGGCCGCGCTCTGCGCCCGCCTCCTCCTCGTCCACGATTTCCGCCGCACCGCCCTGCGTGATCCGCAGCTTCCCGCCGCCGCGCTCCCCGCCGACTGGGCGGGCCACGCGGCGCGCGCCGCCTTCCGGCGCCTGCACGCGCGCCTCTCGAGCGCGGCCGAACCCCGGATCGCCGCCCTCCTCGGCGAGCCCCTGGAGTCCGGCGAAAGCATCACAAAATCGGGCGCATGAGCCTTGAATTTGTGACACGACGGGGCTAGATTGGTTTCACGCACAACAATGCCGCGGGCCTGCGCGCTCGCCCGCGCGAAAGACGATGCGGAGGAAGCCCCCGAATGTCCGACGCCTTCATCTGCGACGCCGTCCGAACGCCGATCGGCCGCTATGGCGGCGCGCTGTCTGGCGTGCGCACGGACGAGCTCGCCGCGATCCCGATGAGCGCGCTGCGCGAGCGCAATCCGGCGGTCGACTGGTCCGCGCTCGACGACGTCGTCTATGGCTGCGCCAACCAGGCGGGCGAGGACAATCGCAACGTCGCACGAATGGCCGCCCTCCTCGCCGGCCTGCCGATCTCGACCCCGGGCACCACCGTCAATCGGCTCTGCGGCTCCGGCATGGACGCGATCGGCATCGCCGCGCGCGCGATCCGCGCCGCGGAAGCCGATCTGTGCATCGCCGGCGGCGTCGAATCGATGAGCCGCGCGCCCTTCGTGATGCCGAAAGCCGAGACCGCCTTCTCGCGCGCGAACGCCGTCTACGACACCACGATCGGCTGGCGCTTCGTCAACAAGCGCTTCGCCAAGCTGTTCGGCACCGATTCCATGCCCGAGACGGCCGACAACGTGGCCGCCGATCACGAGGTCTCGCGCGCCGACCAGGACGCCTTCGCGCTGCGCTCGCAGCAGCGTTGGGCAGCGGCGCAGGCGGACGGGCGTTTCGCCCGCGAGATCGTCCCCGTCACGATCCCGAGCCGCAAGGGCGACCCGGTCGTCGTCGACACCGACGAGCATCCCCGCCCCGACACGCGGCCCGATCAGCTCGCCAAGCTCAAGGGAATCAACGGGCCGGACCTCTCGGTGACCGCCGGCAACGCGTCGGGCGTCAACGACGGCGCGGCCGCGCTCGTCGTCGCCTCCTCCGCGGCGATGGAGCGCCACGGCCTCACACCGCTCGCCCGTGTGGTGACGATGGCCGTGTCGGGCGTCGAGCCGCGGGTGATGGGCATCGGCCCGATCACCGCCTCGCAGAAGGCTCTTTCGCGCGCGGGGCTCTCGATCGAGCAGATGGACCTCGTCGAACTCAACGAGGCCTTCGCCGCCCAGGCGCTCGCGACGCTCCGGGGGCTCGGCCTCCCGGACGATGCCGAACACGTCAACCCGAACGGGGGCGCGATCGCGCTCGGCCATCCGCTCGGCATGTCGGGCGCCCGCCTCGTGGGTGCCGCCGCCTACGAGCTCCAGCGCCGCGGCGGGCGTTACGCCCTGTGCACGATGTGCATCGGGGTCGGCCAGGGCATCGCCATGATCATCGAGCGGGCGTGAGCCTGCCGCCACCATCAGAGGAGACGCCGCCATGTACGCCCAGATGGTCAAGACGGATCCCCGCTCCGCCGAGATCACGCCCGAGGAGGAGGCCTTCCAGGCGCGCCTCGACGCGGACGTGAAGATCGAGCCGAAGGACTGGATGCCCGAGGGCTATCGCAAGACGCTCGTGCGCCAGATCTCGCAGCACGCCCATTCCGAGATCGTCGGCCAGCTCCCCGAGGCGAACTGGATCTCGCGCGCGCCGACCCTCGAGCGCAAGGCGATCCTCATCGCCAAGGTGCAGGACGAGGCGGGCCACGGGCTCTACCTCTATTGCGCCGCGGAGACGCTGGGCGTGAGCCGTGAACAGCTCCTCGATCAACTGCACACGGGCAAGGCCAAGTACTCGTCGATCTTCAATTATCCGACGCTGACCTGGGCGGATGTCGGCGCGATCGGCTGGCTCGTCGACGGGGCGGCGATCATGAACCAGGTGCCCCTCCAGCGCTGCTCCTACGGCCCCTATTCGCGCGCGATGATCCGCATCTGCAAGGAGGAGAGCTTCCACCAGCGCCAGGGCTTCGACATCATGGCGAAGCTCGCCGCCGGCACGGCCGAGCAGAAGGCGATGGCGCAGGACGCGTTGAATCGCTGGTGGTGGCCGTCGCTGATGATGTTCGGCCCGCCGGACGCGGATTCGGTGCATTCCGCGCAGTCGATGGCCTGGAAGATCAAGCTCAATTCGAACGACGAGCTGCGCCAGCGCTTCGTCGACCAGACGGTGCCGCAGGCCCGCCATCTTGGCCTCGAGATCCCCGATCCCGATCTGCGCTGGAACGAGGAGCGCGGGCATTACGATTTCGGCGCGATCGACTGGGACGAGTTCTACCGCGTCATCGCCGGCCAGGGCCCCTGCAACAAGGAGCGCCTCGACACGCGGGTAAAGGCCCACGAGGACGGCGCCTGGTACCGCGAGGGCCTCCAGGCCCACGCCGCCAAGAAAGCCGAGCGCCGCAGGAAAGCGGCCGCGTGACATCCCTCCCCGTAGGGGAGGGTGGATACGGGAGCGCAGCGACCGTAGCCGGGTGGGGCCCGGGTGGAGTTCGTTCTGCAAGCGTCGGGCCCCACCCGACCTCCTCGCTGCGCTCGGAGGCCACCCTCCCCTCCGGGGAGGGATAAGACACGGAGACGCCACATGTCGAACGAGATGCCACTCTGGGAGGTCTTCATTCGCGGCCAGCACGGGCTCGCGCATCGCCATGTCGGCAGCCTGCATGCGCCCGACGCGGAGATGGCGATCCTGAACGCGCGCGACGTCTATACCCGCCGCAACGAGGGCGTCAGCATCTGGGTGGTGAAGGCCTCCGAGATCGTGGCGAGCGCGCCCTCCGAGAAGGGGCCGCTCTTCGATCCGTCGAATTCCAAGGTCTACCGCCACCCGACCTTCTTCGAGGTGCCGGACGAAGTGGGGCACATGTGATGGGCGCGCGCGTCGTCGATCCCCTGTTCGAGGAGGCGCTGCGCCTCGGCGACAGCTGCCTCGTGCTCGCCCAGCGCCTCTCGGCCTGGTGCGGGAAGGCGCCGATCCTCGAGGAGGACATCGCGGTCGCCAATGTCGCGCTCGATCTCATCGGGCAGGCGCAGATGTGGCTCGGGCTCGCGGGCGAAATCGAGGGGCGCGGCCGCACGCCCGACGACCTCGCCTACAAGCGCGATGCGGGGGACTTCCGCAACGTGCTCCTCGTCGAGCGGCCGAACGGCGATTTCGGCCAGACGCTCATGCGCCAATACCTCTTCGACGCCTGGCACCTGCCGATGCTGCAGGCGCTGCAGCGCTCGTCGGACGCGCGCGTCGCCGCGATCGCGGAGAAGGCCGGCAAGGAGGTCGCCTATCACCTCCACCGCAGCCGCGACCTCGTGATCCGCCTCGGCGACGGCTCGCAGGAGAGCCATCGGCGCATGCAGGCGGCGCTCGACGATCTGTGGCCCTATACGGGCGAGCTGACGCATGCGGACGCGATCGAGGAGGAGCTCGCCGCCTCGGGCGTGGGCGCCGACCTCGCCGCGATCGCCGCCGCCTACGAGGCGGAGACCGCGTCGACGCTCGCGCAGGCGACGCTCGTGCTGCCGAAAAGCGGCTTCATGCACAAGGGCGGCAAGACGGGCGTGCATACCGAGCATCTCGGCTATCTCCTGGCCGAAATGCAGTTCCTCCAGCGCGCCTATCCCGGCGCCACCTGGTGAGGAGGCCGCGATGAGCCTCGCCGACACCCGCCCGAGCCTCGAGGACGTCTGGTCCTGGCTCGATGCCGTGCCCGACCCGGAGATCCCGGTGATCTCCCTCGTCGATCTCGGCATCATCCGGGACGTGGCCTACGACGGCGAGACGCTCGTCGTCGCCGTGACGCCGACCTATTCCGGCTGCCCGGCGACGCGGGTGATCAATCTCGACATCCTGGCGGCGCTCGAGGCCCACGGCGTGCGGGACGTGCGGCTGGAAACCCGCCTCTCGCCCGCCTGGACGACGGCCTGGATCACGCAGAAGGGCCGCGCGGCACTGCGCGATTACGGCATCGCGCCCCCGGTCGAGGGCACCGCGATCTGCGGCGCGGCCCGCGTCGCCGAGCCGGAGGTCGCCTGCCCGCATTGCGGCTCGACGAACACGCAGATGGTCTCCGCCTTCGGCTCCACCCCCTGCAAGGCGAGCTGGCGGTGTTCGGACTGCCTCGAGCCGTTCGACTATTTCAAGTGCATCTGAGGGGGACCGTCGCGCTCTTCATCGGCGGGTGGAGAGTGCGCGGAGGGGGCGGCGACAGCAGGTCCTTCCCCCTTGGGGGAAGGTGGCCCGGCGGCGCAGCCGACGGGTCGGATGGGGGTCGTGCAGGATGATCTCTATCATTTCATCCTGCACGACCCCCACCCCCGACCCCTCCCCCAAGGGGGAGGGGAGACCGTCGAGCTCTTCATCGACGGGTGGAGAGTGCGCGGAGGCGAAAAGTACCGATCGAGAGGAACGTCCATGGCCCGCTTCTACCCGCTTCGCGTCGCCGAGATCCGCCGGGACACCCGCGACGCCGTCGTGCTGACGCTGGAACCCCGCCCGGAGGACGCCGAGGCGTTCCGGTTCGTGCAGGGGCAATATCTCACCTTCCGCCGCGCCTTCGACGGCGAGGAATTGCGCCGCTCCTACTCGATCTGCGCGGGGCGCGGCGAGGGGCGGCTCAGGGTCGGCATCAAGAAGGTCGAGGGCGGCTGGTTCTCGGCCTGGGCGAACGAGGAGCTCGCGCCCGGCGACACGATCGAGGCGATGGCGCCGATGGGCTCCTTCCACGCGCCGCTCGAGGCCGAGCGCGCGCGCCATTACCTCCTCTTCGCCGGAGGCAGCGGGATCACGCCGATCCTGTCGATCGTCAAGACCGTGCTCGCCGAGGAGCCGCGCGCGACCCTCACCCTCGTCTACGGCAACCGCTCGACGTCCGCGATCATGTTCCGCGAGGAGCTCGAGGATCTGAAGGACCAGCATCTCGGCCGGCTCTCGATCATCCATGTGCTCGAGAGCGAGGCGCAGGACATCGACCTCTTCAACGGCCGCCTCGACCGCCAGAAATGCGATCTCCTGTTCTCGCGCTGGATCGACCCGAAGCGCGCCGACCTCGCCTTCATCTGCGGCCCCGAGCCGATGATGAAGGCCGTCTCGGAGGCGCTCGAGGCGCACGGGATGGCCAAGGAGAAGATCAAGTTCGAGCTCTTCGCCTCCTCGCGGCCGAAGAAGCCGCGTCCGCGGCCCGAGGGCGAGAGCGCGGCGGACGGCATCGTCGCGACCGCCCGCATCGTGCTCGACGGCGTCTCCCGCGAGATCGCGCTGCGCGAGGGCGAGAGCGTGCTGGAGGCCGCCCGCGCCGCGACGATCGACGCGCCCTTCTCCTGCTGCGCCGGCGTCTGCTCCACCTGCCGGGCGAAGCTCGTCGAGGGCGAGGTGGAGATGGAGGCCAATTACGCGCTCGAGGATTACGAGGTCGCGCGCGGCTACATCCTCACCTGCCAGTCGCGGCCCGTGACGAAGCGGCTCGTGGTCGATTACGACGGCTGACGCGGCGCGACGCCGCGCGGCGATCGCTCGCCCGCGCTCACACCCGATGCCGCCGCACGTAGCCGATCTGCGAGGCGGCGAAGGCGAGGTTCATCGGCAGCACGCCGAAGGTCTTGAAGGCGACCCAGGTCTCGACGGACCCGTTGCGCCAGACGACCTCGTTGAGGATCGCGAGGAAGACCAGGAAGGCGACGAGGCGCAGCGTCAGGACGAGCCAGGCCCGGTCGCTCGTCAGGACGAGGCTGCCGCCGAGCACGCGCTTGAGGAGGAGCTGCCCGAACCCCAGCGCGCCGAGCAGCGCGCCGGCATAGAACAGGTTCATCCAGGTCGGGCGCACCATGATGATCCAGGGCTCGGCGAGGAAGAGGCTCGTCGCGCCGAAGGCGAGGATGAGGATCGCGGAGAGGAGCGGGGTCAGCGGGATGCGCCGCTCGCGCCACACGCCCGCGAGAAGCGCGAGGAGCGTCGCCGCCATGAAGGCGAGCGTGCCGCGCTCGATGCCGCCCGCCTGCGTGACGACGAAGAAGGCGAGGAGCGGGCCGAGCTCGACGGCGAGCCGCTCCGGCAGCCCCACCGCGGCGCCGGCGCCCTCCTCCCGCGTCCAGACCCGTGCGAGATCCTTCATCCGCCGACCACCCCGATCCGAAACGGCCGATCGCCGCTGGGCATCAACGGTGGTGCACCTGTCGGCGTTCCCGCTTGCGGCGGGACAGGTCGTGGGTCTGGGTCCCGGATCGCCTTCGGCGTCCGGGATGACGCCGTCGGGGTCGCTCCCCCGTGTCATCCCCGGCCGGAGCACGCGTAGCGTGCGCAGGGGAAGGGGACCCAGCACCAAGATGCGTGCGGAGCACACGATCGTGCCGCCGACCAGGCGGCTAGACGCCGCCGCAAGCGCTTGCTCCGCAAGCAATTTTAACGCTGGGTCCCCTTCCCCTCCGGTCGCAAGCGACCTCCGGCCGGGGATGACACCGGTGGAGCACTCACCCTGTCGGCGCGACCGACTTCATGACACTGCAATGAGAGGCCTTCAATCGCTCACGAACCCGCGATCACCTCGATGTCGCGGTCGAGGCCGCTCTCGACGCGGAATTCGCGGGTGAAGACGCGGCCCTCGTGGCGGGCGATGACGACGTATTCCCCCTCCGCGAGCACGACCTGCGGGAAGGCGCCGATCGCCTCGCGGACGACGTCGCCGCCGGGCGTGAGCACCGAGAAGGCCGTGCCCGCGAACGCCTCGCCGCCTTCTTCCGCGACGAGCTTGAGGGTCAGCTTCGCCGCGCGGTGGTTGAGCGTGGCCACCACGATCTCCCCGGCCGCGACCGAGAGATCCGTCCGCGCCGACGCGTTGGCGTCCCCGTAGCGGGTGACGACGTGGTAGTCGCCCTCGGGCAGGCGGATCAGATCCGTCGCCCGCGCCTCCGCGACGACGAGGCGCGCTTCCGAATCCTCGCCGACCGGCACGAAGACGGAGAAGGCGAGTTCGGTCGGCGGGATCGGCGCGTCGCCGACGACGCCGCGCACCTGCACGCCGCCCGCGCTGATCAGGAGCCGTTCGGCGACGTTGCCCCAATGCATCGTCACCGGCAGCGCGGCGCTCGCGAAGCCCCAGCTGACATGGACCATGTAGTTCGCCGGCGGCAGCGAGATGCGCGGGCGCGCCTCCTCGTGGCGGGCGACGAGGTTGATCGCCTCGTCGCGCAGCTCGAACACGCGCCAGATCAGGCCCTCCTCGATCGGGGCGCCGGTCTCGGCGAAATAGGCGGAGAGCGCGAGCTCGCCCGCCTGCGGCAGGATCGGCAGCGTGCCGATGCCCCCGCCCATGCCGCCGCCGAGCGGATCGCCCGCCGTCTGCGCGCGCGCAGGCAGGCTCGCGGTCCCGAGCGCGATCGCGCAGGCGAGAAGGCAGGCGACGAGCCGGGCGAGGCGCGTCGGGAGGGCTGAGACTGTGCCGATCGGAGCCGTCATCGGGGCTTTGCGCGAAAATCTCGTTCGGGTTGTCGCGGATGGCGGCTCGCGCCGTCGTGCGACAGGGGTTATATCCGATCTGCGAAGATTGTGGACACATCATGGACGAGCCGATGAGCGCGCTTCTCGAGACCCTGCGGCGCCGCCGCTCCACGCCGGCGAACAAGCTCGCCGAGCCCGGCCCCGACGGGGAAGCGCTCGCCGACATGCTGACGATCGCCGCCCGCGTGCCCGATCACGGCAAGCTCGCGCCCTGGCGATTCGTGGTGATCGCGGGCGAGGCCCGCGCGCGCCTCGGCGAGACGATCGAGAAGGCTTTTGTCGCCGACAAGCCGCAGGCGAGCGCCGAGGAGCGCGCCATCGAGCGCGGACGTCTCGCGCGCGCGCCGCTCGTCGTCGCGGTGGTGTCGCGCGCCCGCCCGCACGCCAAGATCCCGGAATGGGAGCAGGTGCTCTCGGCCGGCGCCGTGTGCCAGAACCTGCTGCTCGCCGCCGAGGCGCACGGTTTCGGCGCGAACTGGATCACCGATTGGATCGCCTTCGACCGCCGGATCCTCGACGCGATGGGCCTTGCCGCGCACGAGCGCATCGCCGGCTTCGTCCATATCGGCACCGCGACCGAACGCATGCCCGACCGCCCCCGCCCGGCGCTGGAGGACGTGGTGACGCGGCTGTGAAGGGGGGTGTCCCTCCCCGGAGGGGAGGGTGGACTTTCGAGCAGAGCGAGAAAGGCCGGGTGGGGCTCGGGTGGAGATTATCCTTCAAGCGTCGGGCCCCACCCGACCTCCTTCGGCTTCGCCTCGGAGGCCACCCTCCCCTACGGGGAGGGATTCGCGCGCCCTTCCCTCCCCGGAGGGGAGGGTGGACCCTGGAGCGCAGCGACAGGGGCCGGGTGGGAATTGTGCTTCGAACCTCGGGCCCCACCCGACCTCGTTCGCTTCGCTCGGAGGCCACCCTCCCCTGCGGGGAGGGAGATCGCATATGACGACAGGAGACTTCATGTTCTACGAGCCCGCCGCAGGCCATCCCCTCCCCCGCGATCCGTTCAAGGCGATCGTGGCGCCGCGGCCGATCGGGTGGATCAGCGCGGTCGATGCGGAAGGTCGCGTCAATCTCGCGCCCTATTCCTTCTTCAACGCGATCTCGACCGACCCGCACATGGTGATGTTCTCCTCGGAGGGCGAGAAGGACGCGCTCGCCTTCGCGCGCGAGACGGGCGAGTTCGTCTGCAGCCTCGCGACGTTCGACCTGCGCGAGGCGATGAACGCGACCTCGGCGCCGCTGCCGCGCGGCGAGAGCGAGTTCGCTCATGCCGGCCTCACCACGGCGCCCTCGCGAATCGTCAAGGCGCCGCGGGTCGCCGAGAGCCCGGTCGCGCTCGAATGCAAGCTCGTCCAGATCGTGCCGCTCACCGGGCTGTCGGGCCGCACCACCTACCACATGGCGATCGGCGAGGTGGTGGGCGTTCACATCGACGAGCGCTTCCTCGTCGACGGCTTCCTCGACATCGCGGCCATGCGGCCGATCGCGCGGGCGGGCTATTTCGACTATTTCGTCGCAACCCCGGAGACGAAGTTCTCGATCCGCCGCCCGCCTGGCGGGTGAGCGGGGATTGGCGGGCGCCGACGCCTGCGCTAGACACGGCCTCCCCGCACGCCGCCGAATCGAGAGGTCGCCATGGCAAGCCCCACAACGCAGATCGCGCAGGAGCTCGGGGTCGCCGAGCGGCAGGTCGAGTCGGCGGTGGCGCTCATCGACGGCGGGGCGACGGTGCCCTTCATCGCGCGCTACCGCAAGGAGGCGACGGGGGGTCTCGACGATGCGCAGCTGCGCACGTTGGAGGAGCGGCTGCGCTATCTGCGCGCGCTGGAAGAGCGCCGCGCCGCGATCCTCGCGAGCATCGACGAGCAAGGCAAGCTCACCCCCGAATTGCGCGCCGAGATCGCGCAAGCCGACACCAAGGCGCGGCTCGAAGACCTCTACCTGCCCTACAAGCCCAAGCGCCGGACGAAAGCCCAGATCGCCCGCGAGGCGGGGCTCGCGCCGCTCGCCGAGGCGCTCCTCGCCCATCCCGAGCGCGACCCCGCCGCGCAGGCCGCGCCTTTCGTCTCGGAGGAGCGCGGGGTCGCCGACGTCAAGGCCGCGCTCGAGGGCGCGCGCCATATCCTGATCGAGCGCTTCGCCGAGGACGCGGACCTGATCGGGCGGCTGCGCGAGGATTTCTGGAAGGCGGGGCGCATCGTCGCCAAGGTGCGCGAGGGCAAGGAGGCGTCCGGCGCCAAGTTCTCGGATTATTTCGACTATGCGGGCAAGCTCGCGGACCTTCCCGCCCACCGCATCCTCGCGCTCTTCCGCGCGGAGAAGGAGGAGGTGCTCTCGCTCTCCCTGACCGAGTTGCCGGACGCGCCGAGCGAGGCCGACAAGGCGGCCTTCCCGCTCAAGATCGCCGCGCGCTTTTCCATTCGCGACCTGGGCCGCCCGGGCGACGCCTTCCTGCGCGACACCGCCGCGATCGCCTGGCGGGGCAAGATCGCGCTCTCGATCGAGCTCGACACCCGCGCGCGGCTCTGGGCCAAGGCGGAGGAGGAGAGCATCCGCATCTTCGCGGCGAACTTGCGCGATCTCCTGCTCGCAGCCCCCGCCGGCGCGCGCCCGACCATGGGGCTCGATCCGGGCTACCGCACCGGCGTCAAGGTCGCGGTGGTGGACGCGACTGGACGCGTGGTCGCGACCGACACGATCTTCCCGCACGAGCCGCAGCGGCGCTGGGATGCCGCGCTCGCGACCCTCGAGCGGCTCGCGCGCACCCACGGCGTCGAGCTCGTCGCGATCGGCAACGGCACCGCCTCGCGCGAGACGGACAAGCTCGCGGCCGAGCTGGTCGCGCGCATCGCGGATCGCAAGATCGCGAAGATCGTGGTCTCGGAAGCGGGCGCGTCCGTCTATTCGGCCTCCGCTTATGCGAGCGAGGAGCTGCCCGGCCTCGACGTGTCGCTGCGCGGCGCCGTCTCGATCGCGCGGCGCCTGCAGGACCCGCTCGCGGAGCTCGTCAAGATCGACCCGAAGAGCATCGGGGTGGGCCAATACCAGCACGATCTCGCCGAGCACGAATTGTCCCGCGCCCTCGACGCCGTGGTCGAGGATTGCGTGAACGCGGTCGGCGTCGAGGTGAACACCGCCTCCCCGCCTTTGCTCGCCCGCGTCTCGGGGCTGGGCGAGACGGTCGCGCGCCGCATCGTCGCCCATCGCGACGAGACGGGGCCGTTCCGGCGCCGCAAGGACCTGATGAAGGTGCCGGGCCTCGGGCCCAAGACCTTCGAACTCGCGGCGGGCTTCCTGCGCATCCGCGACGGCGACGACCCGCTCGATGCATCGGGCGTCCATCCGGAGGCCTATCCGGTGGTGCGGCGCATCCTCGAGGCGACGAAGAGCGACATCAAGGTGCTCATCGGCGACGCCAAGACCCTGCGCGCCCTGAGCCCGGACCGCTTCACCGACGAGACCTTCGGCCGCCCGACGATCGTCGACATCCTCGCCGAGCTGGAGAAGCCCGGCCGCGACCCGCGCCCGGATTTCAAGACGGCGACCTTCCAGGAGGGGGTCGAGACGATCTCGGACCTGGCGCCCGGCATGGTGCTGGAAGGCGTGGTGACGAACGTCGCGGCCTTCGGCGCCTTCGTCGATATCGGCGTCCACCAGGACGGGCTCGTCCACGTCTCGGCGCTCTCGACGAAATTCGTCCGCGACCCGCGCGAGGTGGTCAAGCCGGGCGACGTCGTGCGGGTGAAGGTGATGGAGGTCGACGTGCCGCGCAAGCGCATCGGCCTCTCGATGCGGCTCACCGACGAGCCGGGCCGCGCGCAGGGTCCGAGGCGCGAGGCCGCCCCGCCGCAGAAGGGGGTCAGACCGGTGCCGTCTCCCCAGCGCGGCGGGCGCGACGAGCCCGCTGGCGGGGGCGCGCTGGCGGAGGCGCTGCGGCGTGCGCAGGAGGCGCGGAAAGGACGCTGATCCCCGCGCATCATCCTTCAGGAGCCGTTTTCGCGCGCCCGCCTTTGCGCTAAGCTCGATCCGCGCGCGCATGAGCCGGCAAAGGACAGGACGACGAGCCGTGACCGACCCCGGTGACGTCCCCCGCTTCGGCGAGGCCGACCTGACGGATTGCGACCGCGAGCCCATCCACGTGCCGGGCTCGATCCAGCCTCACGGTTGCCTGCTCGCCGTCGATCCGACCTCCGGCGCGCTCCTGCAGCGGGCGGGAGACCTCGCGCGCATCCTCGGACGCGAGCCGGTGCCGGGAGACGACCTCGCGGCGCTCGTCGGCGGCGAGACGGCCGCCCGGCTCCTCGCCAAGATCCCCGAACTCGCCGCCCGCACGGCGCCGCAGACGACCTGGGAGACGGGGCTGCCGGGTCCCGCCGGTCCGCTCGACGCGCGGGTGCACCTCGCCGAAGCGGGCCTCGTCGTCGAGCTGGAGCCCGCCGCCCGACCGGGATCCGGGCTCGGCGATCTCCTCCTGCGCGTTCAGGCGATGCTCGCGGCCCTCTCGGGACGCGAGGAGCTGTCCGACTACCTCTCCGCCTGCGCGGACGAGGTGCGCGCGCTCACCGGCTTCGACCGGGTGATGGTCTACCGCTTCCTCGAGGACGGCAGCGGCACCGTCGTCGCGGAGGCGAAGGCGCCGGAGATGGAAAGCTATCTCGGCCTTCGCTACCCGGAGAGCGACATCCCCAAACAGGCGCGCGCGCTCTATCTGAAGAGCTGGACGCGCGCCATTCCCGATATCGGCTACGTGCCCTCCCCGCTCGTCCCGCCGACGAGCCCGAGGACGGGCGCTCCGCTCGATCTCGGTTCGGCAGGCCTGCGCAGCGTCTCGCCGCTGCATGTCCGCTACCTGCGCAACATGGGCGTCGCCGCCTCGATGTCGATCTCGATCGTGCATCGCGGGACCTTGTGGGGGCTCATCGCCTGCCACCACCGCACGCCCCATCACGTCCCGCTCGAGGTGCTGGGCGCCTGCGAGCTGTTCGGACAGGTCTTCTCGCTGCAGCTCGAATCGCGCCTGCACGCGATGGTCTACGAGGAGCGGCTGCGCAAGCGGCGGATCGTCGAGCACATCCTGTCGCGGCTCTCGCGCGAGGAGAGCCTCGCCGAGGGTTTGGCGCACGCCCATCCGAGCCTCGTCGACCTCGTCGCGGCCGACGGCGTGGCGATCTGCGTCGACGGAGGCTTCGCCGCGCACGGGGACACCCCCGATCGCGCCGGCGTCGAGCGCCTGGTCGCGGCGCTCAACGCGCGCGAGGTCGGCAGCATCTTCGCGACGGACAGGCTCGGCGCGCTCCTCGGCGAGGACGCCGCCGCGATGGGCGGGCTCGCCGGCCTCGTCGCCCTGTCGGTCTCGCGCACGCCGAAGGACTGGATCTTCTGGTTCCGCCGCGAGGTCGTGGAGACGGTCACCTGGGCCGGCGATCCCGACAAGGCGGTGAGGAGCGGGGCCGACGGCGGTCTGACGCCGCGCGCCTCCTTCGCGGCGTGGCGGGAGACGGTGCGCGGCCGCTGCCCGCCCTGGCGCGACGTCGAGATCGAGGCGGCCGGCGCGCTGCGTCTCGCGATCCTGGAAATCGTGGTGAGGCGGCTCGACGAGATCGCACGCGAGCGGGCGAAAGCCGAATCGCACCAACGGCTTCTCGTCGCCGAGCTCGACCATCGCGTGAAGAACACGCTCGCCAACATCCAGGCCCTGATGCGCCACACGAGGCGCTCGCAGGCGACGCTCGCGAGCTATGTCGAGAGCCTGGAATTGCGCATCAAGGCCATGGCCCACGCCCAGAGCCTCCTGTCGGAGAGCCGTTGGCGGGGCGCGGACCTGCGTCGTCTCGTCGAGGAGGAGCTCGGGCGCTTCGGGCACGAGGCGATCTCGATCGAGGGCCCGCGCCTCGAGCTCGACGCGCGCGCGACGCTCTGCGTCGGCATGCTCGTCCACGAGCTCGCGACGAATGCGGGCCGGCACGGCGCGCTTTCCGTTCCGGACGGTCGCGTGGAGGTGTCGTGGCGGCTGGGGGAGGACGGGCTCGCGATCGATTGGCGCGAGACGGGCGGACCGCCGGTGGCGCCGCCGCAGCGGCGCGGCTTCGGGCGCGTCCTGATCGAGTCGAGCCTCGGCTACGAGCTCGACGGAACGAGCGCGCTCGCGTTCCGCCCGGAGGGGGTCGCCTGCGCGGTCACGATCCCGCGCCGCCACGTCCTCGCGGCGCCCGCGGCCGAAGAGGAGCCGGCGGCGACGGGCACGCCGCGCGCGCCGATGGGGGCGAAGGTGCTCCTCGTCGAGGATTCGCTCCTGACCGCGCTCGACGTCTCCGAATCGCTCGACAATCTCGGCTATCAGGTGCTCGGCCCCGCCGCTCGGGTCGCGGACGCACTGCGCATCGTCGAGCGGGACCGGCCGCACGTCGCCGTGCTCGACATCAATCTGGGCGACGAAGACAGCTTCCCCATCGCCGACCGTCTCGTGCGCGAGAACATCCCGTTCGTCTTCCTCACCGGCTACGACGCGCAGAGCATCCTGCCGGAGCGCTTCCGCGACGTGCCCTGCATCGCCAAGCCCTTCAGCGACCGCCTCCTCGCCGCGAGCCTCGCGCGGCTGGTGGCGGAGCGACGGTGACGGGAACCGAGCGGGGCGGTTGCGCGCTTTCCCCTCGGGGGCGTATCGGCACGAAGGAGGCTGGCATGAGCCGACGCGGCGGTTCCTGGGGCGACGTCAATCGGGTGATGAACCATCTCGTCGCGGAGGGCGTGATCGCCAGCTACCGATCGAACGCGGCGGAGGCGGGGCGCGACGGGCCGCTCGCGATCGAGCTTCAACCCGCAGACGGCCACGATGGCGAGGACGCCCGCCGCGAGGCCCTGCGCCGGCTGGCGCGCCTGGGCGTCGTCGCCTCCGTCCGCGCGGGGCCGAGCGCGTCGGCTTGAGATCACGCCACCTCGGCGACTTCGCCGTGCATGGCGTCGGCGAAGACGGGGTCGACGTCGGCGACGGTCTGGTTGCGGCCGGTGCGCTTGGCGGTGAACATGCACTGGTCGGCGCGCTCGAGCAGGGACACGGCGGTGTCGCCCTTGCGCAGCCCCGCGACGCCCACCGAGATCGTCACCTTGCCGAGCGACTCGCCCGTCGAGCGCTTGACGAGCTCGCGGCTCATCACGCTCGTGCGCACGCGCTCGGCGGCGCCGCGGGCGGTCTCGACCGTCGTGTCGGGCAGGATGATGCCGAATTCCTCGCCGCCGAAGCGCGCGAGCGTCGCGCGGGTCTTGACCTGCTCGCGCATGGTCATTCCCACGAGGCGCAGGACCTGGTCGCCGGTGAGATGGCCGAACGTGTCGTTGAAGCGCTTGAAATGGTCGATGTCGATGACGATCAGCGCGAGCGGCGCGCGCTCCAGGACCGCCTGATCGATCGACTTGACCAGCATCTCCTCGAAATGCTTGCGGTTGGCGATGCCGGTGAGCGGGTCGGTGAGGCTCTCGAGGCGCACGGCCTCCAGCGTCTCGCGCAGGACCTCGATCTCGCCGCGCGTCTCGCGCAGCCGCGCCTCGAGCGTCTTGTTGGTGGAGGCGACGTCCTTCGTGGCGAGCACGAGCGAGGAGACGAGCTCGCGGATGCGGCGCTTGTCGATCGTCACCGCCAGATCGTTGGAGAAGGCCTCGAGCGATTCGCCGTATTTCGCCGTCGAGCCGAGCGCCATCTCCAGCATTTCCATGACGGAATCGATCTCGGAAATGACGGTGGCGCTCGTCTTCTCCGCCTCGTCGGCGAAGCGGGTCTCGGACAGATGCTCGGTGAAGAGCGTGTCGAGATCGGCGTCGCGCACCCCGCCGCCGGTCGCGGCGATGCGCTTGATGGCGTCGTTGATCGCGGGTTTGGCGCCCGTGACGTAGGTGTACCACACCTCGTAGGAGCGTGGGGACGCAGAAGACCCGTAGGTCTTCATCAGCTCAAGCGCCCGCTTCCCGATCTGGAACGAGCGCTCGAGATCCTCTGCCGCTGCCGTCATGGCCTGGTGTCCCGCATCGTGCAACCGCCGATCACGGGCAGCCTCGCTGCCCTGGAGGCAGAATGGACCGACAAGCCCTGCAAAGCCGTTAATGCACGCGTTCCGCGGACTATTTTTTCGCCTTCAACGCAACCGGGCGCAACAGGAAGGCGGGAATGTGATCGCCGAAGCTCGGGCTGTCGAAGGCGTCCGCCTCCTCGGCGCGGCCGCGGCCGCGGCGATCGTCGCGCCGATCGTCCCGGCGGGGTTCGCGACGCGGCTCGCGCTCCGGTCCCTTCTTCTTCTCGGCGTGCCGAACGGGCGCCGGTGCGGGAGCCGTCGCGTCCGTCTCGCGCTCGCGCGGCTGCGGCGCCCGCTCGGAACGTGGCTCGCCCCGGCCGCCACGGCCGCCGCGACGCCCGCCTCCGCGCTCCTCGCGCCCGCCGACGATCGCGCCCACCGCCTTCGCGTCGGCGAGCGTGCGGCCCTGCCACTCGATGTCGCGACCGATCAGCTTCTCGATCGCGGTGAGCGACTTCTCCTCGCCGGGCGCGACGAGCGTGTAGGACGCGCCCTTGCGGCCCGCGCGCCCCGTGCGGCCGATGCGGTGGACGTAGTCCTCGGCGTGGTGGGGGATGTCGTAGTTGAAGACGTGGCTGACCGCCGGGATGTCGAGGCCGCGGGCGGCCACGTCGCTCGCCACGAGGAGCGGCGCCTCGCCGGTGCGGAACTGGTCGAGCGCGATCATGCGCGCGCGCTGGTCCATGTCGCCGTGCAGGGCGACGGCGGGGAAGCCGTGGCGCTGGAGCGAGCGGTGCAGCACCGCGACGTCGCGCTTGCGATTGCAGAAGATGATGCCGTTCTGCAGCTCTTCCGCGTTGCGGATGAGGTCGCGCAGCATGGCGCGCTTGGCGGCCGCCTCGCCGCCGGTGGCGACGAGCTTCTGGACGATCGTCGCCGCCGTCGAGGCGGGCCGGGCGACCTCGACCTTGACCGGGTTCGACAGGAACTTCTCCGACAGCCGCTGGATCTCGGGCGGCATCGTCGCGGAGAAGAACAGCGTCTGGCGGGTGAAGGGCGTGAGCTTCACGATCCGCTCGATATCGGGGATGAAGCCCATGTCGAGCATGCGGTCCGCCTCGTCGATGACGAGGAGCTCGACGCCGGTGAGGAGGAGCTTGCCGCGCTCGAAATGGTCGAGCAGGCGGCCGGGGGTCGCGATCAGCACGTCGACGCCGCGGGTGATCTTCACGTCCTGGTCGGCGAAGGAGACGCCGCCGATGAGGAGCGCGACGGAGAGCTTGTGGTTCGCCCCGTACTTGACGAAGTTCTCCTCGACCTGAGCGGCGAGCTCGCGCGTCGGCTCGAGGATCAGCGTGCGCGGCATGCGCGCGCGAGCGCGACCCGCTTCGAGCAGCGTCAGCATCGGCAGCGTGAAGGCCGCCGTCTTGCCGGTGCCGGTCTGGGCGATGCCGAGCACGTCCCGCCGGGCGAGCACGTGCGGGATCGCCTGTTCCTGGATCGGCGTCGGTTGCGTGTAACCCGAGGCGGTGACCGCCTCGAGGACCTTCTCGCTCAGGCCCAGTTGATCGAACGACATCTGTGAAAAAAGACTCTCGCGGCCCGGCCGCAGCTTGACGCGCTCGCCCCGCACGGCGTCGAAGAGGCGGGCTGTCGGTATTCGCCCGTTCTCCGGGCGCGGCCGTGCGAGGGGACCATAGGTCCGACGCGAAGGTTGTCAATGCTTTACACGCGCTGAACCGTTCTTCGAGCTTCGGAAACGCGCGAGAACGTCGTGATGTTGCCGCAACGGCACTCCCGCGTCGCCACGCAGCGGGCGCGTCAGCCCTCCGAGCCGGGCGGCGCGAATTCCGCCCGCAAAGCCGCCTCGTGCTCTCCGAGCCGCGGCACGCGGCGCACGGCCGGGCTCTGGCCCGCGACGACCGCGCCGGGCGCGAGGATCTCGATCTCGCCCGCCTCGGTCTGGACCGTCAGATACCGGTTCTGCGGGTGCGCGAGGAGATCGTCGAGGCTCGACAGGCGCCCATAGGCGATGCGCGCGGCGTCGAGCTTGGCGATCATCGCCTCGCGGCTCTCGCGCGCGAACGCGCCCGCGACGATCTCCTCGAGCGCGGGGCGGTTCTCCACCCGCAGGCTGTTGTCGCGGAAGCGCGGATCGGTCGCGAGATCGGGCATTTCGAGCACGCGCGCGCACAAGGACGCCCATTCCCGCTCGTTCTGGATGGAGATCAGCACGGCGCGCCCGTCGGCGCACGCATAGGCCCCGTAGGGCGCGATGGTCGGGTGGCGCAGGCCCACGCGCGCGGGCGGCTTTCCGCCGTAGCGCGTCTGCAGGTAGGGCACGTTCATCCAATCGGCCATCGCGTGATAGAGCGAGACCTCGATCGCCCGCCCCTGCCCCGTCCGCTCGCGCGCGAACAGGCCCTGCAGGATCGCCTGGAAGGCGGTCATGCCCGGCGCGATATCGCAGACCGAGACGCCGACGCGGGCGGGCCCCTCCTCGGTGCCGTTGATCGCGCACAGCCCGCTCTCGGCCTGGACGAGGAGGTCGTAGGCCTTCTGATCGCGATAGGGCCCCTCCTCGCCGTAGCCCGAGATCGAGCAGGCGATAAGCCGCGGATGGCGCTCCCGCAGGGCCTGCGCCCCGAAGCCGAGCCGCGCGGCGACGCCCGGCGCGAGGTTCTGGATGAACACGTCCGCGCTCGCGACCATGCGCGCGAGGATCGCGGCGTCCGCCTCGTCCTTCAGGTCGAGCCGGATCGATTCCTTGCCCCGGTTGAGCCAGACGAAATAGGCGCTCTCGCCGTGGACGAGGCCGTCGTAGCCGCGCGCGAAATCGCCTTCCGGTCGCTCGACCTTGATCACCCGCGCGCCCGCATCCGCGAGGCGCCCCGACGCGTAGGGCGCCGCGACCGCCTGCTCGACGGTGACGACCGTGATGCCCTCGAGATCCGCCATGATCGCCTCCCTGCCGTGCGTCGCGCCCGGGCGAGAGGCCTACCCCATAAGCGCCGCGCCCGCTACGCGCCTTGCGCCCATGCCCTCTCGGCACCGCCGCCTCGCGGCGCGGATTTACCCGCTACCAACGGCGCCGCAAATCATGCTAGATGCGCCCCCGCGAACCGGAACCATGCAAGGACAACCACCAGCGATGTCGGCCCGCCGCGCTCTGAACGTCACCCGCGAAGAGAATTTCCCCGCCTGGTACCAGGCGGTCGTGAAGGAAGCCGATCTCGCGGAAGTCTCCCCGGTGCGCGGCTGCATGATCATCAAGCCGTGGGGCTACGGGATCTGGGAGCTGATCCAGGCGGAACTCGACCGCGGCATCAAGAGCCACGGCGTCGACAATTGCTACTTCCCGCTCTTCATCCCGCTGAGCTTCATCGCGCGCGAGGCGCAGCACGTGGAGGGCTTCGCCAAGGAGATGGCGGTCGTCACCCATCACCGCCTCAAGACCGAGGACGGCCGCCTCGTCCCCGATCCGGACGCCGAGCTCGCCGAGCCGCTGATCGTGCGCCCGACCTCCGAGACCGTGATCGGCGACGCCTTCCAGCGCTGGATCCACAGCTATCGCGACCTGCCGCTCCTCATCAATCAATGGGCGAACGTGGTGCGCTGGGAGATGCGCACGCGGCTCTTCCTGCGCACCGCCGAATTCCTGTGGCAGGAGGGCCATTCCGCCCATGCCGACGAGGCGGATGCGCGCGCGGCGACCATGCGCTGGATCGAGCTCTATCGCAGCTTCTCCGAGACGACGCTCGCGATCCCCGTGATCGCCGGCGAGAAGCCCGAGCACGAGCGCTTCCCGGGCGCCGAGAACACCTACACGATCGAGGCGATGATGCAGGACGGCAAGGCCCTGCAATCGGGCACCTCGCATTATCTCGGCACCAATTTCGCCTCCGAGCAGAACATCCGCTACCAGAGCGAGAGCGGGGCGATGACGCTCTGCCACACGACGAGCTACGGCATGTCGACCCGCGTCATCGGCGGCGTGATCATGACCCATGGCGACGACGACGGCCTGCGCCTGCCCCCGGCGATCGCGCCCAAGCAGATCGTGATCGTGCCGATCCTGCGCGGCACCGACGCCGATCCCGCGATCCGCGACTATTGCGACGCGCTCGCCGCGCGGCTCAACGGCGCGAGCGCCTTCGGCAAGCCCGTGCGCGCGCATGTCGACCACGCCAACGTGCCCTCGGCCGAGAAGCGCTGGAACTGGATCCGGCGCGGCGTGCCGCTCGTTCTCGAGATCGGCCAGCGTGACGTCGCCGGGGAGAACGTCACCTTCACCCGCCGCGACGCCCTGCGCACCGGCGACAAGGTCGCCTCGCACACGCAGCCGCGCGAGGACTTCCTCGCCCGCGCGGTCGATCTCCTCGGCGAGATCCAGGGCGCGCTGCACGCGCAGGCGAAGGAGCGGCTCGACGCCAACATTCGCGGCGGGGTGACCCGGTTCGAGGACCTCGCCGAGCATTTCGGCGCCGGCTCGGACGACGACGAGGGGGATACCGGCTTCAAGGGCTGGCTCAAGGTCGCCTGGTGCAAGCCGACCGGCGCCGAGCTCGAGGCCGTGAACGATCGGCTCAAGGCGCTCAAGCTGACCGCCCGCTGCGCGCCCTTCGCCCAGCCCGACAGCCTCGGCGCATGCATCTTCACCGGCAAGCCGGCCGTCGAGGAGATCATCGTCGCGCGCGCCTATTGAGGGCGGGCGCGCGACGTATTCCCCACCCCGCACGCATTCGGGATTGATTCGCGCGCCCCGCGCGTTATTGATCGTCGGTAGCGTTGCGGGGAGGATTTCGGGTGATTCTCAGTTGCGTTCCCGGGGCTCGCGAGGAGCCCTCGTCACCGCGCGCGGGCACGGGCGGGGCGCGCCGCCCATGATCACCTCCGCCGTTCTCTTCGTGCTCGCGGTCTACGTGGTCGTCCTCGTCACGCCCGGGCCGAACCTCCTCGTCGTGACCGAACTCGCGGCGCGGGGGGACAAGACGAGCGCCGTCTTCACCGGCATCGGCTTCGGCGTCGGCGCGACGCTGCTCGCGGTCGCGACCGTCTCCGGGCTCGCCTCCCTCGTCGTCGTCGCCCCCACCGTCAAGACGGCGATGACGATCGTCGCGGCGAGCGTGCTCGTCTGGTTCGGGATCGGGGCTCTGCGCAGCGCCGGCAAAGCGGGGGCCGCGAGCGTTCTCGACGGCGCCGGCCCCGAGCTCGCCGTGCCGCCGACGGGCGGCCCCTGGCGCGCCTTCGCCCGCGGCGTCGTGTTCAACCTCTGCAATCCGAAGGCGCTCGCCTTCTTCATCGGCATCTATGGCGGCCCGATGATGCAGGTGCCGCTGACGGTGCTCGCCCTCGTCCTCGTGATCTGCCTCCTGATGGAGGTCGTCTGGTATGCGGGCGTCACCTGGACGTTCTCGCGCGCGCCCGTCCGCCGAGTCTACGCGCGCCACCAGAAGCTGATCGGCGGCGCCGCGGGCCTGTGCCTCGTCGCGCTCGGATTGGGGGTGGCCGCGCTCCTGTGGCGGCCGCTCGCGGAGGAGCTCGGCTTGTGACGCGCCCCCTGTCGGGGTTCAGAGCTCGGCCTCGAAGGCCAGGCGCGCACTCGCGTTGAAGGCGCGCAGGATGCCGGGTCGACCCCGCGCGATGTGGTAGCCCGGCGAGACCGAGAAATGGGCGATTTCGCGGCTCGCGGTCACGAACGTCATCGCCGTCAGGACGTGCTCGAAGACGTCCGTACCGGCATCGATCTCGATGGAGAAGCTGCCGGGCACGCTCGCCGTGCAGGTGGGCGGCGCCCGCATCGGGACGGGAAAGCGGACGAGCGCGTTGTGGAGCGTCGACTGGCGGCCCGCGGTGACGCCGATCGGTCCGTTCGGCAGGCCCGGCCCGATGACGTGGCAATAGCGCTGGCACAGCGCCTCCTCGAGCGCCCGCGGCCGGCGCTCGTAGGCGGAGGCGACGGGACCCGTCTCGAGCTGCACGCGGCGGAAGGTCGTCGGCGCGCTCGCCGTGATGCGCACCGTCAGATGCCCGTGGACCGACCAGGGCACCTGCAGGCTCGCGCGGCGCCGCCCCGTCCCGGCCGGGATCGTCGCGCTCGCGAGATCGGCGCCGGCCCCGAGCGCGATCGCGAGCGGCGCGCTCGGGGCGTCGAGGGAGAGGGTGACGATCTCGCCCGCCAGATCGGCGCTCTCCACCACCTGCTCGACACTGCCCTCGAGGGTGATCGTGCCGTCCCAGGCGCGCGCGAGGGAGGCCCCGCCGGCACCGGCCTTCCAGCGGTCGAACCCGTAGGCTCCCGCCGCGAGCGCGCCGCCGCCGAAGCCGCGCTGATCGATGGCGAAGCCGGGATTGATCAGGAGGTTGCGCGCGCCCGCATGCAGGCCGAGAATGCCCGAGGGGAAGCGCACCCCGCCGCTCTCCCGCTCGCAGACGATCGCGTCGTGCCAAATCGCGCCGTCGCCAGAGACGCGCACGTGGAAATTCTCGTCGCCGACGAGCCCCGTCTCCGCCCGACCGCCCCAGGCGGATTGGTAGAGCTGCGAGACGGTCGCGCCGGCGCTCTCCTTGTTGAGGACGAAGCGCAGGTCCCCGGTGCCGCCCTCGCCGAGCTGGCGTGCGGTGAACAGCGCGGCGTTCACCTTCACGGCGAGACGGTTGAGGTCGTCGGGCGCGGTGCCGATGCCGAGCCGGGGGAGTTCCTCGATGGCGGGCGCGAAATGAGAGATCGGCCGGAATGCGGTGCCGTCGTGGACGAGGAGCACGCCCGGCGCCTCGACGAGCACGCTCCAGCCCGCCCGCGGCGCGAGGATCCGCCAGGCGCCCTCGTCGAAGAACGCGATCGCACCCGCGTGCCCGGCGAAGGGTCCGCTCGGCGCGTCTCCGACGAGGAGCCGCAGGCCGGGAGTCGGGTCCTGCGGCGGCACGTCCGCGACGCCCGCCACCGCGAGGTGGACGAGCGCATCGAGCAGCGCGAGCGCCTCGTTGTGGGTGACGTGCTTCTGCGCCTGCGCCGCCGCGAGGAGGGGGAGCGCGAGGTTCTGGGTCTGCATGGGGGGCTCCGTCTGAATCCCTCCCCGTAGGGGAGGGTGGCCTTCGAGCCGAAGGCGATGAAGGTCGGGTGGGGCCCGACGCTCGCGAAACGATCTCCACCCGGGCCCCACCCGGCCGCTGTCGCTCCGCTCCAGCGTCCACCCTCCCCTACGGGGAGGGATGGAGCGAAATCCCTCCCCGTAGGGGAGGGTGGCCTCGCGAGCGTCAGCGAGAGAG
>NZ_JBKBQG010000032.1:0-48348 GCF_046292825.1 Salinarimonas sp. | reverse complement strand
CCCGCCCCCCCCCGTGCAGGAGGCACCGTTACGTTTCATCCTGCACGACCCCCATCCGACCCGTCGGCTGCGCCGCCGGGCCACCTTCCCCCAAGGGGGAAGGACAAGGGCGCATCGTCGAGAAAAGCGGCACCGGGGCGGCAAGAGCCCGGGGCCGCGAGGCCCGTCACTCGGCGGGTTGGGCCGCCGGGACGGGGCGGGCGGGGATGGAGCCCGCGCCCTTGGTGGCCGGCTGGCCGACTTGCGCGACGACCGGCTTCTTGGTGCGCACGATCTGGTAGCCGCGCCGACCGAGATACCAGACGGGGGCGGACCAGATGTGGACGAGACGGGTGAAGGGGAAGACGAGGAAGATCGTGAGCCCGAGGAACAGGTGCAGCTTGAAGATCGGGTGCACGTTGGCGACATAGGCCGAGGCGCCCGGCTGCAGCGTCAGGATGCCCTGCGCCCAGCTCATGAAGAGCACCATCTTCGAGCCGTCCATGTGCCCGAGCGAGAGCGGGATCGTGGCGAGCCCGAGCAGGAGCTGCACGAACAGGATCACGAGGATCGCGGTGTCGGCGAAGGACGAGGTCGCGCGGATGCGCGGGTCGTAGAGCCGCCGATGCAGCAGGAGCACCATGCCGACGAGCGTCACGAGGCCCGCGGTGCCGCCGACGACGATCGCCATGCCCTGCTTGAAGCCCTTCGAGATCCCCACCGCCTCGAAGAGGAAGGCGGGGGTGAGGAGACCGGCGACGTGGCCGAAGAAGATCACCAGGATGCCGACATGTAAGAGCACCGAGCCGAGCACCAATTGCTTGCGGCGCAGGAGCTGGCTCGAATTCGCCTTCCAGGTGTACTGCTCGCGATCGAAGCGCAGGAGGGAGCCCACCAGGAACACGGTGAGCGCGAAATAGGGGTACCATCCGAAGAGGATGTGGTTGAGCGTCGATTCCATGGCCTCGTCTCCTCAGGCCTCTTGCGCGGATGCGGAATGGGTGAAGACGGTGCGCGGGCGCGCGTTCGTCTGCGGCTCGAGGCCGGGCGCCGGGCGCTTGGCCTGGCGCAGCTTCGCGGCGAGCGCGTCGACGCCGCAATCGGCGGTCGCGGCACCCGCACCGAAGCGGATCTCCTCCTCCTCCCAGACGCGATCGAGCGCGGCGAGATCGTCGGGCGCGGCGTCGTCGACCTCGACGAGCGCCTCGAAGGCGGCGGCCTCGGGCTTCGTCGCGGCGAGCGCGACGAGCGCCTCGAACACGGCCGCATAGACGCTCTCGCGCCGGCGCAGCCGCTCGGCGAGCGCGGTGAAGACGTGGGCGGGCTCGGCGAGGAGAGCGCGCGCTTCGACTTCGGGCTGGAGCGAGCAATATTCGAGGAAGAGCGGGATGAAGTCCGGCAACTCGGTCGTGTCGAGCGCGAGGCCGCCCTCCTCGTAGAGCCGCTTCAATTCGACCATCGCCTGGCCGCGGTCGCGGCTCTCGCCGTGGACGTGCTCGAAGATGTTGAGCGAGAGCGAGCGCGAGCGATCGAACAGGAGAACGTAGGCCTCCTCGAGCTCGTAGAGATCGGTCGTCTCGAGCCGCATCAGCAGCGGCTCGAGATCGGCCCGCACGAGGCCGTCTTGCGCGACGATCGCGCGGATCGCGGGCACCGCCTCGACGAGGCCGCGGGTCGGGTAGGTGAGGAGCGCGGAGAGCGCCTTTAGAATCTGCATGATCGCGTCCTTCCTCAGGCGACTTCCATGGGGGTCTTGGCGCTCTTCGCCTTCTTGCCTCCGAACAGGCCCGTCCCGGTCGAGCCGCCGGAGCAGCCGTTGCCGAAGGAGAAGCCGCAGGAGCCGCGCAGGTCGTAGGCGTCTTCGAGGCCCATCTCGCGATGGGAGGTCGGGATGACGAAGCGATCCTCGTAATTGGCGATCGCCATGATCTTGTACATGTCCTCGATCTGCGCGCCCGAGAGGCCGACGCGCTTGGCGATGTTCTCGTCGATCACGCCGTCGATCGTCTTGGCGCGCATGTAGGCGCGCATGGCGAGCATCCGCTCGAGGCCGGTGACGACCGGCGCCTCGTTGCCGGCGGTGAGGAGGTTGGCGAGGTAACGCACCGGGATGCGCAGGCTCTTGACGTCGGGCATCTCGCCGTCGACGCCGATCTTGCCCGCTTCAGCGGCCGACTGGATCGGCGAGAGCGGCGGCACGTACCAGACCATCGGCATGGTGCGGTATTCGGGGTGGAGCGGGAAGGCGATCTTCCACTCCATGGCCATCTTGTAGACGGGCGACACCTTGGCGGCCTCGAGCCAGGCTTCCGGGATGCCCTCCTCGCGCGCCTTGGCGATCACGCGCGGATCGTTCGGATCGAGGAAGACGCGCAATTGCGCATCGTAGAGGTCGCGCTCGTCCTTGGTCGCCGCCGCCGCCTCGATGCGGTCGGCGTCGTAGAGGACGACACCGAGATAGCGGATGCGCCCGACGCAGGTCTCCGAGCACACGGTCGGCTGGCCGGCCTCGAGACGCGGATAGCAGAGCGTGCATTTCTCCGACTTGCCGCTCTCCCAATTGTAGTAGATCTTCTTGTAGGGGCAGCCCGAGACGCACATGCGCCAGCCGCGGCACTTGTCCTGATCGATCAGGACGACGCCGTCCTCGTCGCGCTTGTAGATCGCGCCCGACGGGCAGGCGGCGACGCAGGTCGGGTTGAGGCAGTGCTCGCACAGCCTCGGCAGATACATCATGAAGGTGTTCTCGAACTGGCCGTAGATCTCCTTCTCGACGCCCTCGAAATTGGCGTCCTTGGAGCGGCCGGCGAACTCGCCGCCGAGGATCTCCTCCCAGTTCGGACCCCACTCGATCTTCTCCATCCGCTCGCCGGTGATCTTGGAGCGCGGCCGGGCGGTGGGGAAGGCGCGGCTCTCGGGCGCGCGCTGCAGGTTCTCGTAGTCGAAATCGAACGGCTCGTAATAATCGTCGATCTCGGGCATGTTCGGATTGGCGAAGATATTCGCGAGCACGCGCCACTTGGCGCCGATCCGCGGCTCGATCTTGCCGTCCTCGCGGCGGCGCCAGCCGCCCTTCCACTTGGCCTGGTTCTCCCAGTCTTTCGGATAGCCGATGCCGGGCTTGCTCTCGACGTTGTTGAACCAGGCGTATTCCATGCCTTCCCGGTTCGTCCAGACGTTCTTGCACGTCACCGAGCAGGTGTGGCAGCCGATGCACTTGTCGAGGTTGAGAACCATCGCGATCTGGGCGCGGATCTTCATCGTCGTAATCCCCTCGCGCGACGGGCCGGATGCGGCTCGCGAAGCGCCTGTTCGTCGTTGAATGGGGTAGCCTGGAGCGGGTCCAGGGCATATTCAGATCATGCCCCTAAGGGCTGCCCCGGAGGACGCGCGAGGGCGCCCTCCGAGGGGTCGCGACGCCTTATTCCGCGGCCTGCGCGGGGGCTGCGAGCGGCTCCTCGAGCCAGTCGACCTTCGCCAGCTTGCGCACCACGACGAACTCGTCGCGATTGGCGCCGACGGTGCCGTAATAATTGAAGCCCCAGGACAATTGGGCGTAGCCGCCGATCATGTGGGTGGGCTTCAGGACGGCGCGGGTGACCGAGTTGTGGATGCCGCCGCGTTGGCCCGTGAGCGACGAGCCGGGCGTGTTCACGATCTTCTCCTGGGCATGGTACATCATGCACATGCCGTCCTTGACGCGCTGGGAGACGACCGCGCGCGCCGAGATCGCGCCGTTGACGTTGTAGACCTCGATCCAGTCGTTGTCGACGATGCCGGCCTTGGCCGCATCCGTCTCCGAGATCCAGACGACCGGTCCGCCTCTGTTGAGCGTGAGCATCATCAGATTGTCGGAATAGGTCGAGTGGATGCCCCATTTCTGGTGCGGGGTGATGAAGTTGAGCACCACTTCCGGAGCGCCGTCCGCCCCGCGACCCTGGACCTGCTTGATCGTCTTCATGTCGACGGGCGGCTTGTAGACGCAGAAGCCCTCGCCGAAGGCGCGCATCCACAGATGGTCCTGGTAGAGCTGCTGGCGGCCGGTCAGCGTGCGCCAGGGGATCAGCTCGTGGACGTTCGTGTAGCCGGCATTGTAGCAGACCTTCTCCGATTCCAGACCCGACCAGATCGGCGAAGAGATGATCTTGCGCGGCTGCGCGACGACGTCGCGGAAGCGGATCTTCTCGTCCTCCTTCGGCAGCGCGAGATGAGCGTGCTCGCGGCCGGTCGCCTTGGAGAGCGATTCCCAGGCCTTGACCGCGACCTCGCCGTTCGTCTCTGGCGCGAGCATGAGCAGCGTCTCGCAGGCGTCGATGGCGGTCTCGATCTTCGCGAGGCCTTCAGTCTGGCCCTTCTCGGTCACGGTGCCGTTGAGCGCCTTGAGGAGCTCGACCTCGTGCTTCGTGTCCCAGGCCATCCCCTTGCCGCCGTTGCCGAGCTTGTCCATGAGCGGACCGAGCGACGTGAAGCGCTTGTAGAGATTGGGGTAATCGCGCTCGACCACCGTCACCTGCGGCATCGTCTTGCCCGGGATCGGATCGATCTCGCCCGTCTTCCAGTCCTTCACGTCGAAGGGTTGCGCGAGCTCGGCCGGGGTGTCGTGCATGATCGGGGTGAGCACGACGTCCTTCTCGACGCCGAGCACTTCCGGCGCGACCTCGGAGAAGGCCTTGGCGATGCCCTTGTAGATGTTCCAATCGGTGCGCGATTCCCAGACCGGATCCACCGCCGCCGTCAGCGGATGGATGAAGGGATGCATGTCGGACGTATTGAGATCGTCTTTCTCGTACCAGGAGGCGGTCGGCAACACGATGTCCGAGTAGACGCAAGTCGTCGACATGCGGAAATCGAGCGTGACGAGCAGTTCGAGCTTGCCCTCAGGCGCCTCCTCGCGCCACACCACCTCCTTCGCGCGTCTTTTGCCCTCGGCGCCGAGATCCTTGCCGAGGAGGCCGTGCTTGGTGCCGAGCAGGTGCTTGAGGAAGTATTCGTGGCCCTTGCCGGACGAGCCGAGCAGGTTCGAGCGCCACACGAACATGTTGCGCGGCCAGTTCTTCGGATTGTCCGGGTCCTCGCAGGACATCTTCAGCGCGCCGGACTTGAGGCTCTGCGCCACGTAGTCCTTCGGCTCGAGCCCGGCTGCCTCCGCCTTCTTGGCGATGGTCAGCGGGTTGTCCTGGAGCTGCGGGGCGGAGGGCAGCCAGCCCATGCGCTCGGCGCGGATGTTGTAGTCGATGATGGCGCCGTCCCAGGGGCCGGCGGGCGCGGTCGGCGAGAGGATCTCGGACATCTCCAGCTGCTCGTAGCGCCACTGGTCGGTGTGCGCGTAGAAGCACGAGGTCGAGTTCTGCTGGCGCGCCGGGCGGCCCCAGTCGAGCGCGAAGGCGAGCGGCGCCCAGCCGCTCTGCGGCCTGAGCTTCTCCTGGCCCACGTAATGCGACCAGCCGCCCCCGGATTGGCCCACGCAACCGCACATGACCAGCATGTTGATCGCGGAGCGATAGTTCATGTCCATGTGGTACCAATGGTTCATCGCCGCGCCGATGATGATCATCGAGCGCCCATTGGTCTTCTCGGCGTTGCGGGCGAATTCGCGCGCGGTGGTGATGATCTGGTCGCGCGGCACGCCCGAGATCGCCTCGGCCCAGGCCGGCGAATAGGGCGTGTCGTCGTCGTGGGACTTCGCGACATTGGCGCCGCCGAAGCCGCGATCGATGCCGTAATTGGCGAGGAACAGGTCGTAGACGGTGGCGACGAGAACCTCGCCGTCCGTCGTCGCGAGCGTCTTCACCGGAATGCGGCGCTCGAGCACGCTCGCATGCGTGTCGCTCTTGAAGTGCTCGTGCTCGATATTGCCGAAATAGGGAAAGGCGACGTCCTCGAAGCGGTCTTCCGCGCCCGCGAGCGAGAGCCGCAGGTCGACCTCGGCGCCGTCGGAGCGCTTGGCCTCGAGGTTCCACTTGCCCTTCTCGCCCCAGCGGAAGCCGACCGAGCCGAGCGGCGCGACGAGCTCGCCGGTGGTCTCGTCGAAGGCGAGCGTCTTCCACTCGGGATTGTTGTCCTCACCCAGCGCCCCGTCGAGATCGGAGGCGCGCAGGAAGCGCTCCGGCACGAGCTTGCCGTCCTGACGAACCAGGCGAACGAGCATCGGCATGTCGGTGTAGCGCTTGGCGTAATCGACGAAATACGGCACCTGCCGGTCGACGTGGAATTCCTTCAGGATGACGTGGCCCATGGCCATGCCGAGCGCGGCGTCCGTGCCCTGCTTCACCGAGATCCAGAGATCGGCGAATTTCGAGGCCTCGGAATAATCGGGGCAGATCACCACCGACTTCGCGCCGCGATAGCGCACCTCGGTGTAGAAATGCGCGTCGGGCGTGCGGGTCTGGGGCACGTTCGAGCCCCACAGGATCAGGAAGCCGGCATTGTACCAGTCCGCGCTCTCGGGCACGTCCGTCTGCTCGCCCCAGGTCTGCGGCGAGGCGGGCGGCAGGTCGCAATACCAGTCGTAGAACGACATGGAGACGCCGCCCAAGAGCGACATGTAGCGCGAGCCGGCCGCGTAGCTCACCATCGACATCGCCGGGATCGGCGAGAAGCCGAGGATGCGATCGGGGCCCCAGGTCTTGACCGTGTAGGCGTTCGCCGCCGCGATCATCTCGTTGACCTCGTCCCAGGTCGCGCGCACGAAGCCGCCGTGACCGCGGATCGAGGTGTAGGAGCGCCGCTTGTTCGGGTCGTCCTGGATCGAGGCCCAGGCGGCGACCGGGGTGCGCGTCGCGCGCGCCTCGCGCCACAGCCGCAGGAGCCGCCCGCGCACGAGCGGATGCTTCACGCGGTTCGCCGAATAGAGATACCAGGAATAGGACGCGCCGCGGGCGCAGCCGCGGGGCTCGTGATTGGGGAGATCCGGGCGCGTGCGCGGGTAGTCCGTCTGCTGCGTCTCCCAGGTGACGATCCCGCCCTTCACGTAGACCTTCCACGAGCAGGAGCCGGTGCAGTTCACGCCATGCGTCGAGCGCACGACCTTGTCGTGCTGCCAGCGCTTGCGATAGCCGTCCTCCCAGGCGCGATCCTCGTTTGTGGTGATGCCGTGCCCGTCCGAGAACGAGCCGACCGTGCGGTTGAAGAAGGTCAGCCTGTCGAGGAAGTGGCTCATGGAAGTGTCCTCTGCGGTGATGTCGTGCGAGACATGGGCCGAGCATTCGGCGAGGCTCGTCTCGAATGGTTCTTGGGTAACCGGGCGGGGGGCAGCGAGAAATTCAGATCTCGCCCCTAAGGGGAGCCCCTGAGCGGGGTTCTGCGCCTCTCCTTCCCCTGAGGGAAAGGAAAGCGGCGGCGGGTCGGCCGCGATCGTCGCCCTTGGCGTCGTTCGCAGGCTGTCATCCCGGGCCGCGAAGCGGACCCGGGACCCATAGCCGCGACGCTGCAGTCGCAGCCTGTAGGCTGCGCGTCGCCGACCATCGATGCTGCTTGGTCGGCAGCGCGAGCGCGGCATGCGCGCTCGAACGATCGTCGGAGTGTATGGGTCCCGGGTCCGCTTCGCGGCCCGGGATGACACGCTCGAGGTGCGCGTCGCGGCCGGAGATCGCTCTCCGGCCGCACAATCTCGCTCTTGTCCTGCCCCCTTGGGGGAAGGTGGCCCGCCGGCGAAGCCGACGGGTCGGATGGGGGTCGTGCAGAAGGCACCGATACGCCAAATCCTGCACCACCCCCACCCCCGGCCCCTCCCCCAAGGGGGAGGGGAGACCCGCGAGCCCTTCGCAAACCCTGAGATCAGCAGGGGGTGGCGGCGCCCTTGCGGGCGTACATCCACCAGTTCAGGGCGACGTTGAAGGCGAAGAAGACCGCGAGCCCGTAGAACACCGCGTTCGGGTTCCCGAAGGCGCCGATCGCCGCGCCGAACAGCATGCCGAGGGCGAAGGGGCCGTAGGCGCCGATCGCCGCCGTGAAGCCGATCACGCCGCCCGCCTGGCGCGGCGGGAAGATCATCGGCATCTGCTTGAAGGTCGAGGCGTTGCCGATCCCTGCGAAGGCGAACAGACCGAGCATCGCCGCGACGAAATACGGGAACTGGTCGAGCGAGGTCGGGGTGGTGAAGAGCGTCACGAGGAGCGCGCAGGCGACCATGCCGATGCCGGCGACATGCGTGACGATCGCGCCGCCGAGCCTGTCGGTGACCGGCCCCGCGAGGACGCGGATCAGCGAGCCGACGAGCGGGCCGAGGAAGGCGTAGGTGAGCGGGTCGGGCGCGCCGTCGAAATGGCCGTAGGACGTCCGGATCAGGAGCGGGAAGGTCGCCGCGAGCCCGGAGAAGGCGCCGAAGGTCATGATGTAGAGGCTCGTCATCGACCAGGTGTGCTTCGAGCCGAAGATGTCGAGCTGCTCGCGGAAATTCGCCGTGACGGGCACGCTCTTGAGCATGAACCAGGCGGCGATGCCGAGCGCGGCGATCATCGGGATGTAGACGGCCGTCGCGTTCTGGAGCCACACCTCGCTCTCGACGCCGCCCTTCACCATCGTCTGCGGCTCGCCGACGAGCGCGGTCGAGCCGACGAGCGCGAAGCCGATGATCCAGGGCGTGACGAACTGGACGATCGAGACGCCGAAATTGCCGATGCCGGCCTGAATCGCGAGCGCGGTCCCCTGCAGGCGCTTGGGGAAGAACAGGCTCGTCGAGGGCATGAAGGACGAGAAATTGCCGCCGCCGAGCCCCGCGAGGAAGGCGAGCGTCAGGAGCGCCCAATAGGGCGTCGTCGGATCCTGCACCGCGAAGAACCAGCCGACCGCCGGGAGCAGCAGCGACAGGGTCGAGAGCGAGACCACGTGGCGCGTGCCGAACATCGGCGTGAAGAACATGTGCACGAGGCGAAGCGTGCCGCCGGCGAGGCCGGGCATGGCGGCGAGCCAGAAGAGCTGGCCGGTCGTGAGCTGGAAGCCGATCGCCGGCAGGCGCACGACGAGGGCCGAGACGAGGAACCACACCATGAACGCCATGGTGAGGTTCGCCGTCGTGATGGTGAGCGTGCGCCAGGCGAGGCGCGAGCCGGTCTCCTTCCAGAAGACCTCGTTCTCCGGCTCCCAGCGCTTGAGCCAGGTGCTCGATTGGTGCCGCTTGTCTGCGGCGGGCTTGTGTATCGCGGTCTTTGCAGAGGCGGACATGGGTCCGATCCTTCACGGTGCGAGGAAGAGGAGGATGAGGCGGCGGGCCGGGGCGGCGCCTCGAGGCGCGCCCCGGCCCGTCTCGGCGATCGTCTTGGCGATCACTCGGCCGGGGCCGGATTCGAGCGGGGCGGGGCGTCCGTGCCGGAGATCCGGGCGAGCGCGGCGCGCAGCTCGTCGAGGTTGGAGAAGCGGGCGGTGACGGTGAGGCTCTCGCCCTTCTCGACGAGGTCGACTTTTTGCGAGCCGGCGAAGACGCGGGCGAGCTCGGCCTGCGCCTCCTTCTTGCGGCGCGCCTCGAGCGCGATCGCCTCGTCGACGGAGGAGATGACGTATTCGTCGCCGAAGCCGCCCTCGGGCTCCTTGAGCCAGAGCAGGCAGACGACCCAGGACACGAAGGCGCCGGCGGCGATGATGAAGAAGAACTGGCTCGGCGTGACGAAGGTGAACACGAAGAGGTAGAACACCGCGCCGACATTGCCGTAGGCGCCGGCCATGCCCGAGATCTGCCCCGTCACGCGGCGCTTGATCGAGGGGATGATGCCGAAGGTCGCGCCCTCCGCGCCCTGCACGAAGAAGGAGCAGAAGATCGTGATGGCGATCGCGACGATGAGCGGCCAGGTCGAGTCCATCAGGCCCATCAGCGCGAAGCCGACTGCGATGCCGAGCATATAGGCGAGCATCACGAACTTGCGGTTCCCGAACCGGTCGGAGACGAGCCCGCCCATGGGCCGCGCGAACAGGTTCACGAAGGCGAAGGAGGCGGCGATGAGGCCGGCCATGGCGGCATTGAGCCCCCAGGTCTGCTCGAAGAACAGAGGCAGCATCGACACGACCGCGAGCTCGGCGCCGAAATTCGCGAAATAGGTCGTGTTGAGCGCGGCGACCGACTTGAAGGGATAGCGGTCGTCCGCCGGCACGCCCTTCTTGAGGATCGGCACGTTGACGCGCAGCACCTGGACGATCTGGTAGAGGATCACGACCACGATCGCGGCATAGACGAAAGCGGCGGTCATCCCATCGAGATAGCCCATGTTCTGCATGCGCCACACGAGGATGGACAGGATGCCGACCATCGGGATCGTGAAGAGGATCAGGAGCACGAGGTCGCGCCAGGAGCTCACCTCGAGGGCGGCCGCCTTGCGGGGCTTGCGGTGGCTGTCGGGGTTGGGGCCGTCGGTGATCGCGAACCAGTAGAAGATGCCGTAGGCGCCCATCACGAGGCCCGAGAGCGCGATCGCCCAGCGCCAGCCGTCGGGGCCGCCGTAGAGGGTGAGCGCGATCGTCGGCAGCGTCATCGCGGCCGCGGCCGAGCCGAAATTGCCCCAGCCGGCATAGAGGCCTTCCGCGAAGCCGATGTCGCGCGGCTTGAACCAGAGCGCCGTCATGTGGATGCCGACGACGAAGCTCGCGCCGATCGAGGAGAGCACGAGGCGGGCCATGAAGAGCTGCTCGCGCGTCTCGCCGAAGGCGAAGACGAGCGCGGGGATCGCCATCACGACCATCAGGATCGAGAAGACGCGGCGCGGGCCGAAGCGGTCGAGCGCCATGCCGACCAGGATGCGGGCGGGGATCGTCAGAGCCACGTTCGCGATGGCGAACAGGCGCAGATCGTCCGCGGTGAGCCAGTCCACCGAGCGCAGCATGCTCGACGCGAGCGGCGCCATGTTGAACCAGACATAGAAACAGATGAAGAAGGCGATCCAGGTGAGGTGGAGCGCCTTGATCTCGCGGTTCTTGAACCGGAAGACGTCGGAGACTTGCATCGGACTAGCCTCGGATAAGGCGGAGGGCGGCGCGGCATGCGCCGGGAGCGTCGGGCGGAAGACGGGAAGGTCAGGGCGCGGGGATGATCAGGAGCGGGCACTGCACGCGCCGGGCGAGGAAGGCGGACACCGACCCGAAGGTCATGTGGTCGAATTCCTCGACGAGGGCGTCGATCTTCGAGGCGAAGAAGCCGCTCTTGTCGGGCTTGTGGCTGTGGCGGGCCATCACGAGGAGATCGGGATGGCGCTCTTGCGTCGCGCGCAGGATCATCTTGCGGGCGTCGCCCTCGGCGAAGAGGACGCGCGTCGAGAAGCCCGCGGCGGTGAGCTCGGCGGCGGCCGCCTCGACGCCCGCGCGCTGCTCGCGATATTGCTCGGTGAACATGTCGTCGGTGGCGTCGGTGGCGGTGCCGACGTCTTCGATGACCGAGATGAGGGTGACTTCCGTCTTGGACTCGCTCGCGGCGGCGCCGAAGAGGGACTTGACCGCCTCGAGCGCGATGCGCGCATTGCGCGAGTGGTCGTAGGCGAGCATCAGGTGCATGGACGAAGACTCCGCAGCGGAACGGCGCAAGAGGGCCGTTCGGTCCGCGGACGCTGTCATGATGCCGGCTCGGAGAGGCTTGATCTGGATCAAGCGAGGGGGCCGCGAGGGGCCGGACCGCGTCAGTCCTAAGGGGAGCCCCTGAGGCGGATCTCCGGCATGAAACGGGATCGCGGCGCGTCGCTGCGCGCGCGGCCGTCTTCCCGTGGGGCACCGCCGCCGGGCCCGCGGGTCATCCGGGTGCGGCATGGCGGGCGCGCGCCGATACGCGCGCCCGGCGGATCAATCGCGCCGCTCGTGGGCGAGGAAGAAGCGCACCATCGCGCGGCTCGCGTCGGGGCCGGTCGGGTCCGTGTAGGATCCCTCGGCGCTGCCGCCGGACCAGGCGTGGCCGGCGCCGTGGAGCACCCATTGTTCGAGCATCACCCGATCGCGCGCGTCGGTGTGGAGCGTGCGCGTGAAGCGCCGCCCGGCCTGAGCCTGCCCGGTCTCGACCGTCACCTGTAGCCGCGCCGAAGCGCGCGCCGCGTCGGCGACCTGGTCGGCGTTGACGGGAGCGACGGTCTTGTCGCGATCGCCGTGGAAGACGATCGTCGGAATGCCGGCGCCGGCTCCCGCGCTCGCCGGAGCGCCGTTCTTCATCGATGAGAAGGCGGAGGCGACGTCGCGCGCCGCCCCGCAGGCGAGCCCGGAATGGACGCCGATCGCCGCGAAGAGATCGGGATAGGTCGCCCCCATGATCGCCGCCTTGGCGCCGCCGGCCGAGAGGCCCGCGACGTAGACGCGACCCGCGTCGGCGCCGCGCTCCGCGATCACGGCGCGCGTGATGCCGGCGATGAGCGAGGGCTCGCCGCGCCCGCGCTCCTGATCGGCGGGGTTGAACCAGTTCCAGCACAGAGACGCGTTGGCGCCGCGCGTCTGGCCGGGATAGACGACGAGAAAACCCTCCTCCTCGGCGACCGCGTTCATGCGCGTGCCGGCCGCGAAATCGTCGGGCGACTGCGTGCAGCCGTGGAGCATCACGACGACGGGAAGCGATTTCGCGCCCGCCGCGCTCGCCGGCACGTAGAGCTTGTAGGGACGCGAGCCGGCGGCGCTCGAGAAGACGCGCTCCTCGAAGGAAGCGCCCGCGGGGATCGGCAGCGGCGCACCGCGCCCGGCCTTGCCGCGCGTGCGGCGCGGCATCTGCGGCGCGCGGGCGCGCTGCGCCTCGCCTGGCCAAGTCCAGGCGCCGCCGGTCCCGGGGGCGGGCGGCGCGAGATCGAGGATCGACGACGGCGTCGCAGCCCCCTCCCCTCCCGTCTGCGGCGGGGTCGGCGCTCCGGAGCCGAGCGCCCCGCGCAGCACCGCCATCGCCTCGGCGAGCCGCCCCTCGCGGGTCAGCCGCGTCGCTTCGGCCATGTCGGCCTGTCGGAAATTGGTCATGGAATGAAATCCTTCGGGGGTGAGCACGCAATGTCGCGCGATTGTCTGGTCAACGAATGCGGTCGCGCAGGGCGGCCTTGACCGCCGGGGAGGCTTGCAGGGCGCCGAGCACGTGAATGGAGGCGATCGTGTCGAGCGCGAGCTCGGGCGTCACGTCGGGGTCGATCACGGCGAGGCCCAGCACCTGGATGCTGAGCTTGACGCCGGCCGCCCTGGCCTTCTCCAGATCCGCGCGAGACCAACGACGCAGACCGAGTTCGAGATCCCGACGCTCCACCGATCGCCGCACCGCCTCCTCGTGACGGTCGAGCTCCCGGCGGATCGCGGTGCGGATCAGATCCGTCCGCGTGCCGTAGAAGCCCTCCGCGACGAGGAGGTCGATCCGGCCGAGATCGACGTGGCCGAGATTGATCGTGATCTTCTCCGCCTCGCCCGCCTTGGGCCGGATCTCCCGCTCGCCCGTCATCCGCCATCTCCCTGCCATCCCGCTGGATGGTATCTGGAGGGTGGAGGCGCCCGGCGCAAGGGGCTGCGGGCGTTCATGCGCGTTTCATGCGGGCTTCACGCCCGTCACAGGCGCCGTTCATCCCCCCTCCCGATCTTCATCTTCGCCAAGCGACGCACGGACGCGTCGCGCGAACATGGGAGCCTGAACATGACCAAGAAGACCCTCGCCGGCGGCCTCGCCGCGCTCGCCGCCCTCGCGATGACCACCACCGCCGCGCTCGCGGTGGACGCGACGCGCATCGACACGCAGATCACCCAGGCCGAGGTCGAGGCCGCGCAGGCCGCCTGGGGCGAGGCGCTCGTCCAGATCTCGCGCGATTTCGAGGAGGGCGGTATCGAGGCCGCGCGCGCCACCGCCGAGGCGGTGATCGACAGCGCCTACGGCTTCGACATGGGCCCGGTCCTGTTCAAGCCGACGCTGACGACGGCGCCGGACACCTTCCGCACGACGCGCGAGGGCGCGCTCGCCTATTTCGTCGGCCACGACGAGAACTTCCCCGCCGACGACGGCTTCGCGCTCAAGGGCTGGACCGCCGTCGAGATCGAGAACGCGGCGATCTTCATCGCGGGCGACGTCGCGAAGACCATGGGCAACGTGCACCTCACGAACGCCGACGGCAGCGTCACCACGGTCGACAAGACCTGGGGCTTCAAGCGCGACGGCGAGGGCAATCTGCGCATCGTGCTCCACCATTCCTCGCTGCCCTTCGGCAGCTGAGGGGCGCTTCCGACGGACGCCCGAGGCTGTCATCCCGGACGCCGCAGGCGATCCGGGACCCATACACGCCGACGCATGGGTCGCAGCCTATAGGCTGCGTGTCTCTGCGGACCGAAGCTCCGGCATCGTGCAGCGAGCGCGGCATGCGCGCTCGATCATGCGTCGAGGATATGGGTCCCGGGTCCGCTTCGCGGCCCGGGATGACAGCCACCGGCAAGCGCGTGGTCCGTGGCCGCCTCGCCGTCCGCTCACGGCGCGCGCAGGCGATAGCCGAGCCGCCGGACCGTCTCGATGCGGGGCGCGTCCGGCGGGCCGGCGATCTTGCGCCGCAGCCGCGCGATGTAGACGTCGACGACGTTCGTCAGAGGGTCGCGGTCGACGCCCCAGACGTTCGCGAGGATGCGCTCGCGGCTGAACACCTTCTCGGGGCTCGACATCAAGAGCTCGAGGAGCGCGAGCTCGGTCGCCGTGAGATCGAGCTCGACGCCGTCGAGGCGCGCCTGCGGCAGGCTCGGATCGAAAGTCAGGCAACCGAGCCGGCGCAGGCGCGCAGCCGGACGCTCGCCGCGGCCGGCCCGGCGCGCGAGCGCCTCGATGCGCGCGAGCAGCTCCTCGAAGTCGAAGGGTTTGCCGAGATAATCGTCGGCGCCCATCCGCAGTCCCGCCACCCGATCGCGCGCGTCGCTCATGGCTGTCAGCATCAGGATCGGCAGGTCGACGCGCGTCGCGCGCAGGCATTGGCAGACCTCGAGCCCGCTCATTCCCGGCAGCATCAGATCGAGCACCACGATCGCGGTGGCGCCCGAGCCGTCGAGCTCCTGCGCGAGCGCGCGGGCCTGGCGCAGGCCCTCGTGGCCGTCCACCGCGCGGCGGACGCGATAGCCTTCCGCCCGCAGGCCGCGCTCCAGGAAATCCGCCACCCGCGGATCGTCCTCGACGACGAGAATGTCCATTCAGCTCGCCTCTTCCATGTCCCCGGCCGCACTCTCCTCGAGCGGCAGCTCGACCCTTGCCGTCGTGCCGAGCCCCGCGCCTTCGCTCTCGATGACGAGGCGCCCGCCATGGCGCTCGACGAGCATGCGCGCGATCGGCAGGCCGAGACCCGAGCCGTCCGCCCGCACCCGCCGCGCCTCGCTCCCGCGAAAGCCGCGCTCGAACACGCGCTCCAGATCCTTCGGCGCGATGCCGATGCCGCGATCGCGGATCTCGAGGCGCCAGACGCCGTCCGCGACATCCGCGCGGACGACCACCGGCGCGCTCTCGGGCGAATAACGCAGCGCGTTGTCGACGAGGATGCCGATCACCTGCCGCAGCCGCATCTCGTCCGCGACGATCCGCGCCTCGCCGGGCGCGATCTCCCGCTCGACCGGCGGACCGAGCGGGCCGGGCGGGGGCAGCATGCGCGCGAGGACGGCGTTGGCGTCGAGCGGGCGCGCGTCGATCCGCAGCGCGTCGGCGTCCTCGCGGGCGACGACGAGGAGATCGTCGATGACGCGCGAGAGCTGGCGGGCGCCGTCGACGATGCGCGCGAGCGCCTCGCGATAGGGACCGGCATCCGCAGTCTTGCCGCGCAAGGCGACCTCCGCCTCGCCGCGGATCACGGTCGCAGGGGTGCGCAATTCGTGGCCGATATCGGCGAAGAGCTGCTGGCGCCGTCGGTCCGCTTCCTCGAGATCCGCGATCGCCCGTTGCAGCCGCGCGGTGCGCTCGGCGACGCGGCGCTCGAGCGAACGGCGCAACGTCGCTTCTGCGGCGCGCGAGGTCGCCAGGCGCTCGGCCATGCGGTTGGCGCTCGCGGCGAGGAGGCCGAACTCGTCGCGGCGCCGCTCGGGAATGCGATGGTCGAGCCGCTCGCTCTCGAAGGCGCGCAGGCCCTCGGTCAGCTCCGCGAGCGGGCGGCGCATCAGCCGATAGAGAAACAGGGCGAGCGCCAGCGCGGTGGCGCAGAACCCCGCCATCGCCGCGAGCGCCACGACGCGCACCCGCGCCAAACCGTCGTCGGCGACGACGCGCTCGCGCTCGACGTCCTCGCGCTCGAAGGCGACCGCTGCCGCGACCGCGCGCGCGAGCGTCCCGTCGGGCCGCAGCCGCTGGTCGAGCCGCGCGAGGGGCGCCTCCTCGACGGCCACGACGCCGTTCGCCGCCGCCGCGAGCGCGTCGGCGAGGTCCTCGCCGAGCCGCGCGATCCCCGCGGCGACGTCGGCGAGCAGCCGATCGCGCACGGAATGCTCGTCGAGGGCCTTGCCGCGCTCCGCATCCATGCGCCGCGCGTCGCGGGCGAGCCGGAGGAGCGCGGCGTGCTTGTCGGCGAGCGAGGCGACGACGGGCCCGGGGTCGATCGCGACCTCGGGCTCGTCGGCGAGGCCGCTCGCGACGAGCCCGCGCAAAGCCGCGACCTCCACGTCGAGGATCGCCGCGCCGCGATAGAGATCGGCCGCGACGCGCCCGCGCATCACCCGGTGCTCCGCCTCCGCCGCGATCCACCAGGCCGACGCGCCGTAGACGGTCGCGAGGAGCGCGAGCAGCGCGAAGGCCGAGACGAGCTTGCGGGCGAACACGCGCCGTGCCTCCTGATGGTCGATGGGCGCGGGGGGCGCCTCGGGGCGACCATGCGGAAAGCGCCGGCCCTGGCGATGGGACGCGTCGTCGCAAAGCGGCGCTTGCCGGGGCGCGCGCGATCAAAGCTTCGCGATCAGACCCGCGCGAGCGCCCCGCCCTTGGCCTGCTTCTCGCCGCCGAGCACGTCGAGCACCGCCTTGCGCACGGCGCTCTGGCGGGCGGGCTGCGTGACCTTTCCGCCGGTGAGGTCGGTCACGTAGAAGACGTCGACCGCCTTCTCGCCGAAGGTCGCGATATGGGCGGAGGCGATGTTGAGGTTGAGCTTCCCCAACGCCGTCGTCAGGTCGTAGAGCAGCCCCGGCCGATCGAGCCCGCTCACCTCCAGCACCGTGTGGCGGGAGGACAAGGCGTTGTCGATGACGACCTCCGGCAGCACCACGAAGGGACGGGCGCGTTCCTTGGGGGCGCGGCGGCTCTCGACGAGATCGGCGATCTTGACCTCGCCCTTGAGCGCCCGCTCGATCGAGCGCGCGACGCGCTCGGCCCGGCGCAGCTCGTCCTCGTCGCGGTCGAACTCGCGGGAAATGAAGATCGTGTCGAGCGCGAGCCCATCGACGGTCGTGAAGATCTGCGCGTCCACGATGTTTCCTCCCGCCGCCGCGCAGGCGCCGGTGACGATCGCGAGGAGGCGCGGATGGTCGGGGGAGACGACCGAGAGCTCGGTCACTCCGCGGAACGCGTCCGTCTCGAAGCGCACGGCGACGTCGTCCCCCCGCTCCGCCGCCTCGCGGATGAAGCGCGCGTGCTTGACCCGCCAGCGCAAAGCGACGCGCAACCAGTAGGAGGGGTAATGGCGGGCCGCATAGGCCTCGAAATCGGGCGCCGACCAATCGTCGAGCTCGGCGCGCAGCTGCTCCTGCGCCATGCGGATGCGCTGCGGCCGGGCGATCTCGGCATCGCCGCCGAGCGCCATCTCGGTCTCGTAATAGAGCGTGCGCAGGAGCTCGCCTTTCCACCCCGTCCAGACGCCGGGTCCGACGGCGCCGATATCGGCGACGGTCAGCAGCAGGAGGAGCTTGAGGCGCTCCATCGTCTGCACGATGCCGGCGAAATCCTGGATCGTGCGCGGGTCGGAGAGGTCGCGGCTCTGCGCGATCGTCGACATGAGAAGATGATGCTCGACGAGCCAGACGACCGTGTCGACCTCCGCCGGCGTCAGCCCGAAGCGAGGCCCGAGCCGGCGGGCGATGCGCGCGCCGAGGACCGAATGGTCCTCCTCCCGCCCCTTGGCGATGTCGTGCAGGAACAAGGCCACATAGAGCGCGCGACGATGCTGGATCGTGTGGATGATCCGGTGGGAGAGCGGGTGGTCGGCATCGAGCCGCCCGGCCTCGAGATCGGCGAGGCGCCCGATCGAGCGGATCAGATGCTCGTCCACCGTGTAATGGTGGTACATGTTGAACTGCATCATCGCCACGATGCGCCCGAAATCGGGCACGAAGCGGCCGAGCACGCCCGCCTCGTTCATCCGGCGCAGCACGCTCTCGGGGGCGTTCTTCGAGGTGAGGATCTCGAGGAAGAGCCGGTTCGCCCGGGCGTCCTTGCGCACTTCCGGCGTGATCAGCCGCAGCGAGCGCGTGGCGAGCCGGCTCGCATCCGGATGGATCGCGACCGTGTGCCGGTCCGCGTGCCAATAGAGCGCGATCAGGTTGACCGGGTCGCGGACGAAGACGGTCGGGTCCTTGATCGTGATGCGCTCGTTCTCGATGACGAAATCGCCCGATTGCAGACGCACTTGCCGCCCGCGCTTGAAGGTGCCGATCACGCGGTCGAGCATCGGCTTGGGCTTGGCGTGGCGGGCCTCGAGCGCGGCGCAGACGATCGCGGTGAGATCGCCGACGTCCTTCGCGCGCAGGAAATAGCCCTTCATGAAGCGCTCGACGGAGGAGAGCCCGGCGCGCTCCGAATAGCCGATGCGGGCGGCGACCTTCGCCTGGAGGTCGAAGGTGAGGCGCTCCTCGGCGCGGCCGGTGACGAAGTGCATGTGGCATCGCACCCGCCAGAGGAACTCCTCGCAGCGCTGGAACAGCCGGAATTCGTCCGCCGTGAACAGCCCGGCGGCCACGAGCTCCTTCGGGTCGCGCACGCGGTAGACGTATTTGCCGATCCAGAAAAGCGTGTTGAGGTCGCGCAGCCCGCCCTTGCCGTCCTTGACGTTGGGCTCGACGAGATAGCGCGAGGCGCCCGCGCGCCCGACGCGCCGATCGCGCTCCTTGAGCTTCGCCTCGACGAAATCCGCCGCCGAGCCCTCGATCACCTCCGCGTCGAAGCGGCGGACGAGCTCGGCCGCGAGCGCGGCGTCGCCGAGGAGGTAGCGCGTCTCGAGAAGCGCCGTGCGGATCGTCATGTCCCCGCGCGCCTCGCGCAGGCACTCGTCGATCGAGCGGGTGGCGTGGCCGACCTTCAGCTTGAGGTCCCAGAGCACGTAGAGCATCGCCTCGACGATGCTCTCGCCCCACGCGGTCTGCTTGTAGGGCAGGAGGAACAGGAGATCGACGTCCGAGCCCGGCGCGAGCGTGCCGCGCCCGTATCCGCCGGTGGCGAGCACCGCGAGGCGCTCGCCGGTCGAGGGATTGTCGAGGGGGTAGGAATAGGTCGTCACGGCGCGGAAGATCGCGCGCACGATCTCGTCCATCACGGACGAGAGGCGCTCGGCGGTCGCGAGCCCGTTGCGCTCGGCGACGAGCCGCCCCTCCTCGCGGCCGTGCGCCTCCTCGAGCGCCGCGCGCAGAGGCGGCACGAGCGCCGCGCGCAGAGCCGCGGCCCCCCGCGGCGGCGCCAGCGCGAGCGCGGCATCGATGTCGGCGAGGCGCTCCATCAGGAGGGGATCGGGTCCGGCCATGCGCACGGGTCTAGCATGGGGGGCGGGCGGCGTGGAAGTGGCCGCAGCCGAAGGGGGAAGCGTGGCCATGACAAGGTAGCATGGCCGTATTGCGTTCGGCGACATGGCCAGCGCCCGGATCGCTGATATTGTATTTTTTCCGCTTTACATCCAGGAATAGTTCATGCTCGAGATCGTCGCTTCCGTCTTCGCCGTCATCGCCGCGGGATACCTCTTCGCGCTCTGGCGCGGGGTGGACAAGGCCGGCACGAAGCTCCTCAATGATTACGTGCTCTTCGGCGCTCTGCCGGCGCTGCTCTTCGTCGCCGTCGCGCGCGCCGACGTGTCGGAGTTGCAGCAATGGGGTTTCATGGGGGCGACGCTCGCGGGCATCGCTTTCGCCTTCCTCGCGGGCCTCGTCGTCGCGCGCGCGGGCGGGGTGCGGCTGCCGCAGGCGGCGATCCCGGCCATGGCTGCCTCCTATGGGACGACGGGGTACATGGGCGTCCCGATCCTCGTCGCCGCGCTCGGCCCCGAGGCCGCCGTGCCCGCCGCGATCGCGACGATCCTGCACAACATCCCGGTCATCATGACGGTGATCATCCTCCACGACGTGATGACGCGCACCGCGAGTGCGGAGGGCGGCGGGATCGGGCAGGCGATCGGCGGCGCGCTCAAGGCGACGCTGACGAACCCGCTGACCGTCGCGGTCGCGGCGGGCGTCGTGGTTTCGGCGAGCGGGCTGCCCCTGCCGGACCCTCTCGAGCGTTTCGCCGTCTTCCTCGGCGCCGCCGCGGGCCCGACCGCGCTGTTCGCGCTCGGACTGGGCCTCGCCCAGCTCGATGCCGGCGCGCTGCGCGAGGGGAGGCGCATCTTCGCGATCCTGCCGCTCATCGTGATCAAGGTCGTGCTGCAGCCGGCGGTCACGCTCGCCGTGGCGCTGCTCGTGTTCGGCATGAACGCGAGCGATCCGTGGCTCGTCGCGGCTCTGATCATGGCCGCCCAGCCCATCGGCGCTGGCGTGTTCGTGTTCGCGTCCAAGTATCAGTATTTCGAGGATGAGACCTCGGTGGCGATCATCGCATCCCTGATCGTCGCGCTGGCGACCTTGACAATTCTGCTGACAATCTACGCGGGCTGACATGTAGATTACTCAAGGATTACCCACGGGAAAGCCAACTCCCGAATCCGGGCCAAGCAAAACTCGCGCCGGTTCGCCGCGGCGATCGGCGCACCCGCGCCTGCGGATGGCGTGCGTGGAAGCGGGCGGGGGCGCACCCTACCTTCGAGCGACACCGGCCGCTGTCGGCCCCGCTCGGGAGATCCCTCGCCATGGACGCCGCCGCCCTGCGCAACCTGCAGAAGCCGATCAAGGACAAGTACCGCGCCGATCCGGCGGCCGCGAAGGTGACGCTCAGCGCCCGCGGCACGCTCGACGCGGAGGGCGTCGCCTGCAAGGTGGAGACCGCGCGCGCGGTCGCGGTGGCGGGGCTGCACAAGGCCTCGGGCGGCACCGGGGCGGATCTGTGCTCGGGCGACATGCTGCTCGAGGCGCTCGTCGCCTGCGCCGGCGTGACGCTCAACGCGGTGGCGACCGCGCTCGAGATCCCGATCCGCTCGGGCGCCGTGCGCGCGGAGGGGGATCTCGATTTCCGCGGCACGCTCGGGGTCGACCGCGAGGCGCCGGTGGGGTTCACGGCGATCCGGCTGACATTCGAGGTCGATTCCGACGCTCCCCAGGAGAGCCTCGACCGCTTGCTCGACCTCACCGAGCGCTATTGCGTCGTCCTCCAGACGCTCAAGGCCACCCCCGCGATCGAGGCGCGTCTCACGCGCGCGTGAGAGTTCGTAGATCGATCCTCGCCCGTCATTCCGGGGCGCGAAGCGAGCCCGGAACCCAGATTCCCGACCTCGGATGAGCAGCCTGTAGGCTGCGTCCTTCGACGGGTCGATCATCTCGGACTCTCGGAACGAGCGCGCATGCGCGCTCGAACAAGCGTCGTGGATCTGGGTTCCGGGCTCGCTTCGCGCCCCGGAATGACGGCGTCGAGGCATTAGGAGGCAGGATTCAAACGCGCGTGAGGAACCCCGCGTCTCGCCGCCCGAGCCTTGCGTGCAGCGCAAAAACGAAGGACGATGCGTCGCTGGAGAGAACCCCCGCAACCCACGGGAGGCGGCATGGCGATGGGCGGTTTGGCGATGGGCGGCATGGCGGCAGGCGACGACGCGACCGACGCGGACGCGCCCGTCCCCGGCTTCGCCATCGGCGCGGGCGAGCGCGTCGCGGAGAAGGACAGGCCGCTCTTCGAGGACATCCGGCTCCTCGGCCGCATCCTCGGCGACACCGTGCGGGCGCAGGAGGGCGTGGCGGTGTTCGAGCTCGTCGAGCGCATCCGCCAGACCGCCCTGCGCTTCCACCGCGACGACGACGACGGCGCGCGCCGCGAGCTGCAGACGACGCTCGACGCGATCTCCCGCGAGAAGACGCTGCCCGTCGTGCGCGCCTTCTCCCACTTCTCGCATCTCGCCAATCTCGCCGAGGACCAGCACCGCATCCGCCGCGCCCGCGCCCATGCCCGCGCCCGCTCGGCGCCGCGCGAGGGCACCCTCGAGGCGACGATCCGCGCGCTCGCGGATGCCGGCGTGAGCCGCGCCGCGCTCTCGGCGACGCTCGAGCGGGCGGCGATCTCCCCCGTCCTGACCGCCCACCCGACCGAGGTGCGCCGCAAGTCGACGATCGATCGCGAGATGGAGGTCGCGCGCCTCCTCACCGCCCGCGACACCGGGCTCCTCACCCCCGACGAGGAGGCGGAGAACGACGAGGCGCTGCGGCGCGCGATCCTCACCCTCTGGCAGACCTCGATCCTGCGCACGACGAAGCTGCGGGTCGTCGACGAGGTGGTCAACGCGCTCTCCTTCTACGACGACACGCTGCTCGCCGAGCTGCCGCGGCTCTATGCCGGCTTCGAGGACGCGCTCGCGGCCGCGGGCCTTCGCGACCGGCACGCGGAGCTGCCGCCCTTCCTGCGCATGGGCAGCTGGATCGGCGGGGACCGCGACGGCAACCCCTTCGTCACCGCCGACGTCCTGCGCACCGCCTTCGCGCTCCAGAGCCGCACCGCGCTGCGGCACATCCTCGCCGAGCTGAAGGCGCTCGGGGCGGAGCTGTCGCTCGACGGGCGCCTCGTGGGCGCCTCCGAGGAGGTGCGCGCGCTCGCCGAGATCTCGCCGGACCGCTCGGCCTTCCGCGCCAACGAGCCCTATCGCCGCGCCATCGCGACGATCGCGACGCGGCTCGCGGCGACCGCGCGGGCGCTCGGCCATGCGGAACTCGCCGAGGCGCTGCCGGAGAGCGCCGAGGCGCAACCCTATCCGAGCGCGGCCGCGCTCTCCGCCCATCTCGATGCGATCGACCGCTCGCTTTCGGCGAACGGCCTCTCGGCGCTGGCGCGCGGGCGGCTGCGCGGTCTGCGCCGGGCCGTGAGCGTCTTCGGCTTCCATCTCGCCACGATCGATCTGCGCCAGAATTCCGACGTCCACGAGGCGACGATCGCCGAGCTCGTCGCGCTCGCCCGCCCCGGCATCGATTACCGCGCGCTCGAGGAGGCGGAGCGGGTGGCGCTCCTCGTCGAGGAGATGGCGACGCCGCGTCCCCTCGCCTCCCCCCACGTGGCCTATTCGGAGAAGACCACCTCCGAGCTCGCGATCCTTCGCGAGGCGGCGGCGGCGCGCGCCCGCTACGGGCCGGACGCGATCCGCCATTGCGTGATCTCGAAGGCGGATTCGGTCTCCGACGTGCTCGAGGTCGCCGTCCTCCTCGCCGAGGCCGGGCTGATGCGCCCGCACGAGGGCGCGCTCGATCTCGACATCGTGCCGCTCTTCGAGACGATCGCCGATCTGCGCGCCGCCCCGCGCATCATGGCCGACCTCTTCGCGGTGCCCGCCTATCGCGCCCTCGTCGCCGCACGCGGGAACGAGCAGGAGGTGATGCTCGGCTATTCGGATTCGAACAAGGACGGCGGCTTCCTCACCTCGAGCTGGGAGCTCTACAAGGCCGAGATCGCCCTCGTGCGGGTGTTCCGCGAGGCGGGCGTGCGGCTGCGGCTCTTCCACGGCCGCGGCGGCACCGTCGGCCGCGGCGGCGGCCCGAGCTATCAGGCGATCCTCGCCCAGCCGGGCGGCGCGGTGCAGGGCGCGATCCGCATCACCGAGCAGGGCGAGGTGATCGCGGCGAAATACGCGACCCCCGCGCTCGGCCGGCGCAATCTCGAGATCCTCGCCGCCGCCACCCTGGAGGCGAGCCTCCTGCACGGCGACGACCCCGCCCCCGACGAGGCCCGTCTCGCCGTGATGGAGGACCTCTCCGCGCGCGCCTTCTCGGCCTATCGCGCGCTCGTCTACGAGACGCCCGGTTTCGAGGATTATTTCTGGGAGACGACCGTCATCGGCGAGATCGCCAAGCTCAACATCGGCTCGCGCCCCGCCTCGCGGACGAATTCGCGCCGCATCGAGGACCTGCGCGCGATCCCCTGGGTGTTCGGCTGGGCGCAATGCCGGCTGATGCTGCCGGGCTGGTTCGGCTTCGGCACCGCCGTCACGAGCTATCTCGCGGAGGACCCCGCGCGCATCGAGACGCTGCGCGCCATGCACCGCGACTGGCCCTTCTTCCAGGCGCTATTGTCGAACATGGACATGGTGCTGGCGAAATCGAACATCGCCATCGCCTCGCGCTATTCCGCCCTCGTCTCCGACCGCGCGCTCGCCCAGGCGATCTTCCCGCGGCTGCGGGCGGAGTGGGAGGCGTCGATCGCGATGCTGCTCGAGATCACGCAGCAGAAGGCGCTCCTCGAGCGCAACCCGCTCCTCGCCCGCTCGATCCGCAACCGCTTTCCCTATCTCGACCCCCTTAACCACCTCCAGATCGAGCTCCTGCGCCGCCACCGCGCCGGCGACACCGACGCCCTCGTCGAGAGCGGGCTGCACATGACGATCAACGGCGTCGCGGCGGGGCTGCGCAATTCGGGGTGAGACGGGCGGGCACGCACGGAAGTGCGCTCCAGCGTCCGGGAGGAGCGAGCGACACTCCCGTGTCATCCCCGGCCGGAGCACGCGAGCGTGCGCAGGGAAAGGGGACCCAGCATTCGACTGAGCGCCGAAGGCGCTCCCGACGCCGCCGACCAGGTGGCGCGTCGCCGCCGCGATGGTGTGCTCCGCACGGGTCTTTGCGCTGGGTCCCCTTTCCCTGCGCGCCTTCGGCGCTCCGGCCGGGGATGACACCGGTGGGCGCGAACCCCCTCCTCGACGAGGGCGACGCGCCCCACACCCCGCCCTTCGCGCTTGATTCCCCGCGCCATCCGCCTGATATGAGGCGCGACCGTCCCGCAACCTCATGAAGGGCCATCGCCGCGACATGACCAGCACCGAGCATCAGCGCAACGAGACCCGTCCGACCGAGGACGCGCGCGAGGAAGGCGCCGCTGCCGAGCGGCACGAGGCGGCCGGCGAGAGCGCGGAGGCCGCGACCGGCGCCGACGCGTACGAGGAGGCGCTCGCCGCCCTCGCGGCGGACCGCGATTCCCTGAAGGACAAGCTCCTGCGCACCCTCGCCGACATGGAGAACATGCGCCGGCGCACCGAGCGCGAAGTGGCCGACGCGCGCACCTATGCGACCACCGCCTTCGCCCGCGACATGCTCTCGGTGGCCGACAACGTCCGCCGTGCGCTCGAGAGCCTCGGCGGCGCCCGCGAGGGCCTCGAGGGTCCCGCCAAGGCCCTCGTCGAGGGCATCGAGCTGACCGAGCGCGACCTCCTGCACACGCTCGAGCGCCACGGCGTCAAGCCGGTCGATCCGCAGGGGCACAAGTTCGACCCGAACCTCCACCAGGCGATGTTCGAGGTTCCCGATCCGAGCGTCCCGAACGGCACCGTCGTGCAGGTCGTGCAGACGGGCTACGTCATCGGCGAGCGCGTGCTGCGCCCGGCGCTCGTCGGCGTCTCGAAGGGCGGCCCCAAGGCCGAACCCAAGGCGGAACCCAAGGCGGACCCGAAGCCCGACGCGGCGTCCTCGCAGGGCGACGGCGAGGCGGGCGCCTCGTGAGCGGCGCGGGCGACATGCGGCTCGCGATCGTCGGCGCCTCGGGGCGGATGGGGCGCACGCTCGTGCGCGCCGTCGCCGAGACGCCGGGCGTCGCGCTCGCCGCCGCCCTCGAGCGCGAAGGCTCGCCCCATCTCGGCGCCGATGCCGGCCCCCTCGCCGGCCTGCCCGAGACCGGCGTGCGGATCGGCGCCGCCGCCCGCGCGGGCGTCGCCGCGGCGGACGCCGTGATCGACTTCTCGACGCCTGCCGCCACCCGCGCCTTCGCCGATCTGTGCGCGGAAGCCGGCGTCGCCCACATCGTCGGGACGACCGGGCTTACGGCGGAGGATCTCGACCATCTGCGCGCGGCGGCGGCGGGCTGCGTCGTCGTCCAGTCCGGCAACATGTCGGTGGGCGTGAACCTTCTCGCGGCGCTCGTGCGCCGCGCCGCGGCGACGCTCGGGCCGGAATTCGACGTCGAGATCGTCGAGATGCACCATCGCCACAAGGTCGACGCGCCCTCCGGCACCGCGCTCCTCCTCGGGGAGGCGGCCGCGCGCGGGCGCGGGATCGCGCTCTCCGAGAACAGCGTGAGGAGCCGCGACGGCCACACCGGCGCGCGCCCCGAAGGCGCGATCGGCTTCGCCACTCTGCGCGGCGGCAGCGTCGTCGGCGAGCACCAGGTGATCCTCGCCGGCCCGAGCGAGCGGATCGTCCTCGGGCATGTCGCGGAGGATCGCGCGCTGTTCGCCAAGGGCGCCTTGCGGGCCGCGCTCTGGGCGCGCGGGCGGGCGCCGGGCTTCCATTCCATGGCCGACGTGCTGGGCCTCGATTGACCACGCTAGGGAAGAAGGAACGCAGCGAGATGGAGCGTCTGTTGGTGCTCGCCCGTCACGGGCAGAGCGATTGGAACGCCAAGAACCTCTTCACCGGCTGGCGCGACCCCGATCTGACCGAGCTCGGCGTCGAGGAGGCGCGGATCGCGGGGAGGCGCCTGCGCGCGCGCGGCCTCACCTTCGACGTCGCCTTCACCTCGGCGCTCACCCGCGCCCAGCGCACCTGCGACCTGATCCTCGAGGAGCTCGGCCAGACCGGCCTGCCGATCGTCCGCGACGCGGCGATCAACGAGCGCGATTACGGCGATCTCGCGGGGCTGAACAAGGACGACGCCCGCGCGAAATGGGGCGAGCACCAGGTCCACCTGTGGCGGCGCTCCTACGACGTGAACCCGCCCGGCGGCGAGAGCCTGCGCGACACGGTCGCGCGCGTGCTGCCCTACTACATCCGCGAAATCCTGCCGCGGGTCATGCGCGGCGAGCGCGTCCTCGTGGCCGCGCACGGCAACTCGCTGCGCGCGCTCATGATGGTGCTCGACGGCATGACGACCGAGGCGGTCGCCGGGCTCGAGCTCGCGACCGGCATCCCCTTCGTCTACCGGCTCGCGGCCGATACCAGCGTCGCCTCGAAGGAGGTCCTCGACACGTGAGCGGGCCGGCGCCGCGCCTGACCCTCGCGCCCGGTCTCGTCCACGTGCCGGGCCATCTCGACCGCGCGGCGCAGGAGCGGCTGCGCGACGCGATCCGCGAGGTGGTGCGCGCGGCGCCGCTCTTCGTGCCGCGCATGCCCCGCACGGGAACGCCGTTCTCGGTGAGGATGACGAATTGCGGGCCGCTCGGCTGGGTCTCGGACGAGACGGGCTACCGCTACCAGGCGACGCATCCGGAGACGCACGCGCCCTGGCCGGAGATCCCCGAACTCGCCCGCGCCGCCTGGGACGCGCTTGCCGATCACCCCGATCCCCCGCAAGCCTGCCTCGTCAATTGGTACGAGCCCGGCGCGCGCATGGGGCTGCACCAGGATCGCGACGAGGCCGATCTGAGCGCGCCGGTCGTGTCGCTCTCGCTCGGCGACACGGCCGTCTTCCGCTACGGCGGCACCACGCGCAAGGCGCCCACGCGCTCGATCCGGCTCGAGAGCGGCGACGCGCTCGTCATCGGCGGCCCCTCCCGCCTCGCCTTCCACGGCATCGACCGGATCCTGCCCGGCACCTCGACGCTCCTGACGGCGCCCGGCCGCATCAACCTGACCCTGCGCCGCGTCGGCGAGCCGGGAGGCTAGGCGCAGCGCGGTTCGCACGATACGAGAGAGAGAGAGAGGGAGAGAGAGAGCGTCCTCTTCCCCCTCCGTCATTCCGGGGCGCGAAGCGAGCCCGGAACCCAGAATCCCCACGCAAGATTAGCAGCCTGTAGGCTGCGTCCTTCCACGCGTGTGAATTTCACACTCGAGAAACGAGCGCGCATGCGCGCTCGGACTTCGGTCGGGAGTCTGGGTTCCGGGCTCGCTTCGCGCCCCGGAATGACAGCGTCGAGCAGGAGTTTGGTCTCCGCGATCGTCGGGGTACATGGTTCGGAAGGTGCGTTCGCGCGCGGATAGGCACGGGATGGCCCGCGCGCACAAGCCCTCGTGCCGCACCCGATGCCGTCCCGCCCTTGCAAGCGCCGCCGCCGCGGCGTAATCCCGCAGGCGACGTTCGAGCCGCGCGCCCCGCGCGCGTCCCCACAGAACCGGAGTGTGATCTGATGACCGCCATCGTCGACATCGTCGCCCGCGAAATTCTCGACAGCCGGGGCAACCCCACCGTCGAGGTCGACGTGCATCTCGAGGACGGGGCGATGGGCCGCGCCGCGGTGCCGTCGGGCGCCTCGACCGGCGCGCACGAGGCGGTCGAGCTGCGCGACGGTGACAAGGAGCGCTATCTCGGCAAGGGCGTGCTCAAGGCGATCGCCGCCGTCGAGACGGACATCGTCGAGGCGCTCGTCGGCATGGATGCCGAGGAGCAGGTCGCGATCGACGAGACGATGATCGGTCTCGACGGCACCGACAACAAGGGGCGGCTCGGCGCCAACGCCATCCTCGGCGTCTCGCTCGCGGTGGCGAAGGCGGCGGCGACCTCCTGCGGCCTGCCGCTCTACCGTTACGTCGGCGGGTCGAGCGCCCGCGTCCTGCCGGTGCCGATGATGAACATCGTCAATGGCGGCGCGCACGCGGACAACCCGATCGACTTCCAGGAATTCATGATCATGCCGGTGGGCGCCGCGAGCTTCGCGGAGGCGCTGCGGATGGGCTCGGAGATCTTCCATACGCTCAAGAAGGGCCTCAAGGACGCGGGCCACAACACCAATGTCGGCGACGAGGGCGGCTTCGCCCCCGATCTCCCGACCGCCGAGGCCGCGCTCGACTTCGTCATGAAGGCGATCGAGAAGGCGGGCTACAAGCCGGGCGACGACGTCATGCTCGCCCTCGATTGCGCCGCGACCGAGTTCTTCCGCGACGGCTCCTACGTCTACGAGGGCGAGGGCGGCAAGAAGCGCTCGCCGCAGGAGCAGGCGGACTACCTCGCCAAGCTCGTCTCCGCCTACCCCATCGCCTCGATCGAGGACGGCATGGCGGAGGACGATTGGGAGGGCTGGGCCGCGGTCACCGCGGCGATCGGCGACCGCTGCCAGCTCGTCGGCGACGACCTGTTCGTGACGAACACCGCCCGCCTCGCGCAGGGCATCGACAAGCGCGTCGGCAATTCGATCCTCGTCAAGGTCAACCAGATCGGCACGCTGACCGAGACGCTCGCCGCCGTCGACATGGCCCACCGCGCCCGCTACACCGTCGTGATGTCCCACCGCTCGGGCGAGACCGAGGATGCGACGATCGCCGATCTCGCGGTCGCCACGAATTGCGGGCAGATCAAGACGGGCTCGCTCGCCCGCTCCGACCGCACGGCGAAGTACAACCAGCTCCTGCGCATCGAAGGCGAGCTCGGCGCCCAGGCCCTCTATGCCGGCCGCGGGGCGCTGCGCCGCTGACGGAGGGTTCGGGCGGGGGGCAAAGCGCCCCCCCCAATGCCCACAGTGCATTTTGGTGTCATCCCCGGCCGGAGGTCGCGCAGCGGCCGGAGGAAAAGGGGACCCAGCACAGAAAGATGCTTGCGCAGCAAGCACTTGCGCCGCCGACCAGGCGGCTGGTCGCCGCGAGCAAGAGCGTGCTGCGCACGCGCATTCACTCCTGGGTCCCCTTCCCCTTCGCACGCTTTGCGTGCTTCGGCCGGGGATGACACGATCCACGTGCCCGCGCCCGCGACGCCCCTCAACGCCCCGTGAAGCGCGGGGGGCGCTTGGCGAGGAAGGCTTCCATGCCCTCCTTGAAGTCGGCGCTCGTGTAGCAGGCCACGACGAGGTCCTCGTCGGCGCCGTGGGGCACGCTCGCGCGCAGGCGGGCGAGCGCCTCCTTCGTCGCCGCGAGCGTGAGCGGCGCGTGGCCGGCGATGGTGCGCGCGAGCGCCGCGACATGCGCCTCGAGCGCGGCCGCGTCCGGCAGGACCTCGCCGAGAAAGCCCACCCGCTGCGCCTCGTGCGCGTCGAGAAGGCGGGCGGTGAAGACCATGTCCTTCACGCGCGCCTCGCCCACCAGGCGAACGAGCCGCGACAAGTTTCTCATCGACAGACAATTTCCGAGCGTCCGCGCGATCGGGAAGCCGATCCGCGCCCCCGCTTCCGCGATGCGCAGATCGCAGGAGGCGGCGATCGCCGCGCCGCCGCCGGTGCAGGCGCCCGCGATCATCGCGATGGTGGGCACGCGCACGCGCTCGAGCGCGGAGAGCACCCGGTCGATCCGCGCCTCGTAGTCGATCACGTCCTGCGGCGTCGCGAGCGCGCGGAACTCGGCGATGTCGGTGCCCGCCGCGAAGGCCTTGCCGCCGGCACCCGAGAGGACGAGAACGCGCACGCTCGCGTCGGCGTCGATCTGCGCGCAGATCTCGGCGAGGCGCTCGTACATGGCGAAGGTGAAGGCGTTGCGCGCCTGCGGGCGATCGATCACCGCGCGCGCCACGCCGTCCGCGTCGATCTCGAGCCCGATCGTCCCCGCCTCGCTCATCCCCACAACTCCCGCGCGGGCGGATGGACGAGCGACCCCTCGTAGCGCAGGGCGCTCTCCCGGTCGCGCGCGAGGAGGAGCGGCCCGTCGAGATCGACGAAGCGCGCCCCGGCGGCGACGAGCGTCGCGGGCGCCATCGCGAGCGAGGTGCCGAGCATGCACCCGACGAACAGGCCGAAACCCCGCTCCTGCGCCGCCCGCGCGAGCGCCAGCGCCTCGGTGAGGCCGCCGGTCTTGTCGAGCTTGATGTTGACGAGGTCGTAGAGCCCCGCGAGCCGATCGAGGCTCGTGCGGTCGTGCGCGCTCTCGTCGGCGCAGAGCGGCAACGGGCGATCGATCCCCCGCAAGGCCTCGTCGTGGTCCGCATGGAGCGGCTGCTCGACGAGGGAGAAGCCAGCCTCCGCGCAGGCGCGCATGTGGGCGGCGACGTTGTCGGGCGTCCAGCCCTCGTTGGCGTCGGCGATGAGCGTCGCGTCGGGCGCGCCGCGGCGCACGGCCGCGATCCGCTCGAGGTCGCCCTCGGGCGCGCCGAGCTTGATCTTCAGGATCGGCCGCGCCGCCGCCTTCTCGGCCGCCTCCCGCATCGCGTCGGGCGCGTCGAGCGAGATCGTGTAGGCGGTCGTGAGCGGGCGCAGCCGGTCGATCCCCGCGGCGACGTGGGCGGGCACGCCGGTGCGCTTCGCCTCGAGATCCCACAACGCGCAATCGATCGCGTTGCGCGCGGCGCCGGGCCCGATCGCCTCCTGCAGCCGATGCCGATCGAGCCCCGCCTCGAGCGCCCCGCGCAGGCGCTCGATCTCGGCGAGAACGCCCTCCACGCTCTCGCCGTAGCGCTTGTAGGGCACGCATTCGCCGCGGCCGGTCGCGCCGCCCTCGACGAGCGTCACGGTGACGACCACGGCCTCGGTTCGCGAGCCGCGGGAGATGGTGAACTTGCCCGCGATCGGGAACGATTCGGCGGCGAGAGTGAGGATTCGAGCGCTCATGACGCGGGGATGCTAGCCGAGAAAGCCTCGACTCGGGAAGGCCCGGCGGGGTATCAGAACGATGCGGCAACGCGCGCGAATCGAGAAAGCCGAGTAGAGCCTTTGCACACGAGCGGTGCCCCGTCGGCGCTCCAGGAGACGAGACCCGCGCCGCAGGCGCAGGCGGGGGAGCGGGCGCTCGCCCTCTCGGGCGACTGGACGGCGGGCTTCGGCCGGGCGCTCGAGGCCTGCGGCGGCGCCATTCGCGAGGCCGGCCGCGGTCGCGAGCGGCTCGTCCTCGACCTCTCCGGGATCGAGCGGCTCGACACGGCGGGCGCGCTCGTCGTCGAGCGGGCCCGCCGCGGGCTCGCAGCCGAGGGCGTCGGCGTCGAGATCGCGACCGAGAGCGCCGCCCACCGCATCCTGCTCGGCGAAGTGGCGCGCGCCGAACTCGATTTCGAGCGTCCGCCGCGCCTCTCGCCCTTCGTCGACTTCCTCGTGACGGTCGGTCGCGCGATGGTGGGGGCCGGGCACGACCTCCTGCGCGGCATCGCCTTCCTCGGCGAGCTGATGGCGGCGATCGCCCGCGTGATCGCGCAACCGCGGCACTTCCGCGGCACGTCGCTCGTCAACCAACTCGACCAGATCGCCTGGCGCGGGCTGCCGATCATCCTGCTGATCTCCTTCGTGGTCGGCGCGATCATCGCCCAGCAGGGCATCTTCCAGCTCCAGCAATTCGGCGCGGCGACCTTCGCGGTCGACCTGATCGGGATCCTCGTCCTGCGCGAATTGGGCGTGCTCCTCGCCGCGATCATGGTCGCGGGCCGCTCGGGCTCGGCCTTCACCGCCGAGATCGGGTCGATGAAGATGCGCGAGGAGATCGACGCGCTTCGCGTGATGGGGCTCGATCCGATCGAGGTGCTCGTCGTCCCGCGCATCCTCGCCCTCGTCATCGCGCTGCCGCTGCTCGCCTTCTGCGCCTCGATGGCGGCGATGGTCGGGGGCGGCATCGTCGCGTGGATCTACGGCGACATCGGCCCGGACATCTTCCTCGCGCGGCTGCGCGAGGCGATCGCGCTCAACACCTTCCTCGTCGGCATCATCAAGGCGCCCTTCATGGCGCTGGTGATCGGCGTGATCGCCACGATCGAGGGGATCGCGGTGCAGGGCTCCGCCGAATCGCTCGGCCGGCACGTCACCGCCTCCGTGGTGAAGGGGATCTTCATGGTCATCGTTCTCGACGGCCTGTTCGCCATGTTCTTCGCCGCGTTGAACTTCTGAGCGCCGCCATGGTCGACGCCCTCGCCCCCTCCCCCGCCCGAGAGGCCGCTCCCCCCGAGCGCGAGATCGCGATCCGCGTGCGCGGGGTCGAGGTCGGCTTCGGCCCGAAGACGATCATGAAGAACCTCGATCTCGACGTGTATCGCGGCGAGATCCTGGGCTTCGTCGGCGGCTCGGGACAGGGCAAGTCCGTCCTCACCCGCGCCATCCTCGGCCTCGTGCCGACGCGCGCGGGCACGATCGAGGTGCTCGGCCGCGACGTCGCGCGCCTGTCGCCGCAGGAGCGCAAGGCTCTGGAGACGCGCTGGGGCGTGCTCTTCCAGCAGGGCGCGCTGTTCTCCGCCTTGACCGTCAAGCAGAACGTCCAGGTGCCGATGCGCGAGCACCGCCGGCTCTCCCAAGCCATGATGGACGATCTCGCGATGCTCAAGATCGAGATGGTCGGCCTGCCGCCGGACGCCGCCGAAAAGCTGCCCTCCGAGCTCTCGGGGGGCATGATCAAGCGCGCCGCGCTCGCCCGCGCCCTCGCCCTCGATCCCGACATCGTCTTCCTCGACGAGCCGACCTCGGGCCTCGATCCGATCGGCGCGGCCGATTTCGACGATCTGATCGCCACCCTGCAGAAGACGCTCGGGCTCACCGTCTACATGGTCACCCACGATCTCGACAGCCTCTACTCGGTCTGCGACCGCATCGCGGCGCTCGCGGAGGGCCGCGTGATCGCGCAGGGACCGCTCGAGACCATGCTCGCGAGCGACCATCCGTGGGTGCGCTCCTATTTTCACGGCAAGCGCGCGCGCGCCCTCGCGCGCGACGGCGCTTGAGGGACGGACATGGAAACACGTGCCAATTACGCGCTCATCGGCCTCTTCACCCTGGTGATCGTCGCCGGAGCGTTCTTCTTCGTCTATTGGTTCGCCGCGACCGACACGGGCCGCCAGCGGACGATGGTGGAGATCGTCTTCACGGGCTCGGTCTCGGGCCTCTCGCGCGGGGCGGCCGTGACCTTCAACGGCATCCGCGTCGGCGAGGTGACCTCGCTCGCGATCGATCCCGACAATCCGGCGAACGTGCTCGGCCGCGTCGCCGTCGATCTCGAGACGCCGCTGCGCGCCGACACCAGCGCGCGCCTCGAATTCGCGGGGCTGACCGGCATCGCCAACGTGGCGCTGATCGGCGGGGACCCCGCCGCGCCGCCGCTGGTGCCCGCCCCGAACGCGGTGATCCCCCGCATCCGAGCGGAGCCCTCCGAGTTCCAGGACCTGATCGAGAGCGCGCGCAACATCGCCCAGCGCGCCTCCGACGTGTTCGACCGCTTCGATACCCTCGTCGCCCAGAACGACCAGGCCGTCGCGGAGACGGTGCAGAACGTGCGCGTCTTCTCCCAGGCGCTCGCCGACAACGCGCCGGCGATCGACCGCTTCCTCGAACAGGTCGGCGCCGCGGCCGAGCGCGTCGGCCCGCTCGCCGAATCGCTCGACGCGCTCGCCGTCAACGTCAACCAGGTGATCGCCGCCGTCGATGCCGAGAGCGTGGCGCGATCGGTCTCGAACGTCGAGAGCTTCACCGAGGCGCTCGCCGGCAGCCGCGAGCGTATCGACGCCGTCTTCGCGGACGCCTCCCAGATCGCCGAGCGCCTCAACGCCGCCGCCGGGGGCGTCGAGGAGACCGTCGAGAGCGCGCGCGCCGTCGTCGCCGCGATCGATGCCGGCGCGATCGAGGTGGTCGTCGCCAATGTCCGCGACTTCTCGCAGACCCTCGCCGACAGCCGCGGCGAGGTCGCGCGCATCACGGAGAACGCGGCGAGCCTCACCGAGGCGCTGACCCGCTCGGCCGGGCGCCTCGACGCGACCCTCGCCAATGTCGAGGGCGTCTCGCAGACCTTCGCGGACAATCGCGAGGCGATCGCGCGCATCCTCGCGCAGGCCGCAGACCTGACCGAGCGCCTCAACGAGACGAGCCTCGCCCTGCAGACGACGATCGAGGACGTCGGCGCCGTCGTCGCGGCCGTCGATCCCGCCCGGGTGGCGGCAACGGTCGGCGACGTCGAGGCCTTCGCGCGCACGCTCGCGGAGAACCGCGAATCCGTCTCGCGGATCGTCGCCAATGCCGAGACGCTGACGCGCTCGCTCACGGACACCGCCGGGCGCGTCGACGAGACGCTCGGACGCGTCGACGGGCTCGTCGCCGCGGTCGATCCGCAGGCGATCGGCGAGACCGTCGAGAACGCGCGCGCCTTCTCGCAGACGCTCGCCGACAACCGGGAGGGGCTCGCGCGCGCGATCGACGAGGTGGTGCGCATCGCCGGCGCCATCGACGCCGACCGAATCAACCGCGTCGTCGAGAACGCCGAGCGCTTCACGGCCGCGCTCGGCGACCAGAGCGAGTCGATCGAGGTGATCGTCGCCAACGCGACCGAGATCTCGCAGAAGCTCAACGCCTCCGCCGACCGCGTCGACCGCGTGCTGGCGGCGGCCGAGAGCTTTCTCGGCTCGGCCGAGGACGAGACGCAGAACGGCCTCTTCGACGACATCCGCGGGGCGGCGGCGGCGATCCGCGATCTTGCCACCAATCTCGACACGCGCACGGCCGAGATCACCGGCAACCTCGCCCGCTTCACCGGGCCGGGGCTGCAGGAATACCGGGCGCTCGCGGAGGAGGGCCGGCGCACGCTCTCCGACATCTCCCGCGCGGTGCGCGCGCTCGAGCGCGACCCCTCGCAGCTGATCTTCGGCGGCGACGCGCCCGTACAGGAATTCCGCGGGCGGCGTTGACGGCGCGGACGGGTTGCGGTTTGGATGGCGCCGGGGGATTCGGGGGGCTGATGGGCAAGACCATGGCAAGAGTTCGGCGGGTTGCGTCGCTCGCGATCGCGGGCGCGCTCGCGGCGGCGATGGCCGGCTGCGCGACCGCGCCGGCACTCACGACCTTCACGCTCGCCGCGCCGGACGTGACGGTGACGGCACCGATGCGCCTGCCCGGCCTCATCCTCGTCGTCGCGCCGAGCGCGCTCGAGATCCTCTCGACCGATCGGGTCGTCGTCCGCGAGCCCGGCGGCGTCCTCACGGTGCTGCCGGGCGTCCGGTACGCCGACACGCTGCCGGCCGTCGTCCAGGAGCGGATGATCGAGACCTTCGAGAACGCCAATCGCCTCGGCGGCGTCGCCCGCCCCGGCGATCGCGTGACGCCCGATTACCAGCTCAATTCCTCGATCCGCACCTTCGAGATCGACGCGGGCGCGGGCGAGGCGGTGGTCTCGATCACGGTGCGGGCGGTGTCGGAAGCGACCGGGCGGATCGCGGCGGCGCGGGTCTTCACGGCGCGCGTGCCGGTGGAGGTGGTCGACGCGCGGGCGATGGCGGCGCTGGAGGCGGCGCTCGGCGAGGTGCTCCTCGACATCGTGCGCTGGGCCGGGACCGGGCGGGGAGCGACCTCGTGAGCGGAGCGATCCCGCGCGGACCGGCGATCGTCCTCGTCGAGCCGCAGCTCGGCGAGAATATCGGCATGTGCGCGCGGGCGATGGGCAATTTCGCGCTCGACGACCTGCGCCTCGTCGCCCCCCGCGACGGCTGGCCGAATCCCGCCGCGGAGGCGACGGCGGCGGGCGCCGTCCACGTGCTCGAGCGCGCGCGCGTGTTCGAGCGGGTCGAGGACGCGATCGCCGATTGTCGCCTCGTCTACGCCACGACTGCCCGCGAGCGCGGGCAGATGAAGCGCGTGCTCTCGCCGGAAGAGGCCGCCGGCGAGGCGCTGCCGCACCTCGTCGCGGACACGCCGGTGGGCATTCTCTTCGGACGCGAGCGCTGGGGGCTCGAGAACGACGAGGTGGCGCTCGCCGACGCGATCGTGACCTTTCCCGTCGACCCGACCTGCCCGTCGCTGAACATCGCCCAGGCGGTGCTGCTCGTCGGCTACGATTGGTACAAGGCCCGTCTGCCGGGCGCCCTCCCCTTCCGGGAAAGCGAGCGCATCCCCGCCCCGCGCGAGATGACCGTGTCGTTCCTCGAGAATCTCGAGGCGGAGCTCGATGCCGTCGGCTTCTTCGTGCCCGAGAAGCGCGCGCTGATGGTGCGGAACCTGCGCGACATGCTCCTGCGGCGCGAGCTCACCGAGCAGGAGGTGCGCACGCTGCGCGGCGCGGTCTCGGCTCTGGTGAAGGGGCGGCGCAGGGGACCCGCGGCCTGAGCCGCATTGCGAATCTTCCGTTTGGATAGGCGAACGCCCCGCCCGGCGAGCGGGCGAGGCGTCCTTGTCGGTCGCGGCGAGGCGATCGCGCCTCGCGGTGCGGTCAGCCGCGGGCGGCGAGACGGGCGGCCGCCTCGATATCGGCGCGGGAGAGCCCGACATCGGCGAGCTCCCGATCCGACAGGCGGGAGAGCTCGCGCACGGTGTCGCGGTAGCGGGCATAGGCGCGAAGGCGCTCGAGAATCCAGGTGACGATCATGGTCTTGGCTCCGAAGGAAATCTGGGCGGCGCGGCGCGAGCCGTCTCGGCTGTCGCGTCCACGCCGTCGTTGTGCAATGCAATATGCAGCGGCCGCGCTGCGGACCAGATCGGATTTTGGCGCGTCAGCCATGCACAGAGTGCATGCGTTAGGGGCGACATCGTCAATAATCCGTCAACCTTCCCGCTGAGCGGGCAGCTCGAGGGCTTCGCCGGACGCTTGCGGAGGCCGAGCCCGCGGGAGCGATCGGCTCGCGCACGCGGCACCCGGACGGCGTCGGCGCTGGCGCGGTGCGGCGGCCCGCGGGGCGCCCGTCGAGGCCAGCGGCGCGTGTATCGGGGCGAGCGAGCGCTCGGCCGGGCGGCTCTCGCGACGGGAAATTCCGGATGCGGCCGGCAGGCCGCCGTCCGCATCGTCGCATGCGGGCGCGATCGGCGCGCAGGCAAGGGGAAGGGTCGGCGGAAATCCCGGCGCGGGTGATTCGGGGGCGACTGGCCGGAGGCCTCAGAGGGGCGAGCGCGGGCCTCGCGGATCCGCAGGCCGGATCCCCGTCATTCGGGCACCCGCGCCTTCCAGATCCGAGAAATGCGCTCCCATGACCGCGGACGCCGCGGATCGGGAACTTGCCTGCCGGGCGCGCGCGATCGCGCCGCCGGGCGTCGCCGGGATGCGGCTCGCATCCGCCTCGGCGCGAGAGCGGTCGCGGGACGCCGTCGGGCGGGGGCTGAAGGTCTCGAGGAGGAAGGGGCGGAAGGCGTCCATGCGGGGGATCGCCGAATCGCCCGCCGCGGGGGCCGGCGGCAGCGCGACGCCGGGTGCGAAACCGAGCGTGGCGAAGGGGGCGAGGAGGTCGGGATCGCCGGAGAAGACGTGGACGGGCACCGCCCGCGAGGCGTCGGGCCCGGTGATCAGGGTCGCCGGCTGGTGGTCGCCGAGGACGATCACGAGAGTGCTCGGGTCGACGCGATCGCGCAGGAAGACGGCGACCGCGTCGAGGGAATGGGCGACCGAGCGGCGGTAATAATCGCGCACGAGCGGAGGGTGACGCCAGACGTCGCGGGCGAGCGGCGCGTCCCGCGTCCAGGTCTCGAAGACCGAGCCGTCGCCGAGCGCCTCCCAGGGCACCACTTCCGGCACCGGCAGCCAGGGCGCGTGGCTCGAGATGAGCGCGATCATGGCAAACAGCGGCGGTCGCGGCGAGCGCTCGATCTCCATGCCCGCGAGATGGTCGAGGGCGAACTGGTCGGGCACGGTGCCCCAATAGAAGTCGGGCCCCTCGTAGCCCATGTCGGCGACGACATGGGTCTCGTCGAAACCGAGCTGCAGGCCCTCGGGCCAAGGCAACGTGATCGCCGGCTTCGACTGGACGGTGCGATAGCCCGCGCGCGCGAAATCGTGGACGAGGGTGCGCGGCTGCTCGGACAGATAGAGCGCGTAGAGGGTCTGATCATCGATGAAGCGGCCCGACATCAGGCTCGCATGGTTGAGCCAGGACTGGCCCCCGACGCTCGCGGCGATCATCCGGCCGGTCGCGGCGGAGAACCCGGCCTGCGCCGCGGCGCGTCCGAGCGCCTCGAGGCTCGGCGCGACGATCTCGGCATAGGAGGGCTCGTCCAGCGCGGTGACGCCGTAGCTCTCCACGAACACGACGAGGACGTCGCGACCGTCGAGAGCGGCGAGGAGCGCGTCGTCGGGGATCGCGTCCGCCACATCGGTGCCGATCGCCGCGCGGAAGGCGGCGCGGCGGGCGAAGACGTCGCGCGTGCGCTCCGCCTGCTGGGCGACGACGAGGCTCGCCGACGCGCCGACCGGCCGCCAGCCGGGGATCTCGGCGAGGAGCGTGCGCTGGCCGACGAAGACGACGAGCGCGAGGCCGAGGAGCACCGCGAGCGCGCCGCGATGGGCACGGTCGTCGAAGCGCGGGCCGAGCCAGCGGAAAAGCCGCGCGAGGCCGACATGGACGAGGACGAGGCCGATCGCGAGCCCCGCGAAGGCCGAGACGGCGAGCGCCGGCCCGGCAAGCGTCCGCGCCACGTCCCAGACCGCCGGCAGAAGGGCGACGTCGAGATAGAGGTTGAGCGGGCGGTCGACGATGGTGCGCGCGACGAGATCCGCCACGCGCAGGAAGATCATCAGGGTGAGCGCGAAGGCCACGAGATGCACGAGCGCCCGCGGCGTGGTGCCCCGCGCCGCGCGCACCAGGGCGAACAATCCGAGCGCCACGCCGACCTCGAGCGCGAGCGCGAGATGGAACACGCCGAACAAGGCCGAGGCGAAGGGCGGCAGATTGACGAGGAGGCTCAGAGCGGCCCAGATCGCGAGCAGGCCGAGCGCGGCGACGAAAACGTTTCTCGCGCGTGCGCTCAAGTCCGATCCTCCAGGCGATTGGTCACCGGGCGCCACCGAGCGCGACCGTGCTCCCGATCCCGACACCGTAGCGGAGCCGCACCGAGAGCGCGAGCCCCGCCGCCCATCCTCGCGCCGGCCACCACACGAAGCCGGCTTCACACCTTACGGGCGGAAAGCGCCCCCGGATCGCGGAGGGGCGCTCTCACGGCTCCCCTTCGTCGAGATCGTCCGCCGTCGGATCCGCCTGATCCAGGATGCGGTCGGCCAGCACGCCGGAATTCTGGCGGATGGAATTCTCGATCTTGTTGGCGACGTCCGGATTCTCGCGCAGGAAGGTCTTGGCGTTCTCGCGCCCCTGGCCGAGCCTCTGACTGTCGTAGGAGAACCAGGCGCCCGACTTCTCGACGATGCCGCCCTTGACGCCGAGGTCGAGAACCTCGCCGACCTTGGAGATGCCCTCGCCGTACATGATGTCGAACTCGACCTGCTTGAAGGGCGGGGCGACCTTGTTCTTGACGACCTTGACGCGCACCTGGTTGCCGATCGCCTCGTCGCGGTCCTTGAGCGTCGAGACGCGGCGGATGTCGAGGCGCACGGAGGCGTAGAACTTGAGCGCGTTGCCGCCGGTCGTCGTCTCCGGCGAGCCGTACATGACGCCGATCTTCATGCGGATCTGGTTGATGAAGATCACCATCGTGCGCGAGCGCGAGATCGAGCCGGTGAGCTTGCGCAGGGCCTGGGACATGAGGCGCGCCTGGAGACCCGGCTGCACCTCGCCCATCTCGCCCTCGATCTCGGCGCGCGGCGTCAGCGCGGCGACCGAATCGACGACGAGCACGTCGACCGCTCCCGAGCGCACCAACGTGTCCGTGATCTCGAGCGCCTGCTCGCCCGTGTCGGGCTGGGAGATCAGGAGGTCGTCGAGATTGACGCCGAGCTTGCGGGCATAGACCGGATCGAGCGCGTGTTCGGCGTCGACGAAGGCGCAGACGCCGCCCTTCTTCTGCGCCTCCGCGATCGTGTGCAGCGCGAGCGTCGTCTTGCCGGAGCTCTCCGGCCCGTAGATCTCGATGATTCGCCCGCGCGGCAGGCCGCCGACGCCGAGCGCGATGTCGAGCCCGAGCGAGCCCGTCGAGACCGTCTCGATCTCGACGAGCGGCTGGCCCTTGCCGAGCCTCATGATCGAGCCTTTGCCGAACGAGCGCTCGATCTGGGAGAGCGCCGCGTCGAGCGCCTTCGCCTTGTCCTTGTCCATCGGGGAGCCTTCCACCAGCCTCAGCGAGGTCTGTGCCATCGTCGTCATCCCTTATTGCACGGGGCGAAGCCGAAACTCAAACGCGTTCCCGGGTGAATGTACGCAATTCGTTCTCATGAACAAGCGCAAAAACGAAGCAGGAACATTTTTTCTCGTGATGGGCGTTCTTGCATGGAGCCGTCGCGCGGCGGCGGCCTTGCGGATCGTAGCGGCAGGGCCGGTCAACGCATTGGCGTGGCGGAATGTTTCGGGCCCCACCCGACCCCTGTCGCTGCGCTCCAGGGGCCACCCTCCCCTACGGGGAGGGATGTTGGCGCGCCCCTCTCGTCTGCGTGCGCGCAAGCTTTCCGGAGGGAGATCGGCGCCACTCGAAGCACCCCGCTCGCGCGCGCGGCATCCACAGGAAAGCGGCGGGCCGCGCGCCGGGCGCCTCAGCCCGGCATCACGCCCTTCACCGTCTCGATCAGCTGCTTGAGCGAGAAGGGTTTGGGCAGGAAGGCGAAGTCCTCGCCGTCGGGCAGGTTCTTCTTGAAGGCGTCCTCGGCATAGCCCGAGACGAAGATCACCTTGAGGTCCGGATGGCTCTTGCGCAGCTCGCGCAGGAGCGTGGGGCCGTCCATCTCCGGCATCACGACGTCGGAGACGACGAGATCGACGGGATTGGCCGCCCCCGCCATCACCTCGAGCGCCTCGATCCCGGAGGCCGCCTCCAGCACCGTGTAGCCACGCGCGGCGAGCGCCCGCGCGTTGACCGCCCGCACCGGATCCTCGTCCTCGACGAGGAGGATGGTGCCCTGCCCCGTGAGGTCGGTCGCGGGGCGCTTCAAGGTCTCGAGCCGGCTCGCGGCGACCTCGGCACTCGATTGGACGTGCCGCGGCAGGAAGACCCGGAAGGTCGTGCCCTCTCCGACGGTCGAATCGACGTAGACGAAGCCGTTCGACTGCTTGACGATGCCGAACACCGTCGAGAGCCCGAGCCCGGTGCCTTTGCCGATCTCCTTCGTGGTGAAGAACGGCTCGAAGATCTTGTCGATCACCTCCGGCGGGATGCCGGTGCCGGTGTCGGAGACCTCGATGAGGACGTGGTCTGCGCCGGGCAGGCCGGGCAGTTCGAGACCGCGCGCCTCCTCGGCGGCGACGTTGGCGGTGCGAATCGTCAGCCGCCCGCCGTCGGGCATGGCGTCGCGCGCGTTCACCGCGAGGTTGATCACCACCTGCTCGAGCTGATGCACGTCCGCGCGCACAGGCCAAAGGTCGCGGCCGTGGCGCAGGTCGAGCTCGACGCGCTCGCCGAGGAGCCGCTTGAGGAGCATCGTGAGGTCGGACATCACCTCGCCGAGATCGAGCACCTCCGGGCGCAGCGTCTGGCGCCGCGAGAAGGCGAGCAGCTGCCGAACGAGGCTCGCGGCCCGGTTCGCGTTCTGCTTGATCTGCATGATGTCCTGGAAGGCGGGGTCCGTCGGCCGGTGATTGGCGAGGAGGAGATCGGAATAGCCGATGATCGCCTGAAGCACGTTATTGAAGTCGTGCGCGACGCCGCCCGCGAGCTGGCCCACCGCCTGCATCTTCTGCGCCTGCGCGAACTGCGTCTCGAGATGGCGCTGCTCGGTCGTCTCGAGGGCGTAGACGACGACCGTGTCGCCGTCCGCGTCCGCCTCGCCGACGGGGCTCGACCAGAGGCGCGCCGAGCGGTCGCCCGCGCCCGCGAGCGCGACCTCGACGGGCCCCGGCGCGCGCGCCTCCTCCGCCTCGGCGAGCGCATGGGCGAGGCTCTCGCGGTCGCGCTCGGCGACGAGATCGACGAGCCGCCCGCCCGCGCCCTCGCCCTCCCCGCGCGGCAGAGCGCCGAACAGGCGCACGAAGGCGGCGTTGGCGCGCAGGATCCGCCCGTCCCGCGCGAGAGTCGCGATGGCGATCGGCGTGTTGTTGAAGAAGCGCGCGAACCGCACCTCTGCGGCGCGCTGGCTCTCGGCCGCTCCCTCCTCGCCCGCCGAGCGGTTGAGGACGAGGGTGCGCGAGGCGCCGCGCTCGCCGCTCTGGCCGAAGGCGAGGCGGTGGTAGAGCCGCACCGGCAGCGCCTGCCCGCCGCGCCGACGCATGTCGACGTCGAAGACCTCGGTGCGGACCTCTCCCGGCGCGCCGTCGACATGGGCGAGCATGTCGGCGATGTCGCGGGGCAGGATCTCGTCGAGGGTGAGCCCGCCCGAGCCCACCTGGGCGAGATCGTGGTCGAGCCAAGCGGCGAGCGTGGCGTTCATGTAGGCGACCGAGCCGTCCGGCTCGACCGAGAAGAAGCCCGCCGGCGCGTGATCGAGATAGTCGATCGCGTGCTGCAGCTCCTGGAAGACGTTCTCGTGGCGCTCGCGCTCGTGGGTGACGTCGGCGATGCTCCACAGGGCGGCCGAGCGCCCGCCCGGGCGCGGCAGCGGGCGCACGCGCACGCGGTACCAGCCGAAATCGGCGCGCCCGCCGAGCGCCGGCGAGAGGCGGATCTCCTCGGCGAGCGCGCGCTCCTCCCGCGCCGCCTGGGCGAGGCGGTAGATCGCCTCGGAGACCTCCGGCGCCCCCACGAACAGCCGCTCGACCGGCTTCACGTCGACGAGCTCGGTCGCGCCTCCGGCGAACGAGAGATAGGCCTCGTTGGCATAGGCGACGCGCCCGTCGCCCTCGACCACGACGAGCCCCTCCGAGGCCGAATCGGCCATCGCCTTCGTCAGGTCGTTGCCGGCCGCGCGCCCGGCGAAATGCAGCGCGCCGATGCCGTAGGCGGTGATGAAGAACACGCCCGCCATCGCGAGCAGCGCGAGCAGCGCCGTGATCAGCGGCTGGGCCTCGTCGGTCGTCACAAAGCTGAGGCCGAAGAAGGTCGCCGGCAGCACGAGCGCGAGCGCGACGAGGAGTCCGATGCGACCCGGGCGGTCGGACCGCTCGACGCTCCCCCGTTCGATCCTGCCCGAAGGCTTGCCCGCCGCCCGTGCCATGGCCATCCGCCTGCCTCTTCCCGTTCTGGTTAAGCGCGACGGCGCCTGAGCCGCAAGACGTAGCCGATCACTTCCGCCACCGCGGCGTAATGATCCACCGGGATCTGCGCGTCGAGCTCGACGCTCGCGTGCAGCGCGCGGGCGAGCGGGGGGTTCTCGACGATCGGCACGTCGTGCTCGCGGGCGCGCTCGCGGATGCGCAGGGCGAGCGCGTCGACGCCCTTGGCGACGCAGACCGGCGCCGCCATGCCCGGCTCGTACTTGAGCGCGACGGCGTAGTGGGTCGGGTTCGTGATCACCACGGTGGCGGTCGGCACCGCCTCCATCATGCGCCGACGCGCGCGCTCCATGCGGATCTGGCGCTGCTTGGCGCGGATCTCGGGGCTGCCTTCGCTCTGCTTGAACTCTTCCTTGATCTCGCGGCGGCTCATGCGCTGGCGCTTGAGCCAGGCGAATCGCTGATAGATCGCGTCCGCCACCGCCACGAAGAAGAACAGGGCGATGATCGCCGCGAGAAGCTTGAGCGCGATCGCCGAGATCACCGGCGCCATCAGACGCGGGTCGAGGGTGACGAGTTCCTCCATGCGCGCGCGCTCGCCCCAGAGCACGATGGCGGCGAGCGTGCCGACGATCGCGATCTTGAACAGGCCCTTGAGGAAGTTGACGAGGGCCTCGGCGCCGAAGATGCGCTTGAAGCCGGAGAGCGGCGAGATCCGCTCGAGCTTGGGCAGGAGCATCTCGGTCGCCCAGAGCGGCCGATGCTGGAGGCCCGCTCCCATGAGCCCGGCGAGGATGAAGACGACGAACGGCACCGCGAGCGCGGCGATCATCACGAGGCCCGCCTGGCGCGCCGCCGCGAGGATGCCAGCGCCGTCGCCGGGGACCTGATGGGCGTTGCGCAGGAAAGCCGTGAGGCCCTCCACCAGGATGCCGGCGGAGGACGGGGCCGCGAGCATGGTCGCGAGCGCGAAGCCGCCGAGCACGAAGAGCGTCGAGATCTCCTGGCTCTTGGCGACGTTGCCCTTGTTGATCGCCTCCTCGAGCTTTCGCTGGGTCGGCTCCTCCGTGCGATCGTCCTGATCCTGTTGCTCGGCCAAGCCCGCCTCCCCCGTCCCCGCGCGCGGGGCCCCTCGTTCACGCCGCCGTCAGAGCCCCGACACCATCGCAAGGAAGGCGCGCAGGTCCTCGAGAAAGACGCTCATCATCAGGGTAATGACGACGAGCAGCACGAGCGCGCCACCGAGGATCGTCGCCGGCAGCGCGATGAAGAACACCGGCAATTGCGGCATCAGGCGCGAGAGCACGCCGAGCCCGAGATTGAACAGGATGCCGAACACGATGAAGGGCGCCGAGATCTGCACCGCGAGCGAGAACCCGCGCGCCGCCGCCGCGATGCCGAGCCGCGCCACGTCCCCCGCCTCCGGCAGGCCGCCCGGCGGCAGCATGTCGTAGCTCGCGCGGATCGCGGCGATGGCGAGGTGGTGCAGGTCGGTGGCGAAGATCAGGACGATGGCGAGGAGCGTGATCAGGTTGCCCACCGCCGCCTGCTGGCCGCCCATCGTGGGGTCGACCGACATCGCGAAGCCGAGCCCCATCTGCTGCGCGACGATCGTGCCCGCGGTCTGGAGCGCGCCGACGATCATGCGCACCGAGAGCCCGATCACGAGACCGACCAGGATCTCGCCGAGGAGGAGCGAGAGCGTCGCATCCGGCGACAGGCCCGATTCCACGAGCGGGCGCACGGCGGGGAAGACCACGATCGTCAAGAGGATCGCGAAGGCGAGGCGCACGCGGGGCGAGAGGAGCTGCTCGCCGATCCCCGGCAACAGCATCACGAGCGTCCCCACCCGCGCGAAGGCGAGCATGAAGGCGGCAGCCGTTTCGGGAATCAGGAGGACCATGCCGCACGATAGCCGATCGCGCGGGGTTTTTCGCGCCCGCGCGGGGTGCTGCGCGCACGAGAGCGGGGGCGGCGCTCATCCGCCTGCGACGATGCGCTCGGCGATGCGCGTCATGTAGCCGCCGAGCGCATGGCTCATCATCGGCAGGAGCAGGAGCAGCGCCGCGAACACCGCGATGATCTTCGGCACGAAGACGAGCGTCTGCTCCTGGATCTGCGTGAGCGCCTGGACGAGCGAGATGCCGACGCCGACCGCGAGCGCCACGAGCATCACCGGCGCGCCGACGACGAAGAAGGTGAGGATGCCCTCGCGGGCGACGTCGAGCATGGTGGCGGCGGTCATGACGGGATCTCGGATGCGAACGGGGCGCGTGGACGAAGGCGGGCGCGGCAGCCCGCCTCAGATCTGCATGCGCATGATCTCTTCGTAGGCCTGGATGACGCGGTCGCGCACGGCCACCAGCGTCTCGAGCGCGGCCTCGCTCTCGGCGACCGCGGTGACCACGTCGACGATGTCGGCGCGGCCCATGGCGGCGGCGGCGGCCTGGCTCTCGGCGTTGCGGCCGGATTCGGCGACGTGGCCGACGGCGCCGCGCACGAGCTCGGCGAAATCGGGCCCATTCGAGGGGGTCGCCTGGGGACGCGCCCCGGCGCTCTGGCCGAGGCCCTGGATCGCGGAATAGGCGTTTGCTGCGAAGGCGTTCGTCGCCATGGCTCGTCCTCCGGTCAGGCGCGCAGGATGTCGATCGTGCGGGTGATCATGCGCCGGGTGGCCGCGACGAGGTTCAGGTTCGCCTCGTAGCTGCGCTGGGCCTCGCGCATGTCCATCGCCTCGACGAGCGAGTTGACGTTGGGCAGCTTGACCTCGCCGTTCTCGTCGGCGGCGGGGTGGCCGGGGTCGAAGCGGGTGCGGAACTCGCTCTGGTCGGTCTGGATGCGGCCGAGCCGCACGACATGGGCGCCGAGCTCGCGATCGAGCCTGTTCTGGAAGGTGGGGACCTTGCGCCGGTAGGGATCGCCGCCGGGCGTGGTCGCCGTGGAATCGGCGTTGGCGAGGTTCTCGGCGATGATCCGCATGCGGCCGGCCTGGGCCTTGAGGCCCGAGGCGGCGAGCGAGATGGTCTTGAGGAAATCCATGGCGCGCGTCTCTCCTCGGTTCAGCGACGGCCGACGGCCGTGCGCAGCATCTGCAGGCTCTTCTGGTAGAGCGAGGCGGCGAGCTGGTAGTCGGACTGATTCTGGCCGACCTTCAGCATCTCCTCCTCGAGGTTCACCGCGTTTCCGCTCGGGCGCGTCTCGAACCGCGCGGCGTTCGTCTCGCCCGGTCCGCGCCCATTGCTCCCGCCGGCGAGGTGGAGCGGGCTCGTCCGGATCGGTGCGAGCCGCGCCTCCAGCACCCGCCCTCCGGGGCCGAGGCGGGGCTCGGCGACGTCGCGCGGCACGAATCCGGGCGTGTCGGCGTTCGCGACGTTCTCCGCGAGGACCTTCTGGCGCGCCTGGTGGAAGTGCAGACGCGCCTTCAGCTTCTCGATCAGGGGCAGGCCGACGACGCTCACGGGCTCGCGCTCTCCGCTCGGATCGGCCGCGCCGCTGCGCCGCCTCGGCAAAAACTGCCCATCGCATGGTTAACGTTGCGTTAAAGAGGCCTCGCGCTTCGGTGTTTTCATGTTAACCGCTTGGTGTCATGGTGCATCCGCCGAGCGCGGGGGACAGACCGCCCCCGCGCCCGGTGGCCTGTCCGGACCGATGGGGTCCGGCGGGGCCCGACGTCTGCGGATCCCCGCCCGGGGGCCGCACCAGGAGAGCGCGACGATCTGCCATGCTGGGCTTCGAAAACACTTCCATCGTCCAATACCTGATCGCGTTCGCGATCGTGATGGGGCTGCTCGCTCTGTTCGCGTGGCTCGCGCCGAAGGTCATGGGCCGGCGCTTCGGCGGCCAGGGGCTCGTCGGCGGCAAGGCGCGGCAGCCGCGCCTGGGCATCGTCGACGTCTACGACCTCGACCGGCAGCGGCAGCTCGTGCTCCTGCGCCGCGACGGGGTCGAGCATCTCCTCCTGATCGGCGGGCCCAACGACGTCGTCGTCGAGAGCGGCATCGCCCCGCGGCCCGCGCGCGCCCCCGCCCCCGGCGAGGCGCCCGCCCGCGCCGCCCCGCCCGCGCCGATGCCCGAGCCCGTCGCCCCGCATGCGCCGGATGCGAGGCCGGAGCCTCGACCCGAGCCTCGACCCGAGCCTCGCATTGAGCCTCGGCCCGAGCCCGCGGCGCCGCCGGCTCGGCGTCCGGAAGCGCCCGCGCCGGTCGCGGTTTCAGAGGCCGCCCTCGTCGCCGGGGCGCCGCTGCGCGCCGCGCCGGAGGCCGTCGCCCGCGCCGCGCTCGAGCAGGCCTTGTCCCCCGCCGCGCTCTCGCCCGAGGCGCTCGCCGCGCCGCCGCGGCCGACGCCGCCTTCCGCGCAGCCCTCTCCAGTCTCGCCGTCGGAGCCTTCGGTCCCGCAGCCCGTCCCGTCCGAGCCGGTGCCGCCGCCGCCGGTCCTGCCTCCGCTGCAGCCGCCGCTCGCCGAGACGCGGCCCGCGCCGCGACCGGTCGACCCGCCGCTCGCCCCGCGCATGCCGGAGCCGGAGCCGGGCC